>NZ_JBIAVA010000002.1:0-751768 GCF_042893535.1 Streptomyces sp. NPDC001599
CGTGAATGTTTACCGGTTATCCGGCCGACACCACGAGAGCGGAACAGTCGGAGGAATAATCCGACCGTTCACAGCGTCCTCGCTGTGTGTTACTTCAAAGGAACCTCAACCCGAACGGAGATCCGATCAGGTCGGGGTATCAACATATCTGGCGTTGACTTTTGGCACGCTGTTGAGTTCTCAAGGAACGGACGCTTCCTTTGTACTCACCCAAGAGACTCTCTCGGGCTTTCCTCCGGGCGCTCCCCTTCGGTGTTTCCAACACTATCAGGCTTTCCCGATGCTCTTGACCACCGTCCTGCGGGCATGCAGAAGATGATCCAGCGATAGGATCTGATGAGTTGGATGCTGCCGAGGCGAGGACACCTTGCTACGCATCGCTCAGCCCCAGGCAGGGCTAACGACTGTACACGGGGTCGCGGAACGGGTGCAAATCCGTGAGGAGTGTGGTCTAGACCTCTAATCGGAACACTCATGCGGAACCGGTACTTCCTATGACATACCCTGCTGCTCAGTGTGCCGTCCGGGACAAGACAGTGACGGCGCGTACAGATCCCCGCCCTGGGAGGCTTCCCATGACCACCGTCTCGTCCCCGCTCGCAGGACGCGCCATCGGACTGGCCGCCGTGCCCGATCCCGTCTTCTCCGGGGCCATGGTCGGCCCGGGCACCGCCATCGACCCCGTTCGGGAGCCCTCCGAGGCAGTCGCCCCGGTCGACGGCGTCATCGTCTCGCTGCACCCCCACGCCTTCGTCGTCGTCGACGAGAGCGGGCACGGTGTGCTGACCCATCTCGGCATCGACACCGTGCAGCTCAACGGCGAGGGCTTCGAACTGCTCGTGAACAAGGGCGACACCGTCGTGCGGGGTCAGGGCGTGGTGCGCTGGGACCCGGCCGCGGTCGAGGCCGCGGGCAAGTCGCCGGTCTGCCCGATCGTGGCACTGGAGGCCACCGCCGAGGCGCTCACTGACCTCCGCGAGGACGGCGACGTGAAGGCCGGCGAGAGTCTCTTCCTCTGGAAGTGACGTGCGTGCCGTCGCACGGCGGCATCGACTGCTGGTAGGACAACCACCGCGGCGGCGGGACCCGCCGCACTAACGGGACGGGTGAGATGGAGACAACGCTGCGAGGCGTCGGTGTGAGCCACGGTGTGGCGATCGGCGAGGTTCGGCACATGGGGACGGCGGTTCTGGAGCCGCCGGCGAAGCAGATTCCGGCCGAGGACGCGGAGCGCGAGCAGGGGCGCGCCCGCAAGGCGGTGGAAGCTGTGGCGGCCGATCTGATGGCGCGCGGCAACCTGGCCGGGGGCGAGGCGCAGGCCGTGCTCGAGGCGCAGGCCATGATGGCCCAGGACCCCGAGCTGATGGCCGACGTCGAGCGGCGGATCACCGTCGGGAGCACGGCCGAGCGCGCCGTGTACGACGCCTTCGCCGCCTACCGGGCCCTGCTGGCCGGTGCCGGCGAGTACCTGGCCGGCCGCGTGGCGGACCTCGACGACGTGCGGAATCGTATCGTCGCCCGTCTGCTCGGGGTCCCGATGCCGGGCGTTCCGGACAGCGACGAGCCGTACGTCCTCATCGCGCGGGATCTGGCGCCTGCCGACACCGCGTTGCTCGACCCGACGCTCGTCCTTGGCTTCGTCACCGAGGAGGGCGGACCGACCAGCCACAGCGCGATTCTCGCGCGGGCGCTCGGTGTGCCCGCCGTGGTGGCCCTGCCGGGCGCCGGCGAGATTCCCGAGGGCACCGTCGTGGCAGTGGACGGAAGCACCGGTGAGATCTTCGTGAATCCCGCCGAGGAGAAGAAGGCACGGCTGGCGGCCGAGGCAGCCGAGCGCAAGGCGGCGCTGGCCGCCGCGACGGGTCCGGGTGCGACCTCGGACGGTCACAAGGTGCCGCTGCTGGCGAACATCGGTGGTCCCGCCGACGTGCCCGCGGCGGTCGAGGCCGGCGCGGAGGGTGTCGGCCTGTTCCGGACCGAGTTCCTCTTCCTCGACGACAGCGAGAACGCTCCGTCGGAGGAGAAGCAGATCACCGCCTACCGTCAGGTGCTGGAAGCGTTCCCGGAGGGCCGGGTCGTCGTGCGGGTGCTGGACGCCGGCGCCGACAAGCCGCTGGACTTCCTCACCCCGGGTGACGAGCCGAACCCCGCGCTCGGCGTGCGCGGTCTGCGCACACTGCTCGACCACCCGGACGTGCTGCGGACGCAGCTGACGGCGCTGGCGAAGGCGGCCGAGGGGCTGCCGGTCTACCTCGAGGTCATGGCACCGATGGTGGCGGACCGGGCGGATGCCAAGGCGTTCGCCGACGCCTGCCGCGAGGCCGGGCTGCGGGCGAAGTTCGGCGCGATGGTGGAGATCCCGTCGGCCGCGCTGCGGGCGCGCTCGGTGCTGCAGGAGGTGGAGTTCCTGTCGCTGGGGACGAACGACCTCGCGCAGTACACCTTCGCCGCCGACCGTCAGGTGGGCGCGGTGTCGCGGCTGCAGGACCCGTGGCAGCCGGCGCTGCTCGACCTGGTCGCACTGTCGGCCGAGGCGGCGAAGGCAGAGGGCAAGAGCTGCGGTGTCTGCGGCGAGGCCGCTTCGGATCCGCTGCTGGCGTGTGTGCTGACCGGTCTCGGTGTCACCTCCCTGTCCATGGGTGCGGCGTCGCTGCCGTACGTGCGGGCGACGCTGGCGAAGTTCACGCTGGCGCAGTGCGAGCGTGCCGCGGCCGCCGCCCGGGCGGCGGAGAGCGCCGAGGAGGCGCGGAACGCCGCGCAGGCGGTGCTGTCCGGCGAGTAGGGCCGGGTGCGGCGGCCTGCCGCTCGGGCTGTGGTGCGGGGCGTTCCACCTTCGGGTGGGGCGCCCCGCCCGCGTTCAGTGGTGGTGTCCCGGTGGGAGGCGGTCGTCTCCCAGGTCGGGCGGTGCACAGTAGTCGACGTTGGATTCCGGGGAGATGAGGTCGCCGGACTCGATGTCGGTGCAGTAGGCGTCGAAGACCTCGGCGGCGGTGAGGGGTTCGAGGCCGTATCCCCGCAGGCGCCAGCCGTGGATGCGGTCGGGGCCGCCCGGGGCGCTGATCCGCATGACGAGTCCGCCGGGGCTGTGCGTCGCCAGGCCGAGCGCGAGGACGCTGGTGAACTCCAGGGCCTCGGCCTCGTCGATGTGCGGGGTGCCGTCGGTCTCCTCGTCGATGAGGAGGACGGAGACGAGGGTCTCCTCCGGTTGGCCCGAGACACTGCAGACCAGGTGCCGGCTGCCCGGTGGTGCCGTGTCGAGGACGCGGCGCAGGAGGCCGGTGGCCCGGGTGAAAGCGGCGCGGCCGAGGTTCTCCCCGCAGGTGGCGCAGTCGCCGAGGCGGGCGAGGAGGGTCGACGTGTACTCCCAGGTGGCCTTGCGGACGGCTTCGTCGACGAGGGCCGGAAGCAGGTCGGTGAGGGGCTGGCCCTCGTAGGGCACGGTGGGACCGTGGGCGGCGAGTTCTGCGGTGAACCGGGCGCGGCTGGCGGAGGCGTCGGCGTCGAGGCCCGCCGCCGTGCAGAAGTCCGCGTACTCCTCCGGGTCGAAGAGCGCGACCGTGGTGTGGGTGCCCTGGGCCGCGCGGGTCCTGAGCAGGGATTCCACCTGACGGAGGTAGGCGGTGTGGTCGTGGAAGGTGAAGCTGCGGTAGCGCCGCATGGCGCGGAAGTCGTGTTCGTCGGTGAGCAGGCCGATGGTGCCCGCGATCTCGCGGCGCAGAACGCGTCGCATGGTCTGGTCGGTCTGGTCGGTGTGCGCCATGTTTCCCCCTGTGCACGGTCGATCAATGCTCACTCACAGTAATCGGCAGCACTGACAACGGCGTGGGGCGGGCGCGGGGAGCCGGCCGCCGTGCGGGGCGGCCGGCTCGTCGGCGTGCTGGTCAGGAGCGTTTGCGGGCCAGGTCCTCGTAGAAGTGGAGCAGGTCGAGGTTGTCGATGGAGCCGGGGTTGACGGCCTTGTCGAGCGGCGTGCCCTGGAGGAGGCGCTTGACCGGGACCTCGATGCGTTTGCCGGTCAGGGTGTGCGGGATGCCGGGCACCTCGATGACCTCGTCGGGGACGTGGCGCGGGGACAGGTTGGCGCGGATGGTCTGCTTGATGCGGTCCAGGAGGGCGTCGTCGAGGGTGGCGCCGGGGGCCAGGTGCACGAAGAGGGGCATCCAGTAGCCGCCGTCGGGCTGTTCGATGCCGATGACGAGGGATTCCCTGATCTCGGGGAGTCGCTCGACGGCCTCGTAGATGTCGGCCGAGCCCATGCGCACCCCCTGCCGGTTGAGGGTGGAGTCGGAGCGGCCGTGGATGACGACGGAGCCGCGCGAGGTGAGGGTGATCCAGTCGCCGTGCCGCCAGACGCCGGGGTAGGTGTCGAAGTAGCTGTCGTGGTAGCGGCTGCCGTCGGGGTCGTTCCAGAAGCGGATCGGCATCGAGGGCATGGGGTTGGTGACAACCAGTTCGCCGACCTCGTCGGTGAGGGGGTTGCCGCTCGGGTCCCAGGACTGGAGGTCCGTGCCGAGGCCGGGGGCCTGGAGTTCGCCGATGTGGACCGGGAGGGTGGGGACGGCGCCCGCGAAGCAGGAGCAGACGTCGGTGCCGCCGCTGACGGAGGCGATCCACAGGTCGGCACCGCTCGCGGCGAACTCGTCGTGCAGCCAGCGGAAGCCGTCGGGCGGGAGCGGGGAGCCGGTGGTGGCGACGCACTGGATCGCGGAGAGGTCCAGGTCGCGGGCCGGGTGGACGTCGGCCTTGCGGCAGGCCATGACGTAGGCGGCGGAGGTGCCGAAGAGGGTGGCGCCGGTGCGTTCCGCGATGCGCCACTGGGCGTCGGTGGCGGGGAAGCCGGGGCTGCCGTCGTAGAGGACGATCGTGGTGCCGGTGAGCAGGCCGGAGACGAGGAAGTTCCACATCATCCAGCCGGTCGAGGTGTACCAGAAGAAGCGGTCCCCGGGGCCGAGGTCGCAGTGCAGGCCGAGTTGTTTGAGGTGCTCGACGAGGATGCCGCCCTGGGACTGGACGATGGCCTTGGGCAGGCCGGTGGTGCCGGAGGAGTAGAGCACCCACAGGGGGTGGTCGAAGGGCACCTGCTCGAAGACCGGTTCCGTGTCCGCGGCGGTCAGGGTCTCCCAGTCCAGCGCGCCGTCGGGGGCCTCGGTGCCGAGGAGCGGGATGTGGATCACCGCGCGGAGGGTGGGCAGTTCCCGGCGGAGTTCGGCGACGGTGTCGCGGCGGTCGTGTTCCTTGCCGCCGTAGCGGTAGCCGTCGACGGTGAACAGGACGACGGGTTCGACCTGCTGGAAGCGGTCCAGGACGCTGCGGGCGCCGAAGTCGGGGGCGCAGGAGGTCCAGACTCCGCCCACGGCGGCCGTGGCGAGGAGGGCGACCACGGCCTGCGGGACGTTGGGGAGGTAGCCGCTGACACGGTCGCCCGGGCCTACGCCGAGAGCGCGCAGTTCGGCGGCCAGGGAGCCGACCTGGCGGCGCAGCTCGGCCCAGGTGACGGGGGTCGGCTCGTGGGTCTCGTCGACGTAATGGAGGGCGGGTTCGTCCGGGCGGGCACCGGCCGCGCGCAGGGCGTGTTCGGCGTAGTTCAGCGTGGCGCCGGGGAACCACTGGGCTCCGGGCATGGTCCGGTCGCCGAGCACGCGCGCGTAGGGGGTGGAGAAGCGGACGTCGAACCATTCCGTGACGGCTTTCCAGAAGGTGCCCAGCTCCTCGACGGACCAGCGGTGCAGGGCCGCGTATCCGCCCTCGGCCGGGGCTCCGTGGTGCTCGGCCGCCCAGGCCTGGAACCTGGTGATGCGTGCCTCGGCGATGCGTTGCGCATCCGGCTGCCAGAGCGGCTGTGGGTTCTCGGTCGACATGGGGCGGCTCCCGGACTGTGCGCGTCGTGTGCGTCCTCCGCGCACGGGCTGGGGTGTGCGCGTGACGCGGCTGACAGGGACGATGCCATGTGATCGACTTCCGCACCAGGGCGCGCCCCACATAGTCGGTGACATGAAGATGTGGTCCGGTCACGGGTGAACGGCAGTTGAACGACGCCTCCGGGCGCGGCGGTCGATGGCAGGGTGAGCAGCATGGACGGTCGTGACCTGGTGCGTTCGATGAAGACGGTCGGTTCCGTGGGGGTGGCGCAGGGGTTGCGTACGGTACGGGCGGCGTGGCGCAGGCGGCGTGCCGATGCGGCCGGGCTGCCGCCCCGGGGTGCGGAGCGGGCGCGGGTGCCGGGTCCGCTGCGGGAGGTGGAGCCGGGGCCCGGGGGCGGTGTCCTCCGGTTCGGCCGCTCGGAGCTGCGTGTTCTTGTGGCGGTGAACGGAGCCGTGTTCTGGGGGTGGGACGGGGCCGGTCCCGAGCCTTCGTACGCGTTGGCGGGCCGCTGTCCGGAGCCGGATCCGCGGGCGGTGCTGGAGCCGGACAAGGACGGCGGTTGGCGGGTGGTGGCGGAGCGCGCCACGGTGGCCGTGTCCCGGCACGGCGCGGTCGAGGTGCGTACGCCCGGGGGTGTGGTGCTGCGGCGTGAGCTGCCGCCCCGCTGGTGGGAGCCGGTCGGCGGCGGTCCCGCGCGCTGGACGCAGCGGTCGGAGGTGGCGGCCGACGCCCGGTTCTTCGGGCTCGGGGGGCGGTCCGCGGGGCCCCGGCTGCGCGATGGCACCTACCGGCTGTGGAACACCGGTCCCGGCCTGCCCTTCGCCGCCGCCGAGGACGCGTCGTCCGCGTCGTCCGTCACGATGCCGGTGCAGCTGGTGGTGGCGGACGCCGGGACGCACCTGGTCTTCCACGACAACACGTGGGACGGCACGGTGGCGTTGCGGGAGGGTGAGGAGGGGGCGGGGTCGGGGCACGACCGGCCGGGGCGGAGTGTGCTGCGGATGGACGGCGGTCCGCTGCGGTGCTGGGTGACGGTGGGCACCCCCGCGCGCGTGCTGCTGGCCTGGGCGTCGCTGACCGGGGCGCCCGCGCTGCCGCCGGCGTGGGCCCTCGGCCATCATCACGCGCTGTGGGGTTCCGGCGACGAGCAGGACCTGAGGGGGGTCGTGGCCGGTCATCAGGAGCGGGATCTGCCCCTGGACGCGGTGCATCTGGGCGTCGGACACGGCACTGCACGGCAGGTTTTCACCGTCGACGAGGAGCGGTTCCCGAAACTGCCCGTACTCGCCGAGGAACTGCGCAGGGAGGGGGTCCGGCTGGTGTCGGCCGTGGAGCCGGCGGTCCGGGCCGCGCCCGGCAACCTCGTGTACGAGGGCGGAGGGCGCGGGGACGTGTTCGTGCGGGATGAGGCTGGGACGGCCGTCCGGGGTGTGGGGCGTCCGGGGGAGGTGGTCTTCCCGGACTTCACCCACGCGCGCGTGCGCGAGTGGTGGGGCGGGCTCTACGAGGAGCGGCTCGGGCAGGGGTTCGCCGGGTTCTGGCACGACCTGGACGAGCCCACCTCGTTCGCCGCGTTCGGGGAGTCGACGCTGCCGCGGTCGGCCCGGCATGTGCTGGAGGGCCGGGGCGGTGATCACAGGGAGGCGCACAACGTCTACGCGTTGTGCATGGCGCGGGCCGGTTACGAGGGGCTGCGGGCGCTGGCGCCCGACGAGCGGCCGTTCGTCCTCTCCCGTTCCGGGTGGGCCGGCCTGCAGCGCTACGGCGGCGCCTGGTACGGGGCCGCGGCCACGGGGTGGCCGGGGTTGCGGGCGTCGCTGGCGCGGGTGCTGGGGCTCGGGCTGTGCGGGGTGCCGTTCTCGGGGCCGGATGTGGGCGTTTTTGAGGGCGATCCGTCCCCGGAGCTGTATCTGCGGTGGTTGCAGCTGGCCGCCTACCTCCCGCTGTTCCGCACCCACGCCGGGCCGCGGGCGGGGCGCCGGGAGCCGTGGGAGTTCGGGGCCGAGGTGCTGGAGCACGCGCGCGTGGCGCTTCTCGAGCGGCGGCGGCTGCTGCCGTACTTCGTGACGCTCGCGCACCTGGCCCGGCGTACGGGTGCTCCTTGTGTGCGTCCCCTGTGGTGGTCGGCGCCGGAGGACCGGGCGTTGCGGGACTGCGAGGACGCGTTTCTGCTGGGCGACTGTCTGCTGGTGGCCCCGGTGCTCGGTGCCGGGGCGGACCGGCGTGCGGTGCGGTTGCCGCGGGGCCGCTGGTACGACGTGGTGACGGAGCGGGCGTACGAAGGACCGGCGCAGGTGCTGGTCGACGCGCCTTCGGCGCGGATTCCGGTGTTCGCGCGCGCGGGAGCGGTGATTCCGGTGCGGGGAGCGGACGGTGGGCCGGAGCTCGAGGTGTGGGCGCCCGCGCGGGGGCGGACCGGCGGTGGGCTGGTCGTGCCGGACGCGGGCGACGGCTGGGTGGAACCGGAGATCGAACGGTATGTGTCCCGCCGGGAGGGTCGGCGGGTCGTCGTGGAGCGGGAGGGCGAGGACGGTCTGAGCGAGCCGTCCTGCCCGGTCCGCGTCCGGGGGCTCGCTCAGCGCCCGGCTCAGATGTAGCGGCCCTCGAAGAAGGCGCGTACGGCCCTGGTGTGGAGCGGGAAGGCGAGCTCTTCCGACCTGCGCAAAAGGTGCCATCCCTCGGTCTCGTCCGTGGCGGCCGAGGGCGGCAGGCCCTCGGCCGTCCGCTCGGGCAGCAGCCCGAAGAGCAGCAGGTGGCCGTCGGGCGAGCTCATGGCGTCGGCGAGCCGTACGTCGCGGCTCGCGGCGTCGATGCCGGTCTCCTCCTTGAGCTCGCGGACGACGGCCTGCCGCCAGTCCTCGCGGTCGTCGACGTAGCCGCCGGGCAGGGCGACGCCCCCGCGCGCGGGGGTCACGGTGCGGGTGATGACGACCAGGGCGGTGCCCTGCGTGTCGTACACGGGCTGGAGGGCCACCGCGACCGGCAGCGGGTTGCGGTAGGCCACGGTGCCGCACCCGGGACAGGTGCGGGGCCAGCCGGAGACGCCCTCTCCGTAGGGCGATCCGCAGCTCGAACAGTGGGAGTCGGCCGCGGAGTTGGGAACGGAGGTTTGAGTTTCGGACACGCGGCGGACTGTATCCGATTACGGAGGAGACGGCTCCGGCAGGCCGGTCAGCGGCGGCCGGAGAGCGACTTCGCGGAGACCGGGAAGTCGAAGTAGGTGTCCGGGTGGGGCTCGGGCTTGTAGGTGAAGTGCCACCATTCCTCGGGGAGGTTCACCAGGCCGACGTCCTCCAGGGTGTCCTTGAGCAGCAGCCGGTTGGCACGCTGGACGCCCTCGATGCGGGGGTCGAGGGTGTGCGAGCGGGTGTCGAAGCAGTCGTAGCCGGTGCCCATGTCGACGGAGTTGTCGGGGAAGCGCTCGCCCTTCGGGGCGAAGCAGGGCACCAGGGGCTGTCCGGGGTGGTACGGGCGGGTGGGCCTGGCCGGGAGCCGTACGAGGGTGAGGTCCACGGTGGAGCCGCGGCTGTGGCCGGATTTCTCGGCGATGTAGCCGTCGGCGAAGAGGCGGGTCTTGTCGACGTCCGGGTAGAACTCGGCCTTCATGTCCTGGTCGTCGAGGTCTTCGGCCCAGCGCACGAAGTGGTCGACGGCGCGCTGGGGCCGGTAGCAGTCGTACACCTTGAGGGAGTAGCCCTGCCGCAGCAGGCGGGTCTGGGCGAGGTGGAGGGCTTCGGCCGCGGGGCGGGTGAGGATGCACAGGGGCTGCCGGTAGCCGTCGACGCGCTCCCCGACGAAGTTGTGCGCGGTGGCGTAGCGCATCTCCTCGATGATCGTCGGGTCGACGCCGCGCAGGGCCACGAAGTCCTCGGGGGCCCTCGGCTCGTGCCGTGCCTGCGCGGTGGCGGGGGCGGACGCGGCGGGGACGGCGGTGACGGCGAGCAGGGCGGCGAAGGTGGTGGCCAGACCGCGGAGGGCGGCGGAGAGTCGTGTCATGTCCCCTGCATTTATCAGGCCGGGGCTCCGGGAGGGAAGTGGGCGGCACCGCGACTCGCCGGACACACCCTGCGTGAGCGCACCGGAATCCTGCGTGAACGTCGCGTGAACCGGGCCCGGTTGGGGGCCTGCCGCGCCATCCTGCTCCCGTGCGCTCCTGGACGGACAGTCTCCGCTTCGCCTTCCAACCGGTGGTCAACCTGATGACCGGCGGGGTCGCGGCGCTGGAGATACTGGCCCGGCCGGAGAGCGGCGACGTGCTCGCCGAGGCACGGCGCGATCCCGAAGTCGACGCCCTGCTGGCGGTGTCGGCGCTGCGTGCGGCGGTGCGCCGGGAGACGCTGCTGCCGCTGCACGTCAACGTGTTCGCGGGCACACTCGCCGATCTCGGTGGTCTCCAGCCCCTGCACGACGCCGTGCGCGAGGCGGGGCGGCTGCCGTGGGAGGTGACGCTGGACGTGTGCCCGCCGTACACGCATGTGCCGCGGCGGGCTCTCCTCGACGCGGTGGGCGGGTTGCGGGGGCAGGGGTTCCGGATCTCGGCGGACGGGGTCGGTGACGGGGACGCTCCGTTGCGGCTGCTGGCGGACCTGGCGCCGGAGCTGGTGAAGCTCGACGCGTCGCTGCTGGCGCGGCCGGCGGCCGTGCGGGCGATGCGGGTGCTGTGCGACGAGTCGGGGGCGCTGCTGGCCGTCGAGGGCGTGGAGACGGAGGCGCAGTGCGCCGTCGCGCGGTCGGCGGGGGCGCAGTTGGCGCAGGGCGAGCTGTTCGCGCCGCCCGCACGGCTGCCCGCGGCGGACGTGTACGTTCCGCCCGGCTCCCCCGGCCTCGTGCCGGCGCCTCGGCCGGGGCCGTCGGTACGGCAGTTCGTGCGCCCGGCCGCGCTGTTGCCGGCGACGGCCTCGGCCGGGCGGGTGCGGGCGCTGCTGACCTGCTCGCCGGAGGTGTCCGGGGTGCTGCTCGTGGACCGGGACGGGATTCCGGTGCGCTCGGTGCACCGCTCCCGCTTCCTGCTGTCGATGTCGGGGCGCTACGGGCATGCCCTGTATGCCGACCGGCCCGCCGCGAAGCTCGGCGACCCACCGCGGACGGTGGGCGTCGACGCGACGGCGTGGGAGGTGCTGGACGTCGTCGCGGTCGGTGGTCCGAGCCGTACGTCGGACGACGTGGCCGTGGTGGACGCGCGCGGGCGGTGTGTCGGCGTCGTTCGGCTCTCGGACCTGGTGCGGGCGCTGGCGGAGAGCCGGGTGGAGGAGGCGGCGGGGCTCAATCCGCTGACGCGACTGCCCGGTTCGCAGGCGATCACGGACGAGGTGGACCGGCGGATCGCGGCCGGGCGGGCGTTCGCGCTGAGCTGGCTCGACGTGGACCACTTCAAGCAGGTCAACGACGGGGCCGGGTTCGCCGCGGGCGACGAGCTGATCCGGTCCGTCGGACGGACGCTGCTGCGGACGGCCGGCGGGGAGACCCGCGTGGGGCACATCGGCGGTGACGACTTCCTGGTGCTCTGCGACCCGGAGGTGCTGGATCCGCTGGCTGCCTCCGTGCTGGACGTGTCGTGGTCGGCCGGCGGGCGGCCCGTCACGCTGTCCCTGGCGACGGTCCTGTGCCCGCCGGGCAGCGTGCCGGACCACCGGCGGGCGGCGGCCCGCCTGGCGCCCCTGAAGCAGGCCGCGAAGGCGTTGGGCGGAGCGAGTTGGGTACTGGGCAGGGCGGACGCGCCGGGCCACGAAATCCGGCGCGGTACGGACCGGACGACGGCCCCGGCGGGCTGAGCGCCGGTCGGCTCGCCACGACCGACGTGGAGACGCCGGTGCACGACCGGGAGCACCGGACCGACGCGGGGCGGTGGAACGCGGGGCGACGGAGGAGGGCCGGCCGCACGGACGAGGGAGACGTACGGCGACGACGTACGGCGACGACGTACGGCGACGACCTCAGGTCGGAACGCCCGGCGGGCCCTCACGTCGGGACAGTCGGCGGGGCCCTCACGTCGGGACAGTCGGCGGGGCCCTCAGGCCGGCACGGCCCGCGGGGCCCTCAGGTCGGGACGGCCCGGCGGCGGTCCGACGCCTGGGCCATCGCGTGCTGGACGACGCCGATGAGGACCTCCTTGACGGACTCCCGGTCCCGGGCGTCGCACATCACCAGGGGCACGTCCTCGTCGAGGTCGAGGGCCTGGCGGACGGTCTCGCCCGGGTAGCGCGCCGATCCCTCGAAGCAGTTGACGCCGACCACGAACGGGATGGAGCGCCGCTCGAAGTAGTCGATGGCGGCGAAACAGTCCTCCAGGCGCCGGGTGTCGGCCAGCACGACGGCACCCAGTGCGCCCTCGGACAGCTCGTCCCACATGAACCAGAACCGCTCCTGGCCGGGCGTGCCGAAGAGGTACAGCACCAGGTCCTCGCGCAGGGTGATCCGCCCGAAGTCCATGGCGACCGTGGTGGTGTGCTTGCCCTCCACCCCGCTGACGTCGTCGACGGGCCGCCCGGCCTCGGTGAGCAACTCCTCGGTGCGCAGCGGCCTGATCTCGCTGACCGCGCCGACGAGGGTGGTCTTGCCCACGCCGAACCCGCCGGCCACCAGGATCTTGAGCGTGACGGGCTCGACCGGCGGCTTGCCGCGCTGGGAACGCCCGAAGATCATCGGTCTCTTCTCCTTAACCTGCCGCCGCCCGACGGGCCCGGGGGCCGGCTCACAGTGCCCTCAACCCGTTGATCACGTCGCGCAGAATGTTCTCGTCCGGCAGTTCGGCCGGGGGCACGGGCCGGTTGACGTGAACGAGTTCGATGTCCACGAGGTCGCCGACCAGGACCCGCACGACTCCGATGGGGAGGTCGAGTCCGGCGGCGAGTTCGGCGACCGACTGCGGGGCCTCGCGGCACAGGCCGACGATGTCCACGTGCTCCGGGGAGAGGGTGACGTCCGCCTCCGGATCGTCCGCGTGCGGTTCCGTGACGACCACCGCGATCAGGTCGAGGCGGTGCTGGGCCGCGCTGCTGGTGCGGCCGCGCGTCATGGCGTACGGACGGACGACGGGGCCGGCCTCGTCGTCGAACCAGTGGTTTCTTCCCTGACCGTCTGCGCTCATGTCATCCCACTTACCCGCCCGAGGGCAGATCGGTGCGCGGCGCGGTGCCCAGGTGCACGCCGACCCGCTTGACGAGCAGGGTCATCTCGTAGGCGACCTGGCCGACGTCCGAGTCGGCGTCGGACAGGACGGCCAGACAGCTCCCGTCGCCGGCGGCGGTGACGAAGAGGAAGGCTTCGTCGAGTTCGACGACGGTCTGCCGGACGCTGCCCGCCTCGAAGTGCCGGCCCACGCCCTTGGCGAGGCTGTGGAATCCGGACGCCACGGCGGCCAGGTGCTCGCTGTCCTCCCTGGTCAGGTCCTTGGACACGCCCGTGGCCAGGCCGTCGCCGGACAGAACGACGGCCTTGCGGATGCTCGCGACACGGTCCACCAGGTCGTCGAGGAGCCAGTTCAGCTCGCCGGACTTGGTCGCGGTGTGGCCGGTCGCCTTCGGTGCGGTCATCGACCGTCCCCCTTTGTCGTTCCTCGTGGTGCTGATGGTGCTGTGCCACCGGGTGGGTCGTCACCCGTGGCGTTCTCCTTGCGGCCGCGCTGCCAGCCGCGCTGGAGCGAGGCCATGCGGCTGCGTACCTCGTCGGCGTCACGGTCGGCGGGGTCGGAGCGGTCTTCGGCGGCCGGTTCGGGGCTCTGCCTGAGCTGGGGGGCCAGACTGGCCTGCCGGACGCGTCGGGGCAGTGCCCCCGCGTCGGCGCTCGGGGGCGCAGCGTCCTCGCGCGCGGTGGGCACGCCGCCACCGCGTCCGGTGGTGGGGCCCTCGGTGGGGTCGGTCGTGCGGTCGGTGGCGCGATCTCCGCGTCGGCGGGCGGGCAGAGCGGGCAGCTCGTCCGCTCGGGTGCGCGACGCGGCCGGGGGCTCCGCCCGGTCCGGGCCGGCCGCGGGCGGCTCGTCGGCGCCGTTCCGGGCGCCGCGTTCGGTGACGGGGCGCCCGTGCGAGCTGACCAGCTTGGGAGTGCGGCGGCGGGGCAGCGCCACCGGTGCGTTCGTCTCGGGTCCGTCCTCGGCCGTCGCCTCGTCACCGTGACGGGACTCGGGGCGTCGCGGTCCGGTGCGGCGGCCCACCTGGTCGTCGTCGGCCGCGACCAGGGAGCGGCGCGGGCGGAACAGGCCGCCGCGTTCGCTGTCCTGGTCGTCGAGGGCGCCCGGGAGGTCGTCGAGGGCGTCCAGGTCCACGGGCGCCTCCAGTTCGACGGGGCCGTCCAGCAGCGCGGCCGGACGCTCCGGGAGCCGTGCGGGCACGTGGGAGAGGGCGGAACGGCGGCCCTCCTCCCGCTCCTTGCCCTTGACGTGCTGGGGACGGTCGAGGCGGAAGCCGACACCGTTGGTGTCCGGGGCGTCGTCGGTGAGCAGCGCGTCGGGGACGAAGACGACCGCGGTGGTGCCGCCGTAGGGGGACGGCTGGAGGGAGACCCGGACGTTCTGCCGCTGGGCGAGCCGGCTGACGACGAACAGGCCGAGCCGGTCGGTGTCGGACAGCTCGAACTCGGGTGTCTCGGCCAGCCGGAGATTGGCGTCGAGGAGGGCGTCGGCGGCCATGCCGAGACCCCGGTCGTGGATCTCCAGGGTGAATCCGTTGGCAACGCGCTCGCCCAGCACCTGCACCGCGGTGTGCGGCGGCGAGAACACCGTGGCGTTCTCCAGGAGTTCGGCCACCAGGTGGGTGAGGTCGGCGACCGCCGGTCCGGTGACGGCGACGCGCGGCAGCCTGCGGACCTCGATGCGCTCGTAGTCCTCGACCTCGGCGACGGCGGCCCGCACCACGTCCATCAGCTGGACGGGCTTGCGCCACTGCCGGGAGGGTGCGGCGCCGGAGAGGATGACCAGGCCCTCGGCGTGCCGGCGCATGCGGGTGGTCAGGTGGTCCAGACGGAACAGGTCGGCGAGTTCCTCGGTGTCCTCGGTCCGGCGTTCCATGGTGTCGAGCAGGGTCAGCTGCTTGTGCAGGAGGACCTGGCTGCGGCGGGCGAGGTTGACGAAGACCTCGGAGACGCCCGCGCGCAGTTCGGCCTGCTTGACGGCGGCTTCCACGGCGGCCCGCTGAAGGGTGTTGAGGGCCTGGCCGACCTCGCCCATCTCGTTCCTGTCGTACTCGAGGCGCGGTACCTCGGTCTCGACGTCGACCTCCTCGCCCGCCGACAGGCGGCGCATCACGCTGGGCAGGCGGACACCGGAGGCCTCGTGGGCCTCCAGGCGCAGCTGCTTGAGGTCGCGGATGAGGGAGCGGCCGACGCGGACGGACAGGAAGAGGGAGTACAGCAGGGCGATCAGGCCGAGCGCTCCGGCGACGACGGCCTTGGCGATGGTGCTGGTGGCGACCGGGTCGACGCGGTCCTGGTAGCGGTCGGCGGCGTTGTCGTCGAGGTCGCCGAGTTCCTTCAGGACGCTCCCGGCGGCGGTGTCCCAGCTCTTGGCGGTGACTCCGCGCGGAGTGCCGGTGTCGGAGGAGACGGCGGCCTGCTCGGCGACCCGGAGGGGGGCGGAGGAGGCGTTCTTCCAGAAGCGCTGGTAGCGGCCGCGTTCGGTGGCGGGCAGCAGCGGCAGGTTGATGTCGTACATCACGGTGCGCTGCGCGACGAGGTCGGAGACCTCCCGTACCTCCGTGCGGCTGAGCCGTCCGGTGACCAGGGCGGAGCCGAGGAGGGCGTCCTCACGGGAGAGCAGCTCGCGGGCGCGGGAGACGTTGACGAGCGCGCGGTACTGCTTGTCGAGGCCCACGTCGTCGACGACGTTGAGGTTGGCGAGCAGGTCGTGACAGGGGTCGACCAGGCGGTTGTAGAGGCCGAGGGCCTGGGCACGGTCCACGGTGCCGTCCTCGACGCTGCGGCGCAGGGAACCGATGCCGTCGAAGGCGTCCAGTACCGCGGTGAGCCGTTCGTCCCCGGCCTGACCGAGGTCGTCCCGTACACCGGCGTCGGCGGCGTTGCGACGGATCTCCGCGACGGCCTCGTCGGTGGCCCTGCGGCTGCGCTCCAGTGCGGCCAGCCCGTCGGAGGCGCGGGGGTCGGCGAGGTGGACGAGGGTCTGGCGGCGTTCCTGCTGGAGGACACGGACGGTGTCCTCGACCGGGTAGCCGATCTCCTCGACGACGGCGGAGACGCTGAACAGCCGTGCCGCCTCCCGGCCCGTCAGGACCGTGGCGAAGGCCCAGATCGCGGTCAGGGACACCAGCGGCACGAGGAGCAGCGCCACGATCTTCCGGCGGATCGACTTCCCGCGAAAGCGCATGGCCTCCCCCAGCTCGACCCCCACCAGTGGGGGTACTCATGTGCGTCAACAAACGGCGCGAGCCTACTACTGACGCACAGGTAACTCGAAGACCCGTCCGGAGGCCGAACTTCCGCACCCGCGGCAGGTGATGGTCAGTTGTCCGGTCATTGCGGGAGATTGCCTCCCGGGATCGGCGGACGGGCGCGAGGCGGTCACGACGACCTGACGGGCGGATTGGCCGAAATTATTCGACTGCGCGGGATTTTCGGGAATCTTGGGGACCGGCCGTTCGTCCTTCACTACGGGAAACGGAGGCGGAATCGGCCACAGGAGCCGCATCCCGCCCCTGGGCGGCGTAAAGCAGTGCAAGCCGGGCAGTCAGAGGGGAGACGTGTCCTCGGACACGGACGAGCGGTCTGCCGGCGGTGGGGAGTGACATGTTGATGGGCACGGCGGAGCGGCGCGGGGCGCCCGCGGACGACGGCCAGGCCGGGGTGACGGAGGAGACCGCACCGGTGCGCGCGCAGGTGCCGGATCGCGACGCTGCGGCGACCGGGCCGGACTCTCGGGCGGGCGAGCGGCAGCCGGGGTACCGGCCGTTGTGGAGCGAGGAGCCCGCGCGGCGCCGCCGGTTGCCGGATCCGGTGCGTACGGCGGCCGTGCGCGCGGTGCTGGTGGTCGCCGTGACGCTGATACTGGCGATGGTGGCCTTCCTGTGCACGCTGGCGGAGTCCTGGCTGGCGTTCCCGATGGTGCTCGGCAGTGTGGCGGGCACGGTGGTGGCCACCTGGGGCGTGCTGGACGTGTGGGTGACCCGGCAGGTGTGGAACCAGCGGCACGGTGTCGTGTCTGCGCCGAGCAGCACCGCGCGAGCCATGCGCCGCGAGCGTCGCCGAGCGAGGCGGCAGGCGCGGGCCGCCGAGCGGGGCCGGGGGCGGATAGGCCGGCGGGGCGGCACGGGGCAGCTGACGCACCCCTGAGCGGCAGGGTGGCGCCGTCCGGACGACGAGCGCCACCGACTACACCGGTACCGCCCGGTCGGCCTCGCCGGCGAGTTCGCGCCGCGCCCTCATGAAGGAGCGGGGGCGGTCCACGGCGAGCACGGCGGTGGTCCGGCCGTCACGCTCGTAGCGGGCGAGAAGACCGTCCTCGCCCGGAGCGTCGTCGCTCACCCGGCCCTCGACGACGCGGACGGTGTCGCCCGCCCGCCGCCGGCCGGCGAACTGAAGGCGGGCTCCGTACTGGTCGGACCAGAAGTACGGCACCGACCTCGCGCTCTCCACGGTGCGTCCGGCGAGCAGGTTGGCCACGGCGGCCCGGGGCTGCCGGGTGGCGGAGGTCCAGTGCTCCGCGCGGGTACCGCCGACGCGGGCCACATCACCGACGGCGACCACCTGCGGCAGGGACGTCACACAGCCGTCGTCGCACAGGACGCCGTCGTTCAGGACCAGCGGCGAGCCCGCCAGCCAGGCGGTGTTGGGCGTGGCCCCGATGCCGACGATCACCACCTCGGCGGGCAGGACGCGGCCGTCGGTGAGTGCCACCCCGGTGACGGTCCCGCCGCCCCGCAGCGCGCTCACGGAGGCGCCCGTGACCAGCCCGACGCCACCCCGGCGGTGCAGTGCGGCGCACACGGCGGCCATCTCGGGTCCGAGCTGGAGCGCGAGCGGGAGCGCGGCGGCCTCGACGACCGTGACCTCGTGGCCGAGGGCAGCGCACGAGGAGGCGGTCTCCGCACCGATGAATCCGCCGCCGACGACGACCACCCGGCATGGCCCGCGGGTGAGTTCGGCACGCAGGGCACGGGCGTCGTCCAGGGTCCGCAGCGTGTGGACGCCGGGCAGTCGGTCACCGGACCGTCGGTCACCGGACATTCGATCGCCGGACCGTCGATCGCCGGGCCGTCGGTCACCGGTCAGACGCCGGGCCGACGCGCCGGTGGCGACGACGACGCCGTCGGTGGAGACGGTGCGTCCGCCGTCGAGCAGGACGGTACGCCCGCGCGCGTCCAGTCCGCGGGCGCGGACGCCGAGCAGCCACTCGGCGTCCAGGTCGGCGGTCTCCTCCGCGTCGGTGAGCGCCAGCCGGTCCTCGTCGGCCCCGCCGGTGAGGTACTCCTTGGAGAGGGGCGGCCGGTCGTAGGGCCGGTGCGGTTCGTCGCCGACGATCACCAGGCGGCCGTCGAAGCCCTGGGCCCGCAGTTCCCGGGCGGCGTACAGGCCGGCCAGCGAGGCACCGACGACGGTCACGGTCCTCATGCGGCGCTTCCCTCCTCGGCGGCGAGGTGGACGTGGACGACGCCGTCGTCGTCGACGGAGACCCGGTGGGTGCGCACGGGCCTGCGGGCCGGCAGGCAGGTGGGCCGACCGGTGCGCAGGTCGAACGAGGCGGCGTGCAGCGGGCATTCGACCAGGCAGCCCTCGAGCCAGCCCTCGGACAGGGAGGCGTCCTGGTGGCTGCAGGTGTCGTCGATGGCGTAGAGATCGCCGTCGTCGGTGTGGAAGACGGCGATCGGCGGAGTGGACGCGACACGGGCGGACTCGCCCTTGGGGAGGTCTTCGAGGTGGCAGACCGGAATCATGGGGGCTCCCCTCTCGGTCCGGAACGCGGGTCCTGTCGGGCCGCGGTACGCGTACCCTTCCGGGATCCGGACGCTTGAGTAACATGATGTTTCACATGGCGCACTGGAGAGCGCTATGCGCAACAGAATCCGGGGCGGGTGCCCGTGTCGTCAAGGGCTTCCCGCAGACGCGGTCCCCACAGGGCCGTCAGGTGATGAGAGTTGAGCCATGACCCGCACACAGAGGCAGCCCGACCATCGTGAGGACCGCGTGGCGAACAAGCAGGCCGGCGGCCGGGGCGCGGCGAGCGCCGTGCAGTCCGTGGACCGCGCCGTGAGCGTGCTGGAGATCCTCGCCCGGCACGGCGAGGCGGGCGTCACCGAGATCGCCGACGAACTGGAGGTGCACAAGTCCACCGCCTTCCGGCTGCTGGGCGTGCTGGAGAACCGCGGACTGGTGGCCCAGGAGAAGGAGCGCGGCAAGTACTACCTGGGCGCCGGCGTGCTGCGCCTCGCGGGGGCGGCCGCGGTACGGCTGGACATCTCGCAGGAGGGCGTGCCGGTCTGCCGCGAACTCGCCGACGAACTCGGCGAGACGGCGAACATCGCGGTCCTGGACGACGACGCGGCGGTCAACGTCATGCAGGCCCGGGGCACCGCCTCCGTGACCGCGCAGAACTGGCTCGGCCGGCGCACCCCGCTGCACGCCACCGCCAGCGGCAAGGTGCTGCTCGCGCATCTGCCGCCCACGTTGCGCGAGGGCCTGCTGGCCCGCCCGCTGCACCGGTTCACCGAGCACACCGTCACCGGCGCGGCGGTGCTGCGCGGCGAGTTGGAGACCGTGACCGGGCAGGGCTACGCGATCACCCAGGAGGAGCTGGAGATCGGACTGGCCGCGGTGGCCGCGCCCGTCCGGTCCCACGACGGCAAGGTGATCGCGTCGATCAGCGTCTCCGGCCCGGTGTACCGGCTGACCCCGGACCGCCTGCCGGACCTGGCGAAGCGCACCTCGGCGGCGGGGGCCGAACTGTCCCGCCGCATGGGCTACGGCGGCTGACCGGGCGCCGGGGGCGGCGCCGTCGGTGTGTTCCGGCCGTCCCGTTTCCTTTTGCCCAGGGGTTGACCCGTACCTCTTGACGGCCCCTGGACGGCGTTCCCACTATGTTCCTCACCGCGCAACCCATCGTGCTATGCGCAACAGCAGAGGAGCTTGTCGTGCCACACGAGGTCCGTGCCGTAGTCGCTGTGAAGAGGGGCGCACCCGTCGAGGTGCAGACGATCGTCGTCCCGGATCCGGGACCCGGCGAGGTGCTGGTCGCGGTGCAGGCCTGCGGGGTCTGTCACACGGATCTGCACTACCGGGAGGGTGCGGTCACGGACGACTTCCCGTTCCTGCTGGGTCACGAGGCGGCCGGCACGGTCGAGGCCGTCGGCGAGGGCGTGGGCGCACTCGCGCCGGGCGACTACGTCGTGCTGGCGTGGCGGGCTCCCTGCGGGGACTGCCGGTCCTGCCGGCGCGGCCGCCCCTGGTACTGCTTCCGGTCGCGCAACGCCGCCCAGCCGATGGCGCTTTCGGACGGCACCCCGCTGACCGCCGCCCTCGGCATCGGGGCGTTCGCGGAGAAGACGCTGGTCGCGGCCGGTCAGGCGGTGAAGGTCGACCCGGCCGCCCGGCCCGAGGCCGCCGGTCTCGTCGGCTGCGGGGTGATGGCCGGATACGGCGCCGCCGTTCACACCGGCAGGGTGGGGCGGGGCGACTCGGTCGCCGTCATCGGCTGCGGGGGCGTGGGCGACGCGGCGATCGCGGGCGCCGCCCTGAACGGCGCCGTGAAGGTCATCGCGGTCGACGTGGACGGCCGGAAGCTGGACCGGGCGGAACGGTTCGGCGCCACGCACACCGTCGACTCCCGCGGCACCGACCCGGTCGAAGCGGTCCGTGCCCTCACCGACGGCCACGGCGTGGACATCGCGATCGACGCGGTGGGCCTCTCTGAGACGTTCCGCCAGGCGTTCTACATGCGCGACCACGCCGGAGTGCTGGTCCAGGTCGGTGTCCCCACGCCCGGGACGACGGTCGAGCTCCCGCTCGCCGACGTCTTCTCGCGCGGCGGCGCGATCAAGTCGTCCTGGTACGGCGACTGCCTGCCCAGCCGCGACTTCCCGTTCCTGGTCGACCAGTACCTGCACGGGCTGCTGGACCTGGGTGCCTTCGTCTCGGAGACGACGACGCTGGACGGGGTGGAGGAGGCGTTCGCCAGGATGCACCGCGGCGAGGTGCTGCGCTCGGTGGTGGTCCTGTGAGCACCCGTGACCCCGGCCGCCGCCCGCCGCGCGTGGTGGTCATCGGTGCCGGCATCGTCGGCTGCTCCCTCGCCGACGAACTGACCGCCCGCGGCTGGACGGACGTCACCGTCCTCGAACAGGGCCCGCTACCCGCCCCCGGCGGCTCCAGCTCGCACGCGCCCGGCCTGGTCTTCCGCACCAGTCCGTCCCGCACCCTGACTGCCTTCGCCCGGTACACCGTCGAGAAGTTCACCTCCCTCGCCTCGGACGGCGTGCCGTGCTTCCGGCGGGTCGGCGGTCTGGAGCTGGCGACCACCCCGGAACGCCTCGCCGACCTGCACCGCCGGGCCGGGTACGCCGCCTCCTGGGGCGTGCACGGCGAGATCGTCGGCGCCGCCCGCTGCAAGGAACTCTGGCCGCTGCTCGACGCGTCGGTGGTCCTCGGCGGCTTCCACACCCCCGGAGACGGCCTGGCCCACGCCCTGCACGCCTCCCGCGCCCAGCTGGACCGCGCCGTCGCCCGGGGCGCCCGTGCCCTGGACCGGCACACCGTCACCGGCATCGAGCGGGAGGACGGCAGGGTCACGGGCGTCGTCACCGACCGGGGCGCCTTCCCCGCCGACCACGTCGTCTCCGCGGCGGGTTTCTGGGGACCGGTCGTCGGCCGCATGGCGGGAGTCGACGTCCCCCTGCAACCGCTCGCCCATCAGTACGCGCGGACCGGACCGCTGCCCGAGCTGCACGGCGCCACGGCGGAGGCCTCGAAGCCGATCCTCCGCTTCCAGGACCGGGACCTGTACTTCCGCGAACACGGCGACCGTCTCGGCATCGGCTCCTACGCCCACCGTCCGCTGCCCGTGGACCCGTTCGCCGTCCCCGGTCACGACGAGGCCCGCGCCCGGGGCATGGACATGCCGTCGTCGTACCCCTTCACTGCCGAGGACTGGGCGTCCAGCTGGGAGGACTGCCGCCGGCTGATGCCCGCCCTGCGCGGGTCCGAGGTCGAGTCGGGTTTCAACGGAGTCTTCTCCTTCACTCCGGACGGCATGCCGGTCCTCGGCGAGTCCCGCGCGCTGCGGGGCTTCTGGCTGGCTGAGGCGGTCTGGGTGACCCACTCGGCCGGGGTCGCCAAGGCCGTCGCCGAGTGGATGGTGAACGGGCGGCCGTCGATCGATGTGCACGAGTGCGACCTCACGCGGTTCGAGGAGGCGCAGCGTTCACCGGCGTACGTCCGTGAGCGCGGGGCACAGCAGTTCGTGGAGGTGTACGACGTCGTCCACCCGCTCCAGCCGATGGAGCGGCCGCGTCCGCTCCGGGTCAGTCCTTTCCACGCCCGTCAGCAGCAGCTCGGCGCGTACTTCCTGGAGGGCGGCGGCTGGGAACGCCCGCACTGGTACGAGGCGAACGCGCCTCTCGCCGCGGACCTGCGTCTACCCGGCCGCGACGCCTGGTCGGCCCGCCACTGGTCCCCGATCGCGGCGGCGGAGGCACGCGCCACCCGTGAGCGGGTCGCCCTGTACGACATAACCCCGTTGCGCCGCCTGGAGGTCACCGGCCCCGGCGCCCTGGCCTTCCTCGACCGCATGACCAGCAACAACCTCCGCAAGAGGCCCGGCGCGGTCACCTACACGCTCCTCCTCGACGAAACCGGCGGCATCCGCTCGGACCTCACCGTCGCCCGCCTCGCCCCCGACCGCTTCCAGGTCGGTGCCAACTCCCCCGCCGACCTGGACCACCTGCTGCGCCACGCGCCGGACGGTGTCCACGTCAGGGACATCACCTCCGGCACCTGCTGCGTCGGCGTCTGGGGCCCGCTCGCCCGCGACCTCGTCCAGCCGCTCACCCCGGACGACTTCTCGCACGAGGCGTTCGGCTACTTCCGCGCCAAGCAGACCTGGGTCGGCCACGTCCCGGTCACCGCGCTGCGCCTGAGCTACGTGGGTGAGCTGGGCTGGGAGCTGTACACCACGGCCGATCTGGGGCTCAGGCTCTGGGACACCCTGTGGGAGGCCGGGCGCGGACTCGGCGTGATCGCCGCCGGGCGCTCCGCCTTCGACTCCCTGCGGCTGGAGAAGGGGTACCGGGCCTGGGGCAGGGACATGACCGACGAGGACAACCCCTACGAGGCGGGCGTCGGCTTCGCGGTCCGCATGGACAAGGCGGACTTCGTCGGCAGGCCGGCGCTGGAGCGCGCGGGCGAACCGGAGCGGCGGCTCACACCCCTGCTCCTCGACGACCCCGCCGCCGTGGTGCTCGGCAGGGAACCGGTGTACCTGGACGGCGCTCCCGCCGGGTACGTGACCAGCGCCGCGTACGGCTACACCCTCGGCCGCTGTGTCGCGTACGCCTGGCTCCCGGCGGGGCTGGCCGACGGCACCGGTGTGCACGTGGAGTACTTCGGCGAGAAGGTGCCCGCCACCGTCGCCGAGGAGCCCCTGTTCGACCCGAAGATGACCCGCATCCGCCGTTGACCGCCCCCAGGAGGTCCCGAGTTGTCCCCCACCTACGACGTGATCGTCATCGGTCTCGGCGGCATGGGCAGCGCCGCCGCCCATCACCTCTCCGCCCGGGGCGTGCGGGTACTGGGCCTGGAGAGGTTCGGCCCGGTGCACAACCGGGGGTCCAGCCACGGCGGTTCGCGGATCACCCGCCAGTCGTACTTCGAGGACCCGGCCTACGTTCCGCTGCTGCTGCGCGCCTACGAGCTGTACGAGGACCTGGAACGGTCCACCGGCCGGGACATCTCCCTGCTCTGCGGCGGGCTGATGATCGGCCGCCCCGACGCGTGGACCGTCTCCGGCTCGCTGCGCTCGGCCCGCGAGTGGGACCTGCCGTACGAGATGCTGGACGCCCGGGAGATCCGCCGCCGCTTTCCGACGCTGACGCCCGGTGACGACGAGGTCGCCCTGTACGAGGCCAGGGCCGGGCTGCTCCGCCCCGAGAACACGGTGGCCGCCCATCTCCAGCTCGCCACCCGGCAGGGCGCCGACCTGCACTTCGACGAGCCGACGACCCGCTGGGAGCCGTACCGGGACGGTGTGCGGGTGCACACCGCCGAGAACACCTACACCGCCTCCCACCTTGTGGTCTGCCCGGGGGCGTGGGCGCCGCGGCTGCTCGCCGACCTCGGGGTGCCCCTCACGGTCGAGCGGCAGGTCATGTACTGGTTCCAGCCGCGCGGCGGCATCCGCCCCTTCCGCCCCGCGAGCCATCCGATCTATGTCTGGGAGGACGCGGCCGGTGTCCAGGTCTACGGCTTCCCGGCCATCGACGGCCCCGACGACGGCGCCAAGGTCGCCTTCTTCCGCAAGGGGCGGGCCACGACCCCCGAGACGATCGACCGCACCGTGCACGAGCACGAGGTGCGGGCCATGGCGGACCACATGTCCGGCCGCATCCCCGATCTGCCCGGCACCTTCCGCAAGGCCGCGACCTGCATGTACACCACCACGCCCGACGAGCACTTCGTCATCGCCCGCCACCCGGCGCACCCCGACTCGGTCACGGTGGCGTGCGGCTTCTCCGGGCACGGCTTCAAGTTCGTGCCCGTGGTCGGGGAGATCCTCGCCGACCTGGCCCTGACGGGCACCACCGCGCACCCCATCGGTCTCTTCGACCCCGCCCGAGGAGTACGCACGTGACGACGACTCCCCTGCCCTCCAGCCTCGTGCCGACGCTGCCGGGCCACTACTACACCGACCCGGAGGTCTTCCGCGCGGAGCAGCGGCACGTCTTCGAGGCCCTGTGGTTCTGCGCCGTGCGCGGCGCCGACCTCGAACGGCCCGGTTCCTTCCGCACCGTGCAGGTCGGCCGCGAGAGCGTGATCGTCACACGGACCCGCACCGGCGACCTGCGCGCCTTCCTCAACATCTGCCGGCACCGCGGCGCCCGGCTGTGCCTGGAGGAGTCCGGCCAGGTGCGCCGCACCCTCCAGTGCCCGTACCACGCGTGGACCTACGATCTCGACGGCAGGCTGATCGCCGCGCCCGACCTGCCGAAGATGGCGGACGTCGACCGGTCGGCGTACGGCCTGGTCGAGGTGGCCCTGCGCGAGTGGCTCGGTTATGCCTGGGTGTGCCTGGCCGAGGAGCCGCCCTCGTTCGAGGAGACGGTGCGCGGGGCGGTGGTCGAACGGCTCGGCGATCCGGCCGCCGTCGAGCGGTACGGGACCGAGAGGCTCGCGCTCGGCCGGCGCGTCCGGTACGACGTGCGGGCCAACTGGAAGCTGATCGTCGAGAACTTCATGGAGTGCTACCACTGCGCGACCATCCATCCCGAACTCACCGACGTCCTGCCCGAGTTCGCCGACGGCTACGCGGCACAGTACTACGTGGGGCACGGTGCCGAGTTCGGCGAGGGCGTGGAGGGCTTCACGGTCGACGGCAGCGCGGGCTTCGGCAGGCTGCCCGAGGTGTCGGACGGTCAGGACCGCCGCTACTACGCGGTCACCGTGCGGCCGACGGTCTTCGTGAACCTCGTGCCGGACCATGTGATCCTGCACCGCATGTTCCCGCTGGCCGAGGACCGCACGGTCGTCGAGTGCGACTGGCTGTACGCACCCGAGGTCGTGGCGTCCGGGGCGGACCTGTCGAAGTCGGTCGAGCTGTTCCACCGGGTCAACGCCCAGGACTTCGCGGCCTGCGAGCGGACCCAGCCGGCCATGGCGTCCCGGGCCTACCGCGCGGGCGGGGTGCTGGTGCCGACCGAGCACCACATCGGGATCTTCCACGACTGGCTGCTCGGCCGGCTGGGCTCGCGCCCGGCCTAGGCCGGTGACTGGGCCGGACGCTTGAACATGCGGGTCGCGGTGATCTCGCTGTGCACCGCCTCGCCCTCCCCCTCGGCGGCGGGCGTCGGCTGGGGCAGGCCGGGCCTGAGGTGCTCCTCCACGCTGATGTACTTCAGGCCCGCCCGGAGGTCGGCGTCGTTGCGCAGCCGGATGACCAGCGGGAACTCGGCCAGCGCGGTCGTGTCGAACAAGCCGGTGGTGTAGAGGAGCTGGACGCCGAGCGCGTCGGACACGGCCCGCTGGAGCTCCAGCAGGTAGGTGGCGTTGGCGCGGCCGATGGGGTTGTCGAGGAACAGGGTGCCGGCGTGGCGGTGCCGGTCGCGGCCCCGGTCGTTGCTGCGCAGCGCGGCCATCGTGCAGTACAGGGCGATGGCGGCGGTGAGCAGCTGGCCGCCGGAGAAGACGTCGCCCATCTGGCCGACGGGGACGCGCTCGGCGCGCAGCACGGCGTCGGGCTTGAGGATCTCGACGGCGACGCCCTTGGGCTGCAGGGCGGCGGCGACGCCCCGCAGCAGCAGGGACATGCCGTCGCGGCGCAGGTCGGAGTTCTTCTTCACGGCCGCGCGAGTGGCCTCGTCGACGACCTCGCCGAGCCGCTCGGTGAGGGTGGCCTGGTCGGGCTCCTCGAAGCGGATGCGCAGGAACTCCTGCCCGGACCACTCGCCGAGGCCCTCCGGCAGCCGGGACAGGCGCTGGGCGGAGCGGAGGGTGGCGAGGGCGGACTCGACCAGTCCGCGCAGCCGGTCCACGATCGAGTCGCGGTTGCGCTCCAGCTGGGCCAGCTCGTCGGTGAGGACGCGGAGCCGGGGCGCGAAGGCGTCCGCCCACTTGGCCGCGTGCTCGGGCAGTGCGGCGGCGGGCAGTTCGCGGATCTGCTGGCGGGCGGGGGTGCGGACCTGCTCGTAGCGGGTGGAGTTGGCGTGCCGGACGAGGACGTCGCTCGCCTCGCGCACGGCGGCCTCGGCGGCGGACAGGTCGGCGGCGCAGCCGCGCAGCGAACGGCGGGCCTCGGCGGCCGACCGGCGGGCCTCCTCCAGGTCGCCCGGGTAGGGCTCGGGCTCCTCCTGCTCCTCCTCGGGCGCGTGTTCGCGCAGCAGGTCGCGGAGCATGGCGGCGATCTCGTCGAAGCCGCCCGCGGCGTCCTCGGCGGCGCGGTGCGCGTCGAGCAGTTCGGCGTGGGCCTCGCGGGCCCGGGCCAGGGCCTCGGTGCGGGTGGAGAGTTCGCCGGTCGCCGTGCGCAGCAGGGTCTGGGCGTGCTCGGCGTCGCGCGGCAGGAGTTCCTCGGGGAGGTCGGTGTGGGTGTCGCCGTCCTCGGGCGCGTGCCGTTCGGCCTCGCCGCGCAGCCGGCCGAGTTGTTCGCTCGCGCTCGACATGCGTGTTTCCAGGAGCTGCACCAGTTCCTCCGCGCGGGCGGCGGCAGCCTGCCGGGAGGGCCCGTCGGAGCCGTCGGGCGACTCCAGGAGCTGTGCGGCGCGGGTGCGGACCTTGTTGCTGAGCCGGTCGAGATCCGCGCGGGCGGCGCTCTCGTCGCTCTCCGCGCGGGCCTGTTCGGCGCGCAGGTCGGCGCCGACGCCGACCTTCTCGTACACCTGGGAGGCGGCGCGGTAGGCCTCGCGGAGGTCGGGCAGGGACGCCTTCGGCGCCTCGGTGCCGTCCCCGGGTGCCTCTTCGGGTACGTCGTCGGGGGCGCCGGCGATCTCGGAGCGCTCGGCGCGCAGCGCGCGGGCGGTGCGGCGGGCGTCGTCGGCGGCGCGCTGGGCGGCTCGCCGGTCCTCGTCGGCGGCGCGGGCCCGTTCCAGGCAGGCCTGGGCGCGGGCCTCGGCCTCGGCGCCCTCGTCGGCCAGCTCACGGAGGCTGACCTGCCAGCCGGCGCGCTCGCGCAGCCGGAAGGCGAGTCCGGCGAGGGCGTCGGCGGCGCGGCGGGCCTTCTGCGCGGCCTCCTGCCGCTCGTCCCTCAGGTGGACGGCCTCGGCGGCCCGCTCGTCGGCCTCGGCGCGCAGGGTGCGGGCCTCGGTCAGCTCGGCCTCGGTCTCCTCGGCGAAGGCGCGGGCCTCCTCTGCGGTCCTGGCGAGTTCCGCGAGGCGTCCGGCCGGGCAGCCGGTGCGCCAGGAGGCGAGCCGGGCCGCCAGCTCCCGGTCCTTGCCGAGCCGGGCGGCGAGGGTGCGGATCTCCTCGTCCCGCTCGCCCGCCCGGGCGCGCAGCGCGTGCCGCTCCTCGTCGGCCGCCTGCTCGTCGTGCATGGCCGGGTTCGGCGGTACGAGGAAGACGTCGCCGGTGCCTGACTCGGGGGCCGGGGTCGGGGCGAGGAGGGCGGCGGCGGTGCCCACGGCGACGGCGGAGCGCGGCAGCAGGGCCGCGTCGCCGAGTACCTCGCGGGCCCGGGTGTGCGAGTCCGGGTCGGTGATGATCACGCCGTCGACCAGCTCGGGGCGGGCGCCCAGCACGCGCGCGTGGTCGGCGGGGTCGACGGCCTGGGCGAGGTAGCGCCAGCCGGGCAGGGCGGGGATGCCGTGCTCGCCGAGGAACTCGACGGTGGCCAGCACGTCCGGTCCCGGGGGCAGCAGTCCGCCGTCGCCGAGCGCGCCGAGGATGCGGGAGTCGTCGGCCGCGGCGGTGCGCAGGTCGAACAGCTGGCGTTCGGCGGAGGAGACGGTGTCGTCGAGCAGTTCGCGCAGCTCGTCGGCGAAGCGGTCGAGTTCCTCGGGGGTCAGGGCGCCGTCCGTCGCGGTGGGAGCGGCGGCCCGGTCGTCGCGGTCCGCGTCCCTGCGGGGCTGCGGGATGCCGGGGCGGGCCTCGGCGGCCAGGCCGAGCAGCTCCGCGAGCCGCTCCTCGGCGGCCAGCGCCTCGGCGGTGCGCCGCTCGGCCTCGTGGGCGCGCTCGGCCGCGGTGGCGGCGTCCGCCGCGCGGGCCGCGGTCAGTTCGGCACGGCTCTCCGCGGCGGCGGCCTCGCGCGCGTGTTCGGTGGCCCGGCCGGCCGTCTCGCGGGCGGTGTCCCACGCGGCGACGGTCGTCTTCTCCGCGTCGCTGGCCGCGAGGGCGGCGCGGGCGGGGTCGGCGTCGGGCGCACTGTCGTCCAGCCAGCCCGCACGGACGGCCTCGGCGGTCTCCTGCTCGACCTCGGTGAGGCGCTGGCGCAGGTGTCCGGCCTCGCTGCGGGCGCGCTGCGCCTCGGTGGCGGCGGTGGTGGAGTCCCGGTGGGCGGCGTCGCTGACCTCCTGGAGGGCGGCGGACCTCGCCTCCTCCTCGTTGGCGTGGTGTTCGGCCTTTCCGGCCGCCGCGTGCAGGGTGCGGACGAGAGCGACGGCGGCCTTGGCGCGGGCGGCGAGCGCCGGGGCGGCGTCCCGCTCGGCCTCCTGGATGGCCGCGGACACGCGGGCGACCCGGTCGGCGGCGGCGCGGTGGCGCAGCACGGCCTCGGCGGCCTGCCAGGCGGAGTGCAGGGTGCGGGCCTCGGCCAGTTCGCGCTTCTGGGCTGCGGCGGCCTTCTCGGCGCCGGTCAGGGCCAGCGAGGCGTGCCGGTAGGCGAGTTCGGCGGCGATGAGGGCACTGCGGTCCCGGGCGGACTCGGCGTGCGTGACGGCGTACGCGGCGGCCGTGACGCGCTGGGCGAGGTCCGAGGCCCGCACCCGCTCCTGGGCGCCGCGCGCGGTGAGCCGCCGGGCCAGGTTCCTGGTGCGGCGTTCGGCGGCGGTGTGGATGTCTCGCGCGCGGGTGCGCGCCTCGGCGGCCTCGACGATCCGGCCCAGGAGGTCGACGGATCCGGCGGTGAAGTCCCGTTCGGCGATCAGCTCGGCGCGCCGGCCCAGCTTGTTGCCGAAGCCGCCGACCAGGTCGGCGAGGCCGTCGGTGTCGCGGGTGTCGGTGACGGCCCGCAGCAGCAGGTCGGTGAAGTCGGAGTCCTTCTTGACCGCGAAGAGGCCGGCGGCCTCGCCCTCGTCCGCGTTCATCTCGCGTTGGTAGCGGAAGAGTTCGGGGTCGAGCCCGAGGTCGCCGAGGTGCTCGATCCAGCGGTCGTGGATCTCCTCCCAGTGCACCTCCAGGTGCGGGTAGGCCTTGCCGGCCTCGGTGAGCGCGTCCCGGAAGCCCTTCATGGTGCGCCGCCTGCCCTGCGCGCCGGAGGCGCCCTCTACGGACGGGCGGACGGCGGTGGCCTCGGCGACCGGCAGGTTGTCCAGGGTCAGTCCGGGTCCTGGCCGGAAGGAGTACCAGGCCTCGGCGAACTTCCGCGGGTCGCCCGAGACCTGCCGCCCGCGCCACTCGCTGACCTTGCCGACGACGACGCACTCGCCGGTCTGCACGTGCTGCCACTCCAGCGCCACATGGCCGCAGTCGTCGGCGAGCAGGAACTTGCGCAGCACGCCGGAGCTGGCGCCGCCCAGGGTGTTGCGGTGGCCCGGCAGCATCACCGAGAAGATCAGCTTGAGGAGCACGGACTTGCCGCCGCCGTTCTCCAGGAAGAGCACACCGGCGGGCGCGGGCCGGCGCGGCGGGCCGACGGGCTCCTCCTCGAAGAACTCCGCCTGCGTGGGCGCGGGATCCGGCACGGGCTCGCCCACACCGCGCAGGTCAAGCACGGTGTCGGCGTAGCGCGCACCGGCGGGTCCGATGGAGTAGAGGCGGACCCGGGACAGCTCGTACATGGCGGACTCTCGTAAGTCTTCGGACGTCGGGGACGGGCGGGGCGGTCGGGCGGGGTCAGGAGGAGTGGAAGGGCAGGCCGGCGTCGGCGACCAGCTCCAGGTCGTCGGTCTCCTCGGCGGGCAGCAGCGTCGCCGTGCCGTCGGTGACCGGGACGACCCCCAGGTCGAGCAGCTCGGTCAGGGCGGCGCTGCCCGCCATGTCGCGCACCTGGAGCTGGTAGCGGGCCGTCGTGCGGTAGGTGCCGCCGTGGTCGTCGCCGGTGCGCTGGAGGAAGCCGGACTCGGTGAGGAACGCGGCGGCCTTGCCGACGATGCCGGTGGTGGAGCCGGGGAGTCTGCGCGCGTCCTTGGTGGCGCCGGTCGCGCTGCGCCTGACCCAGATCCGCCAGGCGGCCTCCAGGCCCGGGGCGTCGGTGGCCGGGTCGGTGTTCTCGCCCTGCTGCTCGGCCCGCTCCTCGAGTCTGCGGCAGGCCTGGCGGACGAAGGCGTCCACGCCGTTGACCGTGACGCGGCCGATGTAGCCGTCGTCGGCGAGGTCCTCGGGGCGCGGGTAGGCCATGGCGGCCACGGCGAGGTGGGCGAGGCCGTGCAGGAAGCGGTCGCCGGAGTCGGTGGCGGCCCGGCGCGCGTAGTCGCCCATGCGGACGGCGAACACCGAGTCCTCGGCGGCGGCCACGGCCATCCCCGCGCGCGGGGACACCTCAAGGACGATCAGCCCCAGGCCGGCCGCCACGGCGTCGGTGAGCCGGGCGAAGGGCGGATCCTCGCGGTAGCGGCGCAGCAGGTCGGCGTACTCCTGGTCGCGGGCGGGCAGCAGCTTGGGCTGGAGGCCGAAGGCGACGAGCCGCGCCGCGTCGGCGGCGTCGGCGGGCGTGACGGCCGCCGTGGCCGGCGCGGCACCCGCCTCCGGTTCGCTCCGGTCGACGTACTCGGTCACGGTCGGTGCTCCTCGCTGTGCTGTCGCGCTGTGCCGCGGTGGTGGGTGAGGTGGTGGCCGGGGCGGTCGGCGGGGCGGTGCGGGCCGGTCATGCCGCCTCCGTCCGGTCCGCCGCCATTCCCGCCGCGTCCAGCAGTGCCGTGCCGACGATGAGGTCGGCGCCGCCGAACTCGGGGTCGTCCAGCTCGGTGCCGTCGTCGACGGCGAACAGCAGCTTCGGCTCCCCCTGGCGGTAGGCGGTGCCGACCGGCGGGCTGGCCGCGTGGACGGCCAGCAGCGCGACGAGGTACGGCAGTTCGGCGTCGCGGGCGCGGGCGTCGGCCAGCAGCCCCGAGAGCCGGCGCGGGGCGTCGTGCGGCAGGTCGAGCAGTTCCATGGCCGCGGCGAGCTGCTCCTCGCTGAAGCGGCTGTCGTCCGGGGTGGCGATCAGGTCGGGCTCGGGCATCTCGGCGCCCAGGTGCTCCCGCTCCACCGGCGGGGTGAGGAGAATGTCGACGAGATCGCCGACCCGGACGGAGACGGGCGTGCGCAGGCCGGTGCCGCGGGCGAAGTAGGCGTCGGTGACGCGCAGCGCCCGCTCCACGGGCAACGGCAGCACGGGGGCGACGAGATGGCCGTACAGGTCGAGGCCGGAGGTGGTCAGGGGGGTGGCGAAGGCCTGCCGGTCCTGTTCGGCGCGGAAGAGCGGGCCGGCCTCCAGGAGGCGGGACTGGAGCTGGGTGTGGCGGCGGATGCAGTCCTTGACGATGTCGACCAGCTCGGCGGCGCGGCGCTTGTGCTCGGCGTCCTCGGTCTCGTCGCGGGCCTTGCGGATGTTGGTGAGGATCGCGTTCTCGTGCCGGTACCGGTCGGCGACGTGGTCCAGGGCCTCGGCGATCATGTCGGGGACGGCGCCGAGCCAGTCGACCGCGCGGACGTTGCGCCGGGTGGCGTCCAGGGCGCGGCGGAGCGTCTCCGAGTACTGGACGGTCCGGTACCGGGCCTGCTCGGCGGCGAGCTGGGCGTCGGCGAGACGGCCGCGGCTGATCAGCACCTCGAGCTTGACCTCGGCGGCGATCTGGGCGCTGGTGACGTCGGTGTCCAGGGCGCCGACGAGGACGTTGACCGCCTCGTCGGTGGTGCGCAGGTAGACGGTGCCGCCGGGGCCGGGGACCTCTTCGAGCAGTTTGAAGTCGTAGTCGCGGCGGACGTAGGTGCCGTCGGGCCCGAAGGTGCCGTACACCGCGCGGAAGCCGCGGTCGACGCTGCCGACGTTGATCAGGTTCTCCAGGACCCAGCGGGCCACCCGTTCGTGCTCGGCGGCGGTGCGGTGCGGGGCCTGGGCGGCGACGCGCGGGATGAGCCTGGCCACTATCTGGTCGTGGTCGGCACCCGTGTCGAAGTCCATGTTCAGTGTGACGAGGTCGATGGCGGCGAGGGCGACCTCCGCCATGCCGTACACCGAGTACTCACCGGCGAGGTTGGCCTTGCGTGCGTCGAGGTCGTGCAGCGGCGCCGTGCAGGCGAGCGCGCGCAGCCGCCGCGCCAGCCCTTCGTCGGCGGCCGGGCCCGGTGCGGGGCGCGGCCCCGCGCTGAGCTGGGGCGGAACGCTGTCCGTCGATGCAGGCGAAGTCACGGTGCACAGACTAGGTCCTCGGTCTGACATCGACCCAAACGACGCAGATGGGCCGCCCCGGGCACCGTGGCCGACTGCCGTGCCGCCCGGGCCCAAGACTCGCGGCTACCCCTCGTCCCCGACCCGGCGCAGGTAGACCTCCACGACGCGCTCCAGCGAGTTCTCCAGGTAGACCGCGAGCAGTCGCGCCGCCGTCTCCCGCTCGCCGCTCTCCAGGGCCGCGAGGATCTCCGCGTTCCGGGCGATGTACGGCTCGTGCAGGCGCCGGGGGTCGTCCACGACGTGGAAGGCGAGGCGCAGTTCGGCGAAGACGCTGCGCATCAGTTCGTCGGTGCGTTCGCTGCCGGCAAGGGCCACCAGTTCCCGGTGGAAGTGGATGTTGGCCGTACCCACGCCTTTCCAGTCACCTTCGCGGGCCGACCGCCGCCCGTCCTCGACGGCCTCGGCGAGCCCGTCCAGCGGGTACGGCGGCTCGCCGAGGCCGCGGACGACGGCGCACTCCACCAGGGAGCGGGTGCGGTAGATGTCCTCGACGTCCTCGACGGTGAGGACCCGGACGAAGACGCCCCGGTTCAGCTCGTGGACCAGCAGCCGTTCGTGCGTGAGCAGGCGGAACGACTCGCGCAGGGTGTTGCGGGAGACACCCAGGGCGCCGCCGATGCTGTCCTCCGACAAGCGGGTCCCGGGCGGGAAGTAGCCCTCGGCTATCCGGCTCCTGAGGATGTCCGAGACCCGCTCGGCGGTGCTGGTGCGCCCGAGGAGGGCGCGGTCGTCGGCCAGTCCCGTCAACTGCTCTGCCATGCCCGGAATTCAATCGCAGATACCAGAACGAAACAACAGGGGTATTGAGGGATCGTTGAACGATCCCCTACGGTGCCTTCAAGTCCCCGCTCGATCCGCACTCTCCGTCCTCCCCCTGCGAGGTGCACCATGAGCACACCCCCTTCCCCGCCGGCCGTCCCCGCCGACACCCACCCCGCCGGCACGGCCGAACGCCCCTCCGAAGACGGCCCGTTCGGCTGGCTGCGCGCCCTCGGCCCGCGGGGCCGCCGCGCCTTCGGCGGCGCGTTCGGCGGCTACGCCCTCGATTCCTACGACTACTTCACGCTGCCCCTGACCATGGTCGCGCTGGCCGCGTACTTCGGTCTGGACAGCGGCCAGACCGGGCTGCTCACCACGGTCACGCTGGTCGTCTCGGCGATCGGCGGCGCGCTCGCGGGTGTGCTGGCGGACCGCGTCGGCCGGGTCAGGGCGCTGCTGCTCACCGTGATCACCTACGCCGTGTTCACGGTGGCCTGCGGCTTCGCGCCCAACTACGAGACGCTGCTCGTCTTCCGCGCCCTCCAGGGCCTCGGCTTCGGCGGCGAGTGGGCGGTCGGCGCCATCCTGGTCGCCGAGTACGCGAGCCCCAGGCACCGCGGGCGCACGCTGGGCGCGATCCAGAGCTCCTGGGCCGTGGGGTGGGCCCTCGCGGTGCTCGTGTACACGCTGGTCTTCTCGCTGGCCGGGGACGACCTGGCCTGGCGTGTCATGTTCTGGACGGGTGCGCTGCCCGCCCTGCTCGTGGTGTGGGTGCGGCGCAGCGTCCAGGACGCGCCGCGGGCCGCCGAGGTCCGGCAGAAGGGAGCCGGCAAGGGTTCGTTCGCGGCGATCTTCAAACCGGGCACGGCGGCCTCACCGGGGCTGTTGCGCATCACGCTCTTCGCGAGCCTGCTGTCCACCGGCGTCCAGGGCGGCTACTACACCCTCGCCACCTGGGTTCCGACGTATCTGAAGGACGAGCGCGACCTGTCGGTCGTCGGCACCGGCGGCTACCTGACGTTCCTCATCTCGGGCGCCTTCCTCGGCTACCTCACCGGCGGTGTGCTCACCGACGTGCTGGGCCGCAGGCGCAACATCTGGCTCTTCGCACTGCTGTCGGCGGTCTGCATCCTGGCGTACGCGAACATCCCCAGCGGCGCCGACACCCTGCTCCTGGTGCTGGGTTTCCCCCTCGGCTTCTGCATGTCGGCCATCTTCAGCGGGTTCGGCTCGTATCTGAGCGAGCTGTACCCGACGGCGGTGCGGGGCGCGGGCCAGGGCTTCACGTACAACACCGGACGCGCCGTGGGTGCCGTCTTCCCCACCACGGTCGGCTTCCTCGCCGACAGCTGGGGCGTGGGCGGCGCACTGGTCTTCGGCGCCATCGGCTACGGCATCGCGGCGCTGGCCCTGCTGGGGCTGCCGGAGACGCGCGGAACGGAACTGGCATGAGCAGGAACCGTCGACACTCCGCGACCGGGGACCGGCCACTGGCCCTCGTCGACGAGCACGCGCACGCGTGGAGTCCGAAGACGGCCCGCGCCCGCTTCCGGAAGGGGCTGAGCGGCCCCACGGCCGGGGTCGCCGCCGGCCACACCCAGGCCAACCTGATCTCGGTGCCCGCCGACTGGGCCTACGACATGCTGCTGTTCTGCACCCGCAACCCGCAGCCCTGCCCGGTGCTCGACGTCACCGACGCCGGGTCCTGGACCACCGTGCTCGCCGACGGCGCCGACCTGCGCACCGATCTGCCGCGCTACCGGGTGTGGCGGGACGGCGAGCTGGTGGACGAGCCGACGGACGTGCTGGAGCACTGGCGGGACGACCTGGTGACGTTCCTGATCGGGTGCAGTTTCACCTTCGAGTGGGCGCTGGCCTCGGCCGGTGTCCCGATCCGCCACGTCGAGCAGGGCCGCAACGTCCCGATGTACGTCACCTCGCGCGCGTGCCGTCCGGCCGGGCGACTGCGCGGGCCGATGGTGGTCTCGATGCGTCCGGTGCCGCCCGCGCACCTGTCGGCGGCGATCCACGAGAGCAGCCTGCTCCCGGCGGTGCACGGCAGCCCCGTGCACTGCGGGGACCCGTCGGCGCTCGGCATCGACGACCTGGACCAGCCCGACTTCGGCGAGGCGGTGGACCTCGAGCCGGACGACATCCCGGTGTTCTGGGCCTGCGGCGTGACTCCGCAGGCGGCGGTCATGGCCTCGCGGCCGCCCTTCGCACTCACCCACGCCCCAGGACAGATGTTCCTCACCGACGCCCGTGACGAGCAGTACCGGGTGGCGTGATCCCCGCTTGCCACGACATGGCTCGGGGGACGGTCTGCGGCCACGGCCGGGTCACACCGGCCGGGGCCGCTCCGTCGACGGCGGGCGCCGCCCGGCCACCCGGCGCCGGCCGGGTCCCCGAGGCCCGCGGAGCGGGCGGGTCTCACGGCGCTGCCTCCGGCAGCGCGGGACGCGTCGGGCGGGTCGCCTCGTGCGCGGCCAGGAACGCCTCGACGGCCGTGTTCCAGCCGAAGCACTCGGCCCGCGCGCGTGCCGCCCCCCGACGGTCCCGCTCCCGGCGCGCCAGGAGCAGCTCCACGGCGTCCGCGAAGGCCTCCCCGCGATCGGCGTCCCCGCGGTCGGCGGCGACGGCACCGGCGGCGCCGATCACCTCCGGCAGCGCCGAGGACGCGCTCGCCGCCACGGGCGTGCCGCACGCCATCGCCTCCAGCGCGGCGAGCCCGAAGGTCTCGGCGGGACCAGGGGCCAGACACACGTCGGCGGATGCCTGGAGGGCACCGAGCAGACCGGGGTCGGCGACGTGGCCGAGGAAGGTCACCGGCAGCCCCCGGGACCGCGCCCGCTGTTCGAGTCGCGGGCGCAGCGGCCCGTCCCCGGCCACCACCAGTACCGCCCGTCCGCCGCGCCGCCGGAGCTCCGCCAGCGCGTCGAGTGCCGTACCGGGCCGCTTCTCCACGGACAGCCGGGAGCACATCACCAGCAGCGTCTCGTCCCCGCGCGCGTACCGGGCCCTCGTCCCCGGGTCGCGCAGCCTCGGGTGCCGTCCGGTGAGGTCGACGCCGAGCGGCGCCCGTACGACGTTGCGGGCCCCGATGCGGACGAACTCCCGTTCGGCGAACTCCGTGGTGCACACCACGCGCGCGTAGGCGTGCGCCGTCCGGACGTTGAGGGCGTCGGCGGAGCGTCGGGCCGCGCCTTCGGGCAGGCCCCAGGTGCGCAGTACGCCGTCGGTGGTCTCGTGGGAGACCATCACGGCGGGGACCCGGGCGCGCCGGGCCCACCTGCCGGTCCACCGCAGAGTGGTGCGGTCGGACACCTCCAGGCGGTCGGGGGCCAGCTCCTCCAGCAGGGCGGCCAGGCGCCTCCGGTCGGTCAGGACGCGGTATCCGCCGGTGCCCGGCAGCGGCGGCCCCGGGAGCGTGATCACCCGGCCCTGTTCGGTCTCCCGGTCGTCCGCGTGCCGGCCGGGAACGACGAGTACGGGTTCGTGTCCGGCCGCGCGGTACCCCTTGCCCAGCTCGCGCAGCGCGGTGCGCAGGCCACCGGACGCGGGGGTGACGAAGTTGGCGAGCCGGACGATCCGCAGCGCGCTCATGCCGCCAGCACCGCCTCCCGGGCGGCGAGCACGTCGGTGTAGTGCCGATCAGCCGGTCGCCGACGGCCGCCCAGGTCCGTCCCTCCACCGTGGTCCTCCCGGCGGCACCGTAGGCGCCCCGCAGTCCGGGGTCCGCGGACAGGGACCACACGGCGTCCCGCACGGCGGCGGCGTCGCGCGGCGGCACGAGCAGTCCGGTGCGCCCGTGGGCCACGAGGTCCAGCGGTCCGCCCGCCGCCGGCGCGACGACGGGCACACCGCTCGCCATGGCCTCCTGCACGGTCTGGCAGAACGTCTCGAAGGGGCCGGTGTGGACGAAGACGTCCAGTGAGGCGAAGATCCGGGCGAGTTCGTCGCTGGTCCGGCGGCCGAGGAAGACGGCGCGCGGCAGCGTCTGCTCCAGCCCTAGGCGGCTGGGTCCGTCGCCGACGACCACGACGCGCACGCCGTCCAGGGCGCAGGCACCGGACAGCAGCTCCACCTGCTTCTCGGGAGCGAGGCGGCCGACGTAGCCGACGATCGGTTCGCCGTTCGGGGCGAGTGCGCGACGCAGCGCCGTGTCCCGCCGGTCGGGCCGGAAACGGTCGGTGTCCACTCCGCGCGGCCACAGCCCCACCCGCGGCACGCCGTGCGCCTCGAGGTCGCGCAGGGCCGCGCTGGACGGGGCGAGGGTGAGGTCGGCGGCGGCGTGCACGGAGCGGATGCGCCGCCAGGCGGCCGCCTCGCCCGCCCCCATGTACGTACGGGCGTAGCCGGCGAGGTCGGTCTGGTAGACGGCCACGGCCGGGACGCCGAGCCGGGCGGCGGCGGCCATGCCCCGGACGCCGAGGACGAAGGGCCCCGCCAGGTGGACCAGGTCCGCGCGGTGCTCGGCGATCGCGGCGGCGACCCGCCGGCTGGGCAGAGCGACGCGGACCTGCGGGTAGCCGGGGAGCGGGAGGGAGGGGATGCGGACGACGCGGCACGGAGCCTGCGCGTCCGCCTCGGCGGCGGCGGAGGTGGCCGGCGCGACGACGACGCAGTCGTGACCGCGGTCCACGAGGTGCCGGGCGGTCTGGAGCGCGCAGTGGGCGACGCCGTTGACATCGGGGGGAAAGGATTCGGTCACGATGACGACACGCATACCGGTGTTGTCGCCGGACTGGACGTGCTCGCGTCAACGTCGATCTTTCCGGCCGAGGAACGTCCCGTGAGCGTTGCCCCGCCCACCCGGCGGGCCGGACCACGGCCACGCCCGGCTGAGCCACGGGCCACCCGCCGTTCACCCGGCGCGGCCCCGGCCCCGGGCTCGGGCCGCGCGGCCGGCGCGGCTCTCCGCCGCGCCGGTGCCGGGGCTCTCACACGGTGGGCGCGTCCGGTCCGAAGCGGCTGCGTACCGCCGTCTGGACCTCGTCCTCCTCGGCCGGGTCGGTGGCAAGCCTGCGCAGCCGTTCGACGACGCGGTTGTCGCCGGTCTCGGCGTGGCGGGCGGCGAGTTCGCGGGTGGTCTCCTCGCAGTCCCACAGGCACTCGATGGCGAAGCCCGCCGCGAAGGACGGATCCGTGGCGGCCAGCGCGCGGGCGGCCCGGCCGCGCAGGTGGGAGGAGGCGGTTTCGCGGTAGATGTGGCGCAGTACGGGCGCGGCGCAGGCGATGCCGAGCCGCCCGGTGCCGTCGACGAGGGTCCACAGGGTCGGCGCGTCGGGGCCTTCTCCGCGTACCGCCTCCCGCAGCGCGGCGAGCACGAGATCGCGGTCCTGGGCGGCGCCCCGGCAGGCCAGCACCCGTCCGGCGGCGGCTCCCAGGGCGTCGGGCCGGTGCACCCAGCCGCGGGCGCGGTCGACGGCGGCCAGGCTGCGCATGCGCTCGTACGCGGCGACGGCGGCCTCCACGACGGGTGTCGACCCCGTCGCCACGGCGCCGTCGATCAGGTCGAGGACGTCCGGGTCGTTGCTGTCGGCGAGATAGCGCAGGGCGGTGCAGCGGGCGCCCTCGGTGCCCGACCGCGCGGCCTCGACGATCTCGGGCCGGTCCTCGGGCCCGGCGACGGCCGTGAGGCAGCGGGCGGCCGGCACATGGAGCGGGGTGCCGCGCTCGACTCCCTGCTCGGCCCACTCGAAGACGGCTCGCACGCTCCAGCCGGGGCGCGGCCCGGAGGAGTCCATCTGGCGCTGCCAGCGGTCGAAGCAGCCCGTCTCCTGGGCGGCACGCACGCGCGTGGCGATCGATTCGCGGGGGTCGTCGGCCCACAGGCGCCAGGGCCGGGGCTCGAAGGCGTCCCGTACCGCGGCGGCCAGCTCGGCCTCGCCCTCGGCGTCGCGCGGGAAGCGGGCCAGGACGGGCGCGGCGAGGGCGCGCAGTCCCGCGTCGTCGTCGCGCAGCGCCAGCTCGTCCAGGGCCCACGCCCAGTTGACGCCGTGGGCGGCGTACCGGCGCAGCAGCTGGAGCGCGTCCAGCCTGCCGTAGGAGGCGAGGTGGCCGAGGACGGCGAGGGCCAGCCCGGTGCGCGACTCGTCGGCGTCCAGGACGTCCTCGGGGTCGAAGAGATGGGCCTCGATCGCGTCCAGCTCGCCGTTCAGGTCGAGGTAGAGGCGGGCGTAGTAGAGGGAGCGGTTCTCGACCTGCCAGTCGTGGCGGGGGTCGTGGAGCACACAGTGGTTCAGCGCCGCGAGCGCTTCGGCGCGCGGAGCGGTGAGCGCGTGCAGCGTGCCGTCGCCGCGACCCCGCTGAAGCAGGCCGAGCAGCGTACCGCTGGGCGCTATGACCGGATCGAACATGGGAAACAGCCTCACATCAAGCGTCGACGCAACCGGGGAGCACGCGTTACCTGGCCGTGCGCCAACACGTCGGAGCGCCCGCCGTCTCTTGCTTGCTGAAGACCATGTTCCTCTGCCTCTCGTCGGTGGCCCTTGCGGGCCGAGTCACGGCCCGCGCGGTGCGGCAACACCTGCCCAGCCATCACGTCCGTGAACCACGTCGTCATGATGGCCCGGCGGTCACATCTGCCGCGACCGAAATTTCGGCGGCCCTGTACCGCCTCCCCCGTTTTCAGTGTTTTCCCTGGTCAGAAAATGTGGAGCAGGTCCGGACAGGACCCTCTCCACCGCCCTGTCACCGGGCGCCGAACAGCTCCAGCAGGTCCGTCCGGGCGAACATCCGGGCCGTGTCGACGGCCGACGGGGTGCCCGCCGCCGGGTCCGCGCCCGCTTCCAGCAGCGCCTTGGTCACGTCGATCTCACCCTTGAAGGCGGCTCCGGCGAGCGGCGTCTGACCCCGGTCGTTGACACGGTCGGCGTCGGCGCCGCGGGTCAGCAGCGCACGCACCGCGTCGGCGTGGCCGTGGTAGGCGGCGAGCATGACGAGTGAGTCGCCGCGGTCGTTGGTGAGATCGGCCGGGACACCGGCGTCCACGTACGCCACCAGCTCCTCGGTCCGCCCCTGCCGGGCCAGATCGAAGATCTTGGTCGCCAGCTCCACGACCTCGGGGTCGGGGGCTTCACTCATCGGCCGGACCACCTCTCACTGCGAACATTCGGCAAATCGCCAGGGTACTGGCTCGCGGCGCACCCGAGCGGCCCAAGGACCGCTCCGCCACTTGAGGTAATTCGGTCGAATTTCCCCCATTTGCACCTTTTATCGTATGGATACATGCTGTGAGCCTGGAAGTACTCATGGTGACTGTCCCCGTGAACCAGGAGAACTCACATGATCCTCTCGATCTCAGGCGTGGTCCTGCTCGGCATCGTCGTCTTCATCTTCTTCCGCAAGGACGGCCTCAAGGCCTCGCACGCACTGGTCGCCGTACTGTTCGGGTTCTATCTCGCGAGTACGGCCATCGCCCCGAGCATCAAGGCGGGCGGCGAGAGCCTGGCGGGGCTCCTCGGCGGCATCAAGTTCTGACGACCCGTTCCCCCGCCCGACATCCGCACGTACGCACCTCCAGGAGGCAGCAGTGGCCCGGCGGCCCCTCCCCCGCATTCTGAGCAACGGCGGCGCACAGCTCGCCCGGAGCCGGGAGCTGGCCCGGACGGCGGCCGACAGCGCCACCGACGTCCTCCAGCCGCTGATCACCATCGCCCGCGGTCTGCGCCGACTGGCCGCGGCCGCGCGGCGCAGATGGACCGAGACCCCCAAGGACCGGCGCGGCGCGCTGCTGTTCCTGGTGGCCTCGGTGGTCCTGGTCGTGGCGCTCGTGCCGTACGGCCCGCTGCTCGCCGTCATCGTCCTGATGGCGGCGGCAGCCTGGCAGGGCAGGGAACGCACCCCGGCGGCACCCGAGGGCGCCGACGACACCCGGACCAGGCGTCTGCAGTCGCTCTACGAGGCGCTGGTCCCGTACTTCTCGATCGCGGAGGACCCCGACCCCCTGTACGCCCACGGCGGCGGGTGGGAGAAGGCGTTCCCGGCCCACGAGTTCGACGAGGACGGGCGCGTCGCCCATCTGGTGATCCGCTACCCCGCCTACTTCACCGACGGGGAGGCGGAGTCCCGGGCGCGGATCGAGCACCTGCTCACCGCGAAGTCCGGCCGGGGCCGGGAGTACCGCTTCACCTGGGACGAGGAGGCCAACCACCTCTCCGTCGACGTGCTCGCGGCGCTCCCCACCGACATCGCCGCCCAGCGTTTCGTGACGGCGCCCGGCGAGACCGTCCTCGGCTTCACCGACCCGACACGCGTCCAGCGCACGCTCCCGCTCACCCACGGCGTGGAGCAGCGGGACGTACCGCCGGTCGTCTGGCGCACCGGCATCCGCTCGACCGAGCCCCACCTGCTGGTCCTGGGGCAGCCCGGCACCGGCACGTCCACCCTGCTGCGCTCGGTCGCCCTCCAGGCGCTGCACCACGGCGACCTGCTGATCGTGGACGGCGGCGGCACCGGCGAGTACGCCTGCCTGGTCGGCCGGGACGGCGTCCTGGCCGTGGAGTGCGGGCTCACCGGCGCGCTGACCAGCCTGGAGTGGGCCGCCGCGGAGACGGAGCGGCGGCTGATCGCCGTGAACCGGGCCCGTCAGCAGGGCCTGGCGGCACCGGAGGACACCCGGCGGCCGCTGTGGGTCTTCCTGGACCGTCCGACCGCGTTCACGCACCTCGCCGACACGGGCGGGCGCCGCGACCCGCAGACCCTGCTCCAGGTCCCCCTGCGGCACGGCCGGGCGGCGAACGTGACGGTGGTCGTCGCCGACCAGCTCGACGCCCTGGACGGCCTCACCGACGCCGTACGGCAGCACACACGCGCGCGTGTCGTGCTCGGCCCGGCCACCGCGGACGAGCTGGCGAACGCGCTGGGCGCTCCCCCGCACACCACTCCGCTCGACCAGGTCCCGCCCGGCCGGGGATACGCCCGCCTGGGCACCGGCCCGGTGCACCGCCTCCAGGTACCGGCCACCCCGGACCCGTACGACGACGCGACGAGCGAGGCCCACCGGCAGGCGGTGCTCGACCTGCTCCCCCCGCGCACGACACCGGCGGACGGGGAGCAGGCACCTCTGCCCCCGGAGGCCGAGGCAGAGGTGGAAGCGGAGGCCGAGGCGAAGGTGAAGACCGTCTCCATGGAGAAGAAGGACGCCCCGGTCCACGTGGTGGTGAGCGAGCCGGGGGCGACCGCGACGGACGCGGAGCCGACCCCGGTGACGGCGGAGAAGGCGACGGCCGGGACGCCGGCCGAGCACGCGCCCGCTGAGACGGTTCCCGCCGACGCGGTCGCGGCGGAGACCTCCTGACGCCCCGGCCGGGACGACGCACCCCACCGCCCGTCCCGGCCCCGCCGCCTCTCCACCGCCCGCCCGCGTCCCTCCCGGCGACCCCGCGGGGCCCGGCGGCCACAGCGCCTTCACCGGGGCGCACGACGGTCACAGGTGCGACCCGCCCGTGCGCGTCCACCCGCCTCGCGGACCGGCGGCCACGGCGTCCCGGACAGGCACGCCAAGGCAGGTGCGGCGCGCATGCCCGCCGCATCGCCGGCCGTTGCCGACTCGGCACATCGCCACCGTCTCCGGCACGGGCGGGCGGGCGAACGGACAGGGGCTCTCCGCCCACCGGGACTTCGCGGGCGAAGGCCCCCGACGCCCCTGCCGGACAGGCCTCAGGCCACGAACGTCCGCGGTGCCTCGCCACCGCCGCCGACGCCGCCGCTTTCCACCAGCCGGGCCGCCGCGGCCAGGCGTACCGCCGCCTCCTCGGCCACCGCGCCGCCGACCGTGAACGGCAGCCGGACGTACCCCTCGAAGGCACCGTCGACCCCGAAGCGCGGCCCGGACGGGACGCGGACGCCCACCCGTTCCCCCGCCTCGGCGAGCCGGGATCCCGACAGGCCCCCCGTGCGCACCCAGAGGGTGAGCCCACCGCGGGGCACCTCGAACTCCCAGTCGGGCAGCTCCCGGCGCACCGCCGCCACCAGCTCGTCCCGGTTCTGCCGGGCCTGCTCGCGGCGCACCGTCACGGCCTGCTCCCAGCCGCCGGTGCTGAACAGCCAGTTCACGGCGAGCTGCTCCAGCACCGGTGTGCCCAGGTCGGCGTAGGCCCGCGCGGCGACCAGGCTGCGGATCACGTCGGGCGCGGCACGGACCCAGCCGATGCGCATCCCGGCCCAGAAGGCCTTGCTCGCGGAGCCGACGGTGATCACGGTGGAACCGGCCGGGTCGAAGGCGCACACGGGACGCGGCATCTCGACGTCGTCGTCCAGCCACAGCTCGCTCATCGTCTCGTCGGCGACGAGCACCGTCCCCGCCGAGCGGGCCGCGTCGACCAGCCGCCGCCGCTGGTCGTCGTCGGCGAGCGCGCCGGTGGGGTTGTGGAAGTCGGCGACGACGTAGGCGATGCGGGGCGCGGCGTCGCGCAGCACCTGGCGCCAGCGGTCCACGTCCCAGCCGGTGAGGCCCTCGGCCATCGCGACGGGCACCAGCCGGGCCCCGGCCTCGCGCATCAGCTGGAGGATGTTGGCGTAGGACGGGGACTCCACGGCGATGCGCTCGCCCCGCCCGCCGAAGAGGTGGCAGATGGCGTCGATGGCACCCATCGCCCCCGTGGTCACCATGATCTGCTCGGGCATGGTGGGGATGCCCCGAGCGGTGTAGCGCTCGGCGATCATCGCCCGCAGCGCGGGCAGTCCGGCCGGGTAGTCGCCGTGGGTGTGTGCGTACGGCGGCAGCTCCTCAAGGGCGCCCTGCACCGCGCGGGTGAGCCAGGGCTCGGGTGCGGGCAGCGCCGCGCAGCCCAGGTCGATCACCGAGCCGAGCGCCTCGGGGGGCAGCGGCTCGAGTCCGCGCGCCGGCAGCGGGTTCCCGGCCGGAACCGCGGTCCAGCTGCCCGCCCCCCGCCGGGACTCCAGGAAACCCTCGGCACGCAGCGCCTCGTAGGCGGCGGCGACGGTGGTGCGGCTGACGGTCAGGGCGAGGGCCAGTTCGCGTTCGGCGGGCAGCCGGGCGGCGACCGGGACGCGGCCCTCCAGCACGAGCAGCCGGATGCCGTCGGCGAGCGCGCGGTAGGCCGGTGGACGGCGCGTGCCGGGCCCGGCCGGGCGGTCCTGCTGGGAGCCGAGCAGCCGCGCGAGCTGCCCCGCTCCCACGGCCGAGGTCCACTGCGCCATGAAAATCAGTCCACCTTCCCCGAATTGGCCATGGTTGACTCTTCTTCTCAAGCCACAGGGTGTCATGTGGCAGTCCACTACCACCACCCCAGGGGGCACTTCTTGTCCAGGCAGTCCAGGCAGTTGCGGCAGTCCAGGCAGTTGCGGCAGTCCAGGCAGTTGCGGCAGTCCAGGCGGTCCGGGCAGTCCGGGCGACTCGCGCGGCGGCTGACCCAGCTCTACGGCGGTCTCGTCCTGTACGGAGCGAGTTCGGCGCTGCTGGTCAGGTCCGGGCTCGGCCTCGAACCGTGGAACGTGCTGCACCAGGGCCTCGCGGAGCACACCGGGCTGTCGATGGGCGTGGTGCTGACCGTCGTGGGCGCGGTGGTCCTGCTGCTGTGGATCCCGCTGCGCCAGCGGCCTGGCCTCGGCACGGTCTCCAACGTCCTCGTGATCGGCGCCGCGATGGACGCCACCCTGGGCGTCGTGCCGGACGCCCACGGCTGGACGCTGCGGATCGCCGCGATGGTGGCGGGCATCGTCCTGAACGGCGCGGCGACCGGGCTGTACATCGCCGCGCGCTTCGGCCCCGGCCCTCGGGACGGCCTGATGACGGGGCTGAACCGGTGCACGGGGCTCTCGGTGCGTCTGGTGCGGACTGCCGTCGAGATCACGGTCGTGGTGACGGGCTTCGCGCTCGGCGGCACGGTGGGCCTCGGCACCCTGCTCTACGCCGTGTCGATCGGCCCGCTCGCCCAGGTGTTCCTGCGCGTGTTCGCCGTGCCGCCGGCGCCGGACGGCAGCACGGTGGTTGCCGCCGGTCAACCCCGGCGCGCGATACTGCGTCGGTGACCACCCCGATACGCCACCCCTATCTCGACCATCCGGGACCCATCGCCTTCGCCCACCGGGGCGGGGCGGCGAACGGCCTGGAGAACACGCTGCGGCAGTTCCGCCGCGCGGTGGAGGCGGGCTACCGGTACATCGAGACCGACGTGCACGCCACGCGCGACGGGAAGCTCGTCGCCTTCCACGACGCGACGCTGGACCGGGTGACGGACGGGGCCGGGCGGATCGCCGACCTGCCGTGGGAGAACGTGCGCCACGCGCGCGTGGCGGGCGAGGAACCGGTGCCGCTCTTCGAGGAGCTCCTGGAGACCTTCCCGGGGGTGCGCTGGAACATCGACGTGAAGGCGGAGCCCGCGCTGGAGCCGCTCCTGGAGCTGATCGGCCGGCACGACGCCTGGGACCGGGTCTGCGTCGGCTCGTTCTCCGAGGCGCGCGTGGTCCGCGCCCAGCGGCTGGCCGGTCCGCGCCTGGCCACCTCGTACGGGACCCGAGGCGTCCTCGGTCTGCGGCTGCGCTCCTGGGGCGTGCCGGTCACGCCGCGCCGCTCGGCGGTGGCCGCGCAGGTTCCCGAGACGCAGTCGGGCATCCCGGTGGTGGATCTCCGCTTCCTGCGGGCCGCACACGCGCGCGGGCTGCAGGTGCACGTCTGGACGGTGAACGATCCGGACCGCATGCACCGGCTTCTGGACCTGGGAGTGGATGGCATCATGACCGATCACATCGACACACTGCGCAAGGTCATGGAGGACCGCGGCGCCTGGGGATGAGACCCGGCCGCATCCCGGGGACGGTGCGCGTTCACGGGGAGGCGAGGGCACGGTGGGCACCGACACCCTGCGGTCGGATGCGGCGGACGGGGCCGACCCGGCCGCCGAACGGCGACGCGAGCAGCGTGGCTGGTACTTCTACGACTGGGCGTGCTCCGTCTACTCGACGAGCGTGCTCACCGTTTTCCTGGGGCCCTATCTCACCTCGGTCGCGGAGTCGGCGGCGGACGCGGACGGGTACGTCCACCCGCTGGGCATACCGGTGCGCGCCGGGTCGTTCTTCGCGTACTCGGTGTCGCTGTCGGTGATCGTGGCGGTGCTGGTGATGCCCCTGGTGGGCGCGGCGGCCGACCGCTCGGGACGCAAGAAACCGCTGCTGGCCGCCGCCGCCTACACCGGCGCCGCGGCGACGACCGGCATGTTCTTCCTCGGCGGCGACCGCTATCTGCTGGGCGGTCTGCTCCTGGTCGTCGCCAACGCGGCGCAGTCGGTCGCGATGATGCTCTACAACTCCTATCTGCCCCAGATCGCCCCGCCCGAGGAGCGCGACGCGGTCTCCTCCCGCGGCTGGGCCTTCGGCTACGCGGCCGGCTCCCTGGTCCTGGTCGTCAATCTGGTCCTCTACACCGGCCACGATTCCTTCGGACTGAGCGAGAGCGCGGCGGTCCGCATCTGTCTGGCGTCGGCGGGACTGTGGTGGGGCGCCTTCGCGCTCATTCCGCTCCGGCGGCTGCGCGACCGGCGCGCGGTGGCCCGGGAGGCCGCGCTGCCCGGGTTCCGGCAGCTCGCGGCGACCGTCCGCGACATGCGCCGCCGCCCGCTGACGCTGGCCTTCCTGCTGGCGTACCTGGTCTACAACGACGGCATCCAGACGGTGATCTCCCAGGCCTCGGTCTACGGCTCCGAGGAACTGGACCTCGGACAGTCCACGCTCATCGTGGCGGTGCTGCTGGTCCAGGTGCTGGCGGTGGCGGGCGCGCTGGGCCTGGGCCGACTCGCCCGGAGGTACGGCGCCAAACGCACGATCCTCGGGTCGCTGGTCGCCTGGACGGTGACCCTCGCGGCCGGGTACTTCCTGCCGGCCGGGGCGCCGGTGTGGTTCTTCGTGCTGGCCGCCGGGATCGGACTCGTCCTGGGCGGCAGCCAGGCGCTGTCCCGCTCCCTGTTCTCCCACCTGGTACCGCCGGGCAAGGAGGCCGAGTACTTCTCGGCGTACGAGCTGAGCGACCGCGGGATGAGCTGGCTCGGGCCGCTGCTCTTCGGGCTGACCTACCAGCTGACCGGGAGCTACCGGGACGCGATCATCTCGCTGGTGGCCTTCTTCGTCATCGGGTTCGTGCTGCTCGCGCGGGTCCCGGTCCGGCGGGCGATCGGCGACGCGGGCAACCCGGTACCCGAAAGGATTTAGCACTCGGCGCGAAAGGGCTGTAGTGTACGCGTTTGGCCTGCCAGGCGTACCGTTACTGCGCGTCAAAGGTGCCGAATCGCTATGTCACATCTGCCAGCAGAGGTGACAAACCGGACGTCGGCGGGTACTGCACTGGTTGCAAGGCTGCGGCTGCGACGGCGACGCAGGGCCCGGATCGGGAGTCGGGACGGGAATCTTTACCGCCGCCCGGACGTTGACCGGATGACGACGACAGCGACACCTGTCCTGTGGGCGACAAGCCCGGGAGGCACGATTCATGAGTGAGCGAGCTCTTCGCGGCACGCGCCTCGTGGTGACCAGCTACGAGACGGACCGCGGCATCGACCTGGCCCCGCGCCAGGCCGTGGAGTACGCATGCGAGAAGGGGCATCGATTCGAGATGCCCTTCTCGGTCGAGGCGGAGATCCCGCCGGAGTGGGAGTGCAAGGTCTGCGGGGCCCAGGCACTCCTGGTTGACGGCGACGGCCCTGAGGAGAAGAAGGCCAAGCCCGCGCGTACGCACTGGGACATGCTGATGGAGCGACGCACCCGCGAGGAACTCGAAGAGGTCCTCGAGGAGCGGCTGGCCGTTCTGCGCTCCGGCGCGATGAACATCGCGGTGCATCCGCGAGACAGCCGCAAGAGTGCGTAGCGGGAAACCGTAGGCGACACAACCGAACAAAAACCGCGGGTGCCGTACATGAGCTTCATGTACGGCACCCGCGGTTTTGGCGTGCCGAGCCCGGAGCGCGGGCTCAGCGCGTCAGCGGAGGGCGCGGGTCCTGCGGCGTGTCGTCCGGGTCGTCCCGTATGACCTCGCCCTGGACGACCTTGCCGTCCGGCTGGTGCATCCGGGCCTGGCGGAAGGCGTCGCCCAGGGTGCCGGGCCCGGCGTCGCGGAGCTTGCGCTCCACCGTCCGCTGGGCGTAGCGGCTGACGCCCTTCTGCACTGGGGGCAGCAGCATGAGCAGGCCGAGCGCGTCCGAGATCAGGCCGGGCAGGATCAGGAGCAGCCCGCCCAGCATCATCAGGCCGTTGCCCTCGCTGTTCGGACGGGCCTCGGGCGGCACGCCCGCCCGCATGGTCGACTGCTGCTGGTTGAGAGTCTCCGTGAGGTTCCGGAAGGCCCGGCGGCCGGCCGCCTTGATGACCAGGGAGCCGAGGACGACACCGGCGACCAGGAGCAGGAACACCACGAAACCGCTGGACGCCCCCGCGACCAGGATCAGCAGCCAGATCTCCAGCACGAGCCAGGCGGCGGCGCCCAGCGGCAGGAACGTGCGCAGCCGGGAGCGCGGAGGCCGGGCAGGGGACCTGGGGGTCTGGGCGCCAGTCGTCATACTCCCAGTGTGCCTGGCCCCGGCTCAGTGCGGCATAAGAGGGCCCCTCAGGCCTTGGCGTCGGACGCCTTCGCCGACTCGTCACGGGAATCCCCCGACTGGTCACGGGAATCTGTCGACTTGTCGCCCGAGGCCGTCCGCTTCTCGCTCGAAGCCGTCTGCCCGTCGGCGGCCGTGCCGGGCTGCTTGTCGCGGCCGAGCACCTTGCCGACCCTCTCCCCCACGCCCCACGTGGTGACCCGCCACAGGGCCTCCACCAGGATGTCGCGGCTCATCTTGGAGTCGCCCAGTTCCCGCTCGACGAACGTGATTGGCACCTCCACGACGTGATAGCCGGCCTTGATCGCCCGGCGGGCGAGGTCGACCTGGAAGCAGTAGCCCTGGGAGGCGACCTCGTCGAGGCCGAGCCCCTCCAGGGTCTCGCGGCGGAAGGCGCGGTAGCCGCCGGTGATGTCGCGCAGCGGAAGATCGAGTGCGATCCGCGAGTACATGCTGCCGCCGCGCGAGATGATCTCGCGGGACTTGGGCCAGTTCACCACCCGGCCGCCGGGCACCCAGCGGGAGCCCAGCACGAGGTCGGCGCCCTTGAGGGCGGTCAGCAGGCGGGGCAGTTCCTCGGGCTGGTGGGAGCCGTCGGCGTCCATCTCGATCAGCACGTCGTAGCCGTGCTCCAGGCCCCAGTGGAAGCCGGCGAGGTAGGCGGCGCCCAGCCCTTCCTTGCCCTTGCGGTGCATGACCTGGACGCGGTCGTCCCCCGCCGCCAGTTCGTCGGCGAGCTCGCCGGTGCCGTCGGGGCTGTTGTCGTCGGCCACGAGAACGTGGGCCTCTGGGACCGCCTCGCGCACACGCGTGACGATCGCCTTGATGTTCTCCGCCTCGTTGTAGGTCGGGATGATCACCAGGGCCGTGCCCAGGGGGCCGAACCGCCTCTCCCGCCCCGCAGCCGCGGGCGTCCCGTCGCCGTCGTTCACCACTGCCCCTTCGTGTCCGTACACAGAGGACCACCATAATCGCCGCGGCCTGCGCCGACGTGACAGGACGGCCGTACGGTGGTGTCGTTTTCCCGGAACCGGGGTAGGGATGGCCGATTCAGGCCGTTTGTGCGACGGATGGGGGCCCGGCGCCCTTCGGGCCGGCCCGGGACCCGCCGGCTGCGGGTCGACCTAGGCCGTTGTCTACTGAGCGCCCGGGCCCCACCCGGGTCACACCTCCCGACCGGCCGGAACGTTCCCTCGTCGCGGTGCGGGCACTGAGCCTGGCTCCCAGTGGCGGTGCCCCGGTGCGGCACACCGTCCCTGACTCAGCTGCGCCGCGACGCGTCTGCGGAAGATTCCCCGGTCGGGCGTCCGGTGGTGGACTCGGCCGAACCTACCGGCCCCCCGCCGTCGCCTGTCAACAGTCGTTCCACCTGCACCTTTGATGTCAAAGCGCAGGTCAGCGCGGAGGAGACGCAGGTCGGGGCCGCGCGAAGATCATCGCCCCGTCGGCCGTCGAGATCACTCGCCCGGCCGTACGAAGACGGTCCGGCCGCCCACCACCGTTCGCAGGCAGACGGGCAGGTCCCGGCCGGGGGTGAGATCGGGCAGGCCGGGGGTGCCGGAGCGCGGGTCGGTCGACCAGCGGGCCACCCGGTCGTCCGGGGCCTGGACCACGAGTTCGCCGGTACGCCACACGGCGTAGTCCGCGGGCACGCCCGGCACCAGGACACCCGCGTCGTCGCGGCCGATCGCCCGCCAGCCGCCGCGGGTGTGCGCCGTGAACGCGGCGCGGACGGAGACCCGGTACTCAGGGGTGCGGTGGAAGGCGGCGGCCCGGACGGTGCCCCACGGATCGAGGGGCGTGACGGGGCTGTCGGAGCCGAAGGCGAGCGGCACGCCGGCGCGCAGCAGGGCGGCGAAGGGATTGAGCGTGCGGGCCCGCTCGGCGCCCAGGCGCTGAGCGTACATGCCGTCCTCGCCGCCCCAGAGCGCGTCGAAGGCGGGCTGGACGGAGGCGGTCAGGCCCAGCTCGGCGAAGGCCGCGACCGTCTCGGGCGTGAGCATCTCGGCGTGCTCGATCCGGTGGCGGGCGGCGCGGACCCGAGCGAGGCCGATCTTGTCGGCGGCGGCGCGCACTCCCTCCACGACGGCACTCACGGCGGCGTCACCGATGGCGTGGAAGCCCGCCTGGAGGCCCGCCTCGGTACAGGCGACGACGTGTGCGGCGACGGCGGCGGCGTCCAGGTGGGCGGTGCCGGTGTGGCCGGCGTCGGCGTAGGGCTGGTGCAGGCAGGCGGTGTGGGAGCCGAGGGAGCCGTCGACGAAGAGGTCCCCGGCGGCCCCGACGGCGCCCAGTTCCCGCGCCTTGTCGACGTCCTGTTCGGCCCAGTAGCCGATCACCCGCGGCCCGGGCTCCTCGGCGGACAGGCGCAGCAGGCCGGTGAGATCGTCCTCGGAGGAGATGTCCGGGCCTGCGCATTCGTGAACGGTTCCGATGCCGAGCGAGGCGGCGTGCGCGAGGGCGGCGCGCTGGGCCCCGGTGCGCTGGGCCGGGGTGACGGCCCCGAGGGCGGCGGCGCGTACGGCGTGGTGGGCGTCGCCGGTGAGCGGGCCGTCCCCGCGGGCGAGGTCACCGGGCGCCAGGTCGAGCAGGGCGGTGGTGACGACGGCCGAGTGGACGTCGATCCGGCTGAGATAGAGGGGACGGCCACCGGTCGCGGCGTCCAGTTCGGCGCGCGTCGGCGGCCGCCCGTCGGGCCAGCGCGCGGCGTCCCAGCCGTGGCCGAGAAGCACGCGGTCGTCCGGGCGGGCGGCGGCGAAGTCCTGTACGAGGGCGAGGGCCGCCTCGCGGGTGGGGGCACCGGACAGGTCGAGCCCGGTGAGGGCGAGGCCGGTGGCGGTGGTGTGCACGTGTGCGTCGGTGAACGCCGGGGTGACGAGCGCGCCGTCCAGGTCGATCACCTCGTCGACCCCGTCCGCGAAGGCGTCCGCGGCGCCCTCCGAGCCGACCCAGGCGACCTGGCCGCGTTCGACGACCATGGCCGTCGCGAAGGGGTCGGCGGGACTGTGGACCTCGCCGCGGCGCAGCAGGACGGTCGAGGACGGGGTGGTGGACTCACTCATGGACACCAGTCTCGCCCCTCGCGGGCGCCGCCCGGCAGCCGGGGCGGCCGGGCGCGCGGCCGTGGCCCCGCACTCCCGCGCGGGCGCCGTCAGATGCGCGGCGGGCGGGACTCGTAGGGGGTCGACAGGACCACGGTGGTGCGGGTCGAGACACCGGCGAGGGAGCGGACCCGGGCGAGCAGTTCCTCCAGCTCGTGCGGGGTGGCCACCCGGACCTTGAGGATGTAGTTCTCGTCGCCCGCGACGCTGTGGCAGGCCTCGATCTCGGGGACCCCGGCGAGGCGGTCCGCGATGTCGTCGGGGGCGCTGGGGTCGAACGGTTTCACCGAGATGAAGGCGGTCATCGGCAGCCCGACGGCTTCCGGGTCGACGACCGCGGCGTAACCGCGGACGACGCCACGCTGTTCCAGCCGCCGCACCCGCTGGTGCACGGCCGACGTGGACAGGCCCGTGGCCTTGCCCAGGTCGGTGTAGCTCATCCGCCCGTCCTTGACGAGCAGCTGCACGATCTGTCGGTCCAGCTCCTCCATGGCGCAAGAACCTACAGTGCCGTTGACCTCCCCGGACACCTGAGCAGTCCGGGTCATGCCCCGTTCGTGATGTGACGGGTCGTCGGACGGGGTCCGGGTGGGGACAAACCCGCCGCACGGGACATCTGCGAGCGGCATGTGACGAAGACCACACTAGTTGAACGTTCTCCGTGATGTTCTCGTGATTACCCCGGAGGAGGGACGGGAAGTGCTTGCTGTGGTCGAGGCCGCAGTGCCGTCACGGCCCAGCCCGAGGGGGAGAATCCCATGCAGAGTCTTAAGCGCCCTGGTCGTACCGCGCCCAAGCGGCAGCAGCCGGTCGTCGAGCCCGTATCGGAGGGCGTCGAACCGGACGCCTTCGACGACGAGGAACTCGACGCCTACGACACCTTCGAGATGTACCGGGTGTTCTGCCCGGACTGCGCGCAGCCCATCGCCCTGCTGGCGGACGAGGAGACGCTGCCGGAGCACGCCCTGTGCGCCTCCCCGTGGAACCCGTTCGGGCTCACGGTCTGCGCCGGCACCGGCCGCAGGGCCACCGAGGCGCGTCCCGCGGACGAGTCGCTGCGGCCCCACGAGCAGGACACCGCCCTGCTGTTGACGCTCCCCCGGGGTCTCGACTGGCGGACCCAGCCCTTCTCCCACGTCGGCGGCCCGGGCTCGCGCCCGATGCGGGTGCCGACGATGCGGCGCGAAGCGGCCTGAGACACCCGGGCACCCGGTTCGAGGGGCTCGCCCACCCATTCCGTCACCCCGCACGCGCCACGGCCCGCAGGATGCCGTGGCGCGGTTCGGTGGCGGACGCCCACGAACTCACGCTCGATTGCCTTCGCCGGTGACCTGTCCGCGCTTCGCCGCGTTGCCCGGGTATGACCCCCACGTACTCGTCGACCGGGAGTCGGCGCCGCGTGTTCGTGCCGGTGCCGGCGGGGCCGGTTCCGCCGGCCCCGCAGATCCCGGACCCGCCGATCTACCGTGAGCTGATGCGGACCTGGGCCGACGGCGGCCGCACCCTGCCAGGACGCCACGACCCGGAGTGGGTCAGGCTCGCGGAACCCCCGCGCGGTCTCGGGGACTTCTTCGCCACGGGTGACTTCTTCACCACCGGCGACTTCCGCGGCGGCGGCTTCGCCGTCGCCGCCGACCTCACCGCTCCTCGGGACCCGCGAGGTGACGGGCGATGACCATCCGCTGGATCTGGTTGGTGCCCTCGACGATCTGGAGCACCTTGGCCTCGCGCATGTACCGCTCGGCCGGGAAGTCGGCGGTGTAGCCGTACCCGCCGAGGATCTGCACGGCGTCGGTGGTGACCCGCATCGCCGTGTCGGTGCAGTGCAGCTTGGCCATCGCGGCCTGCTTGGCGAACGGCAGCCCGGCGTCGCGCAGTCGGGCCGCCGTCAGGTACAGGGCACGGCCCGCCTCGATCTGCGTCGCCATGTCGGCGAGCATGAAGCGCAGCCCCTGGAAGTCGGCGATCGGCTTGCCGAACTGCCGCCGCTCGGCCGCGTAGGACACCGCCTCGTCCAGCGCCGCCTGGGCCACGCCGATCGCGCAGGCGGCGATGCCGAGCCGGCCTGATTCGAGCGCGGACAGGGCGATCGCGAAGCCCTGCCCCTCGTCGCCGATGCGCCGGGCGTCAGGCACCCGCACCCCGTCCAGGTGGACCTGCGCGGTGGGCGAGCCCTTGAGTCCCATCTTCTTCTCGGGCACCGCGGCGCTCAGCCCCTCGGCGTCACCGGGAACCAGGAAGGCGGTGATGCCGCGCGGCCCGTCCTCGCCCGTACGCGCCATGACGGTGTAGAAGTCGGCGATGCCGCCGTGCGTGATCCACGCCTTGGTGCCGGTGATCACCCAGTCTCCGCCGCTTTCGCGCACGGCCTTGGTGCGCAGCGAGGCGGCGTCGGAGCCGGAGGCGGGCTCGGAGAGGCAGTAGGCGCCGAGCAGGCCGCCGCCGAGCATCGCCGGCAGGTGCTCGGCCTGCTGCTCCTTGGTGCCGTACGTGGCGAGCGCGTAGGAGGCGAGCGTGTGCACGCTGACGCCGAGGCCGACGGTGAGCCTGGCCGCGGCCAGCTCCTCCAGGACCTGGAGGTAGACCTCGTACGGCTGCTCCCCGCCGCCGAACTCGGCGTCGTAGGGCAGTCCGAGGAGGCCGGAGTCGGACAGGAGGGTGAAGACCTCGCGCGGGAAGCGTCCGGTGTCCTCCTCCCCGGCCGCGTCCGGGGCGATCTCACGCTGCGCGATGTCGCGGACGAGCGAGATCAGGTCCCGTGCCTCGTCCGTGGGCAGTTGCCGGTCCACCGGCTGCGGGGCGCGGTCGGGCATGGCGACGCTCTCCTCCCTGTCGGGCACATCGGCGGACGTGCGCCTTGGGTGGAGGCGGCTCCGCCGGGTCGTTCGGGCCTGGCCGATGCTCGCACTCCCGGGTCGCGGAAGCTGCTGACCAGCGGCTGTGCGCTGTGAGTATGCCCGATCGGAGGCATGGAGTCACCAGTTAACGACCGCTTACTCAAAGAATTCCGGGAATGACCCCGGCCGGGCTGGCGGGGGACGGGATTCCGGGTGGATTCCGGCTTCGGGAATCAAGGATGGTCCGAACCATTGACCGCACTGGTCTAGTCCTCCTACGGTGACGGACCGAGCGCATTTCCGCGTTCATGCCAATCGGCGCGCGTTTCCCTCATCCCCCCACGAGGAGACACCCGATGCACGTCCCGCACCTCCCCCGCGTCCGCCCCATCCGGACGCTGTTCTCCGCCCTGTGCACCGTCGCCCTCGGTGCCGGTCTGCTGGCCGGGGCCGGCCCCGCCACGGCCACCGCCGCGCAGGCCGAGGCACCCGCCGCGCAGGCCGCGGCCGGGTCCAAGGTCGTCGGCTACTTCACCGAATGGGGCGTCTACGACCGCAACTACCACGTCAAGAACATCGAGTCGTCGGGCTCCGCCGACAGACTCACCCACATCAACTACTCGTTCGGCAACGTCACCGGCGGCAAGTGCGCCATGGGCGACGCCTACGCGGCGACCGACAAGGCCTACACCGCGGCCGACTCCGTCGACGGCGTCGCGGACACCTGGGACCAGCCGCTGCGCGGCAACTTCAACCAGCTGCTCAAGCTGAAGCAGAAGCACCCCGACCTGAAGATCCTCTGGTCGTTCGGCGGCTGGACCTGGTCCGGCGGCTTCGCGCAGGCCGCGCAGAACCCGGAGGCGTTCGCGCAGTCCTGCTACGACCTGGTCGAGAACTCCAAGTGGGCCGACGTCTTCGACGGCATCGACATCGACTGGGAGTACCCGAACGCCTGCGGCCTGAGCTGCGACACCAGCGGCCGCGACGCCTTCCCGAAGCTGATGGGCGCCCTGCGCGCCAAGTTCGGCCAGGACTACCTGGTCACCGCGGCGATCACGGCGGATGCCACGGCGGGCGGCAAGATCGACGCGGCGGACTACGCCGGTGCCGCGCAGTACGTCGACTGGTACAACCCGATGACGTACGACTTCTTCGGCGCCTGGGACGCCACCGGACCGACCGCTCCGCACTCGCCGCTGACCTCGTACTCCGGCATTCCGAAGGAGGACTTCCACACCTCGGCGACGATCGCGAAGCTCAAGGGGCTCGGCGTCCCGCCCTCGAAGCTCCTGCTCGGCCTCGGCTTCTACGGCCGCGGCTGGACCGGCGTCACCCAGTCGGAACCGGGCGGCACCGCGACCGGCCCGGCGAAGGGCACGCACGAGAACGGCATCGAGGACTACAAGGTGCTCAAGACCAGCTGCCCCGCGACCGGCACGGTGGGCGGCACCGCGTACGCCAAGTGCGGCAGCGACTGGTGGAGTTACGACACCCCCCAGACCATCGCCACCAAGATGGCGTACAAGAACGAGCAGGGTCTGGGCGGCACCTTCTTCTGGGAGCTGAGCGGCGACACCGCGAACGGTGAGCTGATCAAGGCGATCGACTGAACCACCTGGCGCGTACGGGGGGCGAAGGGGCGGGGACCTGCTCTGGTTTCCGCCCCTTCGTCGGCGTCCTCGCGGCCGTCAGACGTCCTCGCGGTCGTCAGGCGTCGTCGCGGCGGGCCGGGGCCGGGGCCGGGTAGGCGGGGTCCAGTTCCTCGATGGCGCGCAGCGTGCCGCCGAGCGACTTCACCAGCAGTTCGCGCATGGTCTCGCGGGACAGTCCGGGCCGGCCGATCCAGTCCAGGGTGGCGCCCTCGACGCTGCACACCCAGGCGAGCAGGCCCATGCGGGCCAGCGGACCGATGTCCGAACGGCCGTACGCCCCTTCGGCGATGGTGGCGACGATCGCCTCCCGCACCCCGTCCCGGATGCCGTGCACCTCGGCGTCGAAGCCGACTCCGCCGCTGACGATGGTGCGGTAGGCGGCCTGGTTGTGCTCGGCGTAGCGCAGATAGCCGTCGATGGTGCGGTGGACGCGGTCCACCTGCGGCAGTTCGGTGCCGCGCGCCGCGGTGGTGACGAGGCCGGCGACGGAGTCCTGGATGATCGCCAGGTAGTAGCCCCGCTTGGACTGGAAGTAGTAGTAGATCAGCCCCTTGGCGACATGCGCCTGGCGGGCGATGTCGTCCATCGAGAGCGCGTCGTAGGACGTGTCGGCGAACAACCTCCGCCCGATGGCGATGAGTTCGGCGCGGCGTGCCATCGAGCGCTCGGTGCCGCGTGCCCGGGGACGGGCGTCGGCACGTTGTTGACTGATATTCAATTTCGACCCTGGTCTCCTACGGGCGGCGGGACCTCCGCAGTATGGCAGGTCGGGTCGTGGGGCAGGTCACACCTGGGTCACGTCACGGACGGTCCGCCGGTCGCGTCACAGAAGGCCCAGCTGGACCACGAGCATCGCGACCACGACGACGAGGGTCCAGCCCATGACGTGCTCCAGGATCTTCGGGCCGTCGTCGTCCTTGGGGCCGCCGGTACGGACACGGGTGGCGGCTGCGGTGTGTGCGGTCATGGCTTCTCGCTGATCTCGGGTTCGGCTTGGCGGAGTCCCCCCGCTCACGGTGTCCACCTTGCCACCGTGAGCGGCTTTTGCGGCCGAGAGTTTGGTCACAGCGGCCCACCCCGGTCCGCTCAGCGCACGCCCACCGCCGCGAGGGCCTTGCGCTGCCGCGGGCCGGGGTGGGCAGGGAAGTACAGGTAGCAGACGCCGCCGGTGCCGGAGACGACCTTGCCACTGGCGTTGTACCGCTTCGTCCTGAGCCAGATGTTCTCCCACTCGCGCCGCTTGTAGACCCGGCGCACGGCGTCGTTGTCGTCCGAGGCCGGGTCGTTGGCGATCACGTCGCCGTCGGCGGTGAAGCCGATCACGGTCATCAGGTGGCCGGAGGTGCCGTAGCCCGCCCCGGTCAGCTCCTCCTCCAGGAACGACTGGGACGTTATGGCCGGGATGCCGGCCGCGATCAGCGTCTCCAGGTCGGTGAGGGAGCCGAGGCGGGTGACCACGCCCTGGAGGCCCTTGAAGGTGGCGGCGTAGGCGGCGTTGAAGGGCCAGTTGCCGCAGCCCTCGTACTGGTTGTCGTACGTGTACCGGGCGGCGTGGCAGACCTGCGGGTCGGCGTAGGAGGGGTCGACCCAGGCGAGCTGCTCCTCGGTGAGACGGCCGCCCCAGTACTCGATGATCATCTGAGAGGAGGTGGGGCTGCACCAGGCCTCGCCGCCGTTGTCGTACTCCGGGTACTGGCCCTTGTGGATCTCCTGCGAGTAGCGCGGAACGCGCAGTTCCCCGGCGTACCCGGGGGCGGAGGCCGGCACGGTGAAGCGGTCGGGGACGTCGGAGCCCATCGCGCCGAGCCGCCATACGGTGGGCGTGCTCCTCGTACCGGGGCGGCGGTAGAGGGTGAGCCGGAGCCGGTGGGAGACCAGGCGCAGGCCGGTGGAGGCGTCGTCGATCGAGAACGTGTCGGTCCAGATGCTGCTCCTGCCGTCGCCCTGGTCGTCGACCGAGGTCCGCCCGATGTCGTCGGCGCCGTCGCCGGCCGTCCAGCGGCCCATCACGTACCAGGGCGTGTCCGTGCCGTCGGAGTAGGTGCCCTTCAACTCGACCTGGATCCAGGTGCCGCTCGGCGTGTGCGCGTTCCAGGAGGCGATGACCTCCGTCGAGGGCACCGCGAGCCGGTGGACGGGGGAGGTCCAGGTCGCGTACTCCCAGGCGGCGGTGGTGCCGGTGTGCGGGTCGGCGTAGTCGACGGTGCCGGCCGGGGCGCCGATCACGACGCCCGGGCGGGCGCCTGCGACGGGCCGGGCGCCCCGCACGGTCCCGCGCCGCCAGTCGCTGAAGGTGGTCCAGGCGCGGTAGTCCACCGGCCGCCGGGCGCCGTCCCGGTCGGGGTCCGCGGCGCCACCGTCGGCACTCGCGCCGGACGCGGCGCGGGCGGTCGCCGGGATCGCTCCGCCGGTCATGGCGGCCGCGGCGACGGCTGCGGCCAGGAGGGCTCTGCGGGACGGCTGTTCGACTCTGCTCATGAGCGGGAGACCCCCAGGTGTCCGGGTCGGGCGGGTCCGTCTTTGCACGGTCGTGCGCCAACTATGGCCGCAGGTGCCCGCTCCTGCCAGCACTTCCACGCCCGCCACGCCACCTTTATTGGTGTCGACCACTGGTTAGAGTGCGACTGAACATGTCCGCCCCGCGCCACCCACAGGATCCGCCATCCTCGACCTCGCAGCCCGGCTCCGCCGGCTTCACCCCTCCTGCGGACCCGTACGTCTGATCGGTGTCGACGGACACGCCGGGTCCGGCAAGTCCACCTTCGCCGCGCGGCTGGCGGCCGGACTGGGCGGTGCGCCGGTGCTGCACCTCGACGACATCGCCAGTCACGACGAGCTGTTCGGCTGGACCGGGCGACTGCTCGCCCAGGTGATCGAGCCTCTGGGGCGCGGTGAGACCGCGCACTACGCGCCGTACGACTGGCGGACCCGGCGTTTCGGCGCACCGCTCCCCCTGGAGCCCGCTCCGATGGTCCTGGTCGAGGGCGTCGGCGCCGGCCGCGGGGCACTGCGGCCGCACCTGGCCGGACTCCTGTGGATGGACCTGCCCGCGGAGCGGGCGTGGGCGCGGGGGCGGGCGCGCGACGGAGCGGAACAGCGGACGTTCTGGGACGGGTGGATCCCGGCCGAGCGCCGGCACTTCGCCGAGGACCCCTCGCGCCCCTTCGCGCACCTTCTGGTGCGACAGCGCGAACAGGGGTACGAGGTGCTGCCGGGGCCGGCGGGGAGCACCTCCGGAGCCCACTTCCTCACGCAGGGTGACGGACCTTCGGCAATGTGCTGAACTCGTGAAGATCGCGACCCGGCAACCCGCCGACGTGCCCCAACTTCGCTTGACCCAGGGGCCGTACAGGTCTTACGTTCTGAATGTGCGGCAGTTCGAAGCCGCCGACAGACGCGAAGCCCCCGGTTGTTCCCCCGTGATCGGGGGCTTCGTTCTGTCCTGAGCACGCCTTCCGGCTCCTCCGTGACGCCATACGCTCACCCTCGGTCACCGTCCGGTCGTGCGCCCCGCCCGCTCCCACCTCGCGGAACGACCCCTCCCGCACCCTTCGGAGGAATGACCACCGCGGGTACGATGCCCTCGGTGCGACCTACGGGAGATTGCCGCACGCACCTGCAACTCCGGTCCGCGGTACAGCCGTTGACCGAGGCGGCCGACGAGCGACGGCTCGGTGGCATACCGACGGGGGCACGTAGGTGGGGGACGTGATGGACTTCGGCACGCAGGGCCCACAGGCCCCGGCCGAACTCGCCTGGCTGCGCGGCGTGGACGCCTACACCATGGGGGCCTACCCGCAGGCGGAGGAGGAGTTCCGGGCGGCGGTGCGGATCGATCCCACGATGGCCGACGGGTGGCTGGGACTGCACGCGCTGCGCGTCGACACCACGAACGCGCTCCTGCGAATGTTCCGCAACCGCGACCGCTTCGGCGAGCAGCGGGCCCGCCACCGCCGGACGCTCAACTCCTGGTACTGGCTGGGCTGGTGGGTGCAGCCCGTGCTGGAGAAGCCGCGCGACCTGCTGCTGGCGCACGCCTCGCACTGGCTGGACGGCCGGCACGTCCCGGAGCTGGACCGCGCCCTGGCCGGGCTGCCACCGGTGGACTCCGACGCGCAGGTCCGCTTCCTGCACGCGTGCCGCGCCTACCTCGTCAAGGACTGGGAGCAGCTCGTCCGGCACACCGACCCACTGCTCGGCGACCCCTTACTCGGCATCGAGGCCGGGCTGTTCAGCGGCATGGCCCGGGTCCGCCTGGAGATGTACGGGCAGGCCGAACCGCTCCTTTCGGCGGCCCTGATGCGGTGCCGCAGCGAGCAGCCGCAGCGCAAGGAGCTGCGCTACTGGCTGGCGAGGGCCCACGAGGGCACCGGACGCAGCGCCGCCGCCCTCCCGCTGTACCGGGCGGTGCACCGCGTCGACCCCGCCTTCATGGACACCTCGGCCCGGCTGGCCGCGATCGCCGAGGGCGACGGCTACGACGACTCGGCGGACCTCACCGGTTACGCGCAGGCGGGTGTGGGGGCGGACGGTCTGGACGGGCTCGACCCGCTGTTCGGCACCGAGGAGCGCGGCGTCAAGGTCTCCGCCCCGGAGCCCGCGCCGTCCGCCCCGCTGCCCCCGCTCGGCGGGTCTTCGGTGCGCGAGAAGGCGGGCGGGCCCGACCCGTCCCTGCCCAGCGGGCCCACCGATCCGGCACTGCTGGAGGAGGCGCTCGCCGAGCTGGAGCGGATGGTGGGCCTGGAACCGGTGAAGCGCCAGGTCAAGGCGTTGTCCGCGCAGCTGAACATGGCACGGCTGCGGGCCGGGCAGGGCCTGCCCGTGCAGCCGCCCAAACGTCACTTCGTCTTCTCCGGCCCCTCCGGCACCGGCAAGACCACCGTGGCCCGCATCCTGGGCCGGGTCTTCTACGCCCTCGGACTGCTCGGCGGCGACCACCTGGTGGAGGCGCAGCGGGCGGATCTGGTCGGCGAGTACCTGGGGCAGACCGCCGTGAAGGCGAACGAGCTGATCGACTCCGCCCTCGGCGGTGTCCTCTTCGTCGACGAGGCGTACTCCCTGTCCAACTCCGGGTACGGCAAGGGTGACGCGTACGGCGACGAGGCGCTTCAGGTGCTGTTGAAGCGGGCCGAGGACAACCGGGACCACCTGGTGGTGATCCTGGCCGGCTATCCGGAGGGCATGGACCGGCTGCTGGGCGCCAATCCGGGGCTGTCCTCGCGATTCACGACACGGGTGGACTTTCCGTCGTACCGGCCGCTGGAGCTGACCTCGATCGGGGAGGTGCTCGCGGCGGAGAACGGGGACGTGTGGGACGAGGAGGCGCTGGACGAGTTGCGGTCGATCGCCGGGCACGTGGTGGATCAGGGGTGGATCGACGAGTTGGGGAACGGGCGGTTTCTGCGGACGCTGTACGAGAAGAGCTGTGCGTACCGGGATCTGCGGTTGTCCGTGTATCCGGGGGTGTTGAGCCGGGACGATCTGGCGACGTTGCGGTTGCCGGATCTGATGCAGGCGTATGGCGAAGTGCTGTCGGGGCGGGGGCCCGGGGGGCCGTCGGCCGTGTAGGGGCCGAGCCTCGGTGCGGTGGGGGGGCGGGAGCGCAGCCCGGCGGTGCGGGGTGCCGCTGCGCCCACCCGTGCCGCCCCAGCGGCACGACTGCCCGCAGCGACGGCGGAGGGCACGGCCGCCCGCAGCGGCGGCGGAGAGCACGGCCGCCCGCAGCGGCGGGGGGCTACGTGGCCAGGGTTACCTCTCTGTTTCTGTGGGCCGGGTCGCGGACCTCGCCCACCAGGAGTTCCAGTACGTCCTCCAGCGCGACCAGGCCGAGCACCCTGCCCGACGGGTCCGTGACCTGGGCCAGGTGGGTCGCCGCGCGGCGCATCACCGTGAGGGCGTCGTCCAGGGGGAGTTCGGGACGCAGCGTGGTCATCGGGCGCCACAGGTGCTGGGGGACGGCGCGGTCGGACTCCTCCAGGTCGAGGACGTCCTTGACGTGCAGGTACCCCATGAAGGCGCCCTGGTCCGCCGCGATCGGGAAGCGCGAGTACCCGGTGCGGGCGGTGAGCGCGACGATCTCCCCCGGTGTGACCGAGGGGCTGACCGTCACCAGGGACTCGCGTGGCAGGAGTACGTCCGTCACCGGGCGGGAGCCCAGTTCCAGGGCGTCCTCGAGGCGTTCCTGCTCCTCCGGGTCGAGCAGTCCGGCCTGGCCGGCGTCCTCCACCAGCCGGTTGAGCTGCTCGCTGGTGAAGACGGCCTCGACCTCGTCCTTGGGCTCGACGTGGAAGAGCCGCAGGATGCCCTGGGCGCAGGCGCCGAGCGCGACGGTGATCGGCCTGCACAGGCGGGCGAAGGCGACCAGGCCGGGGCTGAGCCACAGCGCGGCCTTCTCGGGGGCGGCCATCGCGAGGTTCTTCGGGACCATCTCGCCGATGACCAGGTGGCAGAAGACCACGGCGGCCAGCGCGATGACGTAGCCGAGCGGGTGGATCATGCCGTGCGGCAGGTGGATCCACTCGAAGACCGGCTCCAGGAGGTGCGCGACGGTCGGCTCGGCGACCGCGCCGAGGGTGAGCGAGCAGACGGTGATGCCGAACTGGGCGGCGGCCATCATCTGCGGCAGCCGTTCCAGGCCGTACAGCACCTGCCGGGCGCGGGTGGTGCCGAGCGGTTCGATCTGGCTGCGGCGCACGGAGACGAGCGCGAACTCGGCGCCGACGAAGAAGCCGTTGGCGAGCACGAGCAGCGCGGCGAAGAGAAGTTGCAGGACGCTCATCGCGCGGCCTCCAGCGCGGAGACCGCGGCGGTGCGCACGAGGCGTATCCGCTCGGCGCGGTAGTGGCCGACCTGGCGGACGGAGAGCCGCCAGCCGGGCAGCTCCGCGCGGTCGCCGACGGCCGGGATGCGGCCGAGCAGGTCGGCGACGAGTCCGGCCACGGTCTCGTACGGGCCCTCGGGCGCGTCCAGGCCGACGCGGCGCAGGGCGTCCACGCGGCAGCTGCCGTCGACGTCCCAGGCGGGGCGGCCGTCCTCGGGCGGGGCAGGGGCCAGTTCGGGCGCGTCGAGTCCGTCGTGCTCGTCGCGGACCTCGCCGACGATCTCCTCGACGATGTCCTCCAGGGTGACGACTCCGGCCGTGCCGCCGTACTCGTCGACCACGACCGCGATGGGCTGCTCGCTGCGCAACCGGGTCAGCAGCGGCCTCACGGGCAGGGTCTCGGGGACGAGCAGCGCCGGACGGGCGATCCGGCCGGCGGGAGTGCGCAGCCGGTCGTGCACGGGGACGGCGAGGGCGTCCTTGAGGTGGACCATGCCGACGATCTCGTCGATCTTCTCCCGGTAGACGGGGAAGCGGGACAGGCCGGTGGCGCGGGTCAGGTTGACGACGTCCTCGGCGGTGGCCGAGGAGTGCAGGGCGCTGACCTTCACGCGGGGGGTCATGACGTGCTGGGCGGTCAGTTCGCCGAGGGAGAGGGTCCGTACGAAGAGGTCGGCGGTGTCCTGTTCCAGGGCGCCGGCCCGGGCGGAGTGCCGGGCCAGGGAGACCAGTTCGCCGGGGGTGCGGGCGGAGGCCAGTTCCTCGGCGGGTTCGATGCCCAGCGTGCGGACCAGGCGGTTGGCCACGGTGTTGAGCGCGGCGATCACCGGGTGGAAGAGCCGGGCGAAGGCGTGCTGGGGCCCGGCGACGAAGCGCGCGACCTGGAGCGGCTTGGACACCGCCCAGTTCTTGGGCACCAGTTCGCCGATCACCATCTGCACGGCGGAGGCCAGCAGCATGCCGACGACGACCGACACGCCGGACACGGCGCCGTCGGGGACGCCGACGGCCGTGAACGGGCCGTCGAGCAGCCGGGCCAGCGCCGGCTCGGCGAGCATGCCGACGACGAGGGAGGTGATGGTGATCCCGAGCTGGGTGCCGGAGAGCTGGAAGGACAGCTCCTTGAGGGACTCGACGACCCGGTGGGCGCGCCGGTCGCCGGCCGCGGCGGCCTGTTCGGCGTCGGCCCGTTCGACGGTCACGAGGCCGAACTCGGCCGCGACGAAGAAGCCGTTGGCGAGGATCAGCAGGAACGCGGCTGCCAGGAGCAGCAGGGGGGTGGTCATGAGGCCGCCGCCTGTGGGGTGTCACAGCAGGGGGCGGCGCAGGTACTGCAGGACGGTCCGTCCATCGCCGGAGGGAGTCACTCCTCGGGTAGCAGGAACCCCGCGCACCGGGCGGAGCGACGGGGGCGAGGACGCGACGTCCGCGTCCTCGTTCCCAGATTAATCACGAAAAGGGGGCCCGCGGCAGGGTCGGCGGCGCCGCGTCTAGTCACGCGGTGCCTCGGGGAGGGCACCGGAACGGGCCTCCACGAGGTCGCGCAGAGCACGTGCGTCGGCGAGGGCCTGCTGCTTGGCGATGCCGGGCTGGATGCCGAGCGCGGGCAGGCTGGTGCCGTCGCTGAGGTCGAGGAAGACCCAGGGGTCGCCCTGGCGGAGGTTGACCCGGAGGATCTCGGGCCACGCCAGGCGCCGCCTGGCGGTCAGGTTGACGACCGTGACGCCCGTCTCGTCGGCGACGACCCGGGGCCGGGCCAGCAGGAGCAGCACACCCGCCAGGAGGAGTGCGGTCAGCACGAAGCTGAGGCGCTCCCCCGGGCCGAGGCCGGCCAGCACCGTCCCGAGCACCGTGACGGTCACGAAGGTGACGACCGCGAGGACGATCAGGACGGCACGGGTGCGTCCGGGACGGAAGGTGACGGGCAGGGCCGGCAGGTGGTCCGGCGTGGTGTCGGGCATGGCGTGGGTGGCTCCGGGCGTGCTCCTGGGGCGGCGGCGGGTCAGAGCCGGCAGGCGTGGATGGCCGTGGTCAGGATGGCCCGGGCGCCGATCTCGTACAGGTCGTCCATGATCCGCTGGGCCTCCTTGGCCGGGACCATCGCGCGGACGGCGACCCAGCCCTCGTTGTGCAGCGGGGACACGGTCGGGGACTCCAGACCGGGGGTGAGCGCCACGGCCTTCTCCAGCTGCTCCACCCGGCAGTCGTAGTCCATCATCACGTAGGTCCGGGCCACCAGGACGCCCTGGAGGCGGCGCAGGAACTGCTGGACCTTGGGCTCGGTGGTCTCGTCGGGCTCCGCGTCCGAGCGGCGGATCACGACGGCCTCGGACTTCATGATGGGCTCGCCGAAGACCTCCAGGCCCGCGTTGCGCAGGGAGGTGCCGGTCTCCACGACGTCCGCGATGACCTCGGCGACGCCCAGCTCGATGGCGGTCTCGACGGCGCCGTCCAGGTGGACGACGGAGGCGTCGATGCCCCGGTCGGCCAGGTGGGCGGCGACGATGCCCTCGTAGGAGGTGGCGACGGTACGGCCCTTGAGGTCGTCGATGCCGTTCGCGGCGCCGGGCTTGCCGGCGAAGCGGAAGGTGGAGCGGGCGAAGCCGAGCGGGAGGATCTCCTCGGCGTGGGCGCCGGAGTCGACCAGCAGGTCGCGGCCCGTGATGCCGATGTCGAGCTTGCCCGAGGAGACGTAGATCGCGATGTCGCGGGGGCGGAGGTAGAAGAACTCGACCTCGTTGACCGGGTCGACGATCCGCAGCTCCTTGGACTCGCGGCGCTGCTGGTAGCCGGCCTCATGCAGCATCTCCCCCGCGGGGCCTGACAGGGAACCCTTGTTGGGGACGGCGATGCGCAGCATGAGGTCGGCTTCCTTTGTGTGAAGGGGCGGAGAGAAGGGGGTCCGGCTTTACAGGTGGGCGTAGACGTCGTCCAGGGAGATGCCGCGGGCGACCATCATCACCTGGACGTGGTACAGCAGCTGGGAGATCTCCTCGGCCGCCGCGTCCTTGCCCTCGTACTCGGCGGCCATCCAGACCTCGGCGGCCTCCTCGACGACCTTCTTGCCGATGGCATGGACCCCCTTGTCCACCAGCTCGGCGGTGCGGGAGGTGGCGGGGTCGCCGCCTGCTGCCTTGTGCTGGAGCTCGGTGAAGAGCTCCTCGAAAGTCTTCTTGGACATGGTGCCGCCCACTTTACGCGTAGTGCCGACCGGCCTAGCGCCACGGTTCGGATACTGAGCGGAGCGTGGCCGCCGTGGCGACGGCCGCCGTCACCGCCTCGTGTCCCTTGTCCTCGCTGGAGCCCTCGATGCCGGCCCGGTCCAGGGCCTGCTCCTCGGTGTCGCAGGTGAGGACGCCGAAGCCGACGGGGACGCCGGTCTCGACGGACACCTGGACCAGGCCCTGGGTGACGCCCTGGCAGACGTAGTCGAAGTGGGGGGTTCCGCCGCGGATGACGACGCCGAGGGCGACGATCGCGTCGTAGCCGCGGCCCGCGAGGACCTTGGCGACCACCGGCAGTTCGAAGCTGCCGGGGACCCTGAGCAGGGTCGGCTCGTCGATTCCGAGCTCGTGCAGGGCGCGCAGGGCGCCGTCCACCAGTCCGTCCATCACCTTGTCGTGCCACTGCGACGCGATCACGGCGACCCTGAGGTCCCCGACGTTGCGTACGGACAGTTCCGGTGCGCCCTTGCCGCTCACGTGTACGTGTCTCCTCGTATCGCTTGCTTACTGGTTGCCGCAGGTGGACACGGGGGTCGTGTCCAGCCAGGGCAGGTCGTGTCCCATCCGGTCCCGCTTGGTGCGCAGGTAGCGGAGGTTGTGCTCGCCGGCCTGGACGGGCATGGGCTCGCGGCCGGTGACCGTGATGCCGTGCCGTTCCAGGGCGTCGCTCTTGTCCGGGTTGTTGGTCATGAGGCGCACGGCGCGCACGCCCAGGTCCTGGAGGATCTGGGCGCCGGCTCCGTAGTCGCGGGCGTCGGCGGGCAGGCCGAGTTCCAGGTTGGCGTCGAGGGTGTCGCGGCCGCGCTCCTGGAGCTCGTAGGCGCGCAGCTTGGACATCAGGCCGATGCCGCGCCCCTCGTGGCCGCGCAGGTAGACGACGACTCCCCGGCCCTCGGCCTGGATGCGGTCCAGGGAGGCGTCGAGCTGGGGGCCGCAGTCGCAGCGCTGGGAGCCGAAGACGTCGCCGGTGAGGCACTCGGAGTGGACGCGGACCAGGACGTCCTGGCCGTCGCCGATCTCGCCGTGCACGAGGGCGATGTGCTCGACGCCGTCGACCGTGGAGCGGTAGCCGTACGCCGTGAACTCGCCGTGCCTGGTGGGCAGCCGGACCTCGGCCTCGCGGCGGACGGTGGGTTCCTCGCTGCGCCGGTAGGCGATGAGGTCCTCGATGGAGATGATCGTCAGTCCGTGCTTGCGGGCGAACGGGATCAGCTCGGGCAGCCGCAGCATGCGCCCGTCCTCGCCGGCGATCTCCACGATGGCGCCGGCCGGGCGCAGTCCCGCGAGGCGGGCCAGGTCGACGGCGGCCTCGGTGTGGCCGTTGCGGACGAGCACGCCGCCGGGCCGGGCGCGCAGCGGGAAGACGTGCCCGGGGCGGACCAGGTCGGTGGGTTCGGCGGTGCCGCCCGCCAGGAGCCGGAGGGTGGTGGCGCGGTCGGCGGCGGAGATGCCGGTGCTGACGCCGTGCGCGGCGGTGGCGTCCACGGAGACGGTGAAGGCGGTCTTCATCGACTCGGTGTTGTCGTCGACCATCTGCGGGAGCCGGAGCCGGTCCAGTTCCTCGCCCTCCATGGGGGCGCAGATCAGGCCGCGGCACTCGGTCATCATGAAGGCGACGATCTCCTCGGTCGCCTTCTCGGCGGCGATGACGAGGTCGCCCTCGTTCTCGCGGTTCTCGTCGTCGACGACCACGACGGGGCGGCCGGCGGCGATGTCGGCGACGGCCTGTTCGACGGGGTCGAGGACGAGGTCCTCGGGGCCGTCGGGGCTGTAGAGGATGGGTGCCGTGCTCATGCGGGCGCTCCTTCCGGGAGGGGGCGGGCCGCGTTGCGCGAGCGCAGCCACCAGTCGCGCAGGCCCCACAGGACGAGCGCGCCGTAGAGGACGTAGACGAAGCCGGAGAAGGCGAAGCCGTTGGCGAAGTTCAGCGGAACGCCGACGAGGTCGACGAGCAGCCAGGCGAACCAGAACTCGACCATGCCGCGGGCCTGGGCGTACATGGCGACGACGGTGCCGACGAAGATGTACGCGTCCGGCCAGGGGTCCCAGGACAGGGTGGGGAAGGCGGTGAACAGGCCGCCGACCGCGAGGGTGCCGACGGCGGCCGCGGCGGCCAGCGCGCCGCGTTCGCGCCAGGTGGCGAACCGTACGGCGACGGAGCCGTCCTGGGTCTGCCGACGGCCGCGGTTCCACTGCCAGAAGCCCCAGGCGGCGACGACCATGACGACGATCTGCTTGCCGGCGCTGCCGGAGAGGTGGGCGGTGGCGAAGGCCGCGAAGAGGACGAGCCCGGAGGCGAACTGCACGGGCCAGGTCCAGATCGAGCGCCGCCAGCCGAGGGCGAGGCCGAGCAGACCGATCACGTTGCCGATCATGTCCGACCACTTGATGTGCTGGTCGAAGAGCGTGAACGCCTCGGAGTTGAGCCAGTTCACCGGGTGCCCCCCTGGGTGCCGAGCAGCCGCTCGACGTACTTCGCGATGACGTCGACCTCGAGGTTGACCGGGTCGCCGGGCTGCTTGATGCCGAGCGTGGTCAGGGCGAGGGTGGTGGGGATGAGGCTGACCGTGAAGAAGTCGGGGCCCGCGTCGACCACGGTGAGGCTGATGCCGTCGACGGTGATGGAGCCCTTCTCCACGACGTAGCGGGCGAGGTCGGCGGGCAGCGAGATCTTGACGATCTCCCAGTGCTCGGAGGGCTTGCGCTCCAGGATCTCGCCGGTGCCGTCGACGTGGCCCTGCACGATGTGCCCGCCGAGCCGGGCGCCGACGGCGGTGGGGCGCTCCAGGTTGACGCGGGAGCCGACGGCGAGGGCGCCGAGGCTGGAGCGGTTGAGGGTCTCGGCCATCACGTCGGCGGTGAACGCGTCGCCCTCGTGGTCGACGACCGTGAGGCAGACGCCGTTGACGGCGATCGAGTCGCCGTGCCGGGCGCCTTCGGTGACCGCGGGGCCGCGCACGCGGAAGCGACAGGCGTCGTCGAGGGTCTCGACTGCGGTGATCTCGCCCAGCTCTTCGACGATTCCGGTGAACACTTCCCGGGTCCTCCTGCCTCTTCGGGCACGGACTCCGGGGCTGTCGGAACGACAGAGTCACGAACGAGGACACCGGGAGCGACGCCGCACAGGGCGCACCCCTGACGGGCACGCCCAGAATTCGGCGGCGCGCACGAATGCTCGCCCGCCGCGCACTGCCTCCCATCCGGACTTTAACCGTCGGTCCAGGAATTTCACCTGGTCAACCGGTCGCTGGAGGCGACCGGGTCGCGGACTGTAACCGCCGGTTCGGACTTTCACCGACCCCGGAGTGCGCTGCTTCTGGTACACGGCCAGTGTGCCACGACTGATCCCCGTCCATGCGAACGGAGGGTGTGGAGTGGCTCACAGAACGCTCTTCCCGCGACCGGACCCCTGCCGCTTCCGCTCCAACTGGGCGGCCGTCCACCCGCCTTGAGATTGGTCCATACCTATTGACTCACTGGTCTAGTCCTCTCTAGGGTCTGCGCAACTTCCGTGGAGAGGAACCGACTGTGCCTTCCCCGTCACGCTCCAGATCCCGCCACAGAGCGGGGCCGGCCCTGTTCGCGGCGGTCGCCGCCGTCGCCGGCCTGCTGCTCGCCGGTCTCCCGGCGACCGCGTCCCAAGCCGCCGACCAGGAGTCCTGTCGCCCCGACGGGCTCTACGAGACCCCCGGCGTCGACGTCCCCTACTGCTCGGTCTACGACGCCGACGGCAGGGAGAGGATGGGCGCCGACCACCCGCGCCGGGTGATCGGCTACTTCACGGGCTGGCGCACGGGCAAGGACGGCAAGCCGGCCTACCTCGCCTCGGACATCCCGTGGGACAGGATCACCCACATCAACTACGCCTTCGCGCACGTCGACGGCGGCAACAGGCTCTCCGTGGGATCGGACGGCGAGAAGAACGCGGCGACCGGCATGACCTGGCCCGGGGTCGAGGGCGCCGAGATGGACCCGGACCTCCCCTACAAGGGCCACTTCAACCTGCTCAACAAGTTCAAGAAGCAGCACCCGGACGTCAAGACGATGATCTCGGTGGGCGGCTGGGCCGAGACGGGGGGCTACTTCGCGGACGACGGCTCGCGCGTGGACTCGGGCGGCTTCTACTCGATGGCCACCAACGCCGACGGCTCGGTCAACCAGGCGGGCATAGACACCTTCGCGGATTCGGCGGTCGACTTCGTCCGCAAGTACGGCTTCAACGGCGTCGACATCGACTACGAGTACCCGACGACGATGAAGGACGCGGGCAACCCGCTCGACTGGTCCTTCGCCAACGGCCGCCGGGCCGGGCTGGTCAAGGGCTACGCGGCGCTGATGAGGACGCTGCGCGAGAAGCTGGACCGCGCGGGCGCCGCGGACGGCCGGCACTACCTGCTCTCCGTGGCCGCGCCGTCCTCCGGGTACCTGCTGCGCGGCATGGAGACCTTCCAGGTCCAGAAGTACCTGGACTACGTCAACATCATGTCCTACGACCTGCACGGCGCCTGGAACGAGTACGTCGGCCCGAACGCCTCGCTCTTCGACGACGGCAGGGACGCCGAACTGGCCGCCGCGGGCGTCTACGGCAGCGCCCAGTACGGCGGCATCGGCTACCTCAACACCGACTGGGCCTACCACTACTTCCGCGGCTCGATGCCGGCCGGCCGCATCAACATCGGCCTGCCGTACTACACCCGCGGCCACAAGAACGTCCAGGGCGGCACCGACGGCCTGTGGGGCAAGGCCTCCGCGTCCACCTGCCCGGCGGGATCCGGCCTGACCAAGTGCGGTGACGGCGCCGTCGGCATCGACAACCTCTGGCACGACCTCGACACCGACGGCAAGGAGTCCCCGGCGGGCTCCAACCCGATGTGGCACGCCAAGAACCTGGAGAAGGGCATCGTCGGCGACTACCTCACCGACTACGGCTTCCCGGCGGACACGAAGCTGACGGGCACCTACGCCCGCAAGTACGACGCGACGCTGGTCGCCCCCTGGCTGTGGAACGCCGAGAAGAAGGTGTTCCTGTCCACCGAGGACGAGCAGTCGGTCGGGGCCAAGGCCGACTACGTGGTGGACCGCGGCATCGGCGGCGCGATGATCTGGGAGCTGGCCGGCGACTACGGCTGGAACGCCGCCAAGGGCCAGTACGAGAGGGGCGACACCCTCACCTCGCTGATGTACGACACGTTCAAGTCGGCCGCGCCGTACGGCGCGAAGAAGTCCAACGCGGACCTGCCCGCACAGGCCGTGAACGTGGACGTGGAGTTCACCGACTTCAAGCTGGGCGACTCCAACTACCCGATCACGCCCAAGCTGCGGATCACCAACAACACGAAGGCCGCACTGCCGGGTGGCACCGAGTTCCAGTTCGACTACGGGACCTCGGCCCCGGGGAACGCCTCCGACCAGTCCGGTTTCGGTACCAAGGTCATTCACAGTGACCACACGGGCGGCAACGCGGGCGGTCTGCAGGGTGACTTCCACCGGGTGTCGCTGAAGCTGCCCGCGTGGCAGTCGCTGGCGCCGGGCGCGACCGTCGACCTGGCGTTCAACTACTACCTGCCCGTGTCGACCCCGTCGAACTGGACGGTGACGATCGGCGGCAAGGCGTACGCCCTGGCCGGTGACCTCGCCCGGGGCACGACCGTGGTGGACCCCGGGACGCAGACGCCCACGCCGACCCCCACGGGCACCGAGTCCCCGGGGCCGAGCCCCAGCCCGACGGACGGCACCGGGCAGTGCACCGCCCCGGCCTGGGACACGGCCTCGTCGTACGGCGGCGGCACCACGGTGTCCCACCAGGGGCACACGTGGAAGTCCAAGTGGTGGACGAAGGGCGAGGAGCCCGGAACCACCGGTGAATGGGGTGTCTGGCAGGACCTCGGCGCCTGCTGACGCCCGCCCGGACGGGCCCGGCGGCGGTGACGAAGGCCCTTGCCCGCCGCCGGGTCCCCCAACGCGCCCTGCCGGGCTCTGGCAGGGTGCCGTCATGACCGCCGCGACCACCCCGAGCGCAGCCGACGAGTTCGAACGCCACCGCCCCCGGCTGTTCGGCATCGCCTACCGCATGCTGGGCTCCGCCCACGAGGCCGAGGACGCGGTCCAGGACGCCTGGCCGCGCTTCGCCGCGGCGGACCGGGCGGGGATCGAGCAGCCGGGGGCCTGGCTGGCCAAGGTCGTCACGAACCTCTGTCTGACCCGGCTCACCTCCGCCCGCGCCCGGCGCGAGAGCTACGTCGGCACCTGGCTGCCGGAGCCCGTCGTCACCGCGGACGGCACGCTGGGTCCTCCCCCACTGCCTGAAGGGCGCGGGCGGTGCCCCCAGAGTCGGCCGAGCAGCGCGACGCCGTGTCCACGGCGCTGCTCCTGCTCCTGGAACACCTCACACCGACCGAGAGGGCGGTGTACGTGCTGCGGGAGGCCTTCGCGTACGGGTACCGCGAGATCGCCGGGGTGCTCGATCTGGGCGAGGCCAACTGCCGTCAGCTGCACCGGCGGGCGGTACGGCGGGTGGGCGAGCCGGGGTCCCGGTTCGAGCCCGCGCCCGGGCGGCGGGAGCGGCTGGTCGCGTCCTTCCTCACCGCGGCGCGCGAGGGCGACCTGGCGGGTCTGGAGAAGCTGCTCGCCGAGGACGTGACCTGGTGGAGCGACGGCGGCGGCAAGGTCTCCGCGGCCCGTCGCCCCGTCGAGGGCCGGGACAAGGTCCTGCGCTTCGTGGTGGGTGCGATGCAGCGCTTCGCGACGGGCTGGGAACTCGCCCTCGCCGAGGTCAACGGCGCGCCCGCCCTCATCGCCCGCTCGGGTGCGGACCTGGTCGGCGTGCTGTCCTTCGGGCTGCGCGGCGGTGCGATCGGCGAGCTGCACGCCGTGCTGAACCCGGACAAACTGGGGTTCGCAGGCCGTCAGCTGGCCCGGCCCTGAGAATTCCGCCCCGGCGATGTCACATTTCGCGGGTGCCGCACGGTCCCAGCTGACGACAGGGCGCTCCACCCGGGAGCCCCACGTCCGACAGGGGCTGAACAGCATGACCACGATCCTGGTGACCGGCGGCACCGGAACGCTCGGCCGGCGCGTCACCGAACGGCTGCGCGCCGACGGGCACGAGGTGCGGGTGCTCAGCCGGCACAGCGAGCCGTACGCCGTCGACCTGCGGCAGGGCGGCAGCGGTCCGGACACGGCGCTCGCCGGTGTCGACACCGTCGTGCACTGTGCGACCACACAGCGCGGCGGGGACGAGCGGTCGGCCGCGAACCTGATCGCGGCGGCGCGGCGGGCCGGGGTGGCCCACCTGGTCTACATCTCGATCGTCGGCGTCGACCGGGTGCCGCTCGGCTACTACCGGACCAAGTTCGCGGTCGAGAAGCTGGTGGAGGAGTCGGGGATCGGGTGGACGGTGCTGCGGACGACCCAGTTCCACGACCTGGTGGTGCAGATGCTCCAGGCGCTGGCCAGGCTGCCGGTCGTGGTGCTGCCCGCCCATGCCTCCGACCAGCCGGTGGAGGTGGCGGAGGTCGCGGACCGGCTCGCCGGACTGGCCCAGGGGGCGCCCGCCGGGCGGGTGCCGGACGTGGGCGGTCCCGAGGTGCGCACCTTCGCGTCGCTGGCCCGCGCCTATCTGGGCGCGACGGGACGCCGGCGGGCCGTGGTGAGCGTGCCGCTCGCGGGGAAGACTTACCGCGCGTTCCGCGCCGGCGGGCACCTCGCACCCGAACACGCGGTCGGCAAGGGCACGTTCGAGGAGTACCTGGCGATGCGGTTCGGCGGCGGGGAGGACGGGCGGCGCGGATGAACAGACGGGTGTGGCTGCGGGCGGGGCTGGGGCTGCTCGCGGGTGGCCAGGTGGTGCTGGGGCTGTGGATCCTGCTGCTGCCCGAGCTGTTCTGGAAGTGGCCCTGGGTGTCGCACCTGCCGCCCTACAACGAGCATCTGCTCCGTGACTTCGGCGGGGCGAGCCTCGCGCTCGCCGTGGTGCTGTGCGCGGCGGTGACGGTGATGGAGCGCCGCCTGGTGCTCACGTCCCTGGTGGCCTACCTGGTCTCCTCCGTCGCCCACCTCCTGTTCCACGCCCGGCATCTGGAGCCCCTGTCGGCGGCGAGCGCCGCGGGCTTCATGGCCCTGCTGGGAGCGGCGGTCCTGCTCCCGGCGGTACTGGTGTGGCTCGCGGCGGACGACACGGCGTTCCGGGCACCGGACCCCGCGGAACGCCGGCCCGCCCGACGCCGGTCCACTTCCTGAGCCGACCCCGCAGTGGGGGAGGCGTGCCAGACCTCGCGTCCGCGGCATGATCCGCCGGACAGGCCCCAGGAGCGCGGCGGCCGAGGTGGCGCAGCCCGCGGTGGGGTCGACGGCGGCGGGGAGGGCAGGGCGCCCGGGCATGCCCCGGTCCAGGACGTAGGGCCGCCGGGCATGCCCCCGCCAACGACCTGGGGTCGCCGGGCGGGGACGGGGCATGCCCCCGCCAACGACCTGGGGTCGCCGGGCGGGGACCGTCCCCGAAGCCGGGCGTCATCGACCGCCACCCGGCGACGCCGACGCACCGGCCATGCCCGTCGGCCCCGCACCCGCACGGCTCCCGGCCACGCGGGCGGTCGCGTCCGGGCGCTCCGGGCACCGCCGTCTCCGGGGGCGGTCGGCTGCCCGCCGAAGCGCCGCAGGCTACCGCTCCGGCGGCGCGAAGATCTCGTCCTGCGCGCGGTCGCGGGCGGTGAGCAGGGCGCCGCGCAGCACCGCGCCGCCGCCCAGAGTGCTGGGCCGTACCTCCGTGGCCAGCGGTGACATGCGGGTGAGCCGGTGCTGGACGCGGTCGGCGAGGGCGTCGGCGCCGGCCCGGCCGATCTCGCCGGCGAGGACCAGGCAGCCGGGGTCGAGGACGGAGACGACGGCGGCGGCGCCGAGGACGACGCGGTCGGCGAGCGCGTCGAGGAACCGGTCGGCGACGGGGTCGCCCCCGGACGCCGACCGGCGTACCGCCTCCCGGACCAGCGCGGCGGCATGCGGCTCGGGCCCGACGGGTCGGGCCGTCACGCCGTGCTCCGCCGCGAGGGCGGTCACCGCCGCCGAACCCGCCACGGAGTGGAAGCCTCCGTCGCAGTCGGTGGCGGAGGGCAGGCCCGCGGTGCCCGGCACCGGCATGAAGCCGATCTCGCCCGCGCCCCCGGACACGCCCCGGCGCAGGGTGCCGTCCAGCACGACGGCGGCGCCGATGCCGAGGCCGAGCCAGAGGAGGACGAAGGTGTCCCGGTCGCGGGCGGCACCGTCGCGCTGTTCGGCCAGGGCGGCGAGGTTGGTCTCGTTCTCGACGCCGACCCGCGCCTCGGGGAACTTCTCCTGGAGCGCGGCCATCAGGCGGCGGTGCCACTCCGGCAGCCCGCTGGAGTCCCGGAGTTCGCCGCCGGCCGGGTCGATCAGGCCGGGTGCGCCGATGCCTACGGTGTGCAGCCGGTCGGCGCCGGCCTCCTTGACCGCGCGCTCGACCAGGCTCACCGCCTGCTCCACGGCGGGACCGGTGCCGGAGTGGTCGTCGATGGGCACGGACGCCTCGGCGAGGACCCGGCCGAGCAGGTCGGAGACGAGCACGGCGACGCCTTCGGTGCGCACGTCGAGGGCGGCGAGGTAGGCGCGCTCGGCGACGATGCCGTACAGCTTCGCGTTGGGTCCGCGGCGCTGCTCGCCGGACTCCCCCGCCACCTCGATCAGTCCGGAGGCGGTGAGGCGTTCGACGAGGTCGGCGACGGTGGGCCGGGACAGGCCGGTCAGCTGCTTCAACTGCCCGGCCGTCAACGGGCCCTCCTGCTGGAGCAGATGAAGGGCGAGCCGGTCGTTGATGGCCCGGGCGGTGCTCGGGGATGCGGGCATGCCGGGATCCTTCCAGATCGGCGGCGCGGGGGCCGCACCGGTAATCCACTATCTATCAGGCAGGCTCCCTGATAGTTTACGCCGCGGATTGACGGACTCGGAGGGGTGGACCATGAGCACAGGGACCTACGGGCAGCGCGAGGTGAGACACGCCCGGTACGCCGTGGCGGCCGTGTTCGCCGTGCACGGCTCCGTCACCGGCTCCTTCGCGACCCGCGTGCCCTGGATCCAGGACCATGCCGGCGTGAGCGCGGGCCAGTTGGGGCTGGCGCTCGCCTTCCCGGCGCTCGGCGCCTCCCTCGCCATGCCGCTGGCCGGCCGCGTCACCCACCGCTTCGGCGCCCGCGCCGCCCTGCGCGGCCTGCTGGCCCTGTGGACGCTGGCGCTGATCCTGCCCTCCCTCGCCCCGAACCTGCTGACCCTGTGTCTCGCCCTGTTCGTCTACGGCGCCACGGCGGGCATGTCGGACGTGGCGATGAACGCCCTGGGCGTCGAGACCGAGAACCGTCTGGACAAGTCGATCATGTCCGGGCTGCACGGCATGTGGAGCGTGGGCGCGCTGATCGGTTCGGCGGCCGGGACGCTCGCCGCCCACTTGGGCACGGACGCCAGGACACACCATCTCCTGGCCGCCGCGGTGCTGACCGCGACGGGCCTGGTCGCCTGCACGTGGGTGCTGGACCTCCAGCCCGCCGAGGACGAGGACCCGCCGCCGCGCTTCGCGCTGCCGCCCAGGTCGGCCCTGCTGATCGGCGCCGTCGGGTTCTGCGCGGTGTTCGCGGAGGGCGCGAGCCTGGACTGGTCCGCGGTCTATCTGCGGGACGAGCTGGAGGCCTCGGCCGGTCTGGCGGCGGCCTGCACGACGGGCTTCACGCTGACGATGGCGCTGGCCCGGCTCGCCGGCGACAAGGTGGTGGACCGGTTCGGCGCGGTGCGCACGGTACGGGTGAGCGGCGTGCTGGCCACCCTCGGCGGTCTGCTCGTCGTGGCCGGCGGCCATCCTGCGGTGGCGATGACCGGCTTCGCGCTGATGGGCCTCGGCATCGCCGTGGTCGTCCCGCTGTGCTTCGCCGCGGCCGGCCGGGCCGGCTCCAACCCGAGCCTGGCCATCGCGGGCGTCGCGACCGTCACGTACACCTCGGGCCTGGTCGCGCCGAGCGCGATCGGCGGCCTGGCCCAGGCGACCAGCCTGGTGGTGTCGTTCGGCCTGGTGACCCTGCTGGCCTGCTGCCTGGTGGTGTTCGCGCGGGTGCTGCGGTCCGGCGACCGGAACCGCCCCAAGATCAGTCCGCCGGTCGCAGAAGTGTCCGACCGGCAGACCTGAACGCCTCGCTCCACGGCGCCGGGCGCAGCGTACGCGCGTCCAGCCGGACCAGCACCCGGGTGCCGCGGGCGTAGGTGGTGGCGCCGTCCGCCGAGCAGAACCGGAAGCCGTAGGTCAGTCCGGTGGTGCCGAGCCGGTCCAGCCACAGGTGGACGGCGTACGCGCCGGGGCGGGTGACCGGCGCCTCGTAGCCGATCGTCAGTTCCCTGACCGCGTTGCAGGCGTCGCCGGCCGCCTCCCAGTCGCCCTCGAACCGGACGCCGTGCCCGGCCCACAGCTCCGTCCAGGCCCGCTCGACCATCACCGGGTAGCGGGCGTTGTGCAGCAGTCCGAGGGCGTCCAGGTCGTCGAAGTGGACGGTCACGGGGACGAGCCGGCCGTGGGGGACGGCGGGCGGGACGGGGGCGGCGGGCGCTTCGGCGGTCACGGCGGGCTCCTGGGTGGTGCGGGGTGGTATGCGCGGTCTCTCGGCACAGGTACGGGGACCACCATCATCCTAAGCGGACGCTCAGGACGCCCTTCGGCGAAGGGCGCAGGTCAACCGCACGGCCGGGCACCCCCGACAATGGTCCGGTCAGACCTCGGCACAGAGAAAGCGAAACCTCACCATGGACCTCGGCGTGCGTTGGAAACTGCACGGGGACGGGAAGGTACCCGCCCCCGGAGCGGTGGTCCGCCCCGACGAACGGCTCTCGTGGCCCCGCACGGCCGGGCTCGGCGCCCAGCACGTGGTGGCCATGTTCGGGGCGTCCTTCGTGGCTCCGGTCCTGATGGGCCTGGACCCCAACCTCGCGATCATGATGTCGGGCGTCGCGACCGTCATCTTCCTGCTCGCCACCCGCGGCCGGGTGCCCAGTTACCTCGGCTGCTCGCTCTCCTTCGTCGGCGTCGCCGCCGTCATCCGGGCGCAGGGCGGCACCAGCGCCACGGTGACCGGCGCGGTCCTCGTCGTCGGCGTCGCGCTGTTCCTGGTGGGGCTCGCCGTGCAGCGGTTCGGGGCGCGGATCATCCACGCCGCGATGCCGCCGGTCGTCACCGGCGCGGTGGTGATGCTCATCGGCTTCAACCTGGCCCCGGTGACCGCGTCCACGTACTGGCCGCAGGACCAGTGGACGGCGCTGTTCGTGATGCTGTTCACGGGTCTGGCCGTGGTCTGTCTGCGCGGTTTCTGGTCCCGGATCGCGATCTTCCTGGGGCTGGTCTTCGGGTACGTCCTGTCCTGGGCGCTCGACCGGATCTTCGGGAAGATCCACTCGGTGGACGGCAGCGGCAAGCTGACCGACCACTGGCGGCTGGACTTCTCCGCCGTGGGCCAGGCCGACTGGATCGGGCTGCCGTCCTTCCACGGGCCGAGCTTCGAGTGGTCGGCGATCCTGGTGGCGCTGCCGGTCGTCATCGCCCTGATCGCGGAGAACGCCGGGCACGTCAAGGCGGTCGGCGAGATGACCGGGGACAACCTCGACGACCGGCTCGGTACGGCGATCTCGGCCGACGGCATCGGCTCGGTGCTCTCCACCGCCGTCGGTGGCCCGCCCAACACCACGTATTCCGAGAACATCGGCGTGATGGCCGCGACCCGGGTCTACTCGACGGCCGCCTACTGGGCGGCGGCGGGTTTCGCCCTGCTCTTCGGCCTCTGCCCGAAGTTCGGCGCGGTCGTGGCGGCGATCCCGGGCGGCGTCCTCGGCGGCATCACCGTCATCCTCTACGGCATGATCGGGCTGCTCGGCGCGCAGATCTGGATCAACGCCAAGGTGGACATGCGCAACCCGCTGAACCTGGTGCCGGCCGCCGCGGGCATCATCATCGGCGTCGGCAACGTCAGCATGGAGTTCACCGACACGTTCTCGCTCAGCGGCATCGCGCTCGGCACCCTGGTCGTCATCACCGGCTACCACGCGCTGCGCGCCTTCGCCCCGGCCCACCTCAAGACGCAGCAGCCGCTGCTGGACGAGGGCACGTCGTCGTACGACGCGAAGACGGCGGAAGGCGGCGCGGGCGGCGGTGACGGCGACGGGACTCAGCGCGCCAGGTCGTAGGCGTACGACGGGGTGAACGTGCCCGGTTCCCCCTTGCAGCCGTCGGACTCCCCCGGGAGCTTGACCCACAGGTAGGCGTCGATGCGCCCCATGCCGGTGCTCAGGGTCGGTGCGTGACCGATCCTGCGGCCGGCCGGGTCGCACCACTCGCCGTCCGGCGCGGCGCCGTTGCCGTTGCGGCTGGTGTCGATCACGGCGCCGAGGCTCGCCGGGCCGCCGAGGGCGTCGAGGACGGCGCGGTCGTAGGCGACCTCGTCGGCGGTGGTGTGGAAGTTGGAGACGTTGCTGAAGACGCCGTCGGAGGAGTCGGCCGAGGCGGCACCGGCCTGTTTCAGCCAGCTTGCCTGCTTGGCGGGCGCGTGCCAGCCGGAGTGGCCCGCGTCGTAGTACACCCGGGCGGCCGGGTTGGCGTCCTTCATGACCCGCCCGGCGCGTGCCAGGGAGGCGAAGCGGTCGGCACGCCCACCGGCGGACAGGCACTCGGACTGGGCGACCGAGTCGGGCTCCAGCACGACGATCACCTCGCCGGAGCCCAGCCCGGCGGCGAACCGGTCGATCCAGGCGTCGTAGGCGGCGAGGTCGGGCGCGCCGCCCTCCGAGTGGCCGCCGCAGTCGCGGTCGGGTATCGCGTACGGCACGAGGACCGGCACCCGGCCCTGGGCGGCGCCCGCGGCGGTCACGGCGCGGACCCGGGAGGTGATGGTGGCCGGTGTGTGGTCGGCGAACCAGACGGCGGCCGGATGGCCGGCGATCCGGGACGCGATGACGTCCTGCCGCGGGTCGTCGGGGTGGGCCCGGACCCAGTCGAGGACCTGGGAGTCGGGGTGCCGGTAGAGCCGGCTGGCGGCGTCCTTCGCCCGGGGTTCCCGCTTCGTGAGGTTCCGCTTCGGCGAAGGAGAGGAGGTGGGCTTCCCGGCGGTCGGTGACGGCGAGGCCGACGTCGACGCGGATCGCGACGACACCGCCGACGCGGACGGGGACGGGGAGACGGGCAGGGCGTCCAGCCGCACCGAGTGGGTCGCCCGCGGGCGGCCGGCGTCGGCGCCGCCGCCGTCCTCGTCGCCGAGCGCGGTGAGCATTCCGGCGGCGGTCCCCACGGCGACGACGACGGACGCGGCCGCGACCATCGCACCGCGTCCCGCGGCCCGCCTGCGCCCGGTCCTGCGAGCAGCCCGACGCCGGGCACGACGGCCTGACACGTACGGTCCCCCTCCCCCGCGCGGCGGGCGCGTTCCCCCGTTCTGGGGAAGCGTCGGGCCCGCCGGCACTCCCGTCAGCCTAAAGCTGCGACGCTGCGGCCATGGCGCACTGCGAGCAAGTCCCGACGGCCGCCTCGACGGTGGACACCGTCCTGTCCCGGATGCGCGCCCTCGACACCGAGCTGCCGGCCCGGGACGGAGTGGCGGTCTTCAACCGCGTCTACCTCGCCGTCACGGAGGCCGTGGACCGGCACATCGACGGCGGCCGGTTCGCGGACGCCTCGGCCGCGACCGCGCTGGACGTGCGGTTCGCGGAGCGCTATCTGGCCGCCGTGGACACGGCGGAGGAGGACCGCCGTCCGCCCGCCTGCTGGCGCCCCCTGTTCCAGTTCCGCCGCCATCCCGGGGTACGGCCGCTGCAGTTCGCGCTGGCGGGCATCAACGCGCACATCGGCCACGACCTCGCGCTGGCCGTGGTGGACACCTGTCGTACGCTCGGCTGCGAACCCGTCGACCTGGAGGACGAGTTCGACCGCGTGGGCGATCTCCTCGTCTCGCTGGAGGAGCGCATCCGCGACGAGCTGATGCCGGGTCCCGATCTCCTGCAGATCGCCGACCCGCTGACCCATCTGCTGGGCTCCTGGAGCCTGGACCGCGCCCGCGAGGCCACCTGGGCGGCGGCCCGCGCGCTGTGGGCCCTGCGCCGGCTGCCGGACGTCGCCGGGGAGTTCACCGTACGGCTGGACGCCGCGGTGGGCTTCGCGGGCCGCATGCTGCTCACACCGCTGCCGGACTGACCGGCCGGTTCTCGCGTGTGCGGTCGCGGAACACCCGTGCGATCGCTGTACGTTGAAACTGTTGGGTCCCATGGGCAACCCGGTGGGAACCATGGGCGACATCGCACCCCGACTGCGAAGGAGCACCCCGGTATGACGACCCGGCTCGGACTCGGCCTCCCTCAGATGCGGCAGTACGACATCGGCAAGGACGTCCCCGACGTGGCGCGCGCGGCGGAGCGGATGGGCTACGAGAGCCTGTGGGTGTTCGAGCGCGCCCTGTTCCCGGAGCCCGCGACCCAGGGGCTCTACGGCATCGAGGGACTGCCCTGGCCGGACACGTACCGGAGCGTGGCGGAGCCGCTGGTCACCCTCGCCCTGGCCGCCGCGGTCACGGAGCGGGCCCGGCTGGGCACGAGCGTGCTGGTCGCCCCGCTGCACCTCCCCTTCCAGCTGGCCAAGTCGCTGGCCACGCTGGACGCGGCGAGCGGCGGCCGGGTGGTGGCGGGCTTCGGCACCGGCTGGTCGCACGACGAGTACGCGGCGGCCTCCGTGCGGCCGTTCGCCGAGCGCGGCGCCGCCCTCGACGAGCTGATCGGGGTGTGCCGCGCGGTATGGGGGCCCGATCCGGTGGTGTACGACGGCGAGGTCACGAAGATCGCGTCCGCCGTGGTCGGTCCCAAACCCGCCCGGCCGATCCCGATCCTGCTGGCGGCGGGCGGCAGCGGCCGGGCCCGGCGCCGCCTGGTCGACCACGCCGACGGCTGGCTGCCGACCGGTCTCGGCGCCGAGACCGTCGCCGCGCAGTTGCGGGAACTGCGGGAACTGGCCGCCGAGCGGGGCCGCACGAAGCCCCTCCGGACGGTGCTGCGGGTCAACACCCGCTACAGCGCCAAGAACTACGAGGGCTCCGACCGCCGTCCCTTCCAGGGCGGCGTCGACCAGATCGTCGAGGACCTGGCCGCGCACGCCGAGGTCGGCTTCGACGTGATCCTCATCGACGTGCAGAGCACCACGCGCGACGCCGAGGAACTCAAGGACGTCGCCGCCCAGGTGTACGAGAAGGCGAGGGCGGCCGGGGTCTAGGGCCCCTAGTCCTCGGGGAGCTCCACCGGCGCGATCTCCTCGTACAGGTCGCCGGGGCCGGGGTTGGTCGGGTCGGTCTCGCCGCCCAGGTGGTGCATGACGCCCCAGACCGCGTTCAGCGCGGTCTGGACGGCGCCCTCGGCCCAGCCGGCCGTCCAGGAGATGTCGTCTCCGGCGAGGAAGATGCCCCGCTTGTCCTCCGGCAGCCGTTCCTGCATGAAGTGCGTGAACAGGCGCCGCTGGTAGCGGTAGTGCCCGGGCAGGTTGGCCTTGAACGCGCCCATGAAGTAGGGCTCGTTCTCCCAGGAGACCGTCACCGGGTTGCCGATGACGTGCTTCCTGATGTCGACCTTCGGGTAGATCTCGCCGAGCGACTTCAGCATGACCTCCATCCGCTCGTTCGCGGACAGCGGCAGCCACTTCAGGCTGTCGTCGCACCAGGTGTAGGAGAGGCAGATGACGGCGGGCCTGTCCGGTCCGTCGTCGAGGAGGTAGGTGCCGCGGGTCATGCGGTCGGTGAGCGTCATCGACATGACGTCCCGGCCGGTGACCTCGTCCTTGTCGAGCCAGAAGGGCCGGTCGACGGGCACGAAGAGCTTGCTGGACTCCATGTAGTGGGTCCGCTCGATCGCGGTCCAGTGGTCGATCGGGAAGAGCGAGTCGTCGCAGGCGATCTTCGAGAGCAGCATCCAGGACTGGGCGGTGAAGATCGCCGCCCGGTAGGTGCGGATGTCGCCGTCGGCGTCGGTCACGGTGATGCGGTTGCCCGCGGTGCGGTTCAGCCGGGTCACGGCCGGGCGGGGTTCGCCGTCCGCGTGCAGGGACTTCAGCGAGGTGCCGTGCGGCCAGTGGACGATCTTCTCGGGCTCGCGCTCCCAGAGCCTGAGCGGCAGCTGCTGGGAGCCGCCGACGATGCCGCGGTGGTGGTCGTCGGCCTCGGTGTAGACGACGCGGAGGATCTCCAGGATGGAGTTGGGGAAGTCGGTGTCCCAGCCGCCGGTGCCGAAGCCGACCTGGCCGAAGATCTCGCGGTGCCGGAAGGACTTGAAGGCCTCGGAGTCGCACAGGAAGCCGTAGAAGGTCTGGTTGTCGAGCTTCTCGACCAGCTTCGCCCAGATCTCGCGGATGCGCGGGACGTCGCGCTCGCGCAGGGCGCGGTTCATGTCGGTGAAGTCGGCGCCCTCTTCGAGGCACTTCGCCCAGGCGTCGGCCACGTCCCGGTAGACCTGCGGCAGGTCGTCGAGGGTCTCCGCGTAGTGCGACTCGCCCTTGAGGTCGACGACGGTCGACGGCGTGGCCTCGGCGAGGGGGTTGGGGAAGGCTTGGGTCCGAAGGCCCACCAGGTCGATGTAGTGCTGGAGGGCGGTGGAGGACGGCGGAAAGCGCATCGCGCCCATCTCGGCGGTCAGCGAGGGGTCGCAGCCGTCGAAGCCGACGGTGCGCAGGCGGCCGCCGATCCGGTCGGCCTCGTAGACGACGGGCCTCAGGCCCATCTTCATCAGCTCGTAGGCGGCCACGATGCCGGACAGACCGCCGCCGATGACGGCGACCTCGGTGCCGTGCTCGGTGGCGGGTATCTGACCGAGTCCCGCCGGGTGGGCGAGGAAGTCGTCGTACGGGTACGGGAAGTCCGGCCCGAACATGGTGATCGGCGGCTGCTGCTCGTCTGCGTGCTCGATCGCGTTGGGCACGGTGGACGTCATGGGGTACGGACTCCTTGCGCGGGTGGAACGGGCGGAACCGGGGGGACGCGCGGTTCGGGGCTCAGGCGAGGGCGCCGTAGAGGCCGGGGCGGCGGTCCTTCAGGTACGGGTTGGCCTCGCGGGACGCGGCCAGGAAGGCCGGGTCGACGTCGGCGAGGATCAGCTCCTCCGCCCGCCCGGCGCGGGCGCGGGCGACGCCGTCGGGCCCCGCGAGGACGGACAGGCCGACGAACTCGAACTCGCCCTCCCGGCCGACACGGTCGACGTACGCGACGTACATCTGGTTCTCGAAGGCCCGCACCGGCACGACCGACTCGGCGACGAACTGGAAGGGGTGCATCTGCGCGGTCGGGACGAGCAGCAGGTCGGTGCCGGCCAGGGCGTGGGCGCGGACGTTCTCCGGGAACTCGACGTCGTAGCAGATCATCAGGCCGACGGTGAGGCCGTTCAGCTCGGCCTGGACGACGGGCTGTTCTCCAGGGGTGAAGTGGTCGCGCTCGAAGCAGCCGAAGAGGTGGGTCTTGCGGTAGCCCGCGAGCCGGGTGCCGTCCGCGGCGATGAGCTGGACGGAGTTGAAGACACGCTCGCCGTCCCGCTCGGGGTACCCGTAGGCGACGGCCAGGCCGTGGCGCCCGGCGATCTCCGCGACGGCGTCGGCCGCGTCGCCGTCGGCGGGTTCGGCGAGGACTCCGACGGCGTCGCCGATGGCGTATCCGGTCAGGAACAGCTCGGAGGTGACGAGCAGCGCGGCTCCCGCGGCGGCGGCGCGGCCCGCGGCCTCGTCGAGGACCTTGAGGTTCTCGGCGGTGGAGCCGGGGCGGCCGGAGCTCTGGAGCAGGGCGGTGCGCATGCGTGTTCCTCACCGGTCGCAGGGGGGTTCGGGGGGCCAGATAGACGGTACGGTCGGCGGACTCGGCCGGACAAGACGGACCTGTTGCGCGCCGGTGAGCGGATCGTTGCGTGCCCCGGGCACCGCACGGCGATTCGTTGCGCACCCTCCGGCGGGTGCGGTCCTCGTCCCCCGGGAGCAGACCGGGCCGGCGGTCCCCGCCGCGCGGCGGAGGCGGCTCCCGCCCTGGGTGCGATGTGGTGCGGGCGCGGCGCCGGGACAGTGGTGACCGTTCGGTTCACCGGCTTCGATCCACGGGAGACGACCGCCATGAAACGCCGTACCGCGACCGCCGCGCTCTGCGCCGCCCTGCTGCTCACCGCCGTCACCACGGGCGCGGCCGTCGCCGCCGGCCCCGACGGGAGATCGCACGACGGCCCGCCCCCGAGGGAGGCCGCCGCCCTGACCGGCACCGCCAAGCTGTACCGGTCGGCGGGGGACGACATCACCTTCACCTTCGACGCCCATCTGGCGGCCGAGGACAATGCGGACCCATTGAAGGCGACCGGGACCTTCGCGTTCAGCCACTACCTGGACGGCAAGGGGGCGCGGGCCGAGGCCACCGTGGACTGTCTCCTGACCGGCGGTGACGTGGCCGTCGTCTCCGGCGTCATCACCGACTCCGACCTGCCCGGCGCGGAGGGCAAGCGGGTCGGCATCACCGTCCACGACCTGGGCCGCCACGACCGCCTCGGCTACAGCTGGGCGGCGACGGGCAGCCCCGCGGAGGGCGGGGAGCTGCCCCGGTGCGTGGGGTCGGCGCCCTTCGAGAAGGTCAGGAAGGGGACCGGCGACTTCGACGTCGTGCCCTGGCAGCCGCGGCTGTAGTCCGGGCGGCGCCGGTCAGCAGCAGCGCCGTCAGGACGTACGGCAGCGCGGAGAGCGCGAAGGCGGTGCCGTGGCCCCACACCGTGGCCGCCGCCGCGTAGGCACCGTAGGTGGCGAAGTTGCCCAGCTCGGTGCCGAGGCCCGCGACCGAGGTCAGGGTGGCCCGCCCGGTGTCGTCGATGCGCTGCTGGAGGCGGGCGTCGGCCAGCACGGTCGCCAGCTGGAAGCCGCCGAAGGCGAGCGCCACCAGGACCAGGGCGGCCGGTGTGCCGGCGAGGCCCCCCACGGCCAGGGCGAGCGCGGAACCGGCCAGCAGGGCGGCGAACCCGTTGGCGGTCAGGCGCTCTGCCACACCGGCCAGCAGGCTGCCGGCCGTGGCACCGGCCCAGATCACCAGCAGCAGCCAGGGCACGGTCTCGGCCGCCACGCCGGTGTCGCGCGCCAGCAGCGGCGTGTACTCGTCGAGCGCGCCCCACACCGCGGTCACGGCCGGTACGAGGAGCAGCGCGCCGCGCACGGACCGGTCGGCGCGGGCGTCGGCGAGTCCGGCGCGCAGGGTCGCGGACCAGCGTTCGCCGCCGCCGGAGGGTGTCCGGTGCTCGGGGAACCTGGTGGCCACGGCGGCCACGGTCAGGCAGGCGAGCACGCTCGCGGCGCCCACCGCGTCGTAGCCGCCCCAGGCGAACACCGGACCGGCCAGGCCCATGGCGGACATGGTCGCGGCGATGCCGATCGCCCGGGCCCGGCCCATGAAGCGGGCGTAGTGGCCGGCCGCGCCGGCCCGCTCGAGTTCGTCGTAGACCAGCGCCTCCAGCGCGCCCGAGCCGAGCGCGCCGCCCGCGCCCCACAGCACGAAACCGAGCGCGAAGGCGCCGTAGCAGGGCGCGAGCACCCACAGCGCGAAGCCGGCGGCGGTGAGCAGCGGGCCGAGGATCAGCAGCAGCCGCCGGGAGACGGCATCGGCCCAGGCGCCGGAGGGCACCTCGAGCAGCACGCCGGTCAGCGACCACAGGCCGAACAGCGAGGCCGTCTGCCAGACGGACAGACCGGTGTCGGCGAACAGCAGCGCGTACACCGGGTAGAGCAGGACGAACTCGTCGCAGAACGCGGAGACGTACAGCGTGCGCACGAGCCGGCGGGTGCCGGCGGGTGCGTGGGCACGCCCGGGCGAGGTGGAGAGAGTCATGAGGCCTTCCCGAGGGGGCGGATCGGACACCGGAGGTACGGCGTCCGGGGCGGCCCTCGGGAGGAGGCGCTACGGGTGGCGCGGGTGGATCAATGTCGCCAGGTCATGGCACCGATGCTAGAGGGCACGCGGCGCCCTGCCCACCGGATTACGTGGGCGAGCCCGACGAGAAGCGCCGCAGCAGCGGCGAGAGCACGAGCACGGACTTGGTGCGTTCCACGAAGGGTTCCCCGGCGATCCGCTCCAGGACCCGCTCGAAGTGGCGCATGTCGGAGGCGAAGACCTGGGCGACCGCGTCGGCGTCGCCTGTGACGGTGGACGCGGCCACGACCTCCTGGTAGCGCTCCAGGCCGCGCTGGATGGTCTCGGGCGAGGTGTTGCGGCGGCAGAAGATCTCGACGAACCCCTCGGTCTCCCAGCCGAGCGCGGCGGGGTCGACCCGGACCGTGAAGCCGGTGATGGCGCCGGTGGCGCGCAGCCGGTCCACGCGGCGTTTCACGGCGGGCGCGGAGAGGCCGACCGACTGCCCGATGTCCGCGTAGGAGCGGCGGGCGTCCTCGGCGAGGGCGTGCACGATGCGTTCGTCGAGATCGTTCAGCACTGCGGGTCGTTCACTTCACTTCTGGTGCGTGCGGACCTCGGACGGGTCCGGTGCGGCGAGTCGGGAGCGGCGGTGGCCGTACACGAAGTAGAACACGAGCCCGACGGCCATCCAGACACCGAAGACCACCCAGGTGACGGTGGACAGGCTGCCCATCATCCAGACGCAGAAGGCGAGGCCGAGGGCGGGCAGGACCGGCGACAGCGGGACGCGGAAGGTGCGGCGCATGTCGGGACGGGTCCGGCGCAGCACCACGACGGCCACGTTGACCAGGGCGAAGGCGAAGAGGGTGCCGATGCTGGTGGCGTCGGCGAGCTGCCCGAGCGGGACGGCGGCGGCGAGGACGCCGCAGAAGAGGGAGACGATCAGCGTGTTGGCGCGGGGTGCGCCGGTCTTCGGGTGGACCCGGGAGAACACCTTGGGCACCAGTCCGTCGCGGGACATGGCGAACAGGACGCGGGTCTGGCCGTAGAGGACGGTCAGGACGACGCTGGCGATGGCGACGACGGCGCAGAAGGCCAGCAGGGTGCCCCAGAAGCTCTGCCCGGTCACGTCGGTCATGATCTGCGCGAGGGAGGCCTCGGAGTCGGTGAAGGTCCGCCACGGCTTGGCGCCGACGGCGACGGCCGCGACCAGGACGTACAGCACCGTGACGATGACCAGGGACAGCATGATGGCGCGCGGCAGGTCGCGCTGGGCGTTCTTCGCCTCCTCGCCGGCGGTGGAGGCGGCGTCGAAGCCGATGTAGGAGAAGAAGAGCGTCGCGCCGGCCGCGCTGACCCCGGCCATGCCCAGCGGCATGAAGTGCTCGTAGTTGCCGGAGCGGAAGCCCTGCACGCCGATCGCGCAGAAGAGCACCAGCGCCGCGATCTTGACGACGACCATGATCGTGTTGGCCCGGGCGGACTCGCGGGCGCCGCCGAGCAGGAACGTCATGGCGAGGAGCACGACGATCAGCGCGGGGAGGTTGAAGATCCCGCCGTCGCCGGGCGGTGCCGACAGGGCCGCGGGGAGGGTGACGCCGATGGTGCCGTCGAGCAGCTCGTTCAGGTACTCGCCCCAGCCGACGGCGACGGCGGCCACGGACACGCCGTACTCCAGGACCAGGCACCAGCCGCAGATCCAGGCGACCAGTTCGCCCATCGTGGCGTAGGCGTACGAGTACGAGGATCCGGCGACCGGGATGGTGCCGGCCAGCTCGGCGTAGGACAGGGCCGAGAAGAGCGCGGTGAGGCCCGCGATGACGAAGGACAGTGTGACGGCCGGTCCGGCCTTGGGGACGGCCTCGCCGAGGACGACGAAGATGCCGGTGCCGAGGGTGGCTCCGATGCTGATCATCGTGAGCTGCCAGAGGCCGAGGGAGCGGCGGAGGCTGCCGCCCTCGCCCTGGCCGCCCTCGGCGACCAGTCGTTCCACCGGCTTGCGGCGCATGAGGCGCGCGGCCAGGCCCGGGGACGCGGGGGTGGCCGATGCGTCGTGGTGCGGGGGTGCGCCTTGGTCGAGCACGCGTTGACTCCTTTGTCGCTGCCGGTCGCGCCGCCGGGGTCGGCGGACGGCTCCCGGCGGGCCTGGGGAGCGGCGGGGACCTGCGGGCGCGCTCGTGCAGAACGGGAACCCACCGAGCGGGGTCCCCGCCACGCCACGTACAGCGCAGAACACTACGAGCGGGGCGGTGCCCCGGTAATGCAGCAACCTTGCGCGTTCGGACACGATCGTTGCGTTCGACGCGGCAGCGCGGGTGTTCGTTGCGCACGGGGTGCGCGGTGCTGCGCCCGCGGGCGGCGGACGGCGGATCGGGGCTGGTCAGTGGCTGTCCGGCTCGCCCGCGGCGGCGCGTGCCTCGGCCGCGTCCGCGGCGTCGAAGCCGATCTGTCCGGGTTGGCCGCGGGCGGCCTCCTGGGCGTCGATCCAGCGCGTGTGCGCCTCCCAGGCGGCCTGCTTGCTGGTGCCGAGGGCGGCTCCGATCTGTGCCCAGGAGGCACCGGCCTCGCGGGCGGCGCGGACGGTGAGCTGGCGTCCGTAGGCGGCCTTGCGGGCGACCACCTCGCCCAGCGCGAGCAGTTCGAGGAGCTGGGGGCGGTCCAGGGCCTCGTCGTCACTGCCGAACCCGGCGAGGGACTCGCGGGCGCGCAGCTCGTCGAGGCGGGCCACGGCGGTCAGCAGGGTGTGCTGCGGCTCGACGCTCTGCGGTGTCGTCATGCGTCCAGCGTCGCGTCAGGGCGGCTTGACGTCAAGCCGCCCTGACGCGATGTGGCCGGACTTCGGGGCCGGTCAGCTCCAGCTGGCGTGCAGCGGCTTGCCCTCGGCGTAACCGGCGGCGCTCTGGACGCCGACGATGGCCTTCTCGGCGAACTCCTCCAGGGAGCCGGCACCGGCGTAGGTGCAGGACGAGCGGACGCCCGCGATGATCGCGTCGATCAGGTCCTCGACGCCGGGCCGGGCCGGGTCGAGGAACATCCGCGAGGTGGAGATGCCCTCCTCGAACAGCGCCTTGCGGGCCCGGTCGTACGCCGACTCCTCCGAGGTGCGGTTGCGCACGGCGCGCGCGGAGGCCATGCCGAAGGACTCCTTGTAGGCGCGGCCGTTGGCGTCGTGCTGGAGGTCGCCCGGGGACTCGTAGGTGCCCGCGAACCAGGAGCCGACCATCACGTTGGACGCGCCGGCCGCGAGGGCCATCGCCACGTCGCGCGGGTGGCGGACACCGCCGTCGGCCCACACGTGCTTGCCGTACTTCTTCGCCTCGGCGGCGCACTCCAGGACGGCGGAGAACTGCGGCCGGCCCACGCCGGTCATCATCCGGGTGGTGCACATGGCACCCGGGCCCACGCCGACCTTGATGATGTCGGCGCCCGCCTCGATCAGGTCGCGCACGCCCTGGGCGGAGACGATGTTGCCCGCGACGATCGGGACCCGCGGGTCGAGGTCGCGCACCACCTTGACGGCGCTGATCATCGACTCCTGGTGGCCGTGCGCGGTGTCGATGACGAGGGTGTCCACGCCCGCGTCGAGCAGTTGCTCGGCCTTGCCGGCCACGTCGCCGTTGATGCCGACGGCGGCGGCGATGCGGAGCCTGCCCTGCGCGTCGACGGCCGGGGTGTACAGGGTGGCGCGCAGGGCGCCCTTGCGGGTGAGGATGCCGGCGAGGCGACCGTCCTTGTCCACGGCGGGCGCGTAGCGCCGGTTGGCCGCGTCGAGGGTGTTGAAGGCCTCGCGCGGGTCCAGGTCGGCGTCGATGAGGATCAGGTCCTTGGACATGACCTCCTCGAGCTGGGTGAAGCGGTCGACGCCGGACAGGTCGGTGTCCGTGACCACGCCGACCGGCTTGTTGTCCTCGTCCACGACGACACCGGCGTTGTGCGCGCGCTTGGGGAGCAGGGACAGCGCGTCGGCGACGGTCTGGTGCGGGGCCAGCACGATCGGGGTGTCCAGGACGTGGTGGCGGCTCTTCACCCAGGAGACGACGTCGGTGACGACCTCGATCGGGATGTCCTGCGGGATGACCACGAGGCCGCCGCGCCGGGCCACCGTCTCGGCCATCCGGCGGCCCGCGATGGCGGTCATGTTGGCGACGACCAGCGGGATCGTGGTGCCCGTGCCGTCCGGGGAGCCGAGGTCCACGCCCTGCCGGGAGCCGACGGCGGAGCGGCTCGGCACCATGAACACGTCGTCGTACGTCAGGTCGTACGAGGGCTGGATGTCATTGAGGAAACGCACGTGCTGCACATCCCAGTCGATCAGAGGTGGCCCCCGGACAGGTCAGCCAGGGGGAAAGAGCACGTACTTCATTGTCCCATGACGGGTGGCCGATAGTCCCCGGGCAGATCATCCAGGCTGGTCAGCGGCCTCCTTGGAGCTTCCTCCAGGGCCGAGGGTGACGAACAGCCCCGGGCCGCGGTCGGTGGCCTCGGCGAAGACCTCCTCGGCGACGGCCCACTCGTCCGGCCGCGTCTCGGCGTACGCCCGCCAGCCCTCCACGACGAGGACCAGCCCCCGGTCCGCCGCACCCTCGGGCCACACGGAGGGGTCGGCGAGGGAGTCGGCGAGCGCGTCCCAGTTCCGGCCGAACCAGTCGGGCAGCGCCAGGTCACGGGCGCAGCGGTCCATCAGGCCCGCCTTGTCCGTGACCCCGCCGAGGTCCAGCGTGACCACGAGCCGTCCCGCGGCGTCCTCGGTCATGTCGCGCCCCTCCTCTCGCACTTCCGCTGCTGATCGGCCGTCAGATCCCGTCGGGGTCCGTCCGGTTGAGCGTCGACTTCGGTGCCGAGCCCGCCGTCATCAGGTAGTCCGCGGCCGACGTGTCCGTGACCAGGCTGGTGACGAGGCCGGAGCGCAGCACCGCGTCGATGGCCGCCGCCTTGCGCTGCCCGCCCGCGATCGCGACGACCTCGGGGATGCGCCGGAGCTGGTCGGCCTTGACGGTGATGCACCGCTCCCCCAGGTCCCGCCCGACCCGGCGCCCTTCGGCGTCGAAGAGGTGCGCGGACATCTCGGCGGCGACGCCGAGCGAGGCGTAGTGCGCGCGCTCCTCGTCGCTGAGCATGTCGTGCACGGTCGAGATGCCGGGCTCCCAGGAGCCGATCGAGACACAGGCGACCGTGACCTTGTCGAAGTACTCGAAGGCCCGGGCGATCCCGGTCTGGTGCCGCAGCGCCTGCGCGGTGGCGGCGTCCGGCAGCAGCATCGGCGCGTAGATGGGGTGGGCGTCGCCGCCCGACACCTGGGCGGCGCGGCGCACGGCCTCCACCGAGCCGCGCTCGGCGGTCCCGGCGTCGTACACGCCCGTCAGCTGCACCACGGTGCACGGCGGCAGCCGGTCGAGCGCCGCCGCCATGTGGATGGTGGACCGGCCCCAGGCCAGGCCCAGCACGTCGCCCTCGTTGACCAGCTCGCCGAGCAGGTCGGCGGCCACCTCCCCCAGATTCTCCGGGTCGGGTGTCTCCTCGGCGTCGGCCGGGGACTCCACCACCACGGCGTGCCGAAGCCCGTAGCGGGCCCGCAGGGCGTCCGAGCGCTCGGCGTCCAGCTCGGCCGGCACCCGGATCTCGATGCGTACAAGGTCCCGCTCGAGGGCGGTCTCGAGAACCCTGGCCACCTTGAAGCGGCTGACGCCGAACTCCTCCGCGATCTGGATCTTGGACTTGCCCTCGAGGTAGAAGCGGCGGGCCATGGCCGCCGCCTGGACCAGCTCAGCGGGTCCCATCCGCATGGCTGAACGGCCCGCCGACATACCCGACACGGCGATCTCCTCACTGCTGTTCACACTCTGGATACGCCGTTCATCCTTGCAGATTCGGCGCACTTGATCAGCCCTGGTGGGAGCCGTTCACTTTCTGTTCCTCAGTGGTCGCAGGACCAGGATGCCCTGGCGGTCGCCGCGTCGGCCTGCGTGCGCAGTGCACGTACCGCCTCGGCCGGGTCGGACGCCCCGTACACGGCGGAACCCGCGACGAAGACGTCGGCACCGGCCTCGGCGCACCGCTCGATCGTGGACGCCGAGACTCCGCCGTCGACCTGGAGCCACAGCTCCAGGCCGTGCTTCTTGATCAGCTCACGGGTGCGGCGGATCTTCGGAAGCATGATGTCCAGGAACGCCTGCCCACCGAAGCCGGGTTCAACCGTCATGATCAGCAGCATGTCGAGTTCGGGGAGCAGGTCCTCGTACGGCTCGATCGGCGTCGCGGGCTTGAGCGCCATGGACGCGCGGGCGCCCTTGGCCCGGATCTCCCGGGCCAGCCGCACCGGCGCGGCGGCCGCCTCGGCGTGGAAGGTGACGGAACCGGCCCCCGCCTCCACGTACTGCGGTGCCCAGCGGTCGGGGGCCTCGATCATCAGGTGGCAGTCCAGCGGGGTGTCGGTCGCGCGGGCGAGGGACTCGACCACCGGCACACCGAGCGTGAGGTTCGGGACGAAGTGGTTGTCCATGACGTCGACGTGGAGCCAGTCGGCTCCCTCGACCGCCTTGGCCTCGTCCGCGAGGCGGGCGAAGTCGGCGGACAGGATGCTGGGGTTGATCTGGGCGGCCATGGGCCCAAGCCTGCCATGCCCTCCGGGGGTGGGCGGGGACGGGTCCTCGGGTTGTGGGGGTTGTTCTTCGGGTGCGGGCCCGGTGGTGGGTTGCTCGCGCAGTTCCCCGCGCCCCTTCTGGGCGCGTCTCAGCCGGCGCTGCATACCGGCAGGTTCTGGGACCTGCGGAGCGCTTCGAGTTCTTTCAGGCGGGTGTTCAGGTCGGTCGGGTCGGCGAAGGTGCGCAGGACTGCCTGGTGGAAGGCGTCGCGGGTGGTGCGGGGCATCGCGTCGGAGGCGTCCCAGCAGCGGGTTCGGCCGGGTTCGCGCAGGATGGCCCCGATCTCCCGCTCGGTGGCGTCCTGGCCGCCCTCGGCCCCGGCCGTCCTGTTCGCCGTGTACTCCGGCAGCGCGGTGTCGGGGTCGGCGAGGTAGCGGATCAGCCGCTCGGCCTCCGGGGTCGGGTTCAGTACGGCCGCGAGGTCGCCGGAGACCTCCCAGGCTCCGGCCTCCGCTCCGGCGCCGGGCACGACCTCGGAGGAGTGGACGTGATCGCCGCCCTCCTCCCTCCAGTGCCCGGCCCGGAAGGAACCCTGGTGCTCCAGGCGGCCCGGCCCGCAGTCGGCGTCGAAGGCGGTGGTCAGCACCTGCTCGACGCGGGCGCGGTCGCCCGCGCCCACCAGGTCGGCCCAGGTCGTCCAGGCCCTGCGCACGGCGTCGTCGGTCCACGGCAGCCTGCCGTTGGCCCACTCCTCGTACACCCGTGGACCGGCCTGCTGGAGCAGGATGTCCTCCACCCAGTCGGTGCCCGGCCAGCCGGAGGTCGCGCCGGACTCCAGACCGGCGCACCACCGTGCCGGAGGGCCGGCCGTCCCGGCCGTCGGTGCCGGTCCGGCGTACCACACCATGCTCTTGAGGCCGGTCTTCACGGGCAGCCAGTACGTGTGGGCACCCTGTCCCGGCACGGTGACCTCGGGAGCCCAGAACCGGTCGTAGTCACGGGCGTCGAAGAGGCCGTCCAGCGGGTGGAGCCGGCCGTCGGCGGCGTAGGCGAGCAGTTCGCCGGGGCCGGGCAGCACCGCCACGTCGGGCGGGTTCCCGGCCGCCATGTCGGCGGCCAGCACCTGGCTGAGCGCGGAGCTGCCCTGGTAGACGACGTCGATCCGGTACTTCTCCTCGAACGGCTCGATGACGTGCTCCTCGAACTGCTCGCGCTCGGTGCCGCTCCAGTTGGCGAGCAGGGTGACCGAGCCCTGCCAGTCGCGCGCCCAGCGCACTCCGGCGTACACCCCGGCCCCGAGCAGGACCAGACAGAGGCAGAGGATGCCGAGGGTGCGGGTGCTCGGGCGGCTCATCGCTGCCCCCGGAACCGGTACTCGGCGATCCGCGGCCACAGTCCCCACAGCGTCAGCGCCACCACCACGGCCCCTCCCAGCAGTATCCAGTCGGACAGCGAGGCCCAGAACCCGGCGTCCGCGAGCGCGCCCTGCACCTCGTCGGCCACCTCGGGGATGGCGTCCGGGGCGGCCGGCGGCACCCGTACCTCGGCGACGGAGTCGGTCATCGCGCGGTGCGCCGAGACGGTCTGCCAGGCCAGCACGGGCACGCCGACGGCGCACACCGCGGTGGCGGCCAGCAACCGCAGTTGCACGGGCCGCCGGAAACGGCGCCGCAGGAACCGCTGGCTCTCCAGCAGCGCCCCGCACAGGGCCGCGTACAGCACCGCGACGGTGCACCAGCCGAGCCACAGCTCCCAGGGGAAGGCGGCCTGCCGCCGGGCCTCGGCCAGCTGTTCGCCGCGCAGGGCGTCCAGGCGGCTCATGATGTCGCCCTCGGTTCCGGCCTCGGCCTCGAGACCGAGCACCTTCTCGGCGTAGTGGAGGAAGGCGGCGCGCAGCGGTGAGCCGTCCGGTTCGCGGCCCCGGCGCTCCACCCAGCCCGAGTAGACGGCGATCAGCCCGGTGACGGTCTGGACGTCGTGGCGGCCCGCCAGGCCGGTGACGTTCTCCGAGGCGGCCAGGGCGAGGCTCTGCTGGGCGACCGAGACCTGGGTGAGGAACTCGCCGCTGGTGTCGCCCTCGGCGCCGGTCTCGCGGACCACGGCGTTCGCCTGGCGCAGCGCGCTCTGCGCGGTGTCGACGGCGCGGATGCCGGGCGTGCTCGCGGTGGACAGGGGAACGGTGTCGTCGTGCACGCCTCGGTAGGCGAAGAACAGCGCGAGGGTGGTCGCGGTCGCCAGCACCAGGAGCAGCCTGAGTCGGCGTACGAGGTCCCGGCCGGTGGTGCTCACGGCCGCGCCTCGAAGCGGTGGCCGCAGGCCGGGCAGAACCGGGCGGCCGCCGGAGCGTTCCGCGAGCAGGCCGGGCAGGGCACCATGGCCCCGCCGCCCGGCGCGCCGCCTGCCGCTCCGGAGCCGGTCCCGAGGCCGGTTCCGGTGCCGGATGCGGGGCCGTAGGTGCTGTGGCTGCTCGCGGTGATCAGGTGCTGGAAGTCGACGGCCGTGACCTCGGGGCGCAGGGCGACCCGGCCGGACGGCACGTCCTCGATCCGCACCAGCCGGGCCAGCCGGGCCAGCTGCTCGTCGGCGCCCATGGCGTGGGCGAGCCGCACGGCCCGGCCGAGCTGCTGTTCGGCCAGGTCGCGCTGTCCCCGGCGATGGGCGTCGGTGGCGGCGGCGACGGCCTCGCCGAGCCGCTGGTGCTGCTCGAAGTGCTCGACCTGGGCGTCGGTGTGCCGGGACAGGGCCGGATCGTCGGTCCAGTGCACCAGGCAGGGCTGCGGCGGCGGCAGCCGGACCTCGCCGCCGCCGGGTACGTCGACGGCGACCACGGCGAGCTGGAGATCCTCCCGACGTGGGCGGCCGGTCGGGTCGGCGGCCAGGCAGAGCTGGTAGCGGCGCGTCTCGTCGCCCCAGGCCCGGGTGACGAACCGGCCGGTGCCGTCCTCGGCGGTCAGCTCCGCCTCGGTGGGGAAGACCTGTTTGAGGTAGCGCACGGTGCACCCGGGCATGGCGGTCACGGAGACGACCAGTTCGGGGACGGTCTTGGTGAGCAGGCGGTTCATCAACTGCTCGTACTCCCCGGGCAGGGCCTCCTCCTCGCGCACGGAGGAGGCGCTGCCGTGCAGCCGGCTGGTGATCCGCAGCAGTTCCCGGCCGTCCCAGCCGTCACCGATGCCCCAGGCGTCGCAGACGAACCGGCCCGCGCACTCCTCCAGCACCCGGTCGAGTGGCATCTGCTCGTCGTGCTGGTTCTTGCCGTCGGTGAGCAGCAGGACGTGCCCGATGGGGGCGTCCTGCTCCGTCAGCAGCCGGCGGCTCAGGTCCAGCCAGGCGCCGATGCAGGTGCCGCCGCCCGCGACCGTCTCGCGCACCGCTCGTTCCGCCCGCGCCCGGGTGCGGGCGGAGGCGCGGGCCATGCGCGGGGTGTCCGGGTACACCACGGCCGCCTGCTCGTTGCCCCGGACCACCGCGAACGGGGTGCCGTCGGGCAGCTTGCGGATCGCCGCGACGGCCGCCTGCTGCGCCGCGTGCAGCTTCTCCACCGGCCAGGTCATCGAGCTGGAGCAGTCCATGGCCAGCACCTGCGCGAGCAACGGGCCGCCCGGGTGGCCGTCGCCCCCGGTGCCGTCCACGCGCACGCTGAGGATCGCGTGCATCTGCGGGTCGCCCGCCTCACTGGGCAGGTACTTCCACTGGCTGATCTCCAGTTCGGCCGCCACCTGTCCGGCGGCCTCGCCCGTCCGGGGCGTTCCTGTCTCCACGTGTCCGTGCCCCCTCGCCCACCGTCGTCGCTGCCTCGCACCCTCACGTGCTCTCGTGCCTTCGTGCTCACGCCGTACGCCGCCACCCTCGCACCAGTTCGCGCAGCCCGGCCGGTGCCGGGAGCACCGCGTACGCCGTGTCCAGCAGGTCGCCGCGCTCGCCGACGCTGCCCGCCTGGTCGGCGAGGCGCCTGAGCGACCCGGACAGCAGCGTGCGCAGCACCTCCTCGGTGTCCTGCGGGCCGAACAGCTCGCCGGCGGGGAAGCCCTTCCCCCAGCCGCCGGGCGGGCGGCAGACGAGCGCGTGCTCGCGCAGTTCGGTCACCAGCCGGTCCCAGGACCCGCTGCCGTCCAGGTGCAGCCCCGCCAGCCGTTCGGCGGCCTCGCGCAGTTCGGCGGCGAGCGGGGCGGGCCGCTCCGGCAGCCTGCCGGTCAGGATCCGCACCGCCGCGACGCGGGCGGCGTCGTAGTGCCGGGAGGTGGTCGGCACGCCGTCCAGGACGTCGACGGCCGGGCGGCGTCCGGCGCGGCGCAGCCGGACGCGGGCCAGTCCGAAGGCGGCGCTGCCCTGGGTGGGGTCGCGCCGCAGGACGGCCTCGTAGAACTCCTCGGCCTGCGCCTCACGGGCCCGCGTCCGGGCGGCGGCCTGTGCGTCGGCCGGTCCGGCTCCTCCCGCCGCGGATTCGCGGGGCCGCTCCGCGAGGTACTCGGCGCAGAAGCCCAGCGCCAGCTTGGGCGCCGCCTCGCCGGGCAGGGCCGCGTAGGTGGCGGCGAACTCGTCCTCCGCCTTGTCCACCGCGCCGCGCGTCAGGTGGACCAGTCCCCGGTGCCAGAAGATCCGCCAGTCGTAGTCGCCGCTCCACCCCTTGGCGCGGGCCACCCACTCCTCGGCCCGTGCGGCGTCCCCGGCGTCCAGATAGGCGCGGCACAGCCACAGCGCCGTCTCCACGGTCCGCAGCGCCGGGTCGCCCTCCGCCCGTTCGGCGATGCGGTCGGGGGTGTCCGCGGCGAGCCCGCCGAGCAGTACGGCCGCCGGGTCCGAGGCGTCGGGGAGCGGGACGGGCAGGGCCCGGGCCACCGCCCGGGGTTCGGGGGCGCCGTCCGGCAGCTCGGGTGTCCCGGTCGTGGGGCGCCGGGTCCACCACTGGAGCGCCGGGACGGTGCCGAGGGCGGCGCCGAAGACCGCCGCGGTGGGCTCGAAGCGGGTGGAGCGCTCGGGATACGGGTCGCGCCCGCCGAGGGCCTGGTCCTCGCGCAGCACCTCCCACAGCTGGCGGGACATCTCGGCCGCGGAACGGAACCGGGCGGCGGGCTCGGGATGGGTGGCGCGGCGGATCAGCGCCTCGAAGGAGCGGGCGGCCAGTCCGGCGGGCCGGGTGGCGCGTTCGGCGAGCACCTTGAGGGTCCGGCCGACGGTGTAGAGGTCGCTGTCGACGTCGAGTCCGCGCCGGTCGCGTTCGCGCTTCGGCGGGGCGTAGCCGTGGGTGTGGACGAGTCCGGAGGAGCGGTCGTCGATCCGGCGGATGGCGCCCAGGTCGATGACCTTGATCTCGCGGCCGTAGTGGATGACGTTCTCGGGCTTCATGTCGCAGTAGAGCAGGCCCCGGTCGTGCAGGTACTCCAGGGCGCCGAGGATCTTGCAGCCGTACGTGATGACGTGCCCGAACTCGAAGCCGCGGGCGCCGAACAGCCGCGCCAGGTCCTCCTCGGGGGCGAAGCGGATCCAGGACAGGGACCGGCCGCCGACGTACTCCATCACGATGTAGCCGGTCGGTTCGGCGTCGCCGGGCACCTGGTGCTGGACGTGGGTGACGATGCGGACGATGTCGCGGTGGTGCAGCGTGGTCAGCGAGCGGCGCTCCTCGACGGCCGCCCGGCGGGCCACGGCGTCGCCGGTGTTGATCAGGCCCTTGAGGACGACGTGCAGGCCGGGCACCCGGGTGTCCTCGGCGAGGTAGACCCAGCCGTGGCCGCCGACGGCGAGGTAGCCGAGCACCGTGTAGTGCCCGCCGACCCGGTCTCCGGGGCGCAGCTTCGGCCGGAACGAGTACTCCGTCCCGCACTCCGGGCAGAACCCGTGGTCGGGCGCGGGGCCGCCGTCGTAGGAGACCCCGATGGTGCCGGCGCAGTTGTCGACGCCGCAGCGCCGGCCGCCGGTGGGGGGCCGGGCGACGGTGTCGGCGGCCTCGGAGGGATCCGGGGAGGACAGGTGGGGCAGGACCAGCAGCCCGTCGCGGTCCAGCTCTCCGGCGGTCGGGGCCCCCGGGCTCTGCGCGGGCTGCGCCGGTGCGTCAGGCCCGGCCGGGCCGGTGTCGGGCGGGGTGGCGGAGGGTTCGGGTACGAGGGGCCGGCGGAAGCAGGTGTCGCAGAACCCGGTGACCATGATGTGGCCGCCCCGGCAGTCGGCTCTGGCGCATGCTCTTCCGCTCATGCCGGTGACTCCCCGTGCGGCCGTGGGTCGTGCCGGGCCGTTCTCGGTGTCATGGCGCATCCCCTCCGCCGTGGCCGTCCGGTGCTCCGTGGCTGTCCTTTGCTCCGTGGCTGTCCTTTGTTCCGTGACTGTCCCCACCGCCGTGGCCCTCCCGGGCGGGGTGGCCGTGCCGGGCCCCGTGGCCGTCCCGGGCGCCCGGTCCGTCGTGGCCGTCACCTCCGTCGTGGCCGTCGTGGCCGTCGTGGCCGTCGACGCGCCGGGTGTAGGCGTCCACCGCCGCTTCCGCCGCGCGTACGTCGCAGGGCCGTGCCCGAAGCAGGGTGTGGGCCCGGAGGTAGAGGCCGTCCACCGCCGGGTCCTCCTCGCCCCGCAGGGAGTGCTGATGCAGGACCTGGTAGCTCCGCAGGCGCCCGGCGAGTTCGTCGCGCCGGTCGCGGAGCCGGTCGAGTGCCGCGACACCCGCCGTCAGCCGGCCCCCGACCCGGTCGGCCAGCCGCTCGTACCGCGCGAGGTCCGGGCCGGGTCCGGGGTCCGCTTCCCCACGGCCGTCCCCGTCGGGGTCCGTTGCGCCCGCCGCGCGGAGCAGGTCGGCGAGGGCGGCGTGTGCGGCCACCAGGTCGGCGTCGAGGGGGCGCATACCCTGCGGCAGCACGGCGGCGAGGCGTTCGCGCAGGTCCTCGGCGAGCGGACCGGTGATCTCCCTCAGCCGCTCGACGAGCCGGGCACGCCGCCCCCGCGCGGGCCCGGTGACCAGTTGCTCGCGGGCACGGCGGTAGCAGTCCCCGGCGGTGCGCAGGACGAGCAGCAGGCGGCTGCCGTCGGCACGCAGCACGTCCAGCAGGTCCAGCACGCCGAGCGGATCGACGGCCTCGTCGACTCCGACGACGACCAGGTTGAGGATGGCCCTCGCGGCGCGGATACGGTCGAGCGGGGCTTCCTCCGGGTGCAGCGTCAGTCCCAGGCGTTCGGCGATCCGCTCGGCGATACCGGCCGAGGTCCGCCCCTGCGCGTAGACGGCGAGGTCGTGACCGCCGGCCGACGGAACGGTGCCCGGCGGGTCGAGGGAGGCCCGGTCGACGGAGACCGGTGTGCGCAACTCGCGGTCGGCGAGGGTGATGGCGCGGCGCAGAGTGGCCTCGCGCGCCGCGTCGCCGTGCCGGACGACGCTGATCTTGACCTGGCTGCCGTCGTCGCGCAGCCAGGCGGCGAGGCGCTGGGCGAACGGCCGGTCGAGCAGCTCCGGCAGTATGTCGTCGGCGGTGGACCGCAGTTGGGGGTCGACGGCGCTGGGACCCGTGGTGACGTCGTCGAGCCGGGGCAGGTGGCGCACGATGGTCTCGACCGGACTCATGAAGGAGAACCGGTTGCCGTGCCGGTCCTCCTGGCCGCTGAGCACCATGCCGATGACCTCGCCGGTGTCGCTGTCGGCGACGCCCGCGCCGCTGCACCCCGGGCTGGCCAGCTCACCGGGGCTGGCAGGGATCAGCTGGACCTGTCCGTCGCGTCCGCAGACCCCGACGGCGGTGGCGCGGAACCAGATGCCGCCGTTGTGCTCGTACGGGAAGCCGTACATCCGCACCTCACGGTTGGGTGCGGACAGCCGGTGCAGCCGAACCGTTTCCTCGACGGGGCGGGGCCGCTCCAGCCGCAGCAGCGCCACATCTCCGCTGGGGTCGCCGTCGGCGTCCAGCGTCTCGGGCACGTAGGCGTCGCGCTCCAGCCTGGCGGGGACCGCGGGCACGCCGTGGCCGGCCGCGCCGACGAACTCCGCGGTCATCACGTCCGCCGTCCGGTCCACCACATGGGCGCAGGTGAGCACCCAGTGCGGAGTCAGCAGAATGCCGGCTCCCGCGATCTCCCCGTCCGCGCCCCGGATCCGCACCGCCCAGCTCGGCGTCGTCATCGACGAGACGGCCGGGCCTCCCCCGCCAGCAGCCATATGCGAACTATACGGGCGTCTGCTCCTGTCGCATACTGCTGCGACAAGAGTGAACGGGCTTTGTACGGAGGCGATTTGACGAACGAACCGGGTTTCGTGGGACTGGCCGAGGTGATCGGCCGGATCCGGGGCGAACTGGAGGAGGCCCGCGCCGACGCGGAGGGCCGGGACCTCGGTTTCGCCGTGGAGAACGTGAGCCTGACCTTCACCGTGCAGGTCCACCGCGCGGGCAGCGGCCGGGGCGGCGTCCGGATCGGCGTGGTGACGGCCGAACTGGGCGGCTCCGTCGACCACCAGACCACGCATCAGGTCCAGGTGGACCTGAAACCGGAGCTGGCGGGCGGGGAGCGGGTGAAGGTGAGCAGACGCTAGGGGGTGTCGTTCACGAGGTCCGGCCGACGACGTCGTTCACGAGGTCCGGCGCACGAGCGCCAGGTACATGGCGTCCGTGCCGTGCACATGCGGCCACAGCTGGACGTCGGGCCCCTCGCCCAGGCCGGGGACGCCGGGCAGCAGCGGCCGGGCGTCGAGCAGCTCGGTGCCGGGGTGCTGCTTCAGGACGTCCGTGACGACGGCGCGGGTCTCGGCGAGATGCGGCGAGCAGGTCGCGTAGGCGACGACGCCCCCGACCCGTACGGCCTCCAGGGCGCTGCGCAGCAGCCCGCGCTGGAGCGGGGCGAAGCCGTCCAGGTCCTCGGGGCGGCGCCGCCAGCGCGCCTCGGGGCGGCGCCGCAGAGCGCCCAGGCCCGTGCACGGCACGTCGACCAGGACGCGGTCGAAGCTCCCGGGCCGCCACGCCGGGCGGGTCCCGTCGGCGGCGATCACCTGGTACGGGCCGGGATTTCCGTCCAGGGCCCTGGCCACGAGCCCGGCGCGGTGCGGCTGCTTCTCGGAGGCCAGCAGGAAGGCACCCCGCTCGGCGGCGAGCGCGGCGAGGAGCGCGGCCTTGCCCCCCGGGCCCGCGCACCCGTCCAGCCAGCGCCGGTCCGGTCCGTCCAGGGGCGCGTTGGCGAGGGCCAGGGCGACCAGCTGGCTGCCCTCGTCCTGCACGCCGGCGCGGCCCTCCCGCACGGCCTCGACGGCCCCGGGTTCGCCGCCCTCGCTCAGCCGCACCGCGTACGGCGACCAGCGCCCCGGTACGGCGGCCTCCTCGCCGAGCAGTTCCTCGCGGGTGGCCCGGCCCGGCCGCGCGACGAGGGTGACCTCGGGGCGTTCGTTGTCGGCGGCCAGCAGCTCCTCGATGCCCGCCCGGCCGCCGCCCAGCGAGTCCCACAGCGCCGAGACGACCCAGCGCGGGTGCGAGTGCACGACGGCCAGGTGGTCCTCGGGATCCTCGTCGTAGGGCGGGGCGACCCGCTCCAGCCAGCCGTCCAGGTCGTCCCGGGCGACCTTGCGCAGCACGGCGTTGACGAACTTGGCCCGTCCGTCCCCGAGCACGACCCGCGCCAGCTCCACGGAGGCGGAGACGGCGGCGTGGCTCGGGATGCGCGTCCCGAGCAGCTGGTGCACGCCCAGGCTGAGGACGTCGAGCACCGGCGGGTCGACCTCGCGCAGCGGCCGGTCCACGCAGTCCGCGATGATCGCGTCGTACGTCCCCTGCCGCCGCAGCGTCCCGTACACCAGCTCGGTCGCCAGGGCCGCGTCCCGGGCGTCGAACTTCTCGGGGCCCTCCTTCTCCCGCGCCTTGCGCAGCAGGGGCGGCAGGACGAGGTTGGCGTACGCGTCCCGCTCGTCCACCGCCCTGAGCGCCTCGAAGGCGAGCATGCGGACGGGGTCCTTCTGGGGCCTGCGGTACGGCTTGCCGGGTTTGCGGGGACGGCGGGGCTGCTCGCTCACGAAAAAGGTGCTCCGGGTGTGGGGTGAAGTGCGCTGACCAGCGTACGCCGGGCAGGTGAACGGTGAAGCGGAGACGCTGCGGCGCGGGTCAGTCGCCGACCCGCTCGCCCTCGGTGATCCGCGCCCCGCGCGCCCAGTCCGCGGCCCGCATCGGCTTCTTGCCCTGCGCCTGGACCCACAGCAGCTCGACGGCGTGCGAGCCGGTGCCGACGTACACGTTGTTCTTCCCGGCGGCGAGCTGCCCCGGAGCGAGGTCGCTCCGGTCGGGCAGCGGAACGGCCTGCACGAGCTTGAGCCGCTCGCCCCGGAAGGTGGTCCAGGCGCCGGGGGCAGGGGTGCAGCCGCGCACCACCCGGTCCACGCGCAGCGCCGGGGCGGTCCAGTCGACCCGGGCGTCCTCGACGGTGATCTTCGGTGCCAGGGTGACGCCCTCGCCCGGCTGCGGCACGGCCTCCAGGCTGCCGTCCTCGATGCCGTCCATGGTGGCCGCGAGCAGGCCGGCCCCGGCGAAGGCCAGCCGGGTCAGCAGGTCGCCGCTGGTGTCGGTGGGGCGGACGGTCTCGGTGACCGTCCCGTAGACGGGGCCGGAGTCCAGGCCCTCCTCGATCAGGAAGGTGGACGCGCCGGTGATCTCGTCGCCCGCCATCAGCGCGTGCTGCACGGGGGCGGCGCCGCGCCAGGCGGGCAGCAGCGAGAAGTGCAGGTTGACCCAGCCGCGGGCGGGCACGTCCAGGGCGACGCGGGGCAGCAGGGCGCCGTAGGCGACGACGGGGCAGCAGTCGGGTGCGATCTCGCGCAGCCGCTCCAGGAAGTCGGGGTCGCGCGGCTTCGCGGGCTTGAGCACCTCGATGCCCGCCTCCTCCGCCCGCTCGGCCACGGGAGAGGCGACCAGCCGGCGCCCCCGCCCGGCCGGAGCGTCGGGCCGCGTGACGACGGCGGCCACCTCGTGCCGCCCGGAGGCGATCAGGGCGTCCAGGGCGGGAACGGCGACCTCAGGGGTACCGGCGAAGACGAGCTTCATGGGTGGGACGGGCCTCTCGGGCGGGGGCTGTTGCGGGCGACGCCCCAGTCTACGAGCCGTCGAACGAGGGAAAGCCGCCGACGGCGCGGCACCGTCACGGGAGAGCTCAGCCTCTCGACCGACGGCGAACGGGTGGTGCGCGGGTGGGAGACCCCCCGAGGCCGAAGGCCGAGGGGGCGCACGAACAAACCCCCACGCCCCCACCCCGTGACCAACCCCGCACCCGCACGTTGGTCAAGAAAGAGTTGACACACCGGGCCGCCCGCGCGGCCCGATTCCTTTCAACGCCGGTTCGAGAGGCTTGTTCATGGCCGACCACGCAACCCACGACGCCCAGGCTCGGGCCAGCCTGCACTTGCTGGTGCGGGACATCGAGCGGGTCCGCCGGCAGGTGGACGCACTGCGCACCCTCACCGCCCAGTTGGGCAACGTCTACCGCCCGCGCCGCTCCGGCCCCTCCACGGGCTTCGTCGTCTACGGACGCGCCCCCGCCCCGACCGTCCGTCTCGCCCAGGAGCTGCGGGACAGCGTCGAGACCCTGGTCACGGCCGCCGTCGACTTCGACCGTTCGCTCGGCTTCTCGTGGGACGCGGTGGGCTCCGCCCTCGGCGTCACCAAGCAGGCGGTGCACCGGCGCTACGGCTCCCGACGCGCCGCCGCCCAGACGGTGTCCGCCGCCGAGGCCACCGAGCACACCCAGGAGCCGACGGGTACGCACCCGGTCAACGTGGGCTCGGGTCTCCCTCCGGTGCCCACGGTCCCGGCAGCCCGCTCCATGCCGACCCAGCCGACGTCCGGCAGCCCGTCCCTGCGCGACGAGGTCCGTCCGACCGCCTTCCCCGGCCCGCGCAACGGCTGATCGGCACCGGCCCCGCCCTCCCTGCACCCCCGGGAGGGCGGGGCCGCGGCGTGTCCCACGCCTCACCCGATGTCGGGCGGATCGATCCGCACCCACACCGCCGTTTCGCTCCCCCGGGCCGTCCGTGCCGCCTGGGCGGCCTTCAGCGCACCGGCCAGCGCCGCCCCGCGCCCCGGCGGGACCCGGACCAGCGCACGCTCCCAGTGCTCCCCGGGCGGCGGCCCCCCGACCCGCCGCGGCCGCCCCGCCGGCGTGACCGGCAGCGGCACCGGGCCGAGCACCTCCGCCTCCCGGGGCAGTTCGACCGCGTCGAGGAAGCCGGTCACGGCCTCCGGCGGCCCCGCCACGGCCGCCATCCGCGACACCGGCGGAAAGCCCAGCTCGGCCCGTTCCGCCAGCTCTCGCAGCGCGTGTCCGGCCGGGTCCCAGCGCACCAGCGCCTGCACCGGCCGCAGCGTCGGCTCGGCGACCGCGACGACGGTGCCCCCGGCACTCTGCGGGCGTACCAGGGCGGCGGCGGCCAGCCAACGCCGCAGCGCGTCCTCTCCGGCACGCAGATCGGGACGGCCGAGCATCGCCCAGCCGTCGAGCAGCAGCGCCGCCGCGTAGCCGCCCTCCGCCACGGGTTCGGCCCCCGGGGTGCTCACCACCAGCGCCGGGGTCTCGGGCACGGTGTCCAGCACGTGCTCCCGCCCGGAGGTGCGCACGGGCACGGCCGGGAAGGCCCGCCCCAGCTCCTCCGCGGTGCGCCGGGCACCCACGATCTGCGCCCGCAACCGGAACGCCCCGCACTCCGGGCAGTGCCAGGCGTTCTCCTCACGCCCGCACCAGCCGCACCGCAGGGCGGATCCGGACTCCTGCCCCTCCAGGGGCCCCGAACAGTGCCGGCACCGCGCGGGGGTCCGGCACGCCGCGCAGGCCATCCGGGGTACGTAACCCCGCCGGGGCACCTGCACGAGTACCGGTCCGTGCCGCAGCCCGTCCCGGACGGCCTGCCAGGCCAGGGTGGGCAGCCGCGCGGCGCGGGCGGCCTCGTCCCGGGCCAGGTCCTGGTCCCCCACGGTCCGCACCAGCGGCACGGCGGCCCGTACCTGCTCCCGCGCGGCGATCAGCGGCCGGGCCCAGCCGGTCTCCACGAGCTGGGCCGCCTCCACGGTGCAGCTCCAGCCGCCCAGCAGGAAGGCGCACCGGTCCTGGGCGGCGCGCAGCAGCAGCACCTCGCGCGCGTGCGGCTGCGGGGCGTGCGGCTCGCTGTGGCTGTCGTCGCCGTCGTCCCACAGGGCGACCAGGCCGAGGTCCCGAACCGGCGCGAACATGGCGGCCCTGGTCCCGATCACGGCCCGTACGGCCCCCCGGCGCACCGCGAGCCACTGCGCGTACCGCTTCTCGGGACCGGCGTCGGCGGTGAGCACCGCGTGCCGTCCCTCGCCCAGGAGCGCGGTGAGCGCGGCGTCGGCGCGGGCCACCGCCCGCCCGTCCGGGAGGACCACGAGGGCGCCCCGGCCGGAGGCCAGCGTCGCCGCGACGGCCCGCGCCAGCTCGTCCGTCCACTGCGGGCCGGGCAGCGCGTTCCACACCGCCCGGGGCGAGCCGCCGGACGCGAGGGCGGCCACGAACGGGGCCCCCTGCTCGTATCGCGCCCACGACCCCGGCTCGGGGACCGGTGGTGCGGGCAGCGGCTGCGGCGAGGTCCGCTTCTCGGCGCGCGCGTTGCGCGGTGGTACGGCGAGCTGGAGGACGTCGGCGACGCTGCCCGCGTACCGGTCCGCGACCGCCCGGACGAGGCCGAGCAGCTCTTCGTCGAGGATCCGCTCGGGCGAGACGACCTGGGCCAGCGCGGCCAGCGGCCCGGCGTAGTCGGACTCCGCCCGCCGCTCGACGAGGTAGCCGTCGATGAGCCCGCCGCCCTCGCGCCGACCGTCCCGCACCCGGTGCCGTCCGGCGCCGAAGCGCACCCGCACCCGCACGCCCGGCTGGGCCTCGGCGTCCAGCTCCTCGGGTACGGCGTAGTCGAAGTACCGGTCGAGGTGCAGCACGCCCTTGTCGACGAGGACCCTGGCGACCGGCAGCTCCTTGGCGAGCGCGGCCCCGCGCCAGGTGCGCGGCTTGGCCCTCGGCGTCGCCGTCCTGCGCACCGTCTCCCGGATGAGCGCGAGCTGCTCGGGCGGCGCGTCCCGCGCGCCGTCCTGCTCCGGTCCGTTCTCGCTGCTCACGCCTGCATTCTCGCAAAGGCCACTGACAACACCGCCCGGGCCGGAACATGTGGCGAGGCCCGGCGCCCCCTCGGGGAGCGCCGGGCCTCGTCACGTGCCCTGGGGCGCGGTGCGCCCCGGATCCCTACAGGCCCGCGGCCTCGCGCAGCGCGTCCACGCGGTCGGTGCGCTCCCACGTGAAGTCGGGCAGCTCACGGCCGAAGTGACCGTACGCCGCGGTCTGGGCGTAGATCGGGCGCAGCAGGTCGAGATCGCGGATGATGGCGGCCGGGCGCAGGTCGAAGACCTCGTCGATCGCCTTCTCGATCTTCTCGGTGTCGACCTTGGCGGTGCCGAAGGTCTCCACGAACAGACCGACCGGCTCGGCCTTGCCGATGGCGTAGGCGACCTGGACCTCGCAGCGCGCGGCGAGACCCGCGGCCACGACGTTCTTGGCGACCCAGCGCATCGCGTACGCCGCGGAGCGGTCCACCTTCGACGGGTCCTTGCCGGAGAAGGCGCCGCCGCCGTGCCGGGCCATGCCGCCGTAGGTGTCGATGATGATCTTGCGGCCGGTCAGACCGGCGTCGCCCATCGGGCCGCCGATCTCGAAGCGGCCGGTCGGGTTGACCAGGAGGCGGTAGTTCTCCGTGTCGATCTTGATGCCGTCCTCGAGGAGCGCCTTCAGCTCCGGCTCGACGACGAACTCCTTGATGTCCGGGGCCAGCAACGACTCCAGGTCGATGTCGCTCGCGTGCTGGGAGGAGACGACGACCGTGTCCAGCCGGACGGCCTTGTCGCCGTCGTACTCGATGGTGACCTGGGTCTTGCCGTCCGGACGCAGGTAGGGGATCGTGCCGTTCTTGCGGACCTCGGACAGGCGCTTGGACAGGCGGTGCGCCAGGAAGACCGGCAGCGGCATCAGCGTCGGCGTCTCGTCGGACGCGTAGCCGAACATCAGGCCCTGGTCGCCGGCGCCCTGCCGGTCCAGCTCGTCCTCGTCACCCTCGACTCGGTTCTCGTAGGCCGTGTCCACGCCCTGGGCGATGTCCGGGGACTGGGCGCCGATGGAGACCGAGACGCCGCAGGAGGCGCCGTCGAAGCCCTTCTTGGAGGAGTCGTAGCCGATCTCCAGGATCTTGCCGCGGACCAGGTTGGCGATGTCCGCGTAGGCCTTGGTCGTGACCTCGCCGGCCACGTGCACCAGGCCGGTGGTGATCAGGGTTTCGACGGCGACCCGGGAGGTCGGGTCCTCGCGCAGAAGCGCGTCGAGAATCGTGTCGCTGATCTGGTCAGCGATCTTGTCGGGGTGACCTTCGGTCACGGACTCCGAGGTGAACAGGCGACGGGACACAACGCTCCCTGGGGTTGCAGCGGCTGCTGGCTGATCATTGGTGGACGGCACGGGGAGCTGCACCCGGCGACGTCCGAGAACAGTTTATCGGTCGCACTTCGCCGCGGGCCCACCTGTCTCAGCTCTCGGGAGGGCTGTGACCTGCGGCACGGGCATTCTGCCCAGAAGGAAGCGTCCTTGGCCAGGGGCGCCACGCTCGAATGCGTCGTCTTCGCGGCTCCTTCGAGCAAATGGGTCATTCATTCCAGCCGCCGGGCGACGAGGTCCCAGACCGTGTCGGCCAGGGCCTCCTTGGGGCCGTGGGCGACCGGTGTCTCGCTGCCGTCGGCGCCCAGGACCACCGCCTCGTTCTCCTCGGAGCCGAAGGTCTTGCGCTCCCCCACCTCGTTCACCACGAGGAGGTCGCAGCCCTTGCGCTTCAGCTTGGCCCGGCCGTTGGCCAGCACGTCGTCGGTCTCGGCCGCGAAGCCGACGACCACCTGTCCGGAGCGGACCCGGGTCGTGGAGATCTCCGCGAGGATGTCCGGATTACGCACCAGGGTGATCGGCGCGGGCTCCTGGTCGTCCTTCTTCTTGATCTTCCCGGCGGCGTACGTCGCGGGCCGGAAGTCCGCCACCGCCGCGGCCATGACGACGGCGTCGGCGTCGGCCGCGGCGCGCAGCATCGCCTCGCGCAGCTCCACCGCCGTGCCGACCGGCACCACGTCCACGCCGGCCGGGTCCGGCATCGAGGCGTTCGCCGCGACGAGCGTGACGCGGGCGCCGCGGGCGGCCGCGGTACGGGCGAGGGCGTAGCCCTGCTTGCCGGAGGAGCGGTTGCCGAGGAAGCGGACCGGGTCGAGGGGCTCACGGGTGCCGCCCGCGCTGACCACGACGTGGCGTCCGGCGAGGTCGGGCTCGCGCACACCGCGGGCCAGCACCCGGCGGCAGACCTCGAAGATCTCGCCCGGGTCGGGCAGCCGGCCCTTGCCGGTGTCGACGCCGGTGAGGCGGCCGACGGCGGGCTCGATCACCACGGCGCCGCGGCGGCGCAGCGTCGCCACGTTCTCCTGGGTGGCCGGGTGCTCCCACATCTCGGTGTGCATCGCGGGCGCGAAGACGACCGGGCAGCGGGCGGTGAGCAGGGTGTTGGTGAGCAGGTCGTCGGCCAGTCCATGGGCGGCCTTGGCGAGCATGTCGGCGGTGGCCGGGGCGACGACGACCAGGTCGGCGTGCTGGCCGATGCGCACGTGCGGGACCTCGTGGACGTCGTCCCAGACCTCGGTCGACACGGGGTTGCCGGACAGGGCGGACCAGGTGGCGGCGCCGACGAAGTGCAGCGCGGAGGCGGTGGGGACGACCCGGACCTCGTGCCCGGACTCGGTGAGTCTGCGCAGCAGCTCACAGGCCTTGTACGCGGCGATGCCGCCGCTGACCCCCAGAACGACCTTGGGCTTGTCCACCGTCTCTCCCCGGCTCGGATTACGCGCTCGGACCACGCCCCCGTGCGGACTGCGCGCCGTGCGGACTGCGTGTACGACCCATCACACACCACAGGCCCGACAGTCGGGCTGCCGGGCCTGTGGATAAGTCAGCGTAAGGCTGAAGATACTACCGCCGATGTCGCCGGTGTTACTGCGCCGGACCCTCGATGGCCTCGGAGGTCAGCAGCCCCGCGTTGATCTCGCGCAGGGCGATCGAGAGCGGCTTCTCGTGGACGTGGGTGTCGACGAGCGGACCGACGTACTCGAGGAGGCCCTCGCCGAGCTGCGAGTAGTACGCGTTGATCTGGCGGGCCCGCTTGGCCGCGTAGATCACGAGGCTGTACTTCGAGTCCGTGGCCTCGAGGAGCTCGTCGATCGGCGGGTTGATGATGCCCTCGGGCGCGGAGATGGAAGAGGACACGCTCTACCTTCCGATGGATGGGAAAGATTCAGTCGGGATGACCACGGGGTGACCAGTGGCGATCACACGACGTTCGTCAAGGCTAGCAGCTCGCGGGCCACGTCCTCGACGGAGGTGTTCACCAGGGTCTGGTCGAACTCCGGCTCGGCCGCCAGCTCGACCTTGGCCGCGGCGAGGCGGCGCTCGATCACCTCGGGCGGTTCGGTGCCCCGGCCGGTGAGCCTGCGCACCAGCTCGTCCCAGGAGGGCGGGGCCAGGAACACCAGCCGGGCCTCGGGCATGGACTCGCGGACCTGCCGCGCTCCCTGGAGGTCGATCTCCAGGAGGACCGGCTCACCGGCCTCCAGGCGCTCCAGTACGGCCGTGCGCGGCGTGCCGTAGCGGTTGCCGGCGAACTCGGCCCACTCCAGCAGCTCGCCGTTGGCGATCAGCTTGTCCATCTCCTCGTCGCTGACGAAGAAGTAGTGGACACCGTGCTGCTCGCCGGGGCGGGGCCTGCGGGTCGTCGCCGAGACCGACAGCCATACCTCGGGGTGTTCCTTGCGCATATGGGCGACGACCGTGCTCTTGCCGACCCCCGAGGGGCCGGAGAGCACGGTCAGCCGCGGACGTGCGTCCGGGGGTACGGGGGACGTCCCCCGGGGTGTTGCAGCCATGCAGCGATTATTCCAGCAATCCCGGAGTGGTCCGGACTCAGCTGCCGGTGCTGCCGAACTCGCGCTCCAGGGACGCGATCTGGTTGGACCCGAGACCGCGCACGCGGCGGCTCTCGGAGATGCCCAGTCGCTCCATGATCTGCTTGGCGCGGACTTTGCCCACGCCCGGCAGGGACTCGAGGAGGGCGGAGACCTTCATCTTGCCGATGACGTCGTTCTCCTGACCCTGCTTGATGACCTCGTGGAGGGAGGCGCCGGAGTGCTTGAGTCGATTCTTGACCTCGGCCCGCTCCCGGCGAGCCGCGGCGGCCTTTTCGAGCGCGGCTGCGCGCTGTTCAGGGGTAAGGGGCGGAAGAGCCACGCCTACGTCACCTCGGATGTCGAACTGTCGGATACGGACCGGTGAGGAACCTAGTCGCCCCTCACCTGGTGAGCCACGAGCAACACGCTCGCCCGTTGACTCTCGACGGAGACTAGCGGTCAAGTCCGCCAGAGTCAGCGAGAACAGCGGAAAAGTCCTGGTCAGCCTCCGCCAGGCCGGACATTTAGGACATACTCCCTCTGATTTGAGGATGTATCCAGGGTCAGGACGCCGTGACCGCGGTCCGGATCTCCGCCGCGAAGCGGTCGGCGGCCGTCCGCAACGCGGCCACGTCGGGGCCGTGACGAAGGACACCCCGGCTGACGTTCGGCACCACGTTGCGCACCGCCGCGCCGAACACGCGCGGCAGGTCCGCGGGCGTGGCCCCCTGGGCACCGATGCCCGGCGCCAGCAGCGGACCGTTGATGCCCAGGTCGTACGAGGACAGGTCGCCGAGCGTGGCACCGACCACCGCGCCGAAGGAGCCCAGCGGCTCCTCGCCCGCGTTCTCGGCGGCCAGGTGAGCCAGCATCGTCGCCCCGACGCTGCGCCCGTCGCCCCGGACCGCGTGCTGGACCTCGCCGCCCTCCGGGTTGGAGGTCAGCGCCAGCACGAACAGGCCCGCGCCGCTCTCGCGCGCCAGGTCGACGGCCGGCTTCAGCGAGCCGTAGCCGAGGTACGGGGACACGGTCAGCGCGTCCGAGAACAGCGGCGCGTCCTTGTGCAGGAACGACTCGGCGTACGCGGTCATGGTCGAGCCGATGTCGCCGCGCTTGGCGTCCATGACGACCAGCGCACCGGCCGCCCGCGCCTCCTCGACCGACTTCTCCAGGACCGCGACACCGCGCGAGCCGAACCGCTCGAAGAAGGCGCTCTGCGGCTTGAGGACGGCGACCCGGTCGGCCATCGCCTCCACGACGGTGCGGCTGAAGCGCTCCAGCCCGGCCACGTCGTCGTTCAGGCCCCACTCGGCGAGCAGGGAGGCGTGCGGGTCGATGCCGACGCACAGGGGGCCGCGCTCGTCCATCGCGCGGCGCAGCCGGGCACCGAAGGGTTCCATCACCGTCATGCGTGCTTCCTCACGTCGGCGCCGACCGCGTCGGCGAGGGTGGCGTACGGGCTCTGCCGCAGGCGGGCGGCGAGCCCCTTGTGGATGGCTCGGCCCCAGAAGGGCCCTTCGTAGATGAACGCGCTGTAGCCCTGGACCAGCGTGGCACCGGCCAGGATGCGCTCCCAGGCGTCCTCGGCCGTCTCCACGCCGCCGACGCCGACCAGGATGATCCGGTCGCCCACGCGCGCGTAGAGGCGGCGCAGCACCTCCAGGGAGCGTGCCTTGAGCGGGGCCCCGGACAGACCGCCGGTCTCCCCGACGAGGGCGGGCGAGGAGGTCAGGCCGAGGCCCTCGCGCGCGATGGTGGTGTTGGTGGCGATGATGCCGTCCAGGCCCAGCTCCACGGCCAGGTCGGCCACCGCGTCCACGTCCTCGTCGGCGAGGTCGGGCGCGATCTTGACCAGCAGCGGCACCCGCCGGGCGGTCACCGCGCGGTCGGCGGCCTCGCGGACCGCGCTCAGCAGCGGGCGCAGCGCCTCGGTGGCCTGGAGGTTGCGCAGGCCGGGCGTGTTGGGCGAGGAGACGTTGACGACGAGGTAGTCGGCGTGCGGGGCCAGCCGCTCGGCGGACTTCACGTAGTCGCCGACGGCCTCCTCCTCCGGGACGACCTTCGTCTTGCCGATGTTGACGCCGACGACGGTGCGGAAGACGGGCGTGCGGGAGGCCAGCCGGGCCGCGACGGCCAGCGAGCCGTCGTTGTTGAAGCCCATGCGGTTGATCAGCGCGCGGTCGCCCACCAGCCGGAACAGCCGCTTCTTGGGGTTGCCGGGCTGCGGCTCCCCCGTGACCGTGCCGATCTCGACGTGGTCGAAGCCCAGCATCGCCATGCCGTCGATCGCGACCGCGTTCTTGTCGAAGCCCGCGGCGAGCCCGAAGGGGCCGTGCATGCGCAGACCGAGCGCCTCGGTGCGCAGTTCCTCGTACCGGGGCGCGAGCGCGGCGGCGACGAAGGTGCGCAGGACGGGGACGCGGACGGCCAGGCGGATCCAGCGGAAGGCGAGGTGGTGGGCCTGCTCCGGGTCCATCCGCTTGAAGACGAGAGAGAAGAAGATCTTGTACATGGTGTCCTCATGAAGAGGGGGACACCGTTTCCGGTGTCCCCCTCGGGGCTGCTAGTCGCGGGCGGCGATCAGGAATTCGGCGTGTTCCTGGAGTGAGCGCACTCCCACGTCGCCGTGGTTGAGGGCGTCGATGCCCTGCACCGCCGCCGCCAGCGCCTGGACCGTGGTCAGGCAGGGCACGGAGCGGGCCACGGCCGCCGTCCGGATGTCGTAGCCGTCGAGGCGGCCGCCGGTGCCGTACGGGGTGTTGACGATGAGGTCGACCTCGCCGTCGTGGATCAGCTGGACGATGGTCTTCTCGCCGTTCGGGCCGGTGCCCTCGGACTGCTTGCGCACGACCGTGGCGTTGATGCCGTTGCGCTTGAGGACCTCGGCGGTGCCGGAGGTGGCCATCAGCTCGAAGCCGTGGGCGACCAGTTCGCGGGCCGGGAAGATCATCGAGCGCTTGTCGCGGTTGGCGACCGAGATGAAGGCGCGGCCCTTGGTCGGCAGCGGCCCGTACGCGCCCGCCTGCGACTTGGCGTACGCCGTGCCGAAGACGGAGTCGATGCCCATGACCTCGCCGGTGGAGCGCATCTCCGGGCCGAGCACCGTGTCGACGCCGCGGCCGTGGATGTCCCGGAAGCGGGACCACGGCATCACGGCCTCCTTGACGGAGATCGGCGCGTCCAGCGGCAGGGTGCCTCCGTCGCCGTTCGCCGGGAGCAGGCCCTCGGCGCGCAGCTCGGCGATGGTCGCGCCCAGCGAGATGCGGGCGGCGGCCTTGGCCAGCGGCACCGCGGTCGCCTTCGAGGTGAAGGGGACGGTGCGGGAGGCGCGCGGGTTGGCCTCCAGGACGTAGAGGATGTCCCCGGCCAGCGCGAACTGGATGTTGATCAGGCCGCGTACGCCGACGCCCTTGGCGATGCCCTCGGTGGAGGCGCGCAGCCGCTTGATGTCGAAGCCGCCCAGCGTGATCGGGGGCAGGGCGCACGCCGAGTCGCCGGAGTGGATGCCGGCCTCCTCGATGTGCTCCATGACACCGCCGAGGTACAGCTCCTCGCCGTCGTACAGGGCGTCGACGTCGATCTCGATCGCGTCGTCCAGGAAGCGGTCGACCAGGACCGGCCGGGACGGGCTGATCTCGGTCGACTCGGCGATGTACGCCTCCAGGCGGGTCTCGTCGTAGACGATCTCCATGCCGCGTCCGCCGAGGACGTAGGAGGGCCGCACGAGGACCGGGTAGCCGATCTCGTCGGCGATGGCCTTGGCCCCGGCGAAGGTGGTGGCGGTGCCGTGCTTGGGGGCCGGGAGCCCGGCCTGCGCGAGGACCTGGCCGAAGGCGCCGCGGTCCTCGGCGGCGTGGATGGCCTCGGGCGAGGTGCCGACGACCGGCACGCCGTTGTCCTTGAGCGCCTGGGACAGGCCGAGCGGGGTCTGGCCGCCGAGCTGGACGATCACGCCCGCGACGGGACCGGCCTGCTGTTCCGCGTGGACGATCTCCAGGACGTCCTCCAGGGTGAGCGGCTCGAAGTACAGCCGGTCGGAGGTGTCGTAGTCGGTGGAGACGGTCTCGGGGTTGCAGTTGACCATCACGGTCTCGTACCCGGCGTCCGACAGCGCGAAGGAGGCGTGGACGCAGGAGTAGTCGAACTCGATGCCCTGGCCGATGCGGTTCGGGCCGGAGCCCAGAATGATCACCGCGGGCTTCTCACGAACAGCGACTTCCGTCTCCTCGTCGTAGGAGGAGTAGAAGTACGGCGTCTTCGCGGCGAACTCGGCGGCGCAGGTGTCGACCGTCTTGTAGACCGGGCGGATGCCGAGCGCGTGCCGCACCTCGCGGACGACGTCCTCGCGCAGCCCGCGGATCTCGCCGACCTGCTGGTCGGAGAAGCCGTGCCGCTTGGCCTCGGCGAGCAGGTCACTCGTCAGCTCGGGCGCGGCGGCCAGCTCGTCGGCGATCTCCTTGATCAGGAAGAGCTGGTCGACGAACCAGGGGTCGATCTTCGTGTGCTCGAAGACCTCCTCGGGCGTGGCGCCCGCGCGGATGGCCTGCATGACGGCGTTGATGCGGCCGTCGGTGGGCCGCACGGCCTCCCGCAGCAGCTCCAGCTTGTCCCCGGGCTCGCCCACGAAGGTGAACTGGCTGCCCTTCTTCTCCAGCGAGCGCAGCGCCTTCTGGAAGGCCTCGGTGAAGTTCCGGCCGATGGCCATGGCCTCGCCGACCGACTTCATGGTGGTGGTGAGGGTGGAGTCGGCGCTCGGGAACTTCTCGAAGGCGAACCGCGGCGCCTTGACGACCACGTAGTCGAGGGTCGGCTCGAAGGAGGCCGGGGTCTCCTGCGTGATGTCGTTCGGGATCTCGTCCAGCGTGTAGCCGACGGCGAGCTTCGCGGCGATCTTGGCGATGGGGAAGCCGGTCGCCTTGGAGGCGAGGGCCGAGGAGCGGGACACGCGCGGGTTCATCTCGATGACGATCACGCGACCGTCCTCGGGGTTCACCGCGAACTGGATGTTGCAGCCGCCGGTGTCGACGCCGACCTCGCGGATGATCGCGATGCCGACGTCGCGCAGGGTCTGGTACTCGCGGTCGGTCAGCGTCATCGCGGGTGCGACGGTGATCGAGTCGCCGGTGTGCACGCCCATCGGGTCGAAGTTCTCGATGGAGCAGACGACCACGACGTTGTCGTTCTTGTCGCGCATCAGCTCCAGCTCGTACTCCTTCCAGCCGAGGATGGACTCCTCCAGGAGCACCTCGGTGGTCGGCGAGAGGGTGAGGCCCTGCCCGGCGATGCGGCGCAGCTCCTCCTCGTCGTGGGCGAAGCCGGAGCCGGCGCCGCCCATGGTGAAGGAGGGGCGGACGACGACGGGGTAGCCGCCGAGCGCTTCGACGCCCTTGAGGACGTCGTCCATGGAGTGGCAGATGTAGGACCGGGCGGACTCGCCGTGGCCGATCTTCTTGCGGACCTCCTCGACGACCTCCTTGAACAGGTCGCGGTCCTCGCCCTTGTTGATGGCCTCCACATTGGCGCCGATCAGTTCGACGCCGTACTTCTCCAGGACGCCGTTGCCGTGCAGCGAGATCGCGGTGTTCAGGGCCGTCTGGCCGCCGAGGGTGGGCAGGAGCGCGTCGGGGCGCTCCTTGGCGATGATCTTCTCGACGAACTCGGGGGTGATCGGCTCGACGTAGGTGGCGTCGGCGATCTCCGGGTCGGTCATGATCGTCGCCGGGTTGGAGTTGACCAGGACGACGCGCAGGCCCTCGGCCTTGAGCACGCGGCACGCCTGGGTGCCGGAGTAGTCGAACTCGGCGGCCTGGCCGATGACGATCGGGCCGGAGCCGATGACCAGGACGGACTGGATATCGGTGCGCTTAGGCACGCTGGCCCTCCATGAGGTTCACGAAGCGGTCGAACAGGTAGGCGGCGTCGTGCGGGCCGGCTGCCGCTTCGGGGTGGTACTGGACGCTGAAGGCCGGCCGGTCGAGGAGCTGGAGCCCCTCCACCACGTTGTCGTTGAGGCAGACGTGGGAGACCTCGGCGCGGCCGTAGGGGGTCTCGGAGACCTGGTCGAGCGGGGCGTCGACGGCGAATCCGTGGTTGTGCGCGGTGACCTCGACCTTGCCGGTCGTACGGTCCTGCACGGGCTGGTTGATGCCGCGGTGGCCGTACTTCAGCTTGAAGGTGCCGAAGCCGAGCGCGCGGCCCAGGATCTGGTTGCCGAAGCAGATGCCGAAGAGCGGGGTGCCGCGCTCCAGGACGCCCTGCATCACGGAGACCGGGTGGTCGGCGGTCGCGGGGTCCCCGGGACCGTTGGAGAAGAACACTCCGTCGGGCTCGACGGCGTAGACGTCGTCGACGGTGGCCGTGGCGGGCAGCACGTGCACCTCGATGCCGCGCTCGGCCATGCGGTGCGGGGTCATGCCCTTGATGCCGAGGTCGACGGCGGCGACGGTGAACTTCTTCTCCCCGATCGCCGGGACGACGTACGCCTCGGTGGTGGCGACCTCGGCGGAGAGGTCGGCGCCGCTCATCTCGGGGGCCTGGCGGACCTCGGCGAGCATGGTGCCCTCGTCGGGCAGGGCCTGGCCGGAGAAGATGCCGACGCGCATGGCGCCGCGCTCGCGCAGGTGGCGGGTGAGGGCGCGGGTGTCGATGCCGGAGATGCCGACGACGCCCTGGGCGGCCAGCTCCTGGTCGAGGGAGCGCGTCGAGCGCCAGTTGGAGGGCACGCGCGCGGGGTCGCGCACGACGTAGCCGGAGACCCAGATCTTCCTGGACTCCATGTCCTCGTCGTTGATCCCGGTGTTCCCGACGTGCGGGGCGGTCATCACGACGACCTGGCGGTGGTACGACGGGTCGGTGAGGGTCTCCTGGTAGCCGGTCATGCCGGTGGAGAACACGGCTTCGCCGAAGGTGGCCCCCACGGCCCCGTAGGCACGGCCGCGGAAGATCCGGCCGTCCTCCAGGACGAGTACGGCGGGAGTCCGGTGGGCTCCCCTGCTGGAGGTCGTCATCGTGCGCCTTCCGTTTCCGTCTTGTTGATCATGTCGTTCAGTGTTTCGACCCACTCGTTGTGCTCGGCCGCGTGGTCGGAGCGGAAGCCGGAGTCGATCAGCTTGTCGCCGTGTGCCCAGGTGACGACCAGCAGGCCGCCCTCGGTGAGGACCTTGCCGGCGATGCCCTTGTCGAGCCGGGCCTCGCGCAGCGCGGCGACGGGGACGAAGAAGTCCGCCGCGCCGGGGCGTACGACGTCCAGCCCCGCGTCGGTCAGGGTCAGCTCGACCCGGCTGCGGGTGCCCAGGCCGTGCGCGACGATGCGGTCCAGCCACTGCCCCGCGGTGGTGGAGCCGTGGTAGCGGCCGCTCATGCTCAGTTTCGCCGGGCCGGGCTCGTCCGGCGCGCCGGGCAGCTCGGGCAGGTCGCCCTGGAGCGTGCCGCGCCACTTCCAGCCCTCGCGCATCAGCCAGTAGACGAGCGCGACGAAGAGGCCGAGGCCGACGACCCAGCCGGCCCGGGCGGCCCAGTCGGTCACTTCCGCCGATTCCTTCTCGGCGGCCAGCAGGATTACCGGTGCTGCAGATGTCACGTGAGCTTCCCGTCGACGAGCGTGGCCTTGCCCCGCAGCCACGTGTGCGTCACACGGCCCGGCAGCTCGCGCCCCTCGTAGGGGGTGTTGCGGCTGCGCGAGGCGAAGCCCGCGGGGTCCACCTGGCCACGGTATGCCGCATCGACGAGGGTGAGGTTGGCGGGCTCACCGGCCGAGACGGGACGGCCGTGTCCGGTGGCCTGTCCGATCTTGGCGGGCTTGAAGGACATCCGGTCGGCGACGCCGGCCCAGTCCAGCAGGCCCGTGTCCACCATGGTCTCCTGCACCACGGACAGCGCCGTCTCCAGGCCCACCATCCCCATGGCGGCGGCGGCCCACTCGCAGTCCTTGTCCTCGTGCGGGTGCGGGGCGTGGTCGGTGGCGACGATGTCGATCGTGCCGTCGGCGAGCGCCTCGCGCAGCGCCATGACGTCGCGCTCGGTGCGCAGCGGCGGGTTGACCTTGTAGACCGGGTTGTACGACCGGACCAGCTCGTCGGTGAGGAGCAGGTGGTGCGGGGTGACCTCGGCGGTGACGTCGATGCCGCGGGACTTGGCCCAGCGGACGATCTCGACGGATCCGGCGGTCGACAGGTGGCAGATGTGGACGCGGGAGCCGACGTGCTCGGCGAGCAGCACGTCCCGGGCGATGACCGACTCCTCGGCGACGGCGGGCCAGCCGCCGAGGCCCAGCTCGGCGGAGACGACGCCCTCGTTCATCTGGGCGCCCTCGGTGAGCCGGGGCTCCTGGGCGTGCTGGGCGACGACGCCGTTGAAGGCCTTCACGTACTCCAGCGCGCGGCGCATGATCACGGCGTCGTGGACGCACTTGCCGTCGTCGGAGAAGACGGTGACACCGGCCGCGGACTCGTGCATGGCGCCCAGCTCGGCGAGCTTGGCGCCCTCCAGGCCGACCGTGACGGCGCCGATGGGCTGCACGTCGCAGTACCCGGACTCCTGGCCGAGCCGCCAGACCTGCTCGACGACGCCGGCGGTGTCGGCGACCGGGAAGGTGTTGGCCATGGCGAAGACGTTGGTGTAGCCGCCGCTCGCCGCGGCGCGGGTGCCGGTGAGGACGGTCTCGGAGTCCTCGCGGCCGGGCTCGCGCAGGTGGGTGTGCAGGTCGACCAGACCCGGCAGCAGCACCTTGCCGTCCGCCTCGACGACCTCCGCGCCCTCGGCGGACAGGTTCGGGCCGACCGCCTCGACGACGGCGCCGTCGATCAGCACGTCCTGCGGCTCGCCGCCGAGCACCTTCGCACCGCGGATCAGGGTCTTGCTCATCTTCTTACTTCTCCTCGGTGGGGCGGGCGTGGGACACGGCGGGCTCGTTGCCGCCGAGCAGCAGGTAGAGGACGGCCATCCGGATGGAGACGCCGTTGGTGACCTGCTCGACGACGGTGCAGCGGTCGGAGTCGGCGACCTCGGCGGTGATCTCCATGCCGCGGACCATGGGGCCGGGGTGCATCACGATGGCGTGGTCGGGCATCTTCGCCATCCGGTCGCCGTCGAGGCCGTAGCGGCGGGAGTACTCGCGCTCGGTGGGGAAGAACGCGGCGTTCATCCGCTCGCGCTGCACGCGCAGCAGCATCACCGCGTCGGACTTGGGCAGCGTGGAGTCGAGGTCGTAGGAGACCTCGCAGGGCCAGGTCTCGACGCCGACCGGCAGCAGGGTGGGCGGGGCGACGAGGGTGACCTGGGCGCCGAGGGTGTGCAGCAGGTCGACGTTGGAGCGGGCGACGCGGCTGTGCAGGATGTCGCCGACGAGGGTGATCCGGCGGCCGTCCAGGTCCTTGCCGAGCCCGGCGTCGCGGCCGACCAGGCGGCGGCGCATGGTGAAGGCGTCGAGCAGGGCCTGGGTGGGGTGCTGGTGGGTGCCGTCCCCGGCGTTGACCACGGCGGCGTCGATCCAGCCGGAGGTGGCCAGGCGGTAGGGGGCCCCGGACGCGCTGTGCCGGATGACGACGGCGTCGACGCCCATCGCCTCCAGGGTCTGGGCGGTGTCCTTGAGGGACTCGCCCTTGGAGACGCTGGATCCCTTGGCGGTGAAGTTGATGACGTCCGCGGACAGCCGCTTCTCGGCGGCCTCGAAGGAGATCCGGGTCCGGGTGGAGTCCTCGAAGAAGAGGTTGACGACGGTGCGGCCGCGCAGGGTGGGCAGTTTCTTGATCGGCCGGTCCGCGACCCGGGCCATCTCCTCGGCGGTGTCGAGGATCAGGACGGCGTCGTCGCGGGTGAGGTCGGCGGCCGAGATGAGATGACGCTGCATCTGTCAGGCTCCGTAAGGCGATTCATGCGGAAGAGCGGGATAATTCGGGCGGCCGGGCGCGTGCGGGGGCGCGCCGAGCACACGTACGGCACGAAGGGGTGCGTACGCGGGGTGCTACGGGTGGGCGCCCGGGGCGGCCGGCTTGGCACCGAGCAGCACGGTGTCGCGACCGTCCTCCTCGGCGAGCTGGACCTTGACCGTCTCCCGCAGCGACGTCGGGAGGTTCTTGCCGACATAGTCGGCGCGGATGGGCAGTTCGCGGTGGCCGCGGTCGACGAGTACGGCGAGCTGCACCGCGCGCGGGCGGCCGATGTCGTTCAGCGCGTCGAGGGCGGCGCGGATGGTGCGGCCGGAGAAGAGCACGTCGTCGACGAGGACGACGAGGCGTCCGTCGATGCCGTCACCGGGGATCTCGGTGCGGGCCAGGGCCCGCGGCGGGTGCATGCGCAGGTCGTCGCGGTACATGGTGATGTCGAGCGAGCCGACCGGCATCTTGCGCTCGGTGATCTGCTCCAGCTTGTCGGCGAGCCGCCGGGCGAGGAAGACGCCGCGGGTCGGGATGCCGAGGAGCACCACGTCGTCGGCACCCTTGGCGCGTTCGACGATCTCGTGGGCGATACGGGTCAGCACCCGCGCGATGTCGGGCCCTTCGAGAACGGGCCGGGCGTCCTGCTGCTGGTCCTGCTGCTTGTCCATACGAAACGGACCCCCTTCTCCGCCTCACGGGACGGATCTTAAAGGACGTCGGATATGCGCCACCTACGTTAGCAGGCTCACAGAACCTCTTCGATGACCCCCCTGACACTCCCCCGTCACTCGTCTGCCCCACGTCGATCACCCGCACGGAGTAACGGATGGCGAATACCACGGAAGAGTCGGTGCGGACCATTCGGCTTGACGCAGCAGAGTAACGCTGCGTAACCTCACAGTGAGTTACCAGCCGCGCGGCCGACAACACAGCCTGCCGCGTCGACACCTTGTCCGGGGAGCCATATGTCCAGCGAATACGCCAAACAGCTCGGGGCCAAGCTCCGGGCCATCCGCACCCAGCAGGGCCTTTCCCTCCACGGTGTCGAGGAGAAGTCCCAGGGCCGCTGGAAGGCCGTCGTGGTCGGTTCGTACGAGCGCGGCGACCGTGCCGTGACCGTGCAGCGCCTCGCCGAGCTGGCGGACTTCTACGGCGTCCCCGTGCAGGAGCTGCTGCCGGGCACCACCCCGGGCGGCGCCGCCGAGCCGCCGCCGAAGCTGGTCCTGGACCTGGAGCGGCTGGCCACCGTGCCGGCCGAGAAGGCGGGCCCCCTCCAGCGGTACGCGGCCACGATCCAGTCGCAGCGCGGTGACTACAACGGCAAGGTGCTCTCGATCCGCCAGGACGACCTGCGCACACTCGCCGTCATCTACGACCAGTCGCCCTCGGTCCTCACCGAGCAGCTGATCAGCTGGGGCGTCCTGGACGCGGACGCGCGCCGCGCGGTGGCGTCCCACGACGAGCTCTGAGCCTCGCCCACCTCAGCAGAAACGTGCCGCCGGGGTGGCCGGAACCGTTCGTACGGTTCGCCACCCCGGCGTTTTCTTGCATGTGTGCGGCGCGGGCACGGCTCGTGGAGCTACTCCCGGCGCAGCGACGGCTTGAGGTCCTTCAGCCGGCCGAGCAGCCCGTTGATGAACGCGGGCGACTCGTCGGTGGAGAACTCCTTCGCCAGCTGCACCATCTCGTCCAGGACGACGGCGTCCGGGGTCGCGTCGACCCACAGCAGCTCGTACGCGCCCAGGCGCAGGATGTTGCGGTCGACGACCGGCATCCGGTCCAGCGTCCAGTCGACCGAGTACTGGGCGATCAGCTCGTCGATGCGCTCCGCCCGACCGGCGTAGCCCTCGACCAGCTCCATCGTGTACTCGCTCACCGGCGGCTGCCGGGTGTCGGACCGGGAGTGCCGGACCCAGTCGGCGAGCACCGTCAGGACGTCGGCGCCGCGCTGATCGCCCTCGAAGAGGATCTGGAAGGCGCGCTTGCGGGCCGTGTTGCGAGCAGCCACGGTTAGCTGTTCACCCGGCCGAGGTAGTCACTCGTGCGGGTGTCGACCTTGATCTTCTCACCGGTGGTGATGAAGAGCGGGACGTTGATCTGGTGACCGGTCTCCAGGGTGGCCGGCTTGGTGCCGCCGGTGGAGCGGTCGCCCTGGACGCCCGGCTCGGTCTCCTGGATGGTCAGCTCGACGGCGGCCGGCAGCTCGACGAAGAGCACCTCGCCCTCGTGCTGCGCGACGGTGGCCTCGAAGCCCTCGACGAGGAAGTTGGCGGCGTCACCGACGACCTTGCGGTCGATCATCAGCTGGTCGTACGTCTGCATGTCCATGAAGACGAAGTAGTCGCCGTCCATGTACGAGAACTGCATGTCACGCTTGTCGACAGTGGCCGTCTCGACCTTGACGCCGGCGTTGAAGGTCTTGTCGACCACCTTGCCGGAAAGCACGTTCTTCAGCTTGGTGCGCACGAAGGCCGGGCCCTTGCCGGGCTTGACGTGCTGGAACTCGACGACGGACCAGAGCTGGCCGCCTTCGAGCTTGAGCACCAGGCCGTTCTTGAGGTCGTTCGTGGAAGCCACGGTTGCGGAATCTCCTGGACTGGACTGACGTGGACGACCCGGGAGCGTACGCACAGCGCGAGGCTAGAGCGCGAGCAGCTCCTTGGTCGTGATGGTGAGTAGCTCGGGTCCGCCGTCCGCCTCGGGGCGCACGACGAGCGTGTCATCGATCCGGACCCCGCCCCGGCCCGGGAGGTGAACCCCCGGTTCGACGGTGACCGGCACACAAGCGTCCAGTTTACCCATGGCCGACGGGGCCAACTGAGGGTCCTCGTCGATTTCGAGTCCGACACCGTGCCCGGTGAGTGCCGGAAGGTGCTCCGCGTACCCCGCGGAGTCCAGTGGCTGGCGGGCCGCGCGGTCCACGTCGCGGCAGGCGGCGCCGGGTGCGAGGGCCTCCCGTCCGGCACGCTGGGCCGAGAAGACGAGGTCGTACAACTCGATCTGCCAGTCGGCCGGCGAGGTGCCGATGACGAACGTACGGCCGATCTCGCAACGGTAGCCGCGGTACGTCGCGCCCAGGCACACCGAGAGGAAGTCGCCCTCCTCGACCCGCCGGTCGGTGGGCCGGTGACCGCGGCGGCCCGAGTTGGGTCCGGTGCCGACGGAGGTGGGAAAGGCGGGGCCGTCGGCGCCGTGGTCGACGAGGCGGCGTTCCAGCTCCAGGGCGAGGTGCCGCTCGGTGCGGCCGACCAGGATGGACTCCAGGAGCTCGCCGAGGGCCTGGTCGGCGATCTCGGCGCCGATGCGCAGGCAGGAGATCTCCTCCTCGTCCTTGACCACCCTCAGCTGCTCGACGGCCTGTCCGAGGTCGGTCAGGCGCAGCGCCGGCGCGACCGAGCGCATGGCGCGGTGCCGGACCACGGTCAGGTGGTGGTCCTCGGTGGCGAGGGACTCGGCGCCCTGGTCCGCGGCAAGGTCGGTGGCCGCGACGGCGGGATCGCCGCCGGGGCCGGGCAGCGCACGCACCGGCAGCGACTCGTCGGGGCGTCCTTGCGTCGGCCGGTCGTCCGGCGGGCCCGAGCAGACCAGCAGGTCCTCGGTCCTGCCGAGGAGCAGCACGGCGCCGTGCGGGGCGGCGCCCGCGAGATACCGCACGTTGGCGGGCCGGGAGACGAGCGCCGCCGCGCTGCCGCCCGCGTTGCAGCGTTCCCGTAGGCGCGTCCGGCGGGCCGCGTAGACCTCTGACATGAGCCGAGCGTATGGCTCCGCCGGTGGGGGCGCCGCTCGGGTGGGCCGAGTGGGCGGGGGCCGGGGACGCGGGGTGCGCCAAGTGGGGTGGGGGCCTGTTGTCGTGTGGCGTCCGGCCGGCCGGTGGGGGCTGGTCGCGCAGTTCCCCGCGCCCCTGCGGGGCGCTTACCAGCTGGGTGGGCTGGCTATGGAGCGGGAGAGGACCTCGTCGAGGAGGTGGGCGGTTTCCGGGATGTCGAGTTGGGAGTTGTCGATGATGGGGAGGCCGGAACCGTACCAGCCGGCCATGCGGCCGTGGATGCGGGCGACCTCCTCGTCGGTGAGGCGCCGGTTGCCGCTGCGTTCGGCGTTGCGCTCCAGGACGATGTCCAGGCCCGGCAGGAGGACGACCGGGAGCAGGCCGGGGCCGACGTGCCGCTTCCAGCCGCCGAGGCCGACGACCGGGCGGTCCGGGAAGACCGCGTCGTCGAGGATGCAGGAGATGCCGTTGGCCAGGAAGTTGCGCGCGGAGAAGCCGCAGGTGCGGCGGGCGAGGCGGTACTGCGCCTCCGAGTGCTCGTTCCACCCGGTCTGGGGGTCGGCGAAGCCGGAGCGCACCCATTCGCGGACGTCGTCGAGGCTGATGTGCGCCGTCGGGACCCGGCGGTGGTCCGCCCAGTACTTGGCCACGCTGGTCTTGCCCGCGCCCGCGGGGCCGATGAGCAGCACCGCGAGGGTGGTCGTGGTGGGGTCGGGCGCGGCGGCCGTGGCCGGGGGCGCGCTGGGCACGGCCACCGGACCGCCGGGCGGCAGCGGCACGTGGCCGGTGGTGTCCGGCGCGGCCGGGCCGGGCGCCGGCTGGTGCGGGGCCGGAACGGGCGCCGGCTGGTGCGGGGCCGGGCCGGGACCCGGGTGCGGGGCCGGGGCCTGCCGCGGTGCCATGGGATACCCCGGCGCCGGAGGGGGCACGGGGGCGGGACCCTGGGGCGGGCCGGGGTGGTGTGCGGCCGGGGACCAACCGAGGGCCGGTCCGTGCCCCGGCTGGTGGGGCGGCGGCAGCGGAGAACCCACGGGGTGCTGCATCCGGTGCCACTCCGTCTCGTACAGGCGATGGGCGCTGACGACGGGAAGGGGGCCCGCCGTCTTGCTACCGAACGGTACCGCCCCCGGCCGTCGTTTGGTGAACGGCCGGGGGTGCCCCGAAGTGCCCGTCCCGCCCGGCGAATCGGGCGGAACGACGCACCGGGGTACTACTCACCCACCTCGCCGTAGGCGGCGAGGAGGACGGCCGGGTCGGGGCCCTCCAGCACGGTGGGCTTGGCGAGGCCGTCCAGGACGATGAAGCGCAGCAGGTCGCCGCGGGACTTCTTGTCGACCTTCATGTTCTCGACCAGCTTGGGCCACTGGTCGTAGCGGTAGTGCAGCGGCAGTCCGACCGCTTCGAGGATGCTGCGGTGGCGGTCGGCGGTGGCGTCGTCCAGCCGCCCGGCCAGGCGGCCCAGTTCGGCGGCGAAGTGCATGCCGACCGATACGGCGGCGCCGTGGCGCCACTTGTAGCGCTCGTTCTTCTCGATGGCGTGGCCGAGGGTGTGGCCGTAGTTCAGGATCTCCCTCAGGCCCGCTTCCTTCAGGTCGGACGAGACGACCTCGGCCTTGACCTTGATGGAGCGCACGATCAGCTCGGCGGTGTGCGGACCGGCCGGCGTCCGGGCGGCCTGCGGGTCGGACTCGATCAGGTCCAGGATCGACGGGTCGGCGATGAAACCGGCCTTGATGACCTCGGCCAGTCCGGAGACGTAGTCGTTGACCGGCAGCGAGTCCAGGGCGGCCAGGTCGCACAGGACACCGGCCGGCGGGTGGAAGGAGCCGACCAGGTTCTTGCCCTCGGCCGTGTTGATGCCGGTCTTGCCGCCGACGGCCGCGTCCACCATGGCCAGCACGGTGGTGGGGACGGCGATCCAGCGCACCCCGCGCAGCCAGGTCGCGGCCACGAATCCGGCCAGGTCGGTGCTGGCACCGCCGCCGACCCCGACGATGACGTCGGTGCGGGTGAACCCGGACTGGCCCAGCGCCTTCCAGCAGTACGCGGCGACCTCGGCGGTCTTGGCCTCCTCGGCGTTGGGCACCTGGATGGCGATCGCCTCGTAGCCCTGCCCCGCGAGGTCGGCGCGCAGCGCGTCACCGGTCTCGGCGAGCGCCTCGGGGTGGATCACCGCGACGCGCTTGGCCTTCGTACCGATCAGGCCGCCCAGCTCGCCCAGGAGCTGACGGCCGACCAGGACCTCGTAGGGGTCGGACCCGGCGGTGCCGCCGACCTGGATGCGGGTGACTGCCTCGCTCATGCTTCTTTCAACTCCACTGCGTCCAGGGCGGCTTCGGCGACTTCTTCGGGCGTACGGCCGTCCGTGGCCACGACGGCCGTGGCGACCTCCTCGTAGAGGTGCCGGCGGGCCTCCATCAGCTCGCGCCACTGCTTGCGCGGGTTGACGGCCAGCAGCGGACGCGCCGCGTTCAGACCGGTGCGCTTGACGGCCTCCTCGACGTCCATCGAGAGGTAGACGACGCGCTGCCCGGCGAGCAGCGCGCGGGTGTCCGCGTCCAGGATCGCGCCGCCGCCGAGGGCGAGGACGCCCTCGTGCTCGGCGAGCGCGGTCCGCACGGCCTCCTTCTCCAGGGTTCGGAAGGCGGCCTCGCCCTCGTCCACGAAGATCTCGGCGATGGCCCGCCCCTGGGCGGTGACGATGTCCTCGTCCGTGTCCCGGTGTCCCGTGCCCAGCCGCTCGGCGAGGAGCTGCCCGACGGTCGACTTGCCGACCCCCATCGGTCCGACCAGGACGATCAGCGGTGCGCTCATCGGATGTCCAGGTTGTCGAGGTAGGAGCGCACGTTGCGGCGGGTCTCGGCCACGCTGTCGCCGCCGAACTTCTCCGCCACCGCGTCCGCGAGGACCAGCGCCACCATCGCCTCGGCGACGATCCCGGCGGCCGGTACCGCGGACACGTCGGAGCGCTGGTGGTGCGCCTGCGCGGCCTCGCCGGTGGCCACGTCCACGGTCTTCAGGGCGCGCGGCACCGTCGCGATCGGCTTCATCGCCGCACGCACCCGCAGCAGCTCACCGGTGGTGAGCCCGCCCTCGGTACCGCCGGAACGGCCCGAGACGCGGCGGATGCCGTCGGGCGTGCCCACGATCTCGTCGTGCGCCTGCGACCCGGGCACCCGGGCCAGCTCGAACCCGTCACCGATCTCGACGCCCTTGATCGCCTGGATGCCCATCAGGGCGCCCGCGAGCCGTGCGTCGAGCTTGCGGTCCCAGTGGACGTGCGAGCCGAGCCCCACCGGCACACCGTAGGCGAGGATCTCCACGACGCCGCCGAGGGTGTCGCCGTCCTTGTGGGCCTGGTCGATCTCGGCGACCATCGCCTTCGACGCGTCCGCGTCCAGGCAGCGCACGGGGTCGGCGTCCAGCTTCTCCACGTCGGCCGGCGTCGGGTACACGCCCCGCGGCGCCTTCGCCGAGGCCAGCTCGACGACATGGCTGACGATCTCGACGCCTGCCGTCTCCTTCAGGTACGACCGGGCCACCGCGCCCAGGGCGACGCGGGCCGCCGTCTCACGGGCGGAGGCGCGCTCGAGGATCGGCCGGGCCTCTTCGAAGCCGTACTTCTGCATCCCGGCGAGGTCCGCGTGGCCGGGGCGCGGCCTGGTCAGCGGGGCGTTGCGCGCGAGGCCGGCCAGCACCTCCGGGTCCACCGGGTCGGCCGCCATGACCTGCTCCCACTTGGGCCACTCGGTGTTGCCGACCATCACGGCGACCGGGGAACCCATGGTCAGCCCGTGCCGGACGCCGCCGAGGAAGGTCACCTCGTCGCGCTCGAACTTCATCCGCGCACCGCGGCCGTATCCGAGCCGCCGCCTGGCCAGGTGGTCCGCCACCATCTCCGTGGTGATCGGCACACCGGCGGGCAGTCCCTCCAGCGTCGCGACGAGTGCGGGGCCGTGGGACTCCCCCGCGGTCAGCCAGCGCAACCTGCTCAACGGTGCTCCTCAGTGCTCGCGCCCCGGTATGCCCCGCGTACGCGCCTTCTTCGCGTACACGACGGTCCGACCGGGTGCGCGGCCCCGGTCCGCCGCCCCCGATCCTCCCACGTCCGGTCGCCGGACCCGGTCGCCGGTCCATTTGCCGGACGCCCGGACGGACACGCGAGGGGACGCGCGAGGGGACACGCGGGGGGACGCGCGAGGGGACACGCGCGACGCACCTACGTCCCAGGACGGCGTCAGGCGGGTCGGTCGCCCTGCCGCTGCGGCGGAGCACAGGAACCGAGGAAGTCCGCGCCGCTCTCCTGCCGCCGTGCGGGAGCGTAGGGGCCGAGGAAGTCGGCCCCGCTCCGCTCCGGCTGCGGTGGTGCGTAGGGCCCCAGGTGGTCACCGCCGGTGCCCTGCCCCTGCCGCGCCGCCCCGGGCAGGGGCGGCCCCGCGTGACGCGCGCGCCGCCGGGCGATGCCGCGCCGCACCTTGACCACCCAGCTGGCGACGACGGCGAGCACGATCAGGGCGAGCACCGTGATCTGCACCCAGTCCGGCAGGAAACCCAGGACGGCCTCGAAGATCTGGGTCTTGGCGGAGGCCAGTGGCACGCCTGTGTACATGGATCGTCTTCCCCTCCCGTTCCGCCCCCTGCGGAACCGGACGGGATCCTAGCGATCCGCGAGCGCGCGCTCCCCCGCTTTTCGCATGGCGGCCAGCGGTGCGGGCGCCCGGCCGGTCATCTGCTCCACCTGAAGCACGGCCTGGTGGAGCAGCAGGTCGAGGCCGCTGACGACGGCACCGCCGTGCGCCGACCAGCGGGCGGCGAGCGGGGTGGGCCAGGGGTCGTAGAGCACGTCGAAGAGCGTGGTGGGCATCTCGGGGACGGCGGCCGCGAGCGCGTCGGTGGCACCGGCCGGGGTGGTGGCCACGACCAGCGGGGCGCGCAGTGCCTCCGCGGCGTCCGCCCAGTCGGCGAGGCGTACGTCGACGCCGAGCCGTTCCGCCCAGCCCCGCATCTCCGCGGCGCGCGCCGCGCTGCGCACGTGGACCGTGACCTCGCCGGTGCAGATCCGGGCCAGCGCGGCGAGCGCGGAGGACGCGGTGGCGCCGGCGCCGAGGATCGCGGCGGACTCGACCTTCTCGATGCCGTGCTCGCGCAGGGCGGCGACGATGCCGGGGATGTCGGTGTTGTCGCCGGTCCTGCGGCCGTCCTCGGTGAGGACGACGGTGTTCACCGCGTCCACGGAGGCGGCCGTCTCGCTGACCGAGTCGAGCAGCGGGATCACCGCCCGCTTGAGCGGCATGGTCAGCGACAGCCCCGCCCACTCGGGCCCCAGCCCTTCGAAGAAGCCCGGCAGGGCCGCCTCGTCCACGTCGAAGCGGTCGTACGTCCAGTCCGCGAGGCCCAGCTCCGCGTAGGCGGCGCGGTGCAGCGCCGGGGAGAGGGAGTGGGCGATCGGGGAGCCGAGTACGGCGGCCCGGCGCCGGTCAGTTGCCGGAGCTGGCATCGAACTTGTCCTTCAGCTTCAGGAACTCGTCGTGGGTCTTGGCGAACTCGGTCTTCTTCACGCCGTCGGTGGCCACGAAGTAGATCCAGCCGTCCTCGGTGGGGTTGAGCGCCGCCTGCAGGGCCTCTTCGCCGGGGTTGCTGATGGGTCCGGGCGGCAGGCCCCGGTGGTAGTAGGTGTTGTACGGGTCCGGGTTGGTGTTGATCTCGGACTCGCTGATGTGGATCTTGCTCTGGCGCATGAGGTAGTTGAAGGTCGAGTCGAACTGGAGCTTCTGGTTCGTCTCGGTGTTGTCGGTCTTGAGCCTGTTGTAGATGACCTCGGCCATCTTGCGGAAGTCGTCGTGCGTCTTGCCCTCCGCCTGCACCAGGCTCGCTGCGGTGAGCAGTTCCCACGGGCCTTCCAGGCCGAGACCCTCCGCCTTCTGCTCCAGGCCGATCTTCTCGTACTGCTCGTTGGCACGTGCCACCATCTGCTTGAGCACGTCCTCGGGCTTCTGCCCCTTGGCCGCCGAGTAGCTGGACGGGTAGAGGAAGCCCTCCAGGGGGTCCTTGACGTCCTTGTGGTTCAGCGCCCAGTCGGGCAGGCCGAGGCTCTTGTACTCGGACTTGGCGACCTTGGCGGTGGTGCCGTCCTTCACTTCGAGGCGTTTGTCGATGAGCTTGTAGACGTCGGCGTTGCGCCTGCCCTCGGCGATGATCAGGTTGCTGCGGCTCTTCGGGCTGAGCAGGAGTTCGACCGCGCTCTCGGCCGACATCTCCTTCTGCAGCGTGTAGACGCCGTCCTGGATGCTCTTGCCGCGGGGGTTGCTCTGCTGGGCGGCGATGAACGCGTCGACGCTCTTCACCACGCCCTGCCGCTTGAGTTCCTGGCCGATCGTGGAACCGCCCGCGCCCTTGGGGATGGTGACGGTCACCTGCTCGCCGTTGCCGCCGCCCGCGTAGTCCGGGGCCGCGCCGAAACGATCCTGGTAAAACTGGTAGCCGAAATATCCGATGCCCGCCACGCCGCCGCCGAACACCAGGCAGACCACCAGACAGGCGCATCCGCTGCGGCGTTTCTTGGGCTTGCCGCCACCCCTGGTTCTGCGGTCCTCCCGGCTGTCGCGGCCGTCGCCCGGCGCGTCGTCGTCCTCGTCCGCGTCCCCGCCGGCGAAGAAGGCGTGCTCGCCCTCGTCCGGTCCGGGGTCCCAGTCGGTGCGCTGCGGCTCGGGCTCGGCGCGCCTGCGGGTGGGCGGCTCCGGCGGCGGGTACGCCTCGGGGGTGCCGTAGAAGTCGGGCTGCTCGGCGCCGTAGCCGCCGGCCTGCTGTCCGTAGGGGTCGGACGGGTCGGCCGGGTACTGCGCCTGGGGGTGTGCGCCTGCGCCCCAGCCGCCGTCGTCGTAGCCCTGCTGCGGCTGGGCCTGGGGTGCGTACTGCTGGTCGTACTGCTGCTGACCGTACTGGTGCTGGTCGTACTGGGGCTGACCGTACGGGTCGTACTGCGGTTCGGGGTACTGGTGGGCGTACTGGTCGTACTGGGGCTGCCCGCCGTACGACGACTGGTCGCCGTTGCTCCAGTCGCCGTAACCCTGCTGCGCCTGCTGCTCCGGATACTGCTGCGGCTGGCCGCCGTAGGGGGACTGCTGGCCCGCCTGGGCCTGCTGTCCGCCCCATCCGCCGTCCCCGTACAACGGGTCCTCCGGATGCCACGGTTCGGAGCCTGGGCCCCGGCCATACTCAGTCATCGATCCCCTAGAGCCGCGAGGCGACGGGGACCGGGGCCCTTGCCGAAGAGCCCGCTTCCGTTCCGCCTCTTGCTGTGCGGTGGCTGTTCGAATGCCTCCGCATCGCGCGGAACGTTACCGTACCGCGATCAGATGACCACTTCGACGCCCTCGCCGGGTGGCCTGCCTGACACCCGTTCGGATTCCAGGGCCTGCTGGAGGATGATCACGGCGGCGGCCTGGTCGATGACGGACCGGCCCTTCTTGGACCTCACTCCGGAGGCGCGCAGCCCCTGGCCGGCGGTGACCGTCGTCATGCGTTCGTCCACCAGCCGGATTGGGACGGGCGCGATGCCCCTGGCCAGCTCCTGCGTGAAGCGCCTGACCTTGGCCGCGGCCGGGCCCTCGCCCCCCTTGAGGGAGCGCGGGAGGCCGACGACGACCTCGATGGGCTCGTACTCCGCGACCAGCTGCCGCAGCCGCCGGTGCGCCGCCGGGACGTCGCGGCCGGGGACGGTCTCCACGGGGGTGGCGAGGATGCCGTCGGGGTCGCAGGACGCGACCCCGATACGGGCGTCGCCGACGTCGACGGCCAGGCGACGGCCACGACGCATCTTCGGGCCGTCCGCCTGGTCGTTCTCGGGCATGCTCACTTGGCGGTGTCCGCCACGAGGCGCTCGACGGCGTCGACGGCGTCGCCGATGGCGGCCGCGTTCTGGCCGCCGCCCTGGGCGACGTCCGGCTTGCCGCCACCGCCGCCGCCGAGGGTCTTGGCGGCGGTGCGCACCAGGTCACCGGCCTTGAGACCGCGCTCGCGGGCGGCCTCGTTGGTGGCGATGACCGTGAGGGGCTTGCCGTTGACCGTCGTGAACAGGGCCACGACCGCCGCCCGGCCGCCCTGGATGCGGCCGCGCACGTCGAGGACCAGCTTGCGCAGGTCGTCGGCGGTGGTGCCGTCCGGGACCTGACCGGTCACCAGGGCCACGCCGCGCACGTCCTTGGCGGAGTCGGCGAGGCCGCCGGCGGCCTGGAGGACCTTCTCGGCCCGGAACTTCTCGATCTCCTTCTCGGCGTCCTTGAGCTTGCCGAGCATGGCGGAGACCTTCTCCGGCAGCTCCTCCGGACGGCCCTTGATCAGCTCCTGGAGCTGGGCGACGACCGTGTGCTCGCGGGCGAGGAAGTTGTAGGCGTCCACGCCGACCAGCGCCTCGATCCGGCGCACACCGGAACCGATGGAGGACTCGCCGAGCAGCTTGACCAGGCCGAGCTGGGCGGTGTTGTGCACGTGGGTGCCGCCGCACAGCTCCTTGGAGAAGTCGCCGATGGTGACGACGCGCACGCGCTCGCCGTACTTCTCGCCGAACTCGGCGATGGCGCCCTGCTTCTTGGCCTCGTCGATGCCCATGACGTCGGCGCGCACGTCGAGGTCGCGGGCGAGCACCTCGTTGATCTTCTGCTCGACGTCGGTCATCACGGCCGTCGGCACGGCGGACGGCGAGCCGAAGTCGAAGCGGAAGCGGCCGGGCTGGTTCTCGGAACCGGCCTGCGCGGCTGTCGGGCCGAGGGCGTCGCGCAGGGCCTGGTGGGTGAGGTGGGTCGCCGAGTGGGCGCGGGCGATGGCATGGCGGCGGCGGTCGTCGATGGAGGCCTGGGCCTTGGCACCGACGGTGACCTCGCCGACCTGGACGACGCCCTTGTGGACGTACACGCCCGGCACCGGCTTCTGGCAGTCGCGGACCTCGATCACGGCGCCGGTGTCGACCCGGATCCGGCCGGTGTCGCCGATCTGGCCGCCGCCCTCGGCGTAGAACGGGGTGCGGTCCAGGACGATCTCGACCTCGTCGCCCTCGGTGGCGGCCGGGGAGGAGGCGCCGTCGACGAGGATGCCGACGATCGTGGACTCGCTCTCGGTGTCGGTGTAGCCGACGAAGTCGGTGGCACCGGCCTTGTCGGCGATCTCCCGGTAGGCACCGGCACCGGCGTGACCGGTCTTCTTGGCCTGGGCGTCGGCCTTGGCGCGCTCCCGCTGCTCCTTCATCAGGCGGCGGAAGCCGTCCTCGTCCACGGAGAGCCCCTGCTCGGCGGCCATCTCCAGGGTGAGGTCGATCGGGAAGCCCCAGGTGTCGTGGAGCAGGAACGCCTTGTCACCGGCGAGGACGCTGCCGCCCGCGGCCTTGGTGTCGGTGACGGCGGTGTCGAGGATGTTGGTGCCGGCCTTCAGCGTCTTGAGGAAGGCGTTCTCCTCGGCGAGGGCGACCTTCTCGATGCGCTCGCGGTCGGTGATCAGTTCGGGGTACTGCTGCCCCATCATCTCGATCACGACGTCGATGAGGTCCTTGACGACCGGCCCGGTGGCGCCGAGCAGGCGCATGTTGCGGATGGCGCGGCGCATGATGCGGCGCAGCACGTAGCCGCGGCCCTCGTTGCCGGGGGTGACGCCGTCGCCGATGAGCATCACGGAGGTGCGCATGTGGTCGGTGACCACGCGCAGGGACACGTCCGAGGCCTGGGCGTCGCCGTAGGCCACGCCGGTCAGTTCGGTGGCCTTCTTGATGACGGCCATGGAGGTGTCGATCTCGTACATGTTCTGCACGCCCTGCAGAATCATGGCGAGGCGTTCCAGACCGAGGCCGGTGTCGATGTTCTTGCTCGGCAGCTCGCCGAGGATCTCGAACTCCTCCTTGCCGATGCCCTCGCCCCGCTCGTACTGCATGAAGACGAGGTTCCAGATCTCCACGTACCGCTCGTCGTTGACGGCGGGGCCACCCTCGGCGCCGAACTCGGGGCCGCGGTCGTAGTTGATCTCGGAGCAGGGGCCGCAGGGGCCGGGGACGCCCATGGACCAGTAGTTGTCCTTCTTGCCGAGGCGCTGGATGCGCTCGGAGGGCACGCCCACGACGTCGTGCCAGATGCGCTCGGCCTCGTCGTCGTCCTTGTAGACGGTGATCCACAGGCGCTCGGGGTCGAGGCCGTAACCGCCCTTGTCCTGGGGGCTGGTGAGCAGCTCCCAGGCGTACTTGATGGCGCCTTCCTTGAAGTAGTCGCCGAAGGAGAAGTTGCCGCACATCTGGAAGAACGTGCCGTGGCGGGTGGTCTTGCCGACCTCTTCGATGTCCGGCGTGCGCACGCACTTCTGCACGCTGGTGGCGCGGTCGAAGGGCGGCTTGACCTCACCCAGGAAGTAGGGCTTGAAGGGCACCATGCCGGCCGGGACGAGGAGCAGAGTCGGGTCGTCCGCGATGAGCGACGCCGAAGGGACGACGGTGTGACCGCGCTCCTCGAAGAAGCTCAACCAGCGGCGACGAATCTCGGCCGACTCCATCAGTGGTCCTCATTCCGGTTGTACGAGTGCGTCGTCCTGTCGTCGGCGACGTACTTCGGGTTGCTGCTGTTGCTGTTCTCGATGGCGTGGCGGGACCGCGGGGCGGCGAGCCCGTGGTTGAGGGGGCCCGGGTCGACGGGGGCCTTCAGGCCCAGCGCGTCGTCCAGTTCGGCCTCCCGCTGGGCCATGTTGTCGCGGACGTCGAGCGCGAAACCCACCGCGCGGTCCCTGACCCGGGTGCCCACGTCGAGCGCCTTGTTCGCCGCGGTGGCGGCGAGGCTGTCGGGGGTGAGCTGCTTGAGCTTCCGGTTGACCTTGGTGGTGGCCCACACACCGGCGGCCACGCCGGTGCCGAACCAGAACGTACGGCGGAACATCGCTCGGTCAGCCCTTCTTCCGCTTCGTCCGCCGCGCGGCCGGGAGCGTGCGGCCCACGATCACGGTACGCCGCGCCTGGGCGGCCGGGGCGGACATGTCCTCCTTGCGACCGCCGAGTGCCCGGCGCACGCCGTACCCGAACGCCGCGACCTTGACCAGCGGGCCGCCGAAGGTGGAGGCCACGGTGGTGGACAGCGCGGAGGCGTTCGAGGTGACCTCCTGGACGTCGGAGGCGATCGCGTCGACCCGGTCGATCTGGGTCTGCGCGCTGCGCACCGCCGCCGAGGCGTCGGCCAGCAGCGGGACCGCCTGGTCGGTCACGTCCGCCACGAGCTTGGTGGTCGTCCTGAGCGTCTGGGCCAGCCTCGCCAGTGCGACGGCGAGGAAGGAGACCAGGATCGCCCAGAAGACGGCCACCAGGATCCCGGCCACCTCGCCACCGGACACTGTGTGCACCCGCTCCCTGAAAGACGTGCCTGAACATCGGGAAAGTCGTGCACCGAGCCTATCGCGCCGGGCGCGGGGCTCCGCACCGGATTCCCCGTCGCGCGCGGCGCGGTGCGGTCGGGTTCGGCGAAGCGATTGTACGGAGTGAATACGGTTCAGTACGCTCCGTGTTTCATGCGAGACCATCGGAGCGACGGCATCCCGCACGGCAATCTCCCACTGGAGCTCGACACCTTCGTCGGGAGAGGGGCACAGCTGGCGGAGCTGGCGCGGACGCTGGACTCCGCACGACTGGTGACGGTCACCGGCTCCGGTGGTGTCGGCAAGTCCCGGCTGGCCGCGCGGGCGGCCGCGCGCCGCTCGCCCCGGGACGGGGTGTGGCGGGTGCAGTTGGCGCCGGTGCGGGACGAGGAGTTCGTCGACTACGCGGTCGTGGAGGCGCTGGGCCTGACCGACCACACGACCCGGCTGCCCCGGGAGACGCTGCTCGCGCACCTGGCCGAACGGGAGCTGCTGCTGCTCCTGGACGGGGTCGAGCACCTGGTGGACGCCTGCGCGGCGCTGGTGACCGAGCTGCTGGGTCGTGCTCCGGGGCTCCGGGTGCTGGCCGTGGGGCGCAGACCGCTGGGCGTGGCCGGCGAGCGGCTGGTTCCGCTGGCGCCGCTGGAGACGGAGGAGGCGGTCGAGCTGCTGACGGTCCGGGCCGGGCAGCGGAGCGTCACCTGCGGCTACGACGCGGACCCGGACGCGGACCAGCGGGAGGTGCGCGAGCTGTGCCGGCGTCTTGACGGCATCCCGCTGGCGATCGAACTGGCGGCGGGGCGCCTGGGCGCGCTGTCGCCGGGGCAGGTGCTGCGCCGCCTCGACGACCGGTTCCGGCTGCTGACGGGCGGGGACCGCACCGCGCTGCCCCGGCACCGGACGCTGCGCACGGCGATCGGCTGGAGCCACGAGCTGTGCACGCCGCCGGAGCGGCTGCTGTGGGCGCGCCTTTCGGTGTTCGCCGGGCCGTTCGACCTGGAGGCCGCCGAGTACGTGTGCAGCGGGGACGGGATGCCGGCCGACGACGTGCTCGACGTGCTCTCCGCGCTGCTCGCCCAGTCCGTGCTGACCCGCGAGGAGACGCCGGCCGGGGTGCGCTACCGGATGCTCGACACGGTACGGGCGTACGGCGCCGACTGGCTGGAGGCGACGGGGGACGCGGACCGGCTGCGGCGGCGGCACCGGGACTGGTACGTGGGCCTGGCCACCTGGTGCGAGCTGGAGTGGTTCTCGCCGCGCCAGGGCGAGGTCGCGGCGCGGGTGGACGCGGAGCTGCCGAATCTGCGCAGCGCCCTGGAGCAGTGTCTGGACGAGCCGGACGGCGCGCACCTGGGCCAGTACCTGGCGGGCGCCCTGTGGTTCCACTGGGTCGGCTGCGGACGGCTCTCGGAGGGGCGGCACTGGCTGGAGCAGGCGGTGCGGCTGGACGCGGAGCCGACGGCGGGCGAGCAGTCGCGGCTGAAGGCGCTGTGGGTGCTCGCCTACGTGGCGATCCTCCAGGGCGACACGGTGCCCGCGCTGGCGGCGCTCCAGGAGTGCCGCCAGGAGGCGGAGCGCTCGGCGAATCCCACGGCGGTGGCGTACGCGGAGCACCGCACCGGCTGTCTGGCGCTGGTGACGGACGACCTGCCGCGCGCGGAGACGCTGCTGCGTTCGGCGCTGCACCGCTACCGGGAGATCGGCGAGCTGAACAGCAACGTGCTGATGGGCCAGGTGGAACTGGCGATGGCCCGGGCCTTCCAGGGCGATCTGCCGGACGCGGTGCGCCTGTGCGAGGACGTGCGCCAGGTGTGCGAGGACCACGGCGAGCGCTGGGCCCGCGGGTACGCCCTGTACGTCCTCGCCTACGCGGCCTGGAGCGACGGCGAGCCGGTGCGCGCCCGCGAGCTGCTGGCCGACTGCCTGGGCAGTGCGCACCGTTTCCGCGACCAGCTGGGCTCGGTGCTCGCGGTGGAGCTGCTGGCCCTGGTCACGGTGGCGGAGGGCGACGCGGCGGAGGCGGCGGTGCTCCAGGGGGCGGCGGGGCGGATGTGGCCGTCGGTGGGACTGCCGCTGTTCGGCTCGGCGCACTACAACGCGCCGCACGAGCTGTGCGAGGCCGCTGCCCGGGAGCAGCTGGGCGACGAGCGGTACGAGGAGTGCGTACGGCACGGGACGCTGCTCGGCCGCCGGGAGGCGGTGGCGCGGGCGCTGCGCCGGCCCGGTGCGAGGGCCTCGCTGCCGGCGCCGCGCCCGGCTGCCGTGCGGCGGGCTCCGGCGGGCGCCCGGACGGCGAAGCCCGCCGCCTCGCCCACCCGGAAGGGCGGGGAGACGGCGGGCTGAGGTACTGCTGGTACTGCGCCTGCTCGTTCAGCGTTTCCGCTGGATCAGCGGGCGTAGTACTCGACGACGAGCTGCTCGTCGCAGATCACCGGGATCTCCTTGCGGTTCGGCTCGCGGTCCAGGCGGAACGCCAGGGCCTTGAGGTTCACCTGGAGGTAGCGCGGGGTCTCGCCGTCGGGGGCGAAGCCACCCTCACGGGCGATGGTGAAGAGCGTCTTCTCCTTGGAGCGCTCGCGCACCTGCACCACGTCGTCCGGGCGGACGCGGAAGGACGGCTTGTCGACCTTCTGGCCGTTGACCTGGATGTGGCCGTGGACGACCATCTGACGGGCCTGGTAGATCGTGCGGGCGATGCCCGAACGCAGGACCAGCGCGTCGAGACGGCGCTCGAGCTCGATGACCAGGGCCTCGCCGGTCTTCATGTTGGTCTTGGAGGCACGCTCGTAGGCGCGGACGAGCTGACGCTCGCTGAGGTCGTACTGCGCGCGCAGACGCTGCTTCTCGAGCAAACGGACCTTGTAGTCCGAGTTCTGCTTGCGGCCGCGGCCGTGCTCACCCGGCGGGTAGGGGCGGGCCTCGAAGTACTTGACGGCCTTCGGGGTCAGCGCGATGCCGAGGGCACGCGACTTCTTGACCTTGGGGCGGGGCTGGTTCGCCACTGTCTGTGTCTCTTTTCTGGATTTCCGGCTTGTCAGGGTTGAGGGAGGTCGCAATCCGCAGCCGGGGAAACCCGCCGGGTCCGCTCGGGACCTGCCGGGCAGCCGCTCCCCTGGTCTGGGCACATACGTGCAGCACGCGAGTGGCCCACCGACCGCTCCCGGAAGCCGGGTGGTGGTGGGCTGCCCGCGACACCATCGACGGTGCGCGACGCTCCTGGAACCCGTGAAGGTTCCGGCCGGTCGTCCCGTTCTGACTGCACGGGACACGGCACTCCGAGGGATTCTACAGGCTGCTCAGGACGGCTTGCGACCGAGGTGCCCGCGGGTCCACTCCACGGCGTCCGCGTACCTGGCCTCGGCGCCGTGCCGGGTCGGCGTGTAGTACGTCCGGTCCTTGAGTCCGTCCGGGGCGTACTGCTGGGCGGCGATGCCCTCGGGCAGGTCGTGCGGGTACACGTAGCCCTGCCCGTGTCCGAGCTTGCCCGCGCCCTTGTAGTGGCTGTCGCGCAGGTGGGCGGGGACCGGTCCGGTGTGCCCCTTGCGCACGTCGTCCAGGGCGGCGCCGATGGCGGTGGTCGCGGCGTTGGACTTGGGGGCCAGCGCCAGGGCGATGGTGGCGTGGCTGAGGGTGAGGGCGGCCTCGGGAAAGCCGATCATGGCGACGGCCTGGGCGGCGGCGACGGCGATCTGCAGCGCGTTGGGATCGGCCAGGCCGATGTCCTCGCTGGCCGAGATCATCAGGCGCCGGGCGATGAAGCGGGGGTCCTCGCCGGCCTCGATCATGCGGGCCAGGTAGTGCAGGGCGGCGTCCACGTCGGAGCCGCGGATGGACTTGATCAGGGCGCTGGCGACGTCGTAGTGCTGGTCGCCGTCGCGGTCGTACTTCACCGCGGCCCGGTCGACCGTCTCCTCCAGCGTGGTCAGGCCGATCTCCGCCTCGCCCTTGTCGAGCGCGGCCCCGGCGGCGGCCTCCAGCGCGGTGAGCGCGCGCCGGGCGTCGCCGCCCGCGATGCGCAGCAGGTGCTCCTCGGTGTCCCCGGGCAGGGCGACGGCGCCCCCCAGGCCGCGCTCGTCGGTCAGGGCGCGGCGCAGCAGGTCGCGGACGTCGTCGTCGGTGAGGGGTTCGAGAGTGAGCAGGAGGGAGCGGGAGAGCAGCGGGGAGATCACCGAGAAGTACGGGTTCTCGGTGGTGGCGGCGATCAGGGTGACCCAGCGGTTCTCGACGGCCGGGAGCAGGGAGTCCTGCTGGGCCTTGCTGAAGCGGTGGATCTCGTCCAGGAAGAGGACGGTCTCCTTGCCGTACCCGCCGACCGCGCGGCGGGCGCCGTCGATGACCGCGCGGACCTCCTTGACGCCCGCGGTGATCGCCGACAGCTCCACGAACCGCTTGTTGGTCGCCTTGGAGACGACGTACGCCAGGGTGGTCTTGCCGGTGCCCGGCGGGCCCCAGAGGATGACCGAGGAGGGCCCCGCGGGTCCGGACGCGCCCTCGCCGACCAGGCGGCGCAGGGGGGATCCGGGCTTGAGCAGGTGCTGCTGGCCGACGACCTCGTCGAGGGTGCGCGGGCGCATCCGCACGGCGAGGGGGCTGCCGGTCGGGTCCTTCTCCTGGCGTTCTTCGGCTGCGGCGGTGAACAGATCGGGCTCCACGCTCTGAACCCTAAATGACCGCACTGACAAGCGAGACGCCCGTCAGCTGGTCCAGAAGTCCCACCAGCGGGTGAGGACCATCATGCCGATGATGCCGATGTGCAGCACCGGCAGGACCCAGGTGAACTCGCCGAAGAAGCCGCGCAGCCAGCCCGGCGCGGGCAGGAAGCCCTTGCGGACGTTGAAGGACGTCACGTACCAGAACATCAGGATCGTGGCGACCCAGGCCAGGCAGCACCACAGGCACAGCGAGTTGATCCGGTACAGGGACTGGAACTGCAGCCACGAGACGAACGCGACGCCGAAGAGGCAGCCGGCGTTGAAGGTCAGCCAGTACCAGCGCGGGTAGGTGGCACGGGCGAGCAGGCTCATGCCGACGCAGATGACGATGCCGTAGGCGACGAGGCCGAGCATCGGGTTGGGGAAGCCGAAGACGGAGGCCTGGTCGCTCTCCATGATGTTGCCGCAGGAGACGACCGGGTTGAGGCTGCAGCCGGGCGTGAACGTGGTGCCGGCGACCTTGGCCTCGAGGATCTTCTGCTTGTCGATCGTGATGACCCAGGCGGCGAGCAGTCCGGCCGCGCCCGTGATCACCAGCAGCAGGGCGAGGGCGCGGCTGCCGCCCTCGGTGCGCGGGGTGCGGGTGCTGCCGTCCGGCGCGGACTCTGCCACGGTGGAGACGTCCTTCACTGTCGTCTTGCTCATCACGCCGATTCCGTCACTGGGGAGTGGGACCTGCTTCGGGCAGGGGCCATTGTGCCGCACAAGCCTGTATGGGCACCGTTCGATGAGCCTATGAACGGTTCGGCGATCACTCCGGAGCGGCGCGTTCCGGCCACCACCCGTTCCCCGGGGGCACGCGCGAGCGAAAACGCGTGCCCCGCAAGGGTGTCGCCGGGCTAGCCGAGCCTCGACTCCAGCTCCGCCACGATCTCGTTGACGCCGATCGCGGTCTGCTCGCCGGACTCCATGTCCTTGAGCTGGACGACGCCCTCGGCCAGGTCGCGCTCGCCGAGGACGAGGGTGTAGCGGGCGCCGGAGCGGTTGGCGGCCTTCATCGCGGCCTTGAGGCCCTTGCCGCCGTAGGAGAAGTCGGCGGCGACGCCGTTCTTGCGCAGCTCGGTGACCTTGGCGAACAGGATCCGGCGGGCCTCCTCGCCGAGCGGGACCGCGAAGACGGAGGTCGCGGACGGGATGTCCAGTTCGATGCCCTCCGCCTCCAGGGCGAGGACGGTGCGGTCGACGCCGAGGGCCCAGCCGACCGAGGGCAGGGAGGGGCCGCCGATCATCTCGGACAGGCCGTCGTAGCGGCCGCCGCCGCCCACCGCGGACTGGGAGCCGAGGCCGTCGTGGACGAACTCGAACGTCGTGCGCGTGTAGTAGTCCAGGCCGCGCACCAGCTTCGGGTCGTCCTCGAAGACCACGCCCGCCGCCGTGATCAGCTCGCGCACCTCCTCGTGGTACGCCTTGCAGGCGTCGCACAGGTAGTCGCGCAGCAGCGGGGCGTCGGTGAGCTGCTTCTGGACGTCCGGGCGCTTGTCGTCCAGGACGCGCAGCGGATTGATCTCCGCGCGGCGCAGGGTCTCCTCGTCCAGGTCGAGACCGCGCAGGAAGTCCTGGAGCGCGGCCCGGTAGACGGGCCGGCACTCCTGGTCGCCCAGGGAGTTGAGCAGGATGCGGAAGTCCTGGAGGCCGAGCGCGCGGTACGACTGGTCGGCCAGGATGATCAGTTCGGCGTCCAGGGCCGGGTCCTCGGCGCCGATCGCCTCGGCGCCGACCTGGGAGAAGTGGCGGTAACGGCCCTTCTGGGGGCGCTCGTAGCGGTACTGCGAGCCGGAGTACCAGACCTTCACCGGCAGGTTGCCCGCCTTGTGCAGGTTGGCCTCCAGGACCGCGCGCAGTACGGGGGCGGTGGTCTCCGGGCGCAGGGCGAGACGGTCGCCGCCCTTGGTCTCGAAGACGTACATCTCCTTGGTCACGATGTCGGTGGACTCGCCGACACCACGCGCGAACAGCTCGACGTTCTCGAAGCCGGGCGTCTCGATGTAGCCGTAGCCGGAGTTGCGCAGCGGGGCGGCGATCGCCTCGCGGACGGCCAGGAACTTGGCGGAGTCGGGCGGCAGCAGGTCGTACGTGCCCTTGGGGGCCTTGAAGGTGCTCACGGAAGGTCTCGTCACATTCCTCGTCGGGGCGCGTCGGAAGCGCTGTTCCCTTGGCGGCCTGCGGCCACTTGCCGCAGATACGGATTGGTGGCGCGTTCCTGGCCGATGGTCGTCTGGGGGCCGTGTCCGGAGAGCACCACGGTCGAGTCGTCGAGCGGCAGGCACACGCGTGCCAGGGACTCGAGCATGTCGTCCATGGAGCCACCGGGGAAGTCGGTGCGTCCGATGGAGCCGGCGAACAGCAGGTCGCCCGAGAACATGACCGGCGGGATGTCCGCCGCCTCGGGCAGGCCGAAGGTCACCGACCCCTTGGTATGGCCCGGGGCGTGCGCGACGGTCAGCTCCAGGCCCGCCAGCTCCAGCTTCGCGCCGTCGGTCAGCTCCTTGACGTCGTCCGGCTCCCCGACGGTCAGCTCGCCCATGAGCGGCATGCCGATGCTGCGGCCGATCCCCTTCTCGGGGTCGCTCATCATGAAGCGGTCCTCGGGGTGGATCCAGGCGGGCACGTCGTGGGCGCCGCACACCGGGACGACCGAGGCGACGTGGTCGATGTGGCCGTGGGTGAGGACGACGGCGACGGGCTTGAGCCGATGCTTGCGGATCGCGTCCTCGACTCCGGGGGCCGCCTGGTGGCCCGGGTCGATGATCACGCACTCCTCACCGGCGGCGGGGGCGACGAGATAGCAGTTCGTCCCCCAGGCACCGGCGGGGAACCCGGCAATGAGCACGATCGTCCTTCGTTTGGGTCGGTACGGGTGGGCTTGCGAACGGGTCGCGCCCATGGTCAGAGCCTACCGGCGGTGCCGATTCCTCAGCGAACCCATATACGGTACGGGGCTACACGCCCACGGTCGGCTCATCGCACCCACGCGTACCGGTCGGCACACGAAGACGCATGAGGAGAGAACCCGGTGGTCACCCAGGAGCAGCGGCGGCGTCAGCTCGCCCGGGAGAAGTTCTTGCGCCAGCAGCAGCGACGCACCTCCGCGCGACGCAAGGCACGCATGCGCAACGCCGCGATCGCGTCGGTGCTCGGCGTCATTCTGATCGGCAGCGTCGCGCTGTACACGACCGGAGTGGTCCTGGGGGACGACGACGACAGCAAGACGAACGCGAGCGCGGAGGTCACGCCGAGCGCCTCGGCTCCGAGCAAGGCGCCGGACCCGTGCGACAAGCCCGCCGAGGGCAAGGTCGAGACGCAGACCTGGAAGAAGGAACCCGCGCTGACCGTCGACAAGTCGGCGAAGTACACGATGAAGCTGGCGACCACGTGCGGTGACATAGACATCGCGCTGAAGGCGAAGGCGGCACCGCACACCGTCAACTCGTTCGACTTCCTGGCCGGCAAGGGCTACTTCGACCACACCAAGTGCCACCGGCTCACCACCGAGGGCATCTACGTCCTCCAGTGCGGAGACCCCACGGCCCAGGGCAACGGCGGTCCCGGCTACAACATCCCGGACGAGAACCTGAAGGACAAGAGCCTCAAGGACAACGTGTACCCGGCGGGCACGGTGGCGATGGCGAACACCGGTCAGCCGGACTCCGGCGGGAGCCAGTTCTTCCTCGTGTACCAGGACAGCCAGCTGCCCCCGAGCTACACGCCGTTCGGCACCGTGTCGAAGGAGGGCATGACGGTACTGAAGAAGATCGCCTCCGCGGGAGCCCAGCCCGCGGACCCCACGACCGGCAACACGGCGCCCAACGCGACGGTCGTGATCGACAAGGCGACCGTCACGAAATCCTGACCCTCATCAGCGAAAGTTCGACTCGCGCGGGTGCGGACAGGCCACCCGCCGGTCGCCTATGTTGGCCGTGACGAAACTGTGGACGATGCCCGGGGGTAGCGAAGCCCTCCGCAGGCATCATGTGGAGGAGGCGCTGTGAGCAGCGACCCGTGGGGCCGCGTCGACGAGACGGGGACCGTGTACGTGCGTACGGCCGACGGCGAGAAGGTCGTCGGCTCCTGGCAGGCAGGCTCCCCCGAGGAGGCACTGGCCTACTTCGAACGCAAGTACGAAGGCCTGGTTGTCGAGATCGGCCTCCTCGAGAAGCGGGTGAAGACCACCGACCTGTCGGCCAAGGACGCCCAGACCGCCGTCGACCACCTGCGCGAGCAGGTGGACGCGCACCACGCGGTCGGCGACCTGGAGGCCCTGCGGTCCCGGCTGGACCAGCTCGTCGCGCTCGTGGAGACACGGCGCGAGGAGCGCAAGGCCCAGCGGGCCAAGCAGTCCGACGAGGCGCGCGGCGCCAAGGAGGCTCTGGTCGCCGAGGCCGAGGAGCTGGCCCGCTCGGACCAGTGGCGGGCGGCCGGTGAGCGGCTGCGGTCCCTGGTCGACACCTGGAAGGGTCTGCCGCGACTGGACCGCAAGTCCGACGACGAGCTGTGGCACCGCTTCTCGCACGCCCGCTCCGCCTTCTCCAAGCGCCGCAAGCAGCACTTCGCGCAGCTCGACGCACAGCGCGAGGAGGCCCGGCGGATCAAGGAGCGGCTGGTCTCCGAGGCCGAGGCGCTGTCGAACTCGACGGACTGGGGACCGACGGCCGCGCGCTACCGCGACCTGATGTCCGAGTGGAAGGCCGCGGGCCGGGCCCAGCGCGAGCACGAGGACGACCTGTGGAACCGTTTCCGCGGCGCCCAGGACGTGTTCTTCGCCGCCCGCAGCTCGGTCTTCGCCGAGCGGGACGCCGAGCAGTCGGAGAACCTGAAGCTCAAGGAGGAGCTGGTCGCGGAGGCCGAGAAGCTCGTCCCGGTCACCGACCTGAAGTCGGCCCGCGCCGCGTTCCGTTCGGTCAACGAGCGCTGGGAGGCCATCGGCCACGTGCCGCGCGACGCCCGGCCGAAGGTCGAGGGCCGGATGCACGCGGTCGAGCGGGCCCTTCAGGAGGCCGAGGAGGCCGAGTGGCGCCGGACCAACCCGGAGGCACGCGCGCGTGCCGAGGGCCTGACCGGTCAGCTCCAGGCCGCCGTGGACAAGCTGCGCTCCCAGGTCGAGCAGGCGCGCGCCCAGGGCAACGACGCCAAGGCCGACAAGCTCGCGCGTGAGCTGGAGGGCCGCCAGGCGCTCCTCGACCAGGCACTCAAGGGGCTGCACGAGTTCGGCGGCTGACGGCCGCGGACCGACACGAGAGGGGCTCCCGTACCCGCCGTACGGGAGCCCCTCTCGTGTGTGCGCCTGTGCGGCGCGCTACGACGGTCTGCGCGCCGACGTCACCCGGTACACGTCGTAGACGCCCTCGACCCCGCGTACGGCCTTCAGGACGTGCCCCAGGTGCTTGGGGTCGCCCATCTCGAAGGTGAAGCGGGAGGTGGCCACCCGGTCGCGGGAGGTCTGGACGGCCGCCGAGAGGATGTTGACGTGCTGGTCGGACAGCACGCGCGTGACGTCCGACAGCAGCCGGGAGCGGTCCAGCGCCTCGACCTGGATGGCGACCAGGAAGACCGAGGACTGGGTCGGCGCCCACTCGACCTCGAGGATGCGCTCCGGCTCGCGGGACAGCGAGTCCACGTTCACGCAGTCGCTGCGGTGGACGGAGACGCCGCTGCCGCGGGTGACGAAGCCGATGATCGGGTCGCCGGGCACGGGCGTGCAGCAGCGGGCCAGCTTGACCCACACGTCGTCGACGCCCTTGACGACCACGCCCGGGTCGGCGTTCGCCCGGCGCTTGCGGCCGCGGCCGCGGGACGGCGGGACCGACTCGTCGATCTCCTCGGTGGCGGCCTCCTCGCCGCCGAGCGCCTGGACCAGCTTCTGCACGATGTTCGGCGCGGAGACATGGCCCTCGCCGATCGCCGCGTAGAGCGCGGAGATGTCCGAGTACCGCATCTCGTGCGCGAGCGTCACCAGGGAGTCGCCGGTCAGGATGCGCTGGATCGGCAGGTTCTGCTTGCGCATCGCGCGGACGATGGCGTCCTTGCCCTGCTCGATCGCCTCGTCGCGGCGCTCCTTGGAGAACCAGGCGCGGATCTTGTTGCGGGCGCGCGGCGACTTCACGAAGCCCAGCCAGTCGCGGGAGGGGCCCGCGCCGGCCGCCTTGGAGGTGAAGACCTCCACCAGGTCGCCGTTGTCCAGGGTGGACTCCAGCGGCACCAGCCGTCCGTTGACCCGTGCCCCTATGGTGCGGTGGCCGACCTCGGTGTGGACGGCGTAGGCGAAGTCGACGGGGGTGGCTCCGGCGGGGAGCGCTATGACGTCGCCCTTGGGGGTGAAGACGAAGACCTCGTTGCGGGAGAGGTCGAAGCGCAGGGACTCCAGGAACTCCCCGGGGTCCTCGGTCTCCTTCTGCCAGTCGAGCAGCTGGCGCAGCCACGCCATGTCGTTGAGGTGGTCGTCCTTGCTCTTGCCGGACGACCTGGGGGCGTCGGTGCGCACCTTGGAGGCGCCCGCGACGGCCTCCTGCTTGTACTTCCAGTGCGCGGCGATGCCGTACTCCGCGCGGCGGTGCATGTCGAAGGTGCGGATCTGCAGCTCGACGGGCTTGCCGCCGGGGCCGATGACCGTCGTGTGCAGCGACTGGTACATGTTGAACTTGGGCATCGCGATGTAGTCCTTGAACCGCCCCGGAACCGGGTTCCAGCGGGCGTGGACCGTGCCGAGCGCCGCGTAGCAGTCGCGGACGGTGTCCACCAGGACGCGGATGCCCACCAGGTCGTAGATCTCCGCGAAGTCCCGGCCGCGGACGATCATCTTCTGGTAGACGCTGTAGTAGTGCTTGGGGCGGCCGGTGACGGTCGCCTTGATGCGGGCCGCCCGCAGGTCCTGCTGGACCTCGTCGGTGACGACGGCGAGGTACTCGTCGCGCTTGGGGGCGCGCTCGGCGACCAGGCGGACGATCTCGTCGTACATCTTGGGGTAGAGGATCGCGAAGGCGAGGTCCTCCAGCTCCCACTTGATGGTGTTCATGCCCAGGCGGTGGGCGAGCGGCGCGTAGATCTCCAGGGTCTCGCGCGCCTTCTTCTCCTGCTTCTCGCGCTTGAGGTAGCGCATGGTGCGCATGTTGTGCAGGCGGTCGGCGAGCTTGATGACCAGGACGCGCGGGTCCTTGGCCATGGCGACGACCATCTTGCGCACGGTCTCGGCCTGCGCGGCCTCGCCGAACTTGACCTTGTCCAGCTTGGTGACGCCGTCGACGAGCAGGGTGACGACGTCGCCGAAGTCGCGGCGCAGGTCCTCCAGGCCGTACTCGGTGTCCTCGACGGTGTCGTGCAGCAGCCCGGCCATCAGCGTGGCCGGATCCATGCCCAGCTCGGCGAGGATCGTGGTGACGGCGAGCGGGTGCGTGATGTACGGGTCGCCGCTCTTGCGCTTCTGGCCGCGGTGCCAGCGTTCAGCGACCTGGTAGGCGCGCTCGATCTGGCGCAGGGTCGCCGTCTCGATCTTGGGGTCGTTGCCGCGCACTATGCGCAGCAGGGGCTCCAGGACCGGGTTGTACGGGTTGGCGCGCTGCACACCGAGACGGGCGAGGCGGGCGCGGACGCGGTTGGAGGAGCCGGAGCGGGCGGGCTGCCCGGCGGGGGCGCGGACCACGGGCGCGTTCTGCGGGCGTTCGGCCGGCAGCGGCTTGGGGCGCGGCTGCTGCTCGGCCGGCTTGTCGACCGGCGCGGCCGGGGCGTGCTGGATCGGCCCACGCGTGTCGTTCTTCGCCTGGGGCCCGCTCGGCGCGGGCTTCGCCGCGGACGCCGAGGCGGACTCGGGCTTTGCGGCGGTCAGTGGCTGGGCCTCGTCTGGCAAGAGGACTCCTCGTGCGCGATCCGGGTCCCCCGGTCAGGCTCCGGATACCCCATGGTAGCGATCCTGCCCTCCAGGATCGCCTTCTGGCCAATGTGAGGGCGGTCAACCCGTGCAACGCCTGGGGCGGGCGCCGGATTCCTCCGGGCCCGCCCCAGGGGTGCGGTTCGCACGGTTCAGACCGTGAGCAGCGCCTTCAGCGGGGCCCCGGCCAGAGCGGGCTCCAGCCGGGCCCGCCCGTCGAGGAAGCCCAGCTCCATCAGCACGGCGAGGCCCGCGACCTCGGCTCCGGCCCGGCGGATCAGCTCCAGCGAGGCCTCGGCGGTGCCGCCGGTGGCGAGGACGTCGTCGACGACCAGCACGCGGTCGCCCGCGGTGAGGTCCTCGGCGTGCACCTCGATCTCGGCGGAGCCGTACTCCAGGTCGTACGCCTGGCTGAGGGTGGCTCCGGGGAGCTTGCCCGCCTTGCGCACGGGGATGAAGCCGAGGCCCGCCCTCAGGGCCACCGGGGCGCCGAGGATGAAGCCGCGGGCCTCCAGGCCGACGACCTTGGTGGCACCGGTGTCCCGGGCCACGTCGGCGAGGGCGTCGATGAGCGCGGCGAAGGCCGCCGGGTCCGCCAGGAGCGGGGTGATGTCCTTGAACACCACACCCGGCTCCGGGTGGTCGGCCACGTCACGGATGCGGCTGAGCAGCAGCTCCGTGATGCCGGTCGTCCCGGTCATCGGCGCTTCCCCGAGGGTCGGCCGCGGCCCCTGCCACGGGACGCGGGCTGGTTGCGGGGTCCGACGACCGCGGGTGCGGCGTCGTCCGGCTCGTCGGCGTCGTACGCCTCCTCGTCGGCAGCGGACTCCGCGCCCTCGCCCTTGGCGGCCGTCTGGGCACGCTTGGCGAGGACCCGCTTCTTGAGGGCCTTCATCTGCGGCTCGGCCTCCTTGAGGTCGGCGACGAGCGGCGTGGCGATGAAGATCGACGAGTAGGCGCCCGCGGCGAGACCGACGAACAGCGACAGCGAGATGTCGTTGAGCATGCCGGCCCCGAGGACACCGCCGCCGATGAACAGCAGGCCCGCCACCGGCAGCAGCGCGACCACCGTGGTGTTGATGGAGCGGACCAGGGTGCTGTTGATCGAGCGGTTGGCGATCTCCGCATAGGTCCAGCGGGTCTGCTTGGTGATGTCCCGGGTCTGCTCCTTGAGGCTGTCGAAGACGACGACCGTGTCGTAGAGCGAGTAACCGAGGATCGTCAGCAGACCGATCACCGTGCCGGGTGTGACCTCGAAGCCGACCAGGGCGTAGATGCCCACGGTGATGGTGATGTCGTGGATCAGTGCGACGAAGGCGGCCAGTGCCATCCGCCACTCGAACGCGATCGCCAGATAGATCACCACGAGGACCATGAAGATCCCGAGGCCCTGCCAGGCCTTGTTCGCGATCTGGTCACCCCAGCTGGGGCCGACCAGGTCGGCGTTGATCTTCTCCGCGGAGACGTCCAGGTTCTTGGAGAGGTCCTCCTTGATCTGGTCCGACTGCTGGGTGTCGGTGCCCGCGATCTGGATGCGGAGGCTGCCGTCGCCGAGCTTCTGGACGATCGCGTCGTGGCCGGAGGCCTCCTCCGCCCAGGTCTCGGTCTGGGCGACCGAGGCGCTCATGTTCTTCGGGGTGGTGAAGACCGCGCCGCCCTGGAACTCGATGCCCATGTGCAGGCCGCGCACCGCCAGGCCGACGATGGCCGTGATGGTGATGAGGATCGAGATGCCGTACCAGATCTTGCGGTTCTTGACGAAGTCGTAGCCGACCTCGCCGTGGTGCAGTCGGGCGCCGAGTGTGCCGAGCTTCGACATCTCTCACGCCTCCTTCGGGTCGACAGGGCCGGCGGCAGGACGGGACGGACGGCGGGTGCGGCGCAGCGGGGGCTTGGCACCCAGGGCCTTGGGGTCGAGGCCGGACCACTTGTGACCGCTCGCGAAGAACTTGCGCCTGGCCATCAGCGTCAGCAGCGGCTTGGTGAAGAGGAACACCACCACCACGTCGAGCAGGGTCGTCAGACCCAGCGTGAACGCGAAGCCCTGCACCTTGCCGACGGTGACGATGAAGAGCACCGCGGCGGCGAGGAAGGACACGAAGTCGGAGACGAGGATGGTGCGCCGGGCGCGCGGCCAGGCCCGCTCGACGGCGGGACGCAGCGTGCGGCCCTCCCGGATCTCGTCGCGGACGCGTTCGAAGTACACGATGAACGAGTCCGCCGTGATGCCGATGGCGACGATGGCACCGCACACGGCCGGCAGGTTCAGCGCGAAGCCGATGGTCGGGCCGAGCAGCGCCATGATCACGTAGGTGAGGCCGGCCGAGACCAGCAGCGAGCAGACGGCGATGAACGACAGGCCCCGGTAGTAGAACAGCAGGTAGAGGACGACCAGGGCGAGGCCGATCGCGCCCGCGATCAGACCGGCGTGCAGCTGCTCACCGCCGAGCGCGGCGGTGACGGTGGTGACGCTGTCCTCCTTGAAGGTCAGCGGCAGCGCGCCGTAGGACAGCATGTTGGCGAGGCTCTGGGCCTCTTCCTGGTCGAAGCTGCCGGAGATCTCCGCGTTGCCGCCGGTGAGCGCCTGGCTGACGTACGGGTCGGAGACGACCTCGTTGTCCAGGACGATGGCGAACTGGTTCTGCGGGGACTGGTTCTGCGCCAGCTTGCCGGTGATGTCCGCGAACTTCTTGCTGCCCTTGTCCGTGAACTTCATCGTCACGGTCCAGCCGGCGGCGGTCTGCGTGTTGTAGACGGCCTCGGCCTCGTCGACCTCGGTGCCGTCGACCGCGGCGGGGCCGAGGATGTACTTCTGCCACTGGCCCTGCGAGTTCTGGCCGCAGGCCACCGTCGCGTCGCCCGGCTTGGCACCGTCACCGGCCTTGGCGCGGGCGTTCTTGTCGGTGCAGTCCAGGGCCGCGTACTGCTGTTGCAGCTTGGCGGTGGCGTCGTCGCCGGAGGCGCTGGCGCTCGGCGACGGGGAGGCGCCGTCGGAGCTCGTCGCGGACGGGCTGGGGTCGGCCTTCAGGGCGTCGCTGGCGGCGCGGCCCTGGGAGGTGGCGCTCGCCGAGGCGGAGTCGGACGGCGTGCCGCTCGCCTTGTCGCCGTCGGTGGCCTTGTCGCCGTCGGTGGCCTTGTCGCCGTCGGTCGCCTTGTCCGTGGCCTTGTCGGTGGCCTTGTCGGTCGCCTTGTCCGAGGCGCCGCCGGCCTCGCTCGCCGAGGGGGTGCCGGTCGCGTTGGCGCCGGAGAGTTCGGTGGCGAGGACCGGACGGAAGTACAGCTTGGCGGTGGTGCCGACCTGCTGCCGGGCTTCCTTCGAGTTCGTCCCCTTGGGGATGTTGACGATGATGTTCCGGTCGCCCTGGGTCTGGACCTCGGCCTCGGAAACACCCAGACCATTGACACGGCGGTTCATGATCTCGACCGCGGTGTCCATGTTGGTCTTGTTGATCGCGGACTCCTGGCCCGCCTCCGGCACGGCCCGGAGAGTGATACTCGTGCCGCCCGCCAGGTCGATGCCGAGACGCGGAGTCGTGTGCCCGGAGGCGAACATGCCCCCGGTGAGCGCCACGATGGCGATCAGAATCAGGGCCAGCGAGCGCCCGGGCTTACTCTGAGCGCTCGCATTCTTTCCCTTTTTAGGTGCTACCACCTTTGTGTACTCCCTCTCGGGCCGCTTCGCGCCCAGAAGGCGTCACCGGCGGCCATCACATGGTGTCCGGATCCGTGCGAGCCGCGCGTCGCGCTGGGTGCGCGGGAGCCCGTCCCGCGCACCCCGGGGCACGGCTACTTCGCCTCGGAACCGCCGTCGGACTTCTTCGCCTGCTCGTCCGTCTTCGCCTCGGCGGGCGCGGCGTCGACCGTCGGCTCGTCGGCCGTCTCATCGGCGGGCTCGGCCTTCTTGCCGAGGTCGACGGACTTGTCGTCGGAGGCGTCGTCGTCGGAGGCGTCGGTCTCGGTGAGGGAGGAGGCGTCGTCGGGGACTACGTCCGCGTCGGACTTCAGGTCGTGCTCGATGCCGTGGACGATGCGGTTGTACTCGTCGTCGGTGAGGACGGCACCGATGGAGTTCTTGGCGAAGAGCAGCTCGACGCCCGGGCCGGCGTCGAGGAGGACCGTGTCGTCGTTGACCTCCTTGACCGTGGCGTACATGCCCCCGATGGTGCGGACACCGGTTCCGGGCTGCATCTCGTTCCGCATGTTGGCGGCCTGCTGCTGCTTCTTCTTCGCCGACCGGGTCATCAGGAACATGGCCCCGATGAGCACGATGAACGGGAGGAGGGTCACGAGACTCACGGGTCGGTACTTCCTTCACACGACCGCGATGGTGAGCGGCCTGATGGTTGGGGGTGTGTACGCCACCGACAAGGGCGGCATCGGCGGAGTCTAGGCGAGTCCGCGCGCATGGAACAACGCCCAGCATGGCACCGGGGTTCCTGCTCCGGCGAATGTGCCCCGCGTGAGCGGGTCGTCACGCCCCGAACAAGTCCTGTTGTCCGTTTCCTGAACTCTGCGAACGCGGCGGGGTGAGGCCGAGGTGCGCCCAAGCGGCCGGAGTGGCCACCCGCCCGCGCGGGGTGCGGGCGAGCAGACCCTCCCGTACGAGGAAGGGTTCGGCGACCTCTTCCACTGTCTCACGCTCCTCTCCCACGGCGACGGCGAGCGTGGACAGGCCGACCGGCCCGCCGCCGAACAGCTTGAGGAGCGCCTCCAGCACACCGCGGTCGAGGCGGTCCAGGCCCCGGGCGTCGACCTCGTACACGGCGAGGGCGGCCGCGGCGATCTCCTGGGTGATCAGGCCGTCGGCCTTGACCTGGGCGTAGTCGCGGACCCGGCGCAGCAGGCGGTTGGCGATGCGGGGGGTGCCGCGGGAGCGGCCGGCGATCTCGGCGGCGCCGGTGGCGTCGATCTCGACGTCGAGCAGGCCGGCGGAGCGGTGGATCACGCGCTCCAGTTCCGCCGGTCCGTAGAACTCCATGTGGGCGGTGAAGCCGAAGCGGTCGCGCAGCGGCGGCGGCAGCAGCCCGGCGCGCGTGGTGGCGCCGACCAGGGTGAACGGAGGGAGCTCCAGGGGGATGGCGGTGGCGCCGGGGCCCTTGCCGACGATGACGTCGACGCGGAAGTCCTCCATCGCCATGTACAGCATCTCCTCGGCGGGCCGCGACATGCGGTGGATCTCGTCGAGGAAGAGGACCTCGCCCTCCTGGAGGGAGGAGAGGATCGCCGCGAGGTCGCCGGCGTGCTGGATGGCGGGGCCGGAGGTGATGCGGATGGGGGCTTCCATCTCGGCCGCGATGATCATCGAGAGGGTGGTCTTGCCCAGGCCCGGGGCGCCGGAGAGGAGCACGTGGTCGGCGGTCGCCCCGCGCGCGCGTGCGGCCCGCAGCACCAGGTCGAGCTGCTCGCGGACCTTCTCCTGGCCGATGAACTCACCCAGGTCCTTGGGGCGCAGGGCCGCCTCCACGGCCTGGTCCTCGCCGTCGGCGACAGCGCCCACCAGCCGCTCGGCGGCGGCCTCCGCATCGGTCGTGTCGTCCCAGTTCACTTGATTCTCCTTGCCGTGGCGCACCGGGTCGGTGGTGGCGGGCGTGGTCAGCGGGCGCGGTTCAGCGTCTGGAGGGCGGCCTTGAGCAACTGGCCCACCTGCGGCGCGCCTCCGGCGGCCTCGGCCTGCGGCGCCACCGCGGAGACGGCCTCGTCGGCCTCGCGCGTCGCGTACCCGAGACCGATCAGGGCGGCGTGCAGCTGGTCGCGCCAGCCGGTGCTGACCGGGGCGCCGACGGCGGGGGCGCCGATGGGCTCACCGAGCCGGTCCTTCAGTTCCAGGAGCAGCTTCTGCGCGCCCTTCTTGCCGATGCCGGGGACAGCGGTGAGCGCCTTCTCGTCGCCGGTGGAGACGGCTCTGCGCAGGGCGTCGGGCCGGTGCACGGCGAGCATGGCCTGGGCGAGGCGGGGGCCGACGCCGCTGGCGGTCTGGAGCAGCTCGAAGACCTGGCGCTCGTCGTCGTCGGCGAAGCCGTAGAGCGTGAGCGAGTCCTCCCGTACGACGAGGGAGGTGGCGAGCTTGGCGGGCTTGCCGAGCCGGAGCGTGGAGAGGGTGTTGGGCGTGCACTGGACGGCCATGCCGACGCCGCCGACCTCGACCACCGCGGCGTCGGGTGCGAGGGCGGCGACGGTGCCGCTGACGAAGGCGATCATGCGGGGCGGCCTTTCGAGGGGTGGGGGTTCCGGGGGCGGCCCGGGCCCTGTGAGGTGTGCAGGGCCACGGCCTGCTGGAGGCGGTTCTGCGCGGGGGCGCGCCAGATGTGGCAGATGGCGAGGGCGAGGGCGTCCGCGGCGTCGGCGGGCCTGGGCGGGGCGGCGAGCCGGAGCAGGCGGGTGACCATGGCGCCGACCTGTGCCTTGTCGGCGCGGCCGCTGCCGGTGACGGCGGCCTTCACCTCGCTCGGCGTGTGCAGGGCGACGGGGATGCCGCGGCGGGAGGCGCACAGGATCGCCACGGCGCTGGCCTGGGCGGTGCCCATGACGGTGCGGACGTTGTGCTGGCTGAAGACGCGCTCCACGGCGACGAACTCCGGCCGGTGCTCGTCGAGCCACTGCTCGATGCCCCGCTCGACGGCGACCAGACGGTGGCCGAGGTCGGCGTCCGCGGGCGTGCGGACGACGCCGACGCCGATCATGGTGAGCGGCCGGCCCGCGACGCCCTCCACGACGCCGATCCCGCAACGGGTCAGCCCCGGGTCCACCCCCAGCACACGCACGTACCCGGCCCCTCTCGTCGATCACCTGTTTGTGCAGGCTATCGGGTGCCACCGACAAAGCGACGGGCCGACGGAGTGTGTCCCCGTCGGCCCGCTGAGCAGGGACGCGTTACGCGTCGACCTTCTCCATGATCTCGTCGCTCACGTCGAAGTTGGCGAAGACGTTCTGCACGTCGTCGCTGTCCTCCAGGGCGTCGATGAGCCGGAAGATCTTCCGCGCGCCCTCCTCGTCCAGCTCGACCTGCATGGTCGGGACGAAGTTGGCGTCGGCGGACTCGTAGTCGATGCCGGCCTCCTGGAGGGCGGTGCGGACCGCGACCAGGTCGGTGGCCTCGCTGAGCACCTCGAAGGACTCGCCGAGGTCGTTGACCTCTTCCGCCCCCGCGTCCAGGACGGCGCCGAGGACGTCGTCCTCGCTCAGCTCGCCCTTGGGCACGATCACGACGCCCTTGCGGTTGAACAGGTACGACACCGAGCCCGGGTCGGCCATGGAGCCGCCGTTGCGGGTCATGGCGACGCGGACGTCGGAGGCGGCGCGGTTGCGGTTGTCGGTGAGGCACTCGATGAGCACCGCGACACCGTTCGGACCGTAGCCCTCGTACATGATCGTCTCGTAGTCGGCGCCGCCGGCCTCCAGGCCGCCGCCGCGCTTGACCGCGGAGTCGATGTTCTTGTTGGGGACCGACTGCTTCTTCGCCTTCTGGATGGCGTCGTACAGCGTCGGGTTGCCCTCGATGTCGACGCCGCCCATGCGCGCCGCGACCTCGATATTCTTGATCAGCTTCGCGAAGAGCTTGCCGCGCTTGGCGTCGATCACGGCCTTCTTGTGCTTCGTCGTAGCCCATTTAGAGTGGCCGGACATCTGCCTGTCTCCTTCGCGTAACCCATCTCCTGCAACGAACGCAGGAATCCTACAAGGACCGAGCCGCCCGGTTCGCGCGCACCATGTCGGCGAAGAGCCGGTGCACGCGGTGGTCGCCGGTCAGTTCCGGGTGGAACGAGGTGGCCAGCGCGTTGCCCTGGCGGACGGCGACGATGTGGCCGTCGTGCTCGGCGAGCACCTCGGCGGCCGCGCCCACGGACTCGACCCAGGGGGCGCGGATGAAGACGCCCTCCACGGGCTCGCCCTCGACGCCCTCGACGTCGACGGCCGCCTCGAAGGACTCGTTCTGCCGCCCGAAGGCGTTGCGGCGCACGATCATGTCGATGCCGCCGACCGTCTCCTGCCCCGAGCGCGGGTCGAGGATCTTGTCGGCCAACATGATCATGCCGGCGCAGGTGCCGTAGACGGGCAGGCCGTCCCGCACGCGCGCGCGGAGGGGCTCCATCACTCCGAAGAGGACGGCGAGCTTGGAGATGGTGGTGGACTCGCCGCCGGGCAGCACCAGGCCGTCCACCTCGGCGAGTTCCTCGGGGCGCCGTACCGGCCTGGCCACGGCGTCGGCCACGGCCAGGGCGACGAGGTGCTCCCGTACGTCGCCCTGGAGCGCCAGGACACCGATGACGGGGGTGTCACTCATGGAGGGACGCCCTACCAGCCGCGGTTGGCGTAGCGCTCGGTCTCGGGGAGGGTGTCGCAGTTGATGCCGACCATGGCCTCGCCGAGGTTGCGGGACGCGTCCGCGATGATCTTCGGGTCGTCGTAGAAGGTGGTCGCCTTCACGATGGCGGCGGCGCGCTTGGCCGGGTCGCCGGACTTGAAGATGCCGGAGCCGACGAAGACGCCCTCGGCGCCGAGCTGACGCATGAGCGCGGCGTCGGCGGGGGTGGCGACACCACCGGCCGAGAAGAGGACGACCGGCAGCTTGCCCAGCTCGGAGACCTCCTTGACCAGCTCGTAGGGGGCGCGCAGCTCCTTGGCGGCGGCGTACAGCTCGTTGTTGTCGTAGCCGCGCAGCCGGGCGATCTCGTTCTTGATCTGGCGCAGGTGCCGGACGGCCTCGACGACGTTGCCGGTACCGGCCTCGCCCTTGGAGCGGATCATCGCGGCGCCCTCGGCGATCCGCCGCAGGGCCTCGCCCAGGTTGGTGGCGCCGCAGACGAAGGGGGTGGTGAAGGCGAACTTGTCGCTGTGGTTGACCTCGTCGGCCGGGGTGAGGACCTCGGACTCGTCGATGTAGTCGACACCGAGGGACTGGAGGACCTGGGCCTCCACGAAGTGGCCGATGCGGGACTTGGCCATCACCGGGATGGAGACGGCGCCGATGATGCCCTCGATCATGTCGGGGTCGGACATCCGGGCCACGCCGCCGTCCTTGCGGATGTCGGCGGGGACGCGCTCCAGGGCCATGACGGCCACGGCGCCCGCGTCCTCGGCGATCTTCGCCTGCTCCGGCGTGACGACGTCCATGATGACGCCGCCCTTGAGCTGCTCGGCCATGCCGCGCTTCACGCGGGCGGTGCCGGTCTCGGGTGCCTGGTTTTCGGAGAGCGTGCTGGACACGGGTACCTCGCTGGGGAGAAGGGGGTTGTGCAGCAACGAGGAAACGCGAGGCGAGCAGGCCACAGCAAGGGCCAATGAGAAGGCGGTGGATCGTTTTCGTCCCCGGGGCGCTACGCCGCGCGCTCCACCAGGGCGGCCGGCGACTCGTCGTCCATCTCGAAGGCCAGCGGGAAGGGCGCGTGCCCGGCGAGGCGGAACCAGCGGACCTTGCGGTGCTCGCGCAGCCTGCGGGCGGCGCCCACCGCGTCGTTGTGGAAGCGCCGGGCCATCGGCACCCTCCGTACGGCCTCGGCCAGTTCGTGGGCCGCCGCCACTCCCCCGGGTGCCTCGCGCAGTACGTCCACCTGCTGCGCGTCGGCGAAGACGGCGCGCAGGGCCTGGCTCAGTTCGCTCTCGGCGACCTCCCGCAGCTCCTCCTCGGCCTGCCGGGCGGCGTGTGCGGCCTCGTAGAGGACCATGGAGGCAGCAGGGTCGAGCACTCCTGAGGTCGCGAGTTCCTGGGCCACGGACGCCCTGCGCAGCAACTGGGCGTCCAGGGCGGCACGGGCGGCGTCGATCCGGGCGTGCAGCCGGTCCAGGCGGCCCGCCGTCCAGCTGAGGTACAGGCCGACGGCGACGAGGACGACCAGGATCCAGATGAGGGTTGCGGTCACGGGCCGCAACCCTATCGGTGGGCCAAGTGGGCCAAGCGCGTCCGGTGGGCCCGTGCGCGCCGGTGGGTCAGTCCCTCGCCAGGCCGAAGCGGGCCCGCAGGCCCGTCGCCCGGTCGTCCGTCGCCACCGCCGCCGCTCCCGCGGTGACCGTCTCGTAGACGGACAGGATGTCCGCGCCCACGGTGGACCAGTCGAAGCGCCGCACGTGGGCGCTGCCCCGCTCGCGCAGCCCGGCGCGCCGCTCCGGGTCGGCCAGCAGGCGTACGGCCGCTTCGGCCAGGGCGTCGGCGTCCTCGTTGGGGAAGAGTTCACCGGCCGCCCCCTGGTCGAGGACCTGGGCGAAGGCGTCCAGGTCGGAGGCGAGAACGGCGGCGCCGGCCGACATGGCCTCGACGAGGACGATGCCGAAGCTCTCGCCGCCGGTGTTGGGCGCCACGTACAGGTCGACGCTGCGCAGGAAACGGGCCTTGTCCTCGTCGCTGATCATGCCGAGGAACTCCACGCGGGAGCGCAGCTCCTTCGGCAGGCTCTCGACGGCCTCCTCCTCGTCCCCGCGCCCGGCGACGAGCAGCCGGGTCTGCGGGCGCGCGGCGAGGATCCCGGGCAGCGCCCGCATGAGCACCGGCAGGCCCTTGCGGGGCTCGTCGATGCGCCCTATGAAGCCGATCGTGTCGCCCTGCCACTCCGGCCTGGGCTCGGCGTCGGCGAAGAAGTCGACGTCGACGCCGTTGGGGATGACGACCGCGTCGCCGCCCAGGTGCTCGACGAGCGTGCGGCGGGCGTACTCGCTCACGGCGATCCGGGCGCTGATCTTCTCCAGGGCGGCCTGGAGGATCGCGTACGCGGCGATCATCGCGCGGGAGCGCGGGTTGGAGGTGTGGAAGGTGGCCACGATCGGGCCCTGCGCCGCCCAGCAGGTCAGCAGGCCCAGCGAGGGCGAGGTCGGCTCGTGGATGTGGATGACGTCGAAGGCGCCCTCGTGCAGCCAGCGCCGGACCCGGGCGGCCGACAGGAAGCCGAAGTTCAGCCGGGCCACCGAGCCGTTGTACGGCACCGGCACCGCGCGGCCGGCGGAGACGACGTACGGGGGCAGCGGGGTGTCGTCGTCGGCGGGGGCGAGGACGGACACCTCGTGCCCGAGCCGGATGAAGTACTCGGCGAGGTCCCGGATGTGGAACTGGACGCCGCCCGGCACGTCCCAGGAGTACGGGCAGACGATGCCGATCCTCACGACGTGCCCTGTCCGTCGGCGCGCCCCGGCGATCCGGGCGCCTTGGCCGGGTCGAGGTCCTTGAGCCACAAGCGCTGCAGCATGTGCCAGTCCTCCGGGTGGTCGGCGATCCCCGCGGCGAAGGCATCGGCCAGCGCCTGTGTCATGACAGACGTCCTTTCGGCCCGGGTGCCTGACTCGGGCACCTCGACCGGCGGGTGGACGCGGCCCCGCATCACCGGCGAGTCGTCGTACCAGAGCGTCACCGGCAGCAGCAGCGCGCCCGTCTGCTGGGCGAGCAGCGCGGGGCCGGCCGGCATCCGGGCCGTCTCGCCGAAGAACTCGACCTCCACGCCGGAGGCGGACAGGTCCCGGTCGGCGACCAGGCAGACCAGGCCGCCGTCGCGCAGCCGCCGGGCCAGCGTGCCGAAGGCGGTGCCGCCGCTGTGCGGCAGGACCTCCATGCCGAGGCCCTCGCGGTAGGCGACGAAACGGTCGTAGAGGGTCTCCGGCTTGAGGCGCTCGGCGACGGTGGTGAACGGGATGCCGAGCTTCGTGGTGACCCAGGCGCCCGCGAGGTCCCAGTTGGCCAGGTGCGGCAGGGCGAGTATCACGCCCTTGCCGGCGGCCATGCCGTCGGTGAGGTGATGCAGGTCCTCGGGGGCGAAGCCGCCCTTGATCCGCTCGGTGCTCCACGCCGGGAGCCGGAACGACTCCATCCAGTAGCGCAGGTACGAGCGCATGCCCGCGCGCGAGAGGGCGGCGAGCCGCTCGGGGCTCGCGCCGGGCACCACGCGCGCGTAGTTGCTCTCCAGACGGCGCACCCCCGCGCCGCGCCGCTTCCAGGCGACGTCGGCGATGGTGCGGCCGAGGCGCACGGCGGCGGGCTCGGGCAGCTTCTTCACGGTGCCCCAGCCGGCGCCGTACAGGCCGTCGGCCAGCCGGTCCCGAGCGCTCACTTGGCCGCCTCGGTGCCCTGGCTCTCCTGTGCGGCGGCGTCCGCCTCGGCGGCCTCCCGGCGGACCGTGACGACCCGCTGGACCAGCGTGACGAGGCTGCCGACGGCGACGATCCACAGGGCGATCGGCAGCAGGTACTGGATGCCGGGCACGCCGAACTTGTGCAGTCCGGCGAAGCCGGCGGCGACCAGCGAGATGACGAGGCGCTCGGCGCGCTCGACCAGTCCGTTGACGGCGACCGGCAGGCCGATCGCCTCGCCGCGCGCCTTGGTGTACGAGACCACCTGACCGCTGGCCAGGCAGAAGATCGACACCGCGCACAGGACGATGTCGTCGCCGCCGCCCGCGTACCAGAGGGCGAGGCCGCCGAAGATCGCGCCGTCGGCGACCCGGTCGAGGGTGGAGTCCAGGAACGCGCCCCAGCGGCTGGAGCGGCCCAGCTGGCGGGCCATGTTGCCGTCGACGAGGTCGGAGAAGACGAAGAGCGTGATCACCACCGTGCCCCAGAAGAACTCACCCATGGGGTAGAAGACCAGCGCACCCGCGACCACACCGGCGGTGCCGATGAGCGTGACCGTGTCCGGGCTGACGCCCCGGCGGATGAGAAACGCGGCGAACGGTGTGAGGACACGCGTAAAAAATGCACGCGCGTACTTGTTCAGCATGGCCTTCCCGACGGTCGGTGTGGCGCCGCGGCCCTTGCTGGCCACCGGCTGGCCCATCGTAGTCACGCGCGCGCGTGGACGGTGGCCGGGCACCCTGAGCCCCCGGTGAGCGGCCGGTGGCCGCCGGGATCGGGTCCTTCGTATGGACGCGGCGTGACGGGAGTGGAAAGCTCGAAGGACCGCGGGCGTCGCCGGAGCCGCCAGTGCACGCGGTCCCGCGTGTCCGCGCCCACAGTGACCTCACCGTGCACGGGAGGCAAGGACATGGGCGACAAGGCACACACCCATCCCGGAGCCGCCGGAAGGGCAACGGCGGCCGACCACCCCGCGTCCGTACGGAACGTGGTGCTGGTCGGCCACTCCGGATCGGGCAAGACGACATTGGTGGAAGCTCTCGCGCTGACGGCGGGAGCGGTGAACCGGGCGGGCCGCGTGGAGGACGGCGGCTGCGTCTCGGACTACGACGACATGGAGCACCGCCAGCAGCGCTCCGTACAGCTCTCCCTGGTGCCCGTCGAATGGGACGGCATCAAGATCAACCTCCTGGACACTCCCGGGTACGCCGACTTCGTCGGTGAGCTGAGGGCCGGTCTGCGCGCGGCGGACGCGGCCCTCTTCGTCGTCTCGGCCTCCGACGGGGTGGACGGCTCGACCCGCATGCTCTGGGAGGAGTGCGCCGCCGTCGGCATGCCGCGCGCCATCGTGATCACGCACCTGGAGGCCGCCCGCGCGGACTTCGAGGAGATGACCCGGATCTGCGCGGAGGCCTTCGGCGGCGACGACCCCGACGCCGTACTGCCGCTGTACCTCCCGCTGCACGGCCCGCCCGCCCCCGACGGGCACGCACCCGTGACCGGGCTCGTCGGGCTGCTGACACGGAAGCTGTTCGACTACGCGTCCGGCGAGCGCGTGGCCTCGGATCCGGGCGAGGCGGAGCTGCCGCAGCTCGACGAGGCCCGCTCCATGCTCATCGAGGGGATCATCTCGGAGAGCGAGGACGAGACCCTCATGGAGCGCTACCTCGGCGGCGAGCAGGTCGACGTCAAGACGCTCATCGAGGACCTGGAACGGGCCGTCGCGCGCGGGGTGTTCTTCCCGGTGCTGGCCGCCGCGCCCGCCGCCGAGGGCGCCCGGCAGGGACTGGGCACGGTCGAACTCCTGGAACTGGTCACCCGCGGCTTCCCGACGCCCCTGGAACGCGCGGCACCCAGGGTCACCACCCCGGAGGGCGCCGGACGCGAACTGCGGATGTGCGATCCGGAGGAGTCGCTGGTCGCGGAGGTGGTCAAGACGTCCTCGGACCCCTACGTCGGCCGGATCTCGATGGTCCGCGTCTTCTCCGGCACCCTGCGCGCCGACCAGACGGTGCACGTGTCCGGGCACGGGATGACCGACCGGGGCCACGAGGACCACGACGTCGACGAGCGGATCGGCGCCCTGTCGACGCCGTTCGGCAAGCAGCAGCGGCCGGTCTCGCACGTGATCGCGGGCGACCTCGCCTGCGTGGCCAAGCTGACCCGCGCGGAGACCGGGGACACGCTCTCGGCCAAGGACGACCCGCTGCTGATGGCCCCCTGGGAGATGCCCGATCCGCTGCTGCCGCTCGCCATCGAGGCACACAGCAAACCCGACGAGGACAAGCTCTCCCAGGGGCTGGCCCGGCTGGTCGCCGAGGACCCGACGATGCGCCTGGAGCACAACCAGGACACCCACCAGGTGGTCCTGTGGTGCCTGGGCGAGGCGCACGCCGACGTGGCCCTGGAGCGGCTGCGCAGCCGCTACGGCGTCCAGGTCGACGTCGTACCCCACCGCGTCTCCCTGCGCGAGACCTTCGGCGGCCGGGCGGCCGGACGCGGGCGGCACGTCAAGCAGTCCGGCGGGCACGGCCAGTACGCCATCTGCGAGATCGAGGTGGAGCCGCTGCCGGGCGGCTCGGGCATCGAGTTCGTGGACAAGGTGGTCGGCGGCGCGGTGCCCCGGCAGTTCATCCCGTCCGTCGAGAAGGGCGTGCGCACCCAGGCCGCCAAGGGGGTGGCCGCGGGCCACCCGCTGATCGACGTGCGGGTCACGCTGCTCGACGGCAAGGCGCACTCGGTGGACTCCTCCGACGCCGCGTTCCAGACCGCCGGCGCGCTGGCGCTCAGGGAGGCCGCCGCCGAGGCTCGGATCCACCTGCTGGAGCCGGTGGCCGAGGTGAGCGTGCTGGTCGGCGACGACTACGTGGGCGCGGTGATGAGCGACCTGTCCGGGCGGCGCGGCAAGGTCCTGGGCACCGAGCAGACCAGCGGCGGCCGGACCCTGATCAGGGCCGAGGTGCCCGAGATCGAGATCGGCCGCTACGCCGTGGACCTGCGCTCCCTCTCGCACGGCACCGCGCGCTTCGACCGCCGCTACGCACGGCACGAACCCATGCCGGCGCAGGTCGCGGACCGGCTGCGCGAGGAGGTGCGGGCGGCGTCCTAGAGGAGGTGCGGGCGGCGTCCCGACGGAGCGCGGGGCTCCGGTGCGTGGTCCGGCCGCACCGGGGCCCGCTCCCCCGCACCGGACACGGCCCGCCCCGGCGTACGACGGCGCGTTGGGCGGTCAACCCGCTCGCGTGGGGGCGCCTTCGGCCGTCCCGTGACGCACGACGGTCCCGGCGGATACGCTGATGACCAGATCAACAGGTGTGCGGGGCAGGGAAGTCGGGAAGGCCGCAGGAGCGACAGTGGTGGCGATCGGGGGCGGGAATGACCGTTGACGGCGGTTACGCGGACTTCTTCGGACCGCAGGTGCCGCGCACGGACGACGGCGGCCAGACGGCCACGTTCGCGCTGGCCTCGGCGGCCTACCGGGACAGCGAGGCCGAGGAGATACTCAAGGCCAACAGCGAGTGGCACAAGTCGGCCGTGAGCAAGCCCCGGATCAAGCTCTTCCGGCCCAACCTGGGCGAGGCGTTCTCCCGGGCGATCATCGACCGGATGCTGGGTCCCAAGCGGGCCCCGCTCATCCAGTCCTTCGGCACCCAGCCGCAGGTCGTCGTGGAGCACAGCCTCGCGGCGCACCGCATACGCAGGGACCGGGACAACTGGCTGAGCGCCGTCATGGTGCTGTGCGGACTGCTGTTCCTGCCCGGACTGCTGATCTGGCTCCTGGTCTTCCAGATCCGCACCACCGTCGCCCGGCGCGAGGACAAGCGGGCCGGCGCGCTCGCCACCGCCCTGCTGCTCGCGATGGCGGTCCTGGCCGTGCTCTTCCTGCTCAAGATGCCCTTCAGCGGCTTCTGGGCCTGGTACGCACGTGCCTGCGTCGTCGCGCCGGTGATCGGCTGGTTCTGGGCCAAGCGGATCTGCGAGCGCACGGCACGGGACCTCCGGGAGCGCTGGAGCGGTCTCCTGTCCGGCGCCGGCGTGGGCGCCAAGGTGCCCGAGGCCGTGCCGAGCAGCCCCGGCGAGACGGCGGCCGAGGAACTGCGGCAGTCGCTGGCCCGGCTCAGCGCCGAGCAGCAGTCCAACTCCGTCTTCTACGCCGGTCCCAAGGGGATCCTCGGCATGGGCACCCGCTGGGGCAACTGGCAGCTCGCCGAGGAGCTGGTCCCCGTCGACCCGGACCGGGAGATCAACCCGTTCCGCAGCTGGGACGTCATCAAGGCCATCCACGACCGGCTGCGGATGCTGGAGCGCGGCCCGCTGCACACCGGCGGCTTCACCAAGCCGACGGTGCGGCACTGGATCGTGACCCCGATCGGTGAGAACGCCGACTCGGTGTCCCGGCCCGAGGGTACGGACGTCGAGGCGTACCAGGTCAAGCAGCACGCCATACAGGAGATCTGCGACAAGCAGCAGTTCGGCGCGGGCGACCGGCACTACCTCGGCGTCCAGTGGACGCTGTGGGACGGCCAGTTGGTCATCTCCATGCTGATCACGGTGACGGTGCTGCACGAGACGCTGCGCATCGAGGTCACCGGACACGCGCTGGGCCCGGTGCACTCCCTGTTCACCAGCAAGCCCGCGGCCAAGGAGAAGCAGGTCCAGAAGTCGGTCAAGTTCTGGGAGACCCGCACGGTCAAGCTCCCGCTGGTCGACACCGACGAGGTGGTACGGCTGGCCGCACGGGCACCGCTGACCTGGTACCCCCCGCTGCTGTACTGGCTGGGCGGCAAGCTCACGCTGCCCGAGCCCTTCGGCGTGCGGCACGCCTGGGCGGACCGGCCGTGGCGGCACCGCTTCATGGCCGACGACGCGCTGCGGGCAGCCACGCCGGTGCTCCGGGCGGTGCACTCGGCGGCGATCAAGGTGCTGAAGGAGAACGGCGTGGACACGGAGAAGTTCGGTGCCCGCGCGGGCGGTCTGAGCGGGGCGGTGCAGGAGGCGGTGCCGAAGAAGGCGGACGTCTACGACGCGTAGGCCTCCGGCGGTTGGGCGGGGGTGTCGGGGTGGGCGTCCCTGGGGGCTGCGCCCCCAGACCCCCGCTTCGGCCTGGACGGCCTCGTCCTCAGACGCCGGACGGGCTGGAGGGCCAGGCCTCTGCAAGCATCTTGCGGGTGTCGCCCAGGAGCTGGGGCAGGACCTTGGTGTGGCCGACGACCGGCATGAAGTTCGTGTCGCCGCCCCAGCGGGGGACGACGTGCTGGTGCAGGTGGGCGGCGATGCCCGCACCGGCCACCGTGCCCTGGTTCATGCCGATGTTGAAGCCGTGGGCACCGGACGCGGTGCGCAGGGCCGTCATCGCCTGCTTGGTCAGCTCGGCCAGCTCCGCGGTCTCCACGGTGTTCAGCTCGGTGTAGTCGGCGACGTGGCGGTAGGGCACGGTCATCAGGTGGCCGCCGTTGTACGGGTACAGGTTGAGCACCGCGTAGACATGCTCGCCGCGCCGGATGATCAGACCGTCCTCGTCGGACTTGGCCGGGATCGAGCAGAAGGGGCAGCCGTCGTCGGCACCGGGGCCGCTCGGCTTGTTCTCGCCCTGAATGTAGGCCATCCGGTGGGGCGTCCACAGACGCTGGAACGCGTCCTGCGTCCCCACCCCCAGCTGCTGCTCCGGCTCACTCGTCATACGTGCAGCATATGGCGTCGGCGCCGGGAGACCGAAAGGGCCCCCGGGAGCTCCTCCCGGGGGCCGGTCCCCGCGTTTGCGGGGGATGTCACACCTGAATCCGGCGCTCCACCACATCAACGAGCTTCGCCAGTGCCTGGTCGCGCGGAATGCCGTTCTCCTGCGAACCGTCGCGGTAGCGGAACGACACCGTGCCCCCGTGCATGTCCTCGTCGCCGACGATGATCATGAACGGGACCTTCTGCTTCTGCTGCGTGCGGATCTTCTTCTGCATCCGGTCGGAGGAGGAGTCCACGTCGACACGCAGCCCCTTGCGCCGGGCCTCGGCCGCGAACTCCTCCAGGTACTGCACGTGCGCGTCCCCCACCGGGATGCCCACCGCCTGCACCGGGGCGAGCCAGGGCGGCATCGCGCCCGCGTAGTGCTCCAGGAGCACCGCGAAGAAGCGCTCGATGGAGCCGAACAGCGCGCGATGGATCATGACCGGGCGGGTCTTGGCGCCGTCCGCGGCCGTGTACTCCAGGCTGAAGCGCTCCGGCAGGTTGAAGTCGAGCTGGATGGTCGACATCTGCCAGGTGCGCCCGATGGCGTCGCGTGCCTGCACCGAGATCTTCGGGCCGTAGAACGCGGCGCCGCCCGGGTCCGCCACCAGCTCCAGGTTCTGCTTCTCGGCGACCTGGCGCAGCGTCTCGGTGGCCTCTTCCCAGGCCTCGTCGGAGCCGACGAACTTCTCCGGGTCCTTGGTGGACAGCTCCAGGTAGAAGTCGTTCAGCCCGTAGTCGCGCAGCAGGTTCAGGACGAAGGTGAGGGTCTTGTCCAGCTCCTCCGACATCTGCTCGCGGGTGCAGTAGATGTGCGCGTCGTCCTGGGTGAAACCGCGGGCCCGGGTCAGGCCGTGCACGACGCCCGACTTCTCGTACCGGTACACGGTGCCGAACTCGAACAGGCGCAGGGGCAGTTCACGGTAGGACCGCCCGCGCGCGTCGAAGATCAGGTTGTGCATCGGGCAGTTCATGGGCTTGAGGTAGTAGTCCACGCCCTCGTCGAGCTGCATGGGCGGGTACATGCCGTCGGCGTACCAGTCCAGGTGGCCCGAGGTCTCGAAGAGCTTCCCCTTGGTCGCGTGCGGGGTGTAGACGAACTCGTAGCCCTCCTCCTCGTGGCGGCGCCGCGAGTAGTCCTCCATGACCCGGCGGATGATGCCGCCCTTGGGGTGGAAGACGGCGAGGCCGGAGCCGATCTGCTCCGGGATGGAGAACAGGTCCAGCTCGCTGCCGAGCTTGCGGTGGTCGCGCTTCTCGGCCTCGGCGAGGAACTCCAGGTGCGCCTTCAGCTCGTCCTTGGTGGGCCAGGCGGTGCCGTAGATGCGCTGGAGCATCGGGTTCTTCTCGCTGCCGCGCCAGTAGGCGGCCGCGTTGCGCATCAGCTTGAAGGCCGGGATGTTCCGGGTCGTGGGCAGGTGGGGACCCCGGCAGAGGTCCTTCCAGCACAGCTCGCCGGTCTTGGCGTCGAGGTTGTCGTAGATCGTCAGCTCGCCGGAGCCGACCTCGACGTCCGCGCCGTCGTCGTGGGACGCGGAGCCCTTGAGGCCGATCAGCTCCAGCTTGTACGGCTCGTCGGCGAGCTCCTCGCGGGCTGCCTCGTCGGTGACCACTCGGCGGGAGAACCGCTGCCCGCGCTTCTGGATCTCCTGCATCTTCTTCTCGATGGCCTTGAGGTCATCGGGGTGGAAGGGCTTCTCGACGTCGAAGTCGTAGTAGAAGCCGTCCTTGACGGGCGGGCCGATGCCCAGCTTGGCCTCGGGGAACAGCTCCTGCACGGCCTGGGCCATGACGTGCGCGGTGGAGTGCCGCAGGATGTTGAGGCCGTCCTCGGAGGTGATCTCGACGGCCTCGACGGTTTCGCCGTCCTTGACCTCGTAAGCGAGGTCCTTGAGGTCGCCGGAGACACGGGCGGCGATGATCGAGCGCTCGCCGGCGAAGAGCTCGGCGGCCGTAGTGCCCGTCGTCACCACGCGTTCTTCCCGCTCGGAATCCCGCTGGATGATCACACGGACGTCTGACACCGGTCTCTCCTGACTGAAGGTGGGGCCGCGGCGCCATACCGGAGCGCGCGCATGGGGGCGATCGTACCGACCCGGGGCCGCCCACCGCGAAATCAGTCTCCGCAGTCCCCTCCGTCGCCGCAGGCCTCCTCGAAGAAGGCCGCGACCTCGACGTGCTCCTGGACGGCCTTCAGCAGCCGGTCCCGCTCCGCGTCGTCGACCTGGACGGGCGTGATCTCGCAGGCGCCGGTGAGCCGGCGGAACCCGCCCCGGCTCTCCAGCCGACCCAGCATCCGCACCGGCAGCCCGACGAGGTGGGCGTGCCCGGCGATCCGGTAGGCCTCCTCGTCCAGCGCGACGCGCACGTGCGGCACCTCGGCCCCGGCCAGCACCCGCAGCCGTACGGTGCCCGGGCCGCGGGGTCCGGGCCGACGCATACGGACGACGGTGCCGGTGATCCGCACCGGCACGGAGGGCTCCGCGCGCAGGTAGCGGGCGGCGGCCTCGCGCAGGGCGGGCAGGTCGCCCGGCGAGAACTCGACGGGTTCGGTGAGGGTGCCGCAGCCCTCGGGCACGCCCGCGGCAGGCGCCCAGCCGATGGCTATCCGGGCACCCTCGGTGCCCCGGACCAGGGCGACCAGGGACTCGGTCAGCTCGTGGCTGACCCCCGCCGCGACGGCGGAGTCGAAGGCTTCCGCGCCACCGGTGGCCCGCCGGTAGTCGACGGCCTCACGGGCGGCGTACAGGGCCTGGTGCAGGCGTACGGCCAGGGGGCGGCCGGTGCCGACCGGCAGGAACGCCGTGAGGTGGCGGCCACCGGGGGCGGGGCCCACCAGGACGTTCTCCAGGGCGGTCTCGGCGGCGCGCCGGTGCCGGGCGCCGTAGTAGCCGGCACGCGCGCGTGTGGCGAGCGCCCCGGCGAGCAGCATACGGCGGGCGGCGGAGCGCAGCTGCTCCTCCGCCGTCCAGGTCGCCGTGGAGCCGGGCCCCGTCGGCATGTCGCGTTCCCAGCGGATCTCGTCGCTGGGAACGGTGAGGGAGAGCAGGATCTCCCGGGCGGCGGGCGTACCGCTGCGGGACAGGGCGAGCAGCGCCTCGCCGAGCAGGTCGTCGCTGTCGGGGAAGGCGCGGCTGACGGGCACCAGGAGGCTGGTGACACCCGCGGCCGGGCCGGGCGGGGTCCAGCGGCCGTAGCGGCCGGGGGCACCGCCGCGCCGCTGCCAGCCGTGCCGGTGGAGCAGGGCGGTCAGCACGGCCGGGTCGACGGTGCCGGGCTCGGGCGCGGTGCCGTCGCGGGGGCGGTCGTCGAGGGCGTCGGCCGGGTGCGGTCGTACGGACCGCAGGGGTTCGGCGGGCCGCGGGGGGCCGTCGGCCGGGCGGTGCGTCATGGTTTCCCTCCCGTCCCGACCCGCGTCATGATCTCGCACAGCGCCCGGTCGTCGAAGATCCGCGCGGTCGGTATCCGCACGGTGGTGCGCTGCCGGCCCGTGATCGGGTGTCCGGCGAGGTTGGTCCAGTAGCAGCAGTGCCTGAGGTCGAGCCGGTCGTGTCCGGCGCGCAGCCACTGGTCCCGGGAGCGGGGGACGATCATCACGACCAGGATCTTGTGCACCGAGACCGGGGTGCGGGCGAGCTTGGCCAGGTGGTCGTTGTCGAGGGTGAAGGAGAAGGAGCGGCCGGGCGGCCCGGGCGCGATCTGGTACGTCGCCTTGAGCTGCACCTTGATGGTGACCTCGTCGTCGACGGTGTGCCCCGGGGCGCTGTGGCTCACGTGCCAGTCGATGCCGTTGTCCGGAAAGGGCTGGGAGAGCGAGCAGCCCGCCGCGGCGGCGACCGCGTGGAGGTAGCCGACCTGCAAGGTCTCCATGCAGGCGGTGGTGGCGAGAGAGCCGCGTGAGGGCGTGGTGCGCTCCGGCAGCAGCCCGCCCCGTTCGGGCTGCGCAATGGCCATGACCAACAGCCTTCCGAAACTGGTGAATCCCCGCTGCGGGTCTGTGAACTGCAAAGACCCGTACTCCTGTTGTGTCCTTCCGGCGTACGTCGCAAACAGCCCGGGTATCACCGAACCGGGACATGGGACGGCGCGTCAGCTGCCGCGCTCGGACGAGGAGTTGAGTGCCTATGACGAGCTGGTTCGAGGGGCCGTTGGCCGCCTTCGACACGGAGACGACGGGTGTGGACACCGAGACCGACCGGATAGTGTCGGCCGCCCTCGTCGTCCAGGACGCGCCGGGACTGCGCCCGCGGGTGACCCGGTGGCTGGTGAACCCGGGCGTGCCGGTGCCGGAGTCGGCGACGGCGGTGCACGGGCTGACGGAGGAGTACGTGCAGCGCCACGGGCGGTGGCCCGCACCGGTGATGTACGAGATGGCGGAGGCGCTGACCGAGCAGGCCCGCGCGGGGCGTCCGCTGGTGGTGATGAACGCGCCGTTCGACCTCACGCTGCTGGACCGGGAGTTGCGCCGGCACCGCGCCTCGTCGCTGGGCCGCTGGCTGGAGCGGACGCCGCTGCACGTGCTGGATCCGCACGTGCTGGACAAGCATCTGGACCGCTACCGCAAGGGCCGTCGTACCCTCACCGACCTGTGCGCGCACTACGGCGTGGAGCTGGAGGGCGCCCACGACGCGGCGGCCGACGCACAGGCGGCGCTGGAGGTCGTACGGGCGGTGGGGCGCCGCTTCCAGGCGCGCCTCGAGCGCCTCTCCCCCGCCGAGCTGCACACCCTCCAGGCGGTGTGGCACGCCGGACAGGCACGCGGGCTGCAGGCGTGGTTCGCGCTCAACGGCACCGAGGAAGCGGTGGACCCGGCCTGGCCCCTTCGCCCGGACCTGCCGGCGGCGGCGTGAGCCTTCGTCCCCGGCCCGCGCGAACGCCGGAACACGAAGAAGCCGGTCCGTCGTGCGACGGACCGGCTCTTCCCGGGTGGGCGATACTGGGTTCGAACCAGTGACCTCTTCGGTGTGAACGAAGCGCTCTCCCACTGAGCTAATCGCCCGGGAACGCACTGAACAATACAGGGCGCCCCGCGTTTCCATCAAACCGCTTGCCCGCCGCCTGCCAGGTGCGCGGCGAGGCCCTGCCGTCCCGCCCGCATCATGAGGCGGTGGTTGGCCCGGAACAGGGGTCTTGCGGGCACGGCGAGGCGGCGCAGCAGCGGCTTGCGGACGACGACCTCCTGGTCGTAGCGGACGAGGGTGGCGGAGCCGCGCGGCGCGACGGTCCAGCGCGCCCAGCCCTCCATGTCGCCGCTCATCGCGACCTCCAGCACCCCTTCGGCCGGGTCCCGGCGCTCCTCCCGCACGGTCGCGGTGAGGTCGTACGGAAGCAGGGAGCGGAACCGGATGAGGCCGCTGGTGTCGTCGAGCCGCGTGACCTCGCGGACCTGCGGCCACCAGCGGGGGTAGTCCTCGATGCGTTCCAGGGCCCGGTAGACGTCCGGGGCGGGCGCGGGCAGCGGCCACAGGCTGCGGAAGCGGTAACGGTTCCAGTCCACCCGTGCAGTGTGCCCGCGCCCGCGCCCCGTACGGGCCCGCTACGGCATCCTGTCCCCCAGGAGTGCGAGGTTCTCGATGGCGGCCAGGCCGTAGAGCGCGGTGTCGTTGGTGGACACCCAGCTCGCCTCGCTGCCGGGGACCAGGGCGATGGGGCCGCTCAGCTTCTCCGTCGTCCAGGGTGCCGACTCCTTGTAGCCGTCGGAGTCGTAGAACTTCTGCCACGCGCGCGTGGCGAGCTTGCCGTCGCCGGTGTGTACGGCGGCGTACGCGTCGAGGCGTGAGTGGCCCTGGAAGAGGATGAGGCTGCCGAAGTCGGCGCCGTAGCGCTCGGCCTGTTCGGTCTTGCTCGCGTTGAAGTAGCGGCAGTAGTCGTAGTACGCCGCCTCGAACTCCGGCATGTCGACGAGGTCGATCAGTTCGGCGCACAGTTCGTTCAGGCCGAAGACGGCGGAGAGGTGGGAGACCTCGACCTTCGGGGTGTCGGCGACGGCGAACTTCCCGGTGTCCAGGTCGTACAGGCCGCTGCCCTGGACGAAGCCGTTGGGCTGGGCGGCGATGGTCTCCATGGTGGACAGGACGCGGTCCCTGGCCTTCTCCCACTGGGGGCCCTTGCGTTCCCACTCGGTGAGCCAGGCCGAGACCAGGCCGCTCCAGTCGGTGCCGAAGCCGACCGACAGGGCGTTGCGGTCGGGGGTGTAGGGCTCGGTGCGGATCTTGCGGAGCGGGTCGAGGGCGAGGAAGGTCTCGTCGGAGTCGACGTTGGCGTGCATGAGGTCGCCGACGCGTTCGTCGGCGGTGAGGAAGTAGTAGAAACGCCGGTAGGTGGTGTTGGCGATGCGCTGCTGCTTGGCGCTGTCGGCATAGTGCTGGACGCCGTGCCGGGTGCCGAGGCCGGCCCATTCGCCCAGGTGGTAGACGTCGACCTCGCCGGTGTGCCGGGTCATGGCCTCGGCGAAGCGGAAGATGTCGGCGCGGCCGGAGCGCAGGTAGGCGTACCAGAGCCAGAGGTCCGGGGAGAGTTCGGAGTTGTCCCAGGCGTAGCCGCCGATGTCGTACCGCCAGGTGTGCCGGGCGGCGTCGTAGGTGTGCATGATGTCGCCGTAGTCCCAGAAGCCGTACCAGCGGCGTTGCTCCACCTGGTCCTTGTAGTAGGTGAAGAGGAAGTCGAGGTGGTCCTCGATCTTCGCCTTGGCGGGAGTGGAGCGGTCGGGCTCGGAGTAGAGGCCCGGGCCGAAGACCCCGGCCTTGATGAGCTGCTTGGGCGGGGCGGCCAGTTGCGGGAGTACGCGCACCGCCTCGACCTGTTCGGCGAGCCGCTCGGCGCTCGGGGTGGCGTCGTTGGCCCAGAAGAGGAGTTCCGAGGTGCGGGCGATGCCGTAGGGGGTGCCGAACTCCGGTTCGTAGTCCTCGTAGGTGATGTTGAGGCCTTCGAGCTGCTCGGGGAACGTGTCCTGTCCCATGCCGTCGTGGTAGAAGCGCAGGTCCATGGGCTGGGCCTCGGGTGACCAGAGCCAGAGGGTGACCTCGGCCTCGTCGGTCTGGGCGTCGCGGATGTCGAGCTGGGCGGGGTGCTTCTCCCAGAAGTCGCGCAGGCCGAAGGAGAGGCCGCCGCTCGCGCCGCCGACGTAGCCGAAGCCGGAGGCGCGCCGGCCGCCGCCCGCGCCGATCCAGCCGTGGCCCTTCTTGGTGCGCTTGCGCAGGGTGAAGCCGTCGGCGGACAGTTGGGAGAGGGTGTAGTCGCCCCACTCGGGGATGTACTGGAGCCGCGTGGTGACGCGCTGGTCCCAGGTGGCGGGGTCGGGCAGCTTCTCCCCGGCGAACTGCGCCGCTTGGACGGCCGTCCCCGGGTCGCGGCGCAGGCCGGTGATGCCCTTGACGGCCTCGCGGAGCAGGCCGGTGCCCTCGCCGCCGATGCGGATGTGGCGGTCGTGGGCCTCGTCGCGCATCGGGACGGTGAAGCGGACGCCGAGGCCGCGGACGAAGTCGCCGCCGGCCCTGCCGGGCTCCTGCTTCCCGTCGAACGTGATGGTGTGCACCATGCGGAAGGAGTCGGCGCCCGCGTAGAAGTAGAGGCGGATGGAGAAGGGGAGCCAGCCGCGGCGGCCCTTGCGGTGCTTGCCGTCGACGCGGACGACGGCGCGGACCGGGCCGTCCTGCTCGACCTTCACGTCGTCGATCGCGCCGTCGAAGCGTTCGTACTTCACGGTGCCCTGGTCGCCGTCCTCGACCTCGGGCTGGCGCAGCAGGACGAGGCGGCCGTTCTTCGCGATCTCGGTGGAGCCCCGGGTGAGCGACTTGATCAGTGCCGATCCGGAGGTGCCGATTCTCGCGGTGACGACGCCGGTCGATATGTCGATGGTGCCGCCGTGCCGCGTGACGGTGACCTTCTTGGCGGGGGCGGCCGGGGTTCCGGCGGCGAGGGTGAGCTTGCCGTTGCCCGAACCGACGGCGTGGGCGGTCCACTTGAGGGAGCCGTCGGGCCAGTGCGCGAGCGGCCAGGACTGTACGGGTACGGCCTTGCCGTCGGCGTCCGTGACGGCGAACGGCTGGTCCTCCTGGAAGGTGCCCCTGGGCCAGGGGACGCCGACGGTGGAGCCGGGGGCGGCGCCGAGGCCGCCGTCCTCCAGCCAGGTCAGGGTGACGGGGCCGTCGTCGGCGACCGGGGCGGCGGCGGGCGCGGCCTGTGCGTTCTTCGTGCCCAGTGCCCAGCTGAACTGGGCGGCGGCACCGGCGACGGCGGCCGCCTTGAGGAGGGACCTGCGGGGAATGGGGGACATGGCCTTTCCTTTCCGTGCGGGTGGGCAGGGGTGTCAAGGGCATGACAGACAGAGGTGCGGCTCGGAGACACCGACCTCGGTACGGAGGGGTGGCCACCGCGGCACGGGGCCACCCCGGGGCGAAGGCGCCGGGTCAACGGCGCCGGTAGCGCTCCTCCACCGCCACGGCCGCCGCGGCGACGGCGCCCAGGACGGCGACGGCCAGCGGTGCGCTGAACCAGCCGGAGCAGGCCACGACGGCCAGCCCGCCGACGAGGAGGAAGGAACCGGCGGGGTCGAGCACGGTGCGCCGGCCCGCCCGGGCGAGCAGCGACCGCCAGGAGGCGCCGGGCTGCCAGTCCGCCGCCGCCCGCAGCCCCGCGACGGCCGCGCCGATCAGGGCGAGGACGCCGACGGCGCCGACCAGCGGACCGCCGGGCAGACCGTCCCGTACGGCCCGTACGTCGATCCACACCACCGCGAGGGCGACCCAGCCGGCGACCCCGACGAGCCACCCGTGGCGCACCGCCGCCCGGAAGTCGGCGACGAACTCCCGCCAGCCGCCGCGCTCGTGGGCCATCCGGCGCCCGAGGTGCCGCGCGCCGGCCGCGAACGCGGCGGGGTAGGTGACCAGCCCCAGCGCCGCCACCGCGATCCACACGCCGGTGAGCAGGCACTCGGCGAACAGGGCGAAGCCCTGGGCGAACCGGGACTCCCCCGGCTCCGGACGGGCCTTGGCGCGCGCTTCGGTCATCGGAATCCCACCTCAGCCCTTCAGGCCGGACGTCGCCATGCCGTCGATCAGATAGCGCTGGAAGGCCAGGAAGAACGCGAGGACCGGCAGCAGCGCGACGAGCGACATGGCGATCATGCCGCCGTAGTTCGCCAGGCCCTCCTGGTCCACGAACATCTTGAGGCCGAGGGAGATCGTGTATTTGCCGGGCTCGTTGAGGTAGATCAGCGGGCCCATGAAGTCGTTCCAGGAGTTGATGAAGGTGAAGATCGCGCTCGTGATCAGCGCCGGCCGGCACAGCGGGAGCACGATCGACCAGTAGATGCGGAAGTGCCCGCAGCCGTCGAGGCGGGCGGCCTCGTCCAGCTCCCTGGGCAGGTTGCGCATGAACTGCACCATCAGGAAGACGAAGAACGCCTCGGTGGCCAGGTACTTCCCCAGCAGCAGGGGGGTGTACGTGTTGATCATGTCCAGGTTGCGGAAGAGCACGTACTGCGGGATCAGCAGCACGTGGTACGGCAGCAGCAGGGTGCCGATCATCAGCGTGAAGAGCAGGTTGCGGCCGGCGAACCGGATCTTCGCGAAGGCGTAGGCCGTCAGCGAGCAGGACACCACGATGCCGATCACGGAACCGACGGCGAGGAGGAGCGAGTTGACGAAGAACGTGGAGATCGAGATGTCCGCGATGCCGTCGGCCAGGCTCGTGTAGTTGTCGGTGATCGGGTCGCCCGGGAAGAGGTCCAGGCTGCCGACGATGTCGCCGCTCTCCTTGAAGGAGCCGCCGATCACCCAGAGCACCGGGTAGAGGATCACGGCGAGGATCGCCAGCGACCCGAGGTGCCAGGCGAGCGACCCGGGCAGCCGGCGCCGGAGGGCGGCGCCCCTGGTGGACGCGGGCGGTGGGGCTTCGGTGGCCGGAGTGACATCGGTGGCCTGCGCGCTCATCGGCCGCCCTCCTCGTAGTGCACCCAGCGCTTCTGGGACCAGAACAGCACCGCGGTGACCAGGGCGACCGCGACCAGCAGCATCCACGCCATGGCGGAGGCCAGGCCCATGCGGCTGTTCTCGAAGCCCTGGACGTACAGGTAGCAGGTGTAGACCATCGTGCCGTCCGCCGGGCCGCAGGCGTTGCCTCCGGCGCCGCCGCCGACGATGTAGGCCGAGCTGAAGATCTGGAAGGAGTGGATGGTCTCCAGCAGGACGTTGAAGAAGAGGACCGGGGAGATCATCGGCAGGGTGATGTTCCAGAACTGCCGCAGCTTCCCCGCGCCGTCCACGTCGGCCGCCTCGTACAGCTCGCGCGGGACCTGCTTCAGACCGGCCAGGAAGATGACCATCGGAGCGCCGAACTGCCAGACGGTGAGGGCCACGAGGCTGTAGATGATCAGTTCCGGGTCACCCGTCCAGCCGCCGGCGTCGATGCCGAAGAGCTGCTGGGTACGGTCGACGACCGCGTCGTCCGAGAAGATCGCCTTCCACACGATGGCGACGGACACGCTCGCACCGATCAGTGACGGGGCGTAGAAGGCGGCCCGGTAGAAGGCCTGTCCGCGCCTCTTCTGGGCCAGCAGCAGCGCGACACCGAGCGCCGCGATCAGCTTGATCGGCGTGCCGACGACGACGTACCAGAGCGTGATCCTGACCGAGTGGCGCCAGCGCGGGTCGCCGAACATCTCGGAGAAGTTGTCCAGGCCGATCCACCTGGGGGCGTCGAACAGGTTGTAGTCGGTGAACGCGAAGTAGAGCGAGGCGACCATCGGGCCGGCCGTCAGCAGCAGGAACCCGGCGATCCAGGGGGACATGAAGAGGTATCCGGCCAGGTTCTCCCGGCGGCGCCGCCGCTTCAGCTCGGCGGGGCGCGGGGACTTCACCGGGCCGTGCCGCGGCTCGGGCTCCGCCCGGCCCTTCAGCGCGGGGGCGTGTGTCACGGCGCTTCCCATCAGCCGGCGAGAGCCGTCTTCGACTCGGTGAAGAACTGCTCGACGGCCTCCTCGACGGACCGCGAGCCGAGCGCCATCTCCTCGGCGATGCGCAGGAACGCGGCCTCGCAGATGTCGGCCCCGTTCGGGTGCGGGGTGATCTGCTCCAGGACACCGGCCTCGACGAGCGACTCCTCGTAGGCGGCGATGGCCTTGTTCACCGGGTCGGTCGGCTGGTAGGCGTCGTACTGGGCCTGTGTGGTGGGGACACCGCGGTCGTAGCCCATGATCTTGGCGACCTCGGGGTCGTGGACCATGAAGTCGATGAACTGGGCGACTTCCTTGGGGTGCTCGGTGCGCTTGTAGCCGCTGAGCATCAGCGAGCCGAGGTACTGGCCGGTCCGCTTGCCGTCCGTGGTCGGGATCGGCGCGAGTCCGTACTCGCTCTTGCCCTCGGAGGTGTAGCGGACGGTGAAGTTGTCCCAGGTGAACTCACTGCCGGCCAGTTCCGCGGAGAGGGCCGACTTGGGCTTGATCTGGGCGACCTTCTTGGCATCGGCGAACAGGCCGGACTTCACGCCCTTCTCCGCCTTGGTCCACCAGGTGGTCAGATCGGCCTCGGTGAAGCCGAGTCCGTCCTCGGTGAAGAATGCCTTGCCGTTCTGGCGCAGGTACAGGTCGTAGAGGTACATGACGCCGTACATGCCGCTGTCCCCGGCGCGGCCGGTCTTGTCACGGACCTTGGTCATCGCCGCGTCGAAGTCGTCCCACGTCCAGCCCTGTTCGGGCTTGACGCCGGCCCGGGTGTAGACGGGCTTGTCGATGACCAGGGCCATCGAGTTGGAACCGACGGGCACGCCCAGGAGTTTGCCGTCGATCTCGCCGAACTTCTCCAGCCCCGCGCGGAATCCGTCCATGGAGAGGTTTCCCGCGTCGACCTGTCCGCTCAGATCGAGCAGGACATTCTTGGCATCGTATTTGCGGAGGAATCCGATGGCATTCTGGAAGACGTCCGGTGGATTACCTCCGGAGGCCTGGGTGTTGAACTTCTTCCAGAAGTCGGTGTACGGCTGGAAGTCGGTCTTGACCTTGATCTTCGGGTACTTCTTCTCGAAGAGCGCGATGGTCTTGTTGATGCGCTCGGCCCGGTCCTCGGCACCCCACCAGGAGTAACGGATCGTCACCGTTCCGTCTCCGGAGCCGCTGCCGCCGCCGCACGCGGTGGCCGTGGCCCCGAGTCCGGCGACCGCCAGCGAGGCCCCCGCCGCCTTGAGGATCGTGCGCCTTCCGGCCTGCCGCTCCGCATTCCCGCCCTGCTGCATACGAGCCTCCCCGCGACGTCGCTTCCGCTCATGAATCGTTTCAAGTAAGCGCTTGCTGGCACAAGGTACGGAGGGCTCAGGGGTGCGTCAATGATTCGGACAGGAATTGATGGACGGGGGCCGAGACCGACCCGGCGCACCTTTCCGCAAACGCCGTCCGGCGCCCTGAAGAACCCACAGGTCGGCGCGGCGCGACCGACCGGCCGAACAGCCGCGGGGCTACGGCGGGCCGCGGCGCCGAAGGTCACGGTTGGGTGAAGGCGGGCGGAAGCGAAATGCCGGGACACCCGGACGCGGCGCACACGAGGGCGGCCCGGCTCACGATCGTGAGCCGGGCCGCCTGATGATCCGGTGGGCGATACTGGGTTCGAACCAGTGACCTCTTCGGTGTGAACGAAGCGCTCTCCCACTGAGCTAATCGCCCGGACGCAGGGAGAACATTACCCCATGTCAGAGCCGCCGGTGACCACCGGGGGCGGCACCGACGCACCCGCGGGGGCGGCCGGGCGCACCCCCGTGGGTGATCACTGGTCCTTGATGTTCCAGGGCAGCTCGAGGCCGAACTTCCACAGGTAGATCCCGGCCAGCACGGCGATGATCACCACACCGATCGAGGTCAGGATGATGTTGCGGCGCCGCACCTTCGGATCGAGGGCACGCTGCGCCGCCTCGGTGACCTTGCGCTTGGTCCAGCGCAGCACCAGCTGGGCCCAGACGAACTCGGTCGCCCAGATCGCCATGCCGCCGAAGATCACGACCCAGCCCGGTCCGGGCAGCACCAGCATGGCGACGCCGGCCAGCACGACCGCGAGGCCGACGACGAAGACGCCGACCTGCCAGCTCAGGTGCAGCGCACGTCGCGCCTTGACGAATTCCGGTGCCCGCGAACCGAGCGCCCGCTCGGCCGTGGCCTCGTCCGTCCCCGTACGGTCTTCCGCCACGGCTGCCTCGCCGGGCTTGTTACTCCCCGTGTTCATACGGCCAAACACTACCGGAGCGAAACCTGTCACCGGAATGGGCGCACGACTCGAACGATCCGTCGGCCGGAAGAGTTACGTAAACACACGCAAAATACTCAGAGGGGTTTACAACGGCACCGTAGGTGGCATGTCGATTTCGCCGACGTGCGAATCCCCGAGCGCACACTGAGCGAAAGGCCCTGGCGCTTATGAACACCACGGTCAGCTGCGAGCTGCACCTGCGCCTCGTTGTGTCGAGCGAGTCCTCCCTGCCTGTCCCCGCAGGCCTGCGGTACGACACGGCCGACCCCTACGCCGTGCACGCCACCTTCCACACCGGAGCCGAGGAGACCGTCGAGTGGGTGTTCGCCCGCGACCTCCTCGCCGAAGGTCTCCACCGTCCCACCGGCACCGGCGACGTCCGTGTCTGGCCGTCCCGCAGTCACGGCCAGGGCGTCGTGTGCATCGCTCTCAGCTCCCCGGAGGGCGAGGCACTGCTCGAGGCCCCGGCGCGGGCCCTGGAGTCCTTCCTGAAGCGCACAGACGCCGCCGTGCCTCCCGGCACGGAACACCGGCACTTCGATCTCGATCAGGAGCTCTCGCACATCCTGGCGGAAAGCTAGGGCGGGGCCCCGCGTGAAGCCGCCCGTCGCCGTCGACTCGGGGTGACGGCACGGGCCCGGACAACCGCATACGGCACACACCGGCGTCGTCGCCGCGGATCTCCCGCGGGGGCGGCGCCGCTGCGTGCGCGGGGCCGGGGAACGAAGGCGGGCCGGCCACCGTTGTAGGGGCAACCGACGACCGGGACCGGCTCGTGGCCGGTTCGCCCGCCGCGCGAGCCACTACCATCGGCCAGCATCGGCGGGCGTCCGCCCGACCCCCAGGCCAGGGAGCGAAACGTGCTGATCACCCACGACACCCGGTGCGCGCTCGACACCGTGGTGGATCTGGTGAACACCGTGCCGGAGGAAGAATCGGCTCCGGACGGACTGCCGGACGTCGCGGCCCTCCAGGAGTTCGTGGGAACGCACGAGATCAGCGACGTCGGCGTGCTCACGGAACTCGATCTCTCGGCGGTGCGGCGCATCCGCGCGCGGTTCGCGGCGGTCTTCGCCGCTCCGGACGCCCGGACCGCCGCGGGACTGATCAACGACCTCGTCGCGGCCGCGGGCACCACGCCCCGGCTGACCGACCACGACGGCTACGACTGGCACATCCACTATTTCGCGCCCGGCGCCTCCGTCGCGGACCACCTGACCGCGGACTGCGGGATGGCCCTGGCGTTCTTCGTGGTGGCCGGGGAGCAGGAGCGGTTGCGGCGGTGCGAGGCCCCCGACTGCCGGCGCGCCTTCGTCGACCTGTCCCGGAACCGCTCGCGGCGGTACTGCGACAGCCGCACCTGTGGAAACCGCTTGCACGTGGCCGCCTACCGGGCCCGGCGCAAGGAGGCGGCGGGCTGACGCCACCCTTCGGGGCCCGGTGAGGCCGCGGACGGCGGGACGGCGACGCGGCCCCCGGCGGGTGGCGCCGGGGAGCGCGGGTACGGCTCACAGCAACAGCAGATCGTGCAACGAAGCCATGAGCAGCAGACACCCGATCACCGCTAGGAAGATCATGAGCGGTGGCTGGGAAAGGGCGAAGAGGCAGCCGCGTGGTTCGTCCTGCACCCGCGCGGTTTCGCTCTGTCTCGTGTCCAGCTGGGAATCCAGCTGAGTGGTGTCCGGCATCTCGCCGCGATGATGACGCAGCGGGCGGGGTCCACGCGATCAACACGCCCGTTACGACCGGGTGTTGGTTGAATGTCGCAATGTCCGGTCGGATCGTGATCATTCCGGAGCGCGGGCTGTCGGGCTCGGACCGCTGTGTCGTTTCAGCCCCGGAGGTCGGCCGTCAGGTCCTGTGCCTCATATCCGTGCTTCTCTCATATCCCGTGCTTCTTGAGGATGGCCTCGATGTCGCTGAAGTCGTCCTCACCGCCCCGGGACGCCTTCGCCGGGCGGGACGCGGGCCGGCCGGCCGGCCGGGGGGAGCCGGATCCGAGGGAGGGGGCGGAGGCTCCCGGAGCCACCGCGTCGCGCTGTGCCGCGGCCCGCGCCTCCTTGCGCTCCTTGCGGGTGCCGCCGCGACGGCGCTCCACCGCGCGGGTGGTCATGAAGAGCACCCAGGCCACGCCCAGCACTCCGAAGCCGGCCCAGGCCACCGGGCTGAAGGCCGTGTCGGCCAGCCACTCGACGACCCCGGTCATCACCAGGCCGATCGGGACCAGCGAGTAGGCGGCGATACGGGCAGCGGTGAGGAATCGCCTGCGGTACGCGGTGACCGCCGCGATGCCCAGGCCTGCCGCGGACACCGCGGAGCAGACGGTCTCGGCAATCATCCGGTCCTCCAGGGCTGGGCTCGGTCGGGCATGAGTACTTCGTCCCTTCCATCCTGCACCGTCCGCCCGCCCCGGGGCCATGCCGGGGGACCGAGATCAGGGAGATCTCGGGGTCGGCTCCTCCGCAGGTGCGGGTGGGCGTGGTACGACGCCGGTTGGGCGGCGAGCCGGGGGCTGGGAGGATGGGGGCATGAGCGACTCCTCCCCCGCCCGTTCCGCCGCGCCCGTCCTCGACGTCTGGTGCGAGCTCCAGTGCCCGGACTGCCACACCGCCCTGGACGACGTCCGTGCCCTGCGGGCCCGCTACGGCGACCGCCTGGAGGTGCGGCTGCGGCACTTCCCGCTGGAGAAGCACAAGTACGCCTTCGCCGCCGCGCAGGCCGCCGAGGAGGCCGTCGTCCAGGGCCGGGGCTGGCCGTACGCCGAAGCGGTCCTGGACCGGGTCGCGGAGCTGGACCGTAAGGGAGAACCCTTCCTGGTCGAGGTCGCCCGGGAACTGGGACTGGACGCCGAGGAGTTCGACACGGCGCTCGTCGACGGCCGGCACATCCTGATCGTCGACGCCGACCAGGCCGAGGGCAAGGCGATCGGCGTGACCGGCACCCCCACCTACGTGATCGGCGGCGAGCGCCTCGACGGCGGCAAGAGCCAGGAAGGGCTGCGCGAGCGCATCGAGGAGATCGCCGACCGGCTGCTCGCCGAGCAACGGGACTGACCGACGACGGCCGTGGCGGGGCCGGGTCCCGGGGCCGGGTCGCCGCCCGTCGTCACAGCAGCGGCTTGCAGTAGCTGTACCGCGTGGTCTCGTAGCCGAGCGACTCGTACAGCCGCTCGGCGGCGGTGTTCCCGGCGAAGACGTTGAGGCCGATCAGGGAGCGGCCGGCGGTGACCGCCTGGGCCTCGGCCAGCCGCATCAGGGTGCGGCCGTGTCCCCGGCCCCGGTGCGGGGCGTCGGCCTCGACGTCGAAGACGAAGGCCCCGTCCTCGCGCAGCGCCAGCCACAGGGTCCCGACCCGCTCACCCTCGTGCTCCAACACGCTGAACAGCATGTTCTCGGTGGCCGGCCCCTGAGGCAGCAGCACTTCGTGATCGCGGCGGGCCTTCGCGTGCGCGTCGGCCTCGGGCACGCCCCGTTCCATCCAGGTCCGGGCGTAGCGCTCCGACTCGTACGCGTGCCAGGCGGCGAAGTCCTCCGGTGTCATGGGTCGCGCCCGGCTGCCCGCGGGCAGTGCGGGCGGAGTGTCGCCGAGCGGCTTGGCCATGGCGCGGTTGCGCACGGCGTAGCCGAGCGCCTGCGCGAGCCGCGTGCCCGCCTCGGCGTCACCGGCGACGCCCGCCTCGATCTGCCGGCAGCCCCAGGCGCGCGCCACCTCCTCCGCGGCGAGCGCGGCCACCGTGCCCCGGCCGCGTCGGCGGTCCGGTTCGTCGACGCGCAGCTTGTGGATCACGGCCACCGAGTCGCCGAGGGAGGGCGAGGTGCCGAGGTGCAGCACACCGACGGGGCGGCTGTTCACGCACACCTGGTAGTGGCGCGAACGGGTCCCGTCGGCGGCGCGCTGGAGCGGCTCGGTCGGCCGCAGGGTCGTGGTCATCAGGGCAGTTCTACCCACCGTGGACGAGAACGGCAGCCGAATATCGGCGGCTTCGAGGATGCGGGCCGCCGATCCAGGTCACGGATCCGGCACATGGATCCGCCTCACGGATCCGGCACATGGATCCGGCTCATGGATCCGGCACATGGATCCGGCACATGGATCCGGCTCACGGATCCAGGTCGTCCCCGGACCGCTCCTCGAAGATCCGCATGGCCTTGGCCGTCACCGGTCCCGGGGCGCCCGGCAGTTCGCGGTCGTCGATCCGGTGTACGGCCTGTACGTCCCGCAGCGTCGAGGTCAGGAAGACCTCGTCGGCACGCTCCAAGGCGTCCAGCGGGAGGTCGGTCTCGCGGGCGCCGGTCCACTCGACGGCCAGTGCGCGGGTGATCCCGGCGAGGCAGCCGGAGGCGACCGGCGGGGTGTGGATCTCGCCGTCGAGGACGACGAAGACGTTCGACCCGGTGCCTTCGCACAGCCGGCCCACCGTGTTGCCGAACAGTGCCTCGGAGGCGCCCCGTTCGCGTGCGCGGGACAGGGCGACGACGTTCTCGGCGTAGGAGGTGGTCTTCAGGCCGGTGAGCGCACCGCGTTCGTTGCGGGTCCACGGCACCGTGATCACGGCGGTGGAGTCGGGCCGGCGGCCGGTCTCGCCGAGGGCGACGACGAGGGTCGGGCCGTGCTCGCCGCGGTCGGAGCCGAGCGGGCCGTGGCCGCCGGTGTAGGTGATGCGCAGCCGGCCCAGCGGCATCGGGTTGGCCTCCAGCACGGCGGCACAGGCGCGGCGGACCTCGTCGAGGTCGGGGGCGGGCAGGCCGAGGCCGCGGGCCGAGCGGGTCAGCCGGTCCAGGTGCCGGGTCAGCGCGAACGGCCTGCCGTCCACCGCCTTCACGGTCTCGAAGATGCCGTCGCCCACGGTCAGCCCGTGGTCGAGGACGGAGACGCGGGCAGCGCCGATGTCCTGCAACCCGCCGTCGAGCCAGATCTTCATGTCGCCAGCGCCTCTCCCGTCGCGTTCACCTCGTACGCACCCGACGCTACCGCGAGCAGCCGCGAGGCCTTCAGTTCGGTCTCCCGCCACTCGCCCTCCGGATCGGAACCCCAGGTGATGCCGGCGCCGGTGCCGAAACGCAGCCGCGCGTCGCCGTTGGCGGCCCGGTCGATCCAGAAGGTGCGGATGCCGACGGCCAGCTCGCCCGTGCCCCGGTCGGCGTCGACCCAGCCGACGCCCCCGCAGTACGGGCCCCGGGGCGCGGTCTCCAGCGCCTCGATGATCCGCAGGGCGCTGGACTTGGGCGCGCCGGTGACGGACCCGGGCGGGAACGCGGCGTCGAGCAGCTCCGGCCAGCCGGCGTCCGCGGACAGCTCGCCGCGCACCGAGGAGACCAGGTGGACGAGGCCCGGGTGCTTCTCGACGGCGCACAGGTCGGGCACCGTGACCGTGCCGGTGGCGCAGACGCGCCCCAGGTCGTTGCGGACGAGGTCCACGATCATGACGTTCTCGGCGTAGTCCTTCTCCAGCAGGTCGGCCTCGGTCCGCCCGGTCCCCTTGATCGGCCCGGACTCGACCGTCCGGCCGTCCCGGCGCAGGAACAGCTCGGGCGAGGCGGTGGCGATCTCGACGCCGTGCTCCGGCAGCCGGATCGTCCCGGCGTACGGCGCCGGGTTGCCGCGGGCCAGCAGGGCGGTGAGGGCGTCCACGTCGGCGCCGGGGCCGACGGGCGCGGAGAGCACCCGGCAGAGGTTGGCCTGGTAGACCTCGCCCGCGGCTATGCGGTCGCGGATGCGCCGTACGCCCCTCGTGTACGCGGCGCGGTCGAGCGACGACGTCCAGTCGCCGACGGCGGGGCCCCGCCACGCTCCCGGCCTGGGCGCGGGCACCGGCTCGGTCCTCACCTCCGCGAAGCGTGCGCAGGTCAGGCGGCCTTCGAAGTCCGCGCAGACGGCCCAGAACCCCTCGGATTCGAGGGCGGCGGGATCACTCGTGACGTCGAGGAGACCGGTGGCGAGACGGTCGCCGAAGCGGGCGAGGGGAGGGAGGTCGAGCACACTGCCGAGTCTAGGCGGGTGGCTCCCGGGTGACCCGAACGTGTCCTTCCGGGTGCCCTGACCAGGTCCGCGACCGGACGCACCGCAGCACGCTGCACAAACGCGTTTTTGTGCTGGCCCCGGAATCCGCTAGAGTTCATCACGTCGCCGGGCCGCGCAAGCGGACCGAACCGACAGGCGGACGTAGCTCAGTTGGTAGAGCGCAACCTTGCCAAGGTTGAGGTCGCGAGTTCGAGCCTCGTCGTCCGCTCGCAGGAAGAGGAGACCTCCCGGGTCTCCTGCACTCCTGGTGGAGTGGCCGAGAGGCGAGGCAACGGCCTGCAAAGCCGTCTACACGGGTTCAAATCCCGTCTCCACCTCCAAGGACGATTAGCTCAGCGGGAGAGCGCTTCCCTGACACGGAAGAGGTCACTGGTTCAATCCCAGTATCGTCCACTGATCCGCTAGGATCACCGGTCCGCAAGGATCCCCGCGCGATTAGCTCAGCGGGAGAGCGCTTCCCTGACACGGAAGAGGTCACTGGTTCAATCCCAGTATCGCGCACGCAGTACCGCACCTGGTGCTTCCAGGACGATTAGCTCAGCGGGAGAGCGCTTCCCTGACACGGAAGAGGTCACTGGTTCAATCCCAGTATCGTCCACACAAAACGAAGCCCCCGGCCGCCTCGAGCGGCCGGGGGCTTCGTCGTGGGCGGGTCAGCTCGAGAAGAGCATGCGGCCGAAGCTCTTCTGGCGGTGGTGGCCGTAGTGGCCGTGACCGCCGCCGTGCGGGGCGCCCCAGGCCGGCGCCTGGGCCGCCGGGTACGCCTGCGGCGCGGCGGGCGGGGCCGGCGGAGCGGGCTGGGACCACTGGGCCTCCAGGCGGGTCAGCGACTCCAGCTCGCCGTAGTCGAGGAAGATGCCGCGGCAGCCGCTGCACTGCTCGATCTGAACGCCGTTGCGGTTGTAGGTGTGCATCGGTGCGTGGCACTTGGGGCACTGCATGCTCGGCTCAACTCCTCGCCGGTCGGTCCTGCTTCGCGTATCGCCAGGACAGACTCCGTCCCGCCCCGGGTCGGTTGCACCCTACTTCGCGCGACTTCGGCTCAACCCCGCGGGTCGTCGGGCCGGACGGAGGCCATGCGCGCGCACGCGTCGACGAGGGAACGCTCCACCTCGTCCAGCGCCCGGCCCTCCAGGACCGCCTTGGAGACGGCCCGGGCGGCGGTCTGCGCGGTGAGGGCGCGGGCCGGGACGTCCAGGGCGGGCCACGGGTCGCCCTCGGCGGGGACGGCCGGGCCGCCGGCGGCGCGGTAGGCGGTCAGGAAGCGGTGCCACTCCTCGGGCGGGAGCAGCCCGCAGGCGTACCAGGCCGCGGGGCGGGCCAGGTCCCAGGCCGGGACGCCGGTGCCGAGGTCGTCGACGTCGATCAGCAGCCAGGGCCCGTCGGGGGCGGGGTGGCGTATGAGCTGGCCGAGGTGGAGGTCGCCGTGGCAGAGGGCGGCCGGTCCCGGCATGGCGGCCTCGCCGCGCGCCCAGGCGGGGAGGGCGGTCCAGGCCGCCAGCACGGGCGCGGTGGCGGGGTGGTCGGGGGCGGTGTCGCGCAGGCGTGCCGCGGCCAGGGCCGCTTTCGCGGGGCCGCGCATGGGAGGCAGGGCGGTCGGGGTGGGCGTGCAATGGAGACGGGCTAGGAGGGTCGCCGCGGCTTCCCACGGGGCGGCGTCCGGATCCTCGGGGTCCACGGGCGTGCCGTAGGGCCAGTAGGTGACGAGCCGACCGTGCAGGTCCACAGGGGCCGGGGCGAGCGGGGGCAGGAGGACGCCGGGGAGCCTGGCGGCCGCGGTGACACGCAGGGACAGCTCGGCGGGGTCGGCGTCCTCGGCGTGGGCCTTGGCGACGGTGCCCGCGTGCCGGACGACGGTGGCGTCGGGGCGGTCGGCGAGGGTGGCCGCGCCGCAGGGGCAGGCCGGGGTGCGGGCGTGGGCCGTTTCCCTGACGCGGGCCTGGAGGGCGGGGAGGAGGGCGTGGGCGTCCGTGGTCACGAGGGTGAGGGTACGCAGGCGGAGTGTGCCGCCGCGCTCCCCGTCGCGGCGCCGCCCGGGGAGGGAAAAGCAATGCCGGCGCAGCTCCCCAGCTGCGCCGGCATTTTGCCGTCCGCCGCACCCCCGTCCCCACGGGGTTTCATGGATGGATGTCCCCGCCCGGACCGCTCTTCCGGGCCTGGGGTCGCCGCTCAGCGCCCCAGCACCACACCCACGGACGACGCCTGTGTGGCCACTGTCTCCCACCCGTCGAAGACGAGGAGGAGCAGGACCGCCAGGGGCAGGGCCATGAGCGTCGCCACCGCGGGGTGGCGACGGCCCTGACGGCGGTTTTCCCGTGTGCGGACCAGTGTCCGCGGAACCGTCTGGGCCATGGTCCCTCTCCTGACCGTTCGTTGAGTCTTTCGCGTTGTCTTGTTGCAGCGGCGGGTGTCTGACCTCGGGGGACGAGTGCTGCACCCGCCGCTTGACCTCAAATCTATGCGTCGGGCGATCGCCGGACGTCATGCCCTCGTACCGATTGCCGGGCCTCCCGGAGGATGAGCCGTCACCGGCCGACTACTCCCCTGGGTGGAGACCGCCTCCCTGGTCTCGGGGTCTTCCCGGACGGGGTGCCCACCGTGTCCCGGTATCTCCGGGCTGTCCGGTGACTTCCCTCACTCCGGCCGCCTCCCCGCGCACCTCCGCCCCCGCCCCGGGCCGCACCCCGTCCGGCGTCACACCGCAGGTGCGCGGCCGCTCCCCGCCACCCCTGGCCCTCCCCGTCCGGCCCTCCTCGCCCACCCCAATCCCCCGGCCGCTGCGACGGGTTGGGATCACGGGCGGAGCGGGACCGGCCGGGCCGCGCAGGTGCTGACCGCCTCTCAACTCTCGCGCCGGGCACTGACAATCCGTTGTCGCGAGAGGGCGCGGCCTCTGCGCGCGGGCGGCCGTGGAAACGTAAGCTGTGCCACGTCACAGGGACCGGGCAGCGGGGATGAACATGGCGATGATGCGCCTGAGGCGCGAGGACCCGCGCGTCGTCGGCTCGTTCAGGCTTCACAGGCGGCTCGGCGCGGGTGGAATGGGCGTGGTCTACCTGGGCTCCGACAAGAAGGGGCAGCGGGTCGCGCTGAAGGTCATCCGGCCGGACCTGGCGGAGGACCAGGAGTTCCGGTCGCGGTTCGCCCGTGAGGTCTCGGCGGCCCGGCGCATCCGGGGCGGCTGCACCGCCCGGCTGGTCGCCGCGGACCTGGAGGCGGACCGCCCCTGGTTCGCCACGCAGTACGTGCCCGGCCCCTCCCTGCACGACAAGGTCGTCGACGGGGGTCCGCTCGTCGCGGCCGACGTCGCGGCCGTGGGCGCCGCGCTCTCCGAGGGGCTGGTCGCGGTGCACGAGGCCGGGGTGGTGCACCGGGACCTGAAGCCGTCCAACATCCTGCTGTCCCCGAAGGGGCCGCGGATCATCGACTTCGGCATCGCCTGGGCCACCGGTGCCTCCACACTCACGCACGTCGGGACGGCGGTCGGCTCCCCCGGCTTCCTCGCGCCGGAGCAGGTGCGCGGGGCCGCGGTCACCCCGGCCACGGACGTGTTCTCGCTCGGTGCCACGCTGGCGTACGCGTCGATGGGCGACTCGCCCTTCGGGCACGGCAGTTCCGAGGTGATGCTGTACCGCGTGGTGCACGAGGAGGCCCAGCTGCACGGGGTCCCGGACGCGCTCGCCCCGCTGGTGCGGGCGTGCCTGGCCAAGGACCCCGAGGAACGCCCCAGCACCCTGCAACTGTCGCTGCGGCTCAAGGAGATCGCCGCCCGTGAGGCCCAGGGCATGGCCGACGTCCGGCCGCCCGCGCCGCGCAGTGGTGAGGCGGACGTGCCCACGGGGCGGCTCGCCGACACCTACCCGGAGCGTGCCCAGCGGCGTCCGCAGGGCCGGCCTGGCCCGCAGGGCACGCCCGCTCCGCGCGGCACGTCGGGGTCGCGGGGGTCCGGGACCCGGGGTTCCGCCCCGTCGCGGGGCGGCGCGCCCTCGCGTGGCGGGACGCCCTCGCGCGGTGGCACGCCGTCCCGCGGTGGTGGTGCGGGGGCGCGGTCCGGGTCCCGGCCCACGCCCTCCTCCCGCGACACGACCGGCCGGAACTCCTCCCGCAACGACGGTGGCCGGTCCGCACCGCGCAGCGGCCCCGGCCGTACGGCGCCCAGGACGACGGGGACCCGCTGGCGGCGGCCCGCCAATCCTCGGCTGCTGCGGCAGCGTCTGTTCGTGTTCGTGGTCGTGACGCTGCTGGTCGCGCTGGGTATCGCCGCCGCACAGGGCTGCCAGGGGCCCGCGCGCGGGCTCGGCGACGAACGGGGCGGCGGCGTGCGGGCGACGCAGCAGGAGCGGGTGGACCCGCCGGGCGGCCCCGCGGTGTCGCGGACCCCGGGGCGCTGAGGGCCGGGCAGGCCCTACGCCGAAGGGCGTCCCGCCGTCACCGCGTAGAAGGCGACCGCGGCGGCCGCGCCCACGTTGAGGGAGTCGACGCCGTGGGACATCGGGATGCGCACCCACGTGTCGGACGCCGCCAGGGCCCGCCGGGACAGGCCGGTGCCCTCGGCGCCCAGCATGAGGGCCACCCGGTCCATGCGGTGCGGGGCGACCGCGTCGAGGGGCTCGGCCCGCTCGTCGGGGGTGAGGGCGAGGAGCGTGAAGCCCGCCTCACCGACCGTCGCCAGACCGGCCGGCCAGGTGTCGAGGCGGGCGTACGGGACGGAGAAGACCGCGCCCATCGAGACCTTGACGCTGCGCCGGTACAGGGGGTCCGCGCAGTCCGGGGAGAGCAGGACCGCGTCCATGCCGAGCGCGGCGGCGGAGCGGAAGATCGCCCCGATGTTGGTGTGGTCGTTGACGGACTCCATGACGACGACACGGCGAGCGGTCGTCAGGAGACCGGCGGCCGTGTGCAGCGGCTTGCGCTGCATCGAGGCGAGCGCGCCGCGGTGCACGTGGTAGCCGGTGACCCGTTCGGCGAGCGCCGGGTCGACGACGTACACCGGGGCGGGCGCCTCGTCGATGATGTCGCGCATGGTGTCGACCCACTTGGCGGACAGCAGCATCGAGCGCATCGCGTAGCCCGCCTCGCCGGCCCGCCGGACGACCTTCTCGCCCTCGGCGATGAACAGGCCCTCGGCGGGTTCTCGACGGCGGCGCAGCTCGACGTCGGTCAGGCCCGTGTAGTCGTGCAGGCGCGGGTCGTCGGGATCGTCGATCGTGATGAGCTCGCCCACGTCAGACCGTCCCGTGCGGACCGACGGCGACGACCTCGCCGACGACGATGACGGCGGGCGGCCTGACCTCCTCGGCGACGGCCACCTCGCCCACGGTGGCGAGGGTCGCGTCCACCCGGCGCTGGGCGGCCGTGGTGCCCTCCTGGACGAGGGCGACCGGGGTGTCGGGGGACTTGCCGTGCGCGATCAGGGTCCCGGCGATCTTGCCGATCTTGTCGACGCCCATGAGGATCACAAGCGTGCCGGTCAGCTTGGCCAGGGACGGCCAGTCGACCAGGGAACGCGCGTCGTCGGGGGCGACGTGCCCGCTGACCACGGTGAACTCGTGGGCGACGCCCCGGTGGGTGACCGGGATGCCGGCCGCGCCGGGGACCGAGATGGTGCTGGAGATGCCGGGGACGACGGTGCACGCGATACCCGCCTCGGCCAGCGCCTGCGCCTCCTCCATGCCCCGGCCGAAGACGAACGGGTCGCCGCCCTTCAGCCGTACGACCGACTTGCCCTGCTTGGCGTGCTCGATCAGGGCGTTGTTGATGGCCTCCTGGGCCATGAAGCGGCCGTACGGGATCTTGGCCGCGTCGATGACCTCGACGTGCGGCGGCAGCTCGGCGAGCAGGTCGCGGGGGCCGAGCCGGTCGGCGATGACGACGTCGGCCTCGGCGAGCAGGCGCCGCCCGCGGACGGTGATCAGGTCGGGGTCGCCGGGGCCGCCGCCGACCAGGGCGACGCCGGGTGTGCGGGTGCGCCGGTGCGGGGCGACGAGGGTGCCGTCGCGCAGGCCCTCCACCACGGCGTCGCGGATGGCGGCGGTGTGGCGGGGGTCGCGGTGGCGCGCGTCGGTGGTGAGCACGGCGACGGTGACGCCCTCGCTGTGTCCGGTCGCCGGGGTCCAGGCCGTGGCCAGGTCGGCATCGTCGGAGCGGACGCACCACACGCGGTGCCGCTCGGCCTCGGCGGAGGCGGCGTTGTTGGCCGCGGTGTCGCTGGTGGCGATCAGGGCGTACCAGGCGTCCGCGAGGTCCCCCTCCGCGTAGGGGCGCTTCTCCCAGGTGATCTCACCCGCGTCCGCCATGGCCTCGACGGACGGGGTCGCCTCCGGGGAGAGGAGGCGGATGTCGGCGCCGGCCGCGATCAGGGCGGGCAGGCGGCGCTGGGCGACCTGTCCGCCGCCGAGGACGACCACGCGACGGCCGGTGAGGCGGAGGCCTACGGGGTAGGCGGGGTGTTCGGCCATGAGGGGACGGCTCCTCTTGCGGCGGTGGCGCTGACGTGCGGATTTTACGGCGGGGTGGCCGGTGGGGCCCACGTGGTCCGGTGATTGGACCACTGGCCCAGTGATGGACTCCGTCGCCGGACGGGCTGGAACGTGGCAGCCGACGCGGGGCCCGGCACCGTGGTTGCCGGCCCCGCGTCGTGCGACCGCTACTTCTCGGTCACCCCCGCCGAGTCGAACGTCGCCACCTCGTGCATGGCCCGCGCGGTGCTCTGCACCATCGGGAGCGCGAGCAGCGCGCCGGTTCCCTCGCCGAGGCGGAGGTCCAGGTCGACCAGCGGACGCAGGCCAAGCTTGTTGAGCGCGGCGACGTGGCCGGGCTCGGCGCTGCGGTGACCGGCGATGCAGGCCGCGAGGACCTCGGGGGCGATCGCGCGGGCCACCAGGGCGGCGGCACCGGCGCTGACGCCGTCCAGGATCACCGGGGTGCGCAGCGAGGCGCCGCCGAGCAGCAGACCGACCATGGCCGCGTGCTCGAAGCCGCCGATCGCCGCGAGCACGCCGATCGGGTCGGCCGGGTCCGGCTGGTGGAGTTCGAGGGCGCGGCGGACGACCTCGGTCTTGCGGGCCAGCGTCTCGTCGTTGATGCCGGTGCCGCGGCCGGTGACCTCGGCCGGGTCGGCGCCCGTGAAGACGGAGATGAGCGCGGCGGACGCGGTGGTGTTCGCGATGCCCATCTCGCCGGTGAGCAGCGCCTTGTTGCCGGCCGCCACCAGGTCGCGGGCGGTCTCGATGCCGACCTCGATGGCCTGCTTGGCCTCCTCGCGGGTCATCGCGGCGCCGGTGGTCATGTCGGAGGTGCCCGCGCGCACCTTGCGGGGCAGCAGGCCCGGTGTGGCGGGCAGGTCGGTGGCGACACCGACGTCCACGACGCACACCTCGGCGCCGACCTGGGTGGCGAAGGCGTTGCAGACCGCTCCCCCGCCCAGGAAGTTGGCCACCATCTGGGCGGTGACCTCCTGCGGCCAGGGGGTGACACCCTGGGCGTGCACACCGTGGTCACCGGCGAAGACGGCGACGGCCGCGGGCTCCGGGATGGGTGGCGGGCACTGCCGGGACAGTCCGGACAGCTGGGCGGAGATGATCTCCAGCATGCCGAGCGCGCCGGCCGGCTTGGTCATCCGCTTCTGCCGCTCCCACGCCTCGCCGAGCGCCTTGGCGTCCAGCGGGCGGATCTGCGCGACGGTCTCGGCGAGCAGGTCGTGCGGCGCCTCGCCGGGCAGGGCGCGCCGGCCGTACGTCTCCTCGTGCACCACCCAGGACAGCGGGCGGCGCTTGGACCAGCCTGCCTGCATCAGCTCGGGCTCGTCCGGGAACTCGTCGACGTACCCGACGCACAGGTACGCGACGATGTCGAGGTGTTCGGGCAGGCCGAGGGCGCGGACCATCTCGCGCTCGTCGAAGAAGCTGACCCAGCCGACGCCGAGGCCCTCGGCGCGGGCGGCGAGCCAGAGGTTCTCGACGGCGAGCGCGGAGGAGTACGGCGCCATCTGCGGCTGCGTGTGGCGGCCGAGGGTGTGCCGGCCGCCGCGGGTCGGGTCGGCGGTGACGACGATGTTGACCGGAGTGTCGAGGATGGCCTCGATCTTCAGTTCCTTGAACTGCTTGGCCCGGCCCTTGGGCAGCGACTTGGCGTAGGCCTCCCGCTGACGCGTCGCCAGTTCGTGCATGGCGCGACGGGTGTCGGCGGAGCGGATGACGACGAAGTCCCAGGGCTGCGAGTGACCGACGGAGGGCGCGGTGTGGGCGGCCTCCAGGACCCGGAGCAGTACCTCGTGCGGGATGGGGTCGCTGCGGAAGCCGTTGCGGATGTCGCGGCGCTCGCGCATGACCTTGAGTACGGCCGCGCGCTCGGCGTCGTCGTAGGCGGGGGCCGCGGGGCCGACGGGCTGCGGTGCTTCCGCGGCTCCTGCCGTACCCCCGTCGTGACCCCCGTCGTGCGGCGCTTCCTGGGGGGCGCGGGCCTCCTGGGACGCGGGCTCCGCGTCGGGCGCTTCCGTCGCCTCGGCGGCTTCAAGCACGTGGTCGTCCTCGCCGGCGCCCCGGGTGTCCAGGTCGTCGACGCTCTGGACGAGTTCGGGGTCGGCCTCGCGCGGCGCCGGTACCGCGGCGACGGCCTCCTCGGCCACCGGGTCCGCAGCGCCGGGCTCCGGTACGGGGGACGCCTCCGGCGGGACCAGGACTGCCTCGGGCGGGGTGGGCGCGAGGTGCGGGGTCGTGGGCACCTGCCCGCCGTCGACGGGCAGGAACTGGCCCACGGGCTGGGCGGGATGCGGTTCCTGGGCGACGGGGGCCGGTGCGGGCGCGGGCTCCCGCGCGCCGGTGGCGGACGCTTCCGCCCCTACGGGCTCCGCGGGGCCGTCGGCCACGACCACGGCCTCTTCCTGCTCCTGCTCCTGTTCCTCGTCCTGGTCTTGCTCCTGCCGCATGTTGGCGTCCATGAGGGACTGGGGTCCCTGGGCGGGCTGCGGCGCCGGCTGGACGTCCTGCTGCGGGTTCGGCGCTTCCTCGGGGACGGGCTGTGCCTCCGGGGGCGTCGGCTGCGCGGCCTCCACCTGGACCGGAGCGGGCTGCTCCGGAGCCGGAGCCGGAGCCGGGGACGGCTCGGGTTCGAGTTCTGCGGCCCCGGACACGGCCGCTTCGGACACGGCCGCTTCGGACACGGCCGCTTCGGGTGCCGACACCTCGGGCTCCGCGGCGGCCACGGGCGCGTCGGGTGCCTGGGCGTCTCCGTGTTCGGGCCCGGGTGCCTCGGGGGACGGCGCTTCCTGCGGCGCGGGCACCTCCGGGACGCCGTCGGCCACGGGGGGTTCGTCGAGTTCCTGCGGTGCTTCCGCGGGTACCTCCGCGGGGACTTCCGCCGGTGCTCCGTCGGGAGCCGCCTGCGCGGGGGCCTCCTGGGCCTCCGGAACCGCGAGCGCCTCCTCGGGCCCGGCGTTGTCCTCAGTCGCCGCACGAACGGGCTCGGTCACGGGGGTCACGGGCTCCGCGGGGACCGCCTCGGGCGCCGGTACGGCTTCCGCCGCGGGACCGACCGGTTGCTCCGCGTCGGTGTGCGCCGCCTCCGGTGCGGGCGCCTCCGGTGCGGGCGCCTCCGGTGCGGGCGCCTCCTGCGGTTCGCCGGGCTCCCCGGTGCCCGCGGGCGTCCCGCCGGTCGCCGCCACGGCCTCCGTGGCGACGCGGGTCACGAGTGCCTGGGCCGCGCCCACCGGCTCGGCCGGCTGCTGCTCCGGTACCGGAACAACCGTTTCCGCATGCCCCGCCCCGGCGTTCACCGGGACCTCCTGGGCCTGCGGCGCCGTCTGTGCTCCCCAGGGTGCCGCCGCCTGCGGAGTCGGTACGGCGGCCTGCGGCACGTCGAGGTACTCGGGCCCCGCGGTCGGCGGGCCGGGATGCCGTACCGGCGCGTCGGCGGGGCCGCGGTCGGCGAGGGAGCGGACCGGGCTGGCGGAGGTGTCCGGGATCGGCGGACCGAGGTGGAGGGGCCTGCGCGCCGGGACCGGGGCGGACGCGGGGTCCTGCGCCGGGTCGGGCAGGCGGACGCCGCCGAGGTCGACCGAGCCGCTGTCACGGCCGGACATCTCGTGCGGTCCGGGCTGGTGCACGGTCTCGACGACCGGCTCCGGCGCCGGCGGCGCGACCTCGTTGCCCCAGGCACTCTGGGCTCCCGGCAGCAACAACAGGTCCTCGTCCTCGGCGGTGGCCTCGGAGAGGTAGGTGTACGCGCCGGGTGCGGGGACGCCCGGCTGCTCCACCATGCCTGCGTTCTCCGGCAGCCCCTCGCCCGGGATCTGGCCGGTGTCGGTCATGCGTAACCCCTCGCCCATCGGTTAGTGCTTCTACGACCAGCTCACCCGGGACGGCGCACCGACCGCCCGTAGTGAAGAACGAGCGGGCGTGCCCAGCGGCACGAACGACCCGCGGGAAAAGACGACAAAGCCATTGAGTGCCATTGTCGCGGTCGTCCCCCCGCCACGACAGCTTGATCCGCGACGGCCCGCTGTGGACTGCGCCACGTTGCGCGTCCTCCGGTTCTGCCGTACCACACCCGCCCCCGAAGGTGCGGGTTTTTACGGACATCGGCTGACGAACTGCCGGGTGTCCGCATGCGGTACAACAATCCGCCAGCCTACCCCGCGCGGTATGAACAACCGATCACGGGGCGCCGTCCTCGTCGGTCCTCAGCGGGGTGCTTCGCGCCGCACGATCTCTCCGCTGAGCAGGAACGCGACGCTCCGCTCCGTCTCCGTCCAGGCCCGGGTGTCGAGTCCGACGGACTGCAGCAGGGCGCACTCGACGCGGTACCCGTGCTCCGTCAGGTCCCTGCCCACGAGTTCGGCCGCGTCGCGGGTCGCGGCGTGCGCGACGATGCGCTGCGGGCGGCGGTCGGCGACCGCGGAGACCACGGCCGCTCCCCCGCCGCCGACCCGGACGACGTCCGGTTCGGGGAGGTCCTCCAGGACGTGGGGGGCGTTGCCGTGCACGGTCTGGAGCTGGACGCCGAACTGCCGTGCGGTGGCCTCGGTGCGGGCGCAGGCGTCGGGGTCCCGGTCGACCGCGATGACGGCGGCGCCGGCACGGGCGGCCTCGGTGGCGAAGGCACCGCTGCCGCAGCCGATGTCCCACACGAGGTCGCCGAGGCGGGGCCCGAGCCGGGCGAGTTGGGCGGTGCGGAGCAGGTCGGCCTCGCCCTCGCCCAGTTCACCGCCGTACGCCGCGGCGGGCAGGGACCAGCCGCGCGGTCCCGTGGCGGGGTCGCGGCCGGCGATCCAGCCGGTGCCGTCGCCCGCGGTGGCCGGGCCGGTGCTGCCGCCGGCCACGATGACGACGTTCGGGTCGCGCCAGGTGTGGTCGGCGGCCTTGTCGGAGGTGACGACGGTGACGCGTTCGCGGGTGGTGCCGAGTTCCTCGCAGATGACGAAGGTGCGGTGGACGCCCTCCATCAGCAGGCCGAGCTCGGCCGGTCCGGCGCCCGGTGAGGTGAGGACCGCGACCTTGGCGTGGGCCCGGCACACGTTCACCGCGCGTCGCAGGGTGCGGGGGTGGGCGACGACCACCTGGGCGTCGTCCCAGGGCATCCCGGCGCGGGCGAAGGCGGCGGCCACGGAGGAGACGGCGGGGACGACCTCCACCTCCAGGCCGAACTCGGGGGCCCGCAGGGTGCGTACGACGCCGAAGAAGCCGGGGTCGCCGTCGGCCAGCACGACCGTCGTGCCGCGGTGCGCGGCGAGTCGGCGGGCGGCAAGGGCGACGCTGCCGAGGCGGATGCGTTCGGCGGCGGGCGGTACCTCGGGAAGTGCCAGGTGGTGGGCGGCGCCGGCCACCAGGGTGGCGGCGCCCAGTGCGGAGCGTGCCGCGGCGGTCAGCGGCGAACCGTCCCAGCCGATCACCGTGACCCGGTCGGCCATCGTCGTCAGTCTCCAGGGTTTTCGCAGGTCGTGGTCGCGGAACCGTCGCGGGCGCGCCCCGTGAGGGTACCTGGTGCGGCCTGGGTCCGGGGTGGTGGCGCCGGACGCCCCCCGTGTATCAGTTCCAGTCGGTGAAGGTGGTGAAACCGTCGGCGTCGGTCAGCTGTCCGGTGGCGCCCTCCAGGTCCTCCGGCAGCAGACTCCACACGATGAAGTCGGTGCGTACGTCCGTCCAGACGCCGTCGTCGGTGCGTACGCGGGCTATGCAGGCGCCGCGCAGCACGCCCTCGCTGATGCAGCCGATCTTCTGGGCGACCTGCTGGGAGGCGGTGTTGTCGGCCGCGGTGCGCAGCTCGACGCGTTCGAACTTCTGGTCGCCGAAGAGCCACTGGGCGGTGGCGAGCGCCGCCTCGGACGCGTACCCCTCACCCCGGGCCCAGGGGGCGACTATGTAGGAGAGTTCGGTGGAGCGTACGTGCCAGTTGGTCTTGGTCAGCTGGACGATGCCGACCAGTCGCTGGGTGAGGAACTCGGTGACGGCGAGGTCGAGTCCCCGGCCGGCGGTGCGCTCGGCGGGGGCGTACTCGCCGATCCAGGTGGCGGCGTTGTCCTCGGTGAAGGGCTGGGGGACGTGGGTCCAGGCGGCGACCTGCTCGTCGTTCATCATCGCGGCCAGCGCGGGGACGTCGTCCTCGTCGAGGGGGCGCAGCACCAACCGCTCCGTGCTGATGGAGATGTTGGGGAAGGTGCTCGTCATGCGCCGCTCCGTAACCTGTGTAACCGTCAGGGCCTGCTCGAACTGCCCAGCATGCAGCATGAAAGCACTCAACCACACCACCGGGTCCGCCCCCGTGTGCAGGGAGCGGACCCGGTGGGTGGCGCGGGGTTCGGCTCAGAAGGAGGGGAGCACGGACCCGGCGTAGTTGTCCTCGATGAACTTCTTCACCTCGGGCGAGGTGAGGAGCTTGGCGAGCTTCTTCACCCGCGGGTCGTCCTCCTGGCCCTCCTTGACGACGAGGAGGTTGACGTTCGGGTTGTTCTCGGCGGACTCCAGTACGAGGGCGTCCTTCGCGGGCTTGAGGTCCGCCTCCAGGGCGTAGTTGCCGTTGATGACGGCAGCGTCGACGTCGTTGAGGGAACGGGGGGTCTGGGCCGCCTCCAGCTCCTTGAACTCGAGGTTCTTCGGGTTCTTGGTGATGTCGGCGGTCGTCGCCGAGTTGCCGGCGCCGTCCTTGAGGGTGAGCAGCCCCTCCGAGGCCAGCAGCTGCAGGGCGCGGGCCTCCGTGACCGTGTCGTTGGGCAGGGCTATGGTCGCGCCGTTCTTCAGGTCACCGACCTTGTCGGCCTTCTTGGAGTAGAGGCCGAGGGGCTCCAGGTGCACCGAGGCGACGGACTTCAGGTGGGTGCCGTTCTTCTTGTTGAAGTCCGTGAGGTAGGGCTCGGTCTGGAAGTAGTTGGCGCCCACCGAGCCGTCCTCCGTCGCCGTGTTCGGCGTGACGTAGTCGGTGAACTCCTTGACCTCGAGGTCGAGGCCCTCCTTCTTCGCCAGGTTGTCCTTGACGTAGTTGAGGATCTCGGCGTGCGGGACGGGCGTCGCGGCGACGACCAGCGGTCCTGAGGTGTCGGAGGCGGAGTCCTCGGAGCCGCAGGCGGTCAGGCCCAGGGTGAGGGCTCCGGCGGCGAGGACGGCGGTGGTGAACTTGGCGGTGTTACGCACGAAAAGTGCCTTTCCTGAGGTGGTGCGGCCCCGCCCGGTACGGCGGGGAGTCTGTGGGGGCGCGGTCAGGCGACCTTGCCGACGTCGGCCGCGGCGGGCTCCTTGGCCCTGAGCAGCCGGAGCCTGGGGGCCGTTCCGCCGCGTCCGCCGCGGCGGTGCAGGGTGCGGGCCGCGTAGTCGCCGGCGAACTGGATGAGCGAGATGGCGACGGCCAGGAGCGCGACGGTGATCCACATGAAGTCGGGTTCGAAGCGCTGGTAGCCGTAGCGGACGGCGAGGTCGCCGAGGCCGCCGCCGCCGACGGTGCCGGCCATGGCGGAGTAGCCGATGAGGGCGATGACGGTGGTGGTGGTGCTGGCGATCAGCGACGGGAGCGCCTCGGGGACCAGCACCTTGCGGACGATGGTCCAGGTGTTGCCGCCCATGGACTGGACGGCCTCGACGAGCCCTCCGTCGACCTCGCGCACGGCGGTCTCGACGAGCCGTGCGAAGAACGGGATGCCGCCGATGGCGAGCGGCACGATCGCGGCCTCGCTGCCGATGGTGGTGCCGGTGACCCAGCGGGTGAAGCTCATCAGCGCGACCATGAGGATGATGAACGGCATCGAGCGGCCGATGTTCACGATCTGCCCGATGACCTTGTTGACCACGACGTTCTGCAGCAGGCCGCCCCGGTCGGTGAGGACGAGGAGCACGCCGAGCGGCAGACCGGCGACGACGGCGATCAGGGTGGACCAGCCGACCATGATCAGGGTTTCCCAGGAGGCCTGCTCCAGCAGCGGCTGCATCTGCGACCAGGTCACTTGGCACCTTCCTTCACCAGCGAAGCCGACTGGGCCGGTGTCGCCGGCGTCTCCGGCGTCTCGTTCACCACGTCGATCTGCAGACCCTGTTCGCGCAGGAAGCCGACGGGCACGACGTTGTCCTCGTAGCGGCCGGGCAGTTCGATGCGCATCCGGCCGATCTGGAGGCCGCCGACGGTGTCGATGGCGGCGCCCAGGATCGATATGTCGATGTTGTAGGTGCGCGACAGCTGGGAGATGACGGGCTGGGTGGCGGCCTCGCCGTGGAAGGTCACGTCGAGGACGGTGCGGTCGTCGCCGGTGGCGTCGCCGCCGACCGGGAAGAGCGCGGCCGCCAGTTCGGAGCCCGGGGTGGCGAGCAGTTCGCCGACCGTGCCGGACTCGACGACGCGGCCCCGGTCCATGAGGGCCGCCGAGTCGCAGATGCTCTTGACGACGTCCATCTCGTGGGTGATGAGGAGGACGGTCAGCCCGAGCTGCCGGTTCAGGTCGCGCAGCAGCTGGAGGATGGAGCGGGTGGTCTCCGGGTCGAGGGCGCTGGTGGCCTCGTCGGAGAGGAGGACCTTGGGGTCGCCGGCCAGGGCGCGGGCGATGCCGACGCGCTGCTTCTGGCCGCCGGAGAGCTGGGCGGGGTAGGCACCCGCCTTGTCGGCGAGACCGACGAGGTCGAGCAGCTCCAGCGCCTTGCGGGAACGTTCCTTCCCGGACTTGCCGAGGATCTCCAGCGGCAGTTCGACGTTGTCCTGGACGGTCCGCGAGGAGAGCAGGTTGAAGTGCTGGAAGACCATGCCGATGCGGCTGCGCGCCTGCCGCAGTTCCCGGCCCGCGCGGGGGCCGCGGCCGGCCAGCGCGGTGAGGTCCTGCCCGGCGACGGTGACCGTGCCGGCGGTGGGGCGCTCCAGGAGGTTGACGCAGCGGATGAGCGAGGACTTGCCGGCGCCGGACTGGCCGATGACGCCGTACACCTCGCCCTCGCGGACGTGCAGGTCGACGCCGTCCAGGGCGGTGACCTCGCGGCCGCGTGAACGATAGACCTTGGTGAGGCCCGATGTGGTGATCACGTGGGTTTCCGTCACTGTCGAGTGCGCGGCGCGGTGGTGTGCGCCGGGCACGGGGCGGTGTTCTTCGGGTTCTTGGGCCCTTCGGAACGCGGCACGGTTCTCGCGGTGGCGGTGCGCCATGGCGGTGGGACCGGGGAGAAACGTGTGCGCGGGGGCGTGGCTCGGCCGCGTGCGCGTCGGGCGCGGGCGGACAGGCGCGGGCGCTCGCTTCGGGGCGCGAGGCTCAGGTGGTGCGGGGGCCCTCTAGAAGGCGCACATTCGAAGGCACATACAACGAGCACCGGGCGTCGTGGTCGCCTCGGTCGCAGGGGTGCGGTCGCTCGTGGTGCTCATGCGGATCAGTAAAGCAGACCTACGGCCCTGTCCGGAGACCGCTGTCCGGATACTGGACAGCGGTGGACGGTGGGTGGTCGCGGACGGCGCGGATCAGCCCCGGACGGTGATCTCGACTCCGTCCTCGGTGGCCAGTGCCGACAAGGCCGAGAGGTCGGTGACGACGAGGTCGGCGTCGAGTTCGTCGGCCCGGTGGGTTGTGGCCAACGCCACGGTCCGCATGCCGGCGGCGCGGCCGGCCTGGAGCCCGGCGGGGGCGTCCTCGAAGACGACGCAGTCGGCCGGGTCGACGCCCAAGGCGCGGGCGCCGAGCAGGTAGGGCTCGGGGTCGGGCTTGCCGCGGGTGATGTCGTCGGCGGCGATCAGAGTCTTGGGGAGGATGCCGACGGCGTCGAGGCGGGCCTCGGCGAGGCGCCGGGTGGCAGAGGTGACGACGGCCCAGCGGTCTGCCGGGAGCGCGTCGAGGAAGTTGCGGGTGCCGGGCAGCAGGCGCACGCCCCCGCCCGGCACGTCCTCGACCTCCAGCTGTTCGATCCGCGCGACCGCCTCGGCGACCCTCGCGGTGGGCAGCAGGTCGGCGGCTATCTCGGCGGCCGGCCGGCCGTGCAGTTCCACCTGCCCGAACCGCTCGGCGGTGATCCCGTACTCGACGGCCCAGCGCGTCCAGCAGCGGCGCACGGATTCCAGGGAGGAGACGAGGGTGCCGTCGTTGTCGAACAGGAGGGCCTGTGCGTGGAGCTTCATGCCCCCGACCCTACGGGGCCGGGGACCGCGGCCCTTTTCAGCCGTAATAGGCTCGCTGCCATGCTTGACGTCCTGACGCTGGTGACCGGCGTCGCCGCACTGCTGCTGGCCGCCTGGTGCGGCTGGGCCGCCTATCGCGACCAGCCGACGAAGGACTGGCACTTCATCGGCATGGCCGCGGTCTCGGCGCTGGCGCTGATCCAGCTGGTGGTCGGCATCGTGCAGCTGGCGCGGGGCGAGGAACCGGAGCAGGGCACGACGATCTTCGTGGCGTATCTGCTGGGTGCCTTCGCCTGTGTGCCGGCGGCGGGGTTCATGTCGCTGGCCGAGCGCACCCGCTGGGGTTCGGTGACGGTCGCGGCCGGCGGTGTCGTCCTCGCCGTCCTCGAGGTGCGGCTGTTCGACATCTGGGGAGGCTGACGTGGTGGCCACGGAGGAGAAGCGGGCCGGGCAGCGGCTGATCGGCGGGCCCGGCATCCTGCTGGTGTGGCTGTACGGCGTGATGGTCGTCGGCGCGGTGTCGCGGTCCGCGTACCAGATCGCGACGGACTTCGACCGGGCCCCGCTCGCCTACTCGCTGTCGGCTCTCGCGGGCGTCGTCTACGGATTCATCACGTACACCCTGGTGCGCGGCGGCGAGACGGCCCGCAAAGCCGCGCAGGTGTGCTGCGCCGCCGAGTTGGCGGGCGTGCTGACCGTCGGCACCTGGACACTGGTGGAGCCGTCCGCCTTCGCCGACACGACCGTGTGGTCGGACTACGGGATGGGGTACCTCTTCATTCCGGTGCTGCTGCCGCTGTCGGCCCTGTACTGGCTGCGCCGGGCCCGCACCGCGTAGCGGTCGCGGGGCCCGGCGGTCGCCGGGCGGTCGCCCTCGGGCCGCGGTGCCCTCGGGCCGTGGTGCCCTCAGGCCGTGGTCGCGTACGTCCCGGCCGGCTTCTCCAGGACGATCATGGGTACGCCGTCGGCACCCTCGGCGGTCCCGACCGTCTCGTAGCCGACCCGGCGGTACAGCCGCAGGTTGCTCTCGCTGCGGTGCCCGGTGTGCAGCCGGAACCGCTTGGCACCGCGCTCCCCGCCCAGGGTGGACTCGGCGGCCCGCAGCAGCCGGGCACCGATGCCGTGTCCCTGGAGGCGGGGGTGGACGCAGAGCTTGCCGATGGACGCCGCCCCGTCCTCGGTCACCCGCCCCCGCACCGAGCCGACGACCTCGTCGCCGAGCCGCGCCACGAAGACGCAGTCGGCGGCGACCTCCTGGCGCACGGAGTCCAGGGTCTGGACGAGCGGGTCGATGCGGTAGTTGGCGTACAGCGCCGCCTCGCTCTGGAAGCAGAGGTACTGCAGCCGGAAGATCTGCTCGGCATCCTGTTCGGTCGCCGCCGAGATGGTCACGCTCATGCCCATGTGCGCATGCCTCCCGCTCACCTGATCACCTGTGGTCCCCCACTCCTATCCCCGTCCTCAGCCGGCCGCAACCTCCGGCGTCAGCAATCGACGCAGACATCCCAGACATCGGGAGCGTTCCGGACCAAGACTGCCCTGTGAGATACCCAACTCCCCCGCGATTTCCCGGTATGTGAGGTCTCTGGGTGACAACAGGGCCTCCATCAGCCGGGGGCAGCGCCCGGGCAGCCGGCGCACGGCCTCGCGCAGGGCGCGGTGCCGGGCCGCGGTGAGCGCGATCCGCTCCGGCTCGTACGCGTACGCGTACGCGGCGACACCGGCGGGTTCGGTCCCGTACGGCCGCTCGTGACGGGCCCTGCGGCGGGTGCGGCGGGCCTCGGTGCGCACGGCGCTGCGCAGCCAGCGGTGCGGGTCGGGGGGCGGGCCGTCGGCCTCCAGGCGTTCCAGCAGGCGCAGCCAGACGGCCTGTTCCAGGTCGCCGGGCTCGGCTCCGGACGCATATGCCTCGGCCGAGGCCTCGGCGGTGAGCAGGGGGCGCAGGGAGGTGACCAGGTCGTCCGTCATATGCACATCGACGCGGCCGCCCGGGCGGCGGGTTGCCCGGACGGCCGAAGGTCACCCCAACCGGGGGTGTGCGCTCAGCCGTTGACGCCGTTGACGCCGTTGACGCCGTTGACGAAGTATTCGCGGGCCAGCACGCCGGTGTCCGGGTTGTCGGTGAAGACGCCGTCGATGCCGGTGGCGAAGTACGCCCGGAACGCGCCGAAGACGTCGCCGTAGCCGTCGGGGTCGCTGCCCTTGCGGAACTCGGCGGGCAGGAAGGGGTTCTCGTTGCGCATGGTGTACGGGTGCAGGATCAGGCCCGCCCGGTGTGCGTCGCGGACGAGCGTCGTCGGCTCGGTGAGCCGCCCGGCGGAGTCCTTGGGGATGATCAGGTCGAGGGTGGGGCCTATGCCCTGCGCGTAGGAGGCGATCTCCTTGAGGCCCTTGGGCGTGACGAGGTCGGCCGTGGTGCGCGGGTCGCCGGTCTCGACGAAGTCCCAGGGACGGCTGTTCGCGCCCGACAGCAGGACGGCGAGGGGGTTGCCGACCAGCTTGTTCATCCGCTGGATGCTGGTGGGCTCGAAGGACTGGATGATGACGGGCGAGTTCTTGCGGTCCTTGCCGTACTTGCGCAGCAGCCGTGCCAGGCGCTCCTCCGTGCCGAGGCCGAGCTTGCGGAAGTAGGTGGGGTGCTTGAGCTCCGGGTAGATCCAGACCTGCTTGCCGCGCCTGCGGGTCTGCTCGTTCTGCCAGCGCAGCACCTCCTCGAAGGTGGGGATCTCCCAGCGGCCGTCGTAGAGGGTGTTGTGCGGGCGGTTGGCCGGGATGCGCTCGGTGGCGCGGAGCGTCTTCAGCTCGGCGAGCGTGAAGTCCTCGGTGAACCAGCCGGTGGTGGAGACCCCGTCGAGCAGCTTGGTGCGCTTGCGGTCGGCGAACTCCGGGTGGTCGGCGACGTCCGTGGTGCCGCCGATCTCCGGCTCGTGCCGGCAGACGAGGTGGCCGTCCTTCGTGGGGACCAGGTCACCGGCCTCGACGATGTCGGCGCCCATGTCGAGGGCCAGTTCGTAGGAGCCGAAGGTGTGCTCGGGGCGGTAGCCGCTGGCACCGCGGTGACCGATGACGGTCGGCACGGGCAGGCTCCCGACCCCGCCGCCGTGCCGGGTGCCTGCGGCTCTGGCCGTGCCGGGCAGGCCGAGTACCGCTCCGCCCGCGCCGAGCACCGCCGCCCCGAGGAGCGCCCGCCGTCCGGTGCCGCCGCCCGCCCGCTCGTCCGACTCCTGCGTTCCCATGGGGTCCTCCTGCCGTTGACCGTCCCGTGCGCGCCGATCGTAGGGGCGCGTACATGACGAGCGGGAGACCGCGGCCGGAACACGCGGGTGCACTGAGGTGTCGTGTGGGGCTGGACGGCTGACGTGGCGTCGGCTTGGCGGCGGCGTGGCGGGGTACGCGAAGGACACAGGCCCGGTGGCGTCCCCCGGGCGGCGCGCCTCACGCGGACCGGGTGTCGTGTGTGCTTCGATCCCGGCCGTACCCGGTGAACACGCGTCAATACGCGTCCATACGCGCCGTTGGACGCACCGGGCCCGGGTGACCCGAGGTGCGTGATCCCCCGGGCCGCGAGTAATGTCCTCACCTGCACAGACTCATACCGCATCCCCGACACCGGAGGGCCACGTTGTCCCGCTTCGTGTTCATCAAGGCAGTGCTCGGTCCGATCATGCGCCTGATGTTCCGCACACGGGTGGAGGGTGTGGAGAACATCCCGGGCGACGGTCCGGTGATCCTGGCCGGCAACCACCTCACCTTCATCGACTCGGTGATCATGCCCCTGACCTGCGACCGGCAGGTCTTCTTCATCGGCAAGGACGAGTACGTCACCGGCAAGGGCCTCAAGGGCCGGCTGATGGCCTGGTTCTTCACCGGGGTCGGCATGGTCCCGGTCGACCGGGACGGCGGCCGGGGCGGGGTGGCGGCGCTGATGACCGGCCGCCGCATCTTGGAGGAGGGCCACGTCTTCGGTATCTACCCGGAGGGCACGCGCTCCCCCGACGGCCGCCTCTACCGCGGCCGCACCGGTATCGCCCGGCTCACCCTGATGACGGGCGCCCCGGTGGTGCCGTTCGCCGTCATCGGCACCGACAAGCTCCAGCCGGGCGGCGCGGGTCTGCCCCGGCCGGGCCGGGTCACGGTCCGCTTCGGCGAGGCGATGGAGTTCTCCCGCTACGAGGGCATGGACCGCGACCGCTATGTGCTGCGGGCGGTGACCGACTCGGTGATGACGGAGGTCATGCGGCTGTCGGGCCAGGAGTACGTGGACATGTACGCGAGCAAGGCGAAGGCGGCGTAGCACCGCCGACCCCCGCACGCGATACGGCGGACCGCTCGGTGAGCGGTCCGCCGTATCGCGTTTCCGCGCCCCGGGCTAGGGGTGTTCCACCCCGTCCTCCAGGCCGGGGTGTTCCACCCCGTCCTCCAGGCGCTGGCCGCGCAGCAGGTACCAGGACGCCGCGGCGGCGGCCAGGAGCACGGCGGCACCGACGCCCGCCGCGAGGGTCAGGCCGTCGACGAAGGCCTGCCGGGCGGAGTCCAGCAGCGCCTGGCCGGCGGGGCCGGGGAGGCGGGCGGCGGCCTCCACCGCGCCGCCCAGCGACTCGTGGGCGGCGTCCGGAGTGCCCGCGGGTCCGGTGAAGTCGCGGTAGACGCCGGTCACGATGGAGCCCAGCACCGCGATGCCGAGCGCGGCGCCGAGTTCGTACGCCGTCTCGGAGACCGCCGAGGCGGCGCCCGCCTGTTCCCCGGGGACGCTGGAGAGGATCACGTCGGCGGTGACGGTGAAGGCGAAGCCCGCGCCGAGGCCGACGACCAGCAGGGCCGCACCGAGCAGCGGATAGCCGGTGTGCTGGCCGATGACGGTCAGCGCGGCGAGGGCGAGGCCGACGGCGGCGAGCCCGCCGGAGACCACGGCACGGACCGAGAAGCGCCGGGCCGCGCGGCCCGCGATCAGACCGGCCACCACCGCGCCGACGGCGGCGGGCAGTTCGGCCAGGCCCGCCTCGAAGGGCCGCCTGCCCTGGACGAGTTGCAGGTACTGGGAGAGGAAGAACACCAGCCCCGACAGGCCCAGGATGGTCAGCAGGTCGGCCAGGACCGCGCCGCTGAAGCCCCGGTTGCGGAACAGCCGCATGTCGAGCAGCGGGACCGGCATGGTCAGCTGGCGGCGGACGAAGCCGTAGAGCGCGGCGGCGCCCAGCAGGCCCGCGGCGAGCGTGGTCCAGGCGAACCCGTGGGCGGCGGTCTCCTTGACGGCGTACACGACACCGACCATCCCGATCAGGGACAGGGCGACGCTGGCCAGGTCCCAGGGGCCCGGGTTCGGGTTGCGGGACTCGGGCAGCATTTTCACGCCGACGACGACCAGGACGGCCATCACGGGCAGGTTGATCAGGAAGACGGAGCCCCACCAGAAGTGCTCCAGCAGGAACCCGCCGACGACCGGACCGACCGCCGCGCCGGCGGAGGCGGCCGCGCCCCAGATGCCGACGGCGAGGCTGCGTTCACGCGGGTCGTGGAAGAGGTTGCGGATCAGGGCGAGGGTGGCGGGCATCAGGGTGGCGCCCGCGACGCCGAGCAGGGCCCGGGCGAGGATCATGAGCTCGGGGGTGTGCGCGTAGGCGTTGAGGACGGAGATCGCGCCGAACGCGGTGGCGCCGACGAGCAGGATCCGCTTGCGGCCGATGCGGTCGCCGAGGCTGCCCATGGAGACGAGCAGGCCGGCGATGACGAAGGAGTAGACGTCGCCGATCCAGAGCAGCTGCGTGCCGGAGGGCGCGAGGTCCTCGCTGATGTAGGGGGTCGCGAGACCGAGGACGGTCGCGTCGACGGCCACCAGCAGCACGGCCAGCACCAGGACGGACAGCGCCAGCCAGCGGCCGGGGCGCTTCACCGCCTCGGTCGGGTGGGCCGGCCGCAGGGTGCGGGTCATGGTTCCTCTCTCCGGAGTGCGCCGCCGAGCAGCAGCTCGACGATCATGTGGGTGAAGTCGTTGCGGGCCACGCGGCCCTCGGCCACCGCCCAGGCGCCGGAGGCCAGCAGGCCGTACAGCGCCTCGGTGAGCCAGGCGGGCGTGAGGTCGATGCGGAACTCGCCGCCCTCCTGGCCCCTGCGGAACAGCTCGGTCAGCCCGGTGTCGATGCGGGTCCAGCCCTCGTTCTGCTCCTCGCCCTCGAACAGCTGGTTCTCGGTGTAGAGGAAGGCGAGCAGACCGGCGGAGGGTTCCATCTCGCGGACCAGTCGGCGCACCGCGTCGGCCGCCGGGCCCTCGTCGGTGCGGGCCGCCGCGAGGGCGGCCTCGCACTCGGCGATGCCGAGCGACTCCAGTGCGCGGACGAGGGCGTCGCGTCCGGCGAAGTGCCGGTGCAGCGTGGCCCGGCTGAGGCCGGCGGCCCTGGCGACCTCGTCCATGGTGGCGGTGGACTTCCGGGTCAGCAGGGTCGCGGCGCTGCGCAGTACCTGTTCACGATCGACGGCCATGAGACAACGATAACCCACATGAGACATTCTTGCCTCATACTGGGCATGCGTGACTCACCTCACGGGGCGGCCACGGATTCTGCGGGCCGGTGGCGGTCCGGTCGGTGCGTCAGTGCCAGGGCAGCCCGCCGCGGCGCTCCCAGTACGCGTGCGGGTCCTCGGCGAGTGCGCCCAGGCGCGCCACCTGGTCGTCGTCGAGGTCGACCACCGCGGCGTGCAGGTTGGAGCCGAGCTGGTTGACCGTCGCCGCGCCGGACAGGACGACACCGGCCCAGGGCTGCCGCAGGACCAGGGCGAGGGCGACCGCGTCGCAGCCCAGGGCCGTCTCCTCGGCGACCGCCTTCAGGACGTCGGGGGCGTGCGGCTCCGCGAGGCGGCCGTTGGCCATGCCCTCCTTGACGAGCACGGTCAGCCCGGCCTCGTGCGCCTCGGCCAGCGCGGGTCCGGCGGAGGTCTCCAGCGCGTTGTACGTCGACTGGACGGTGCGGAAGAGGGGCTCGCCGTCGACAGTGACAGCGAGCGCGGCGCGGATGGCGTCGGCCTGGGCGGGGCCGCTGGTGGAGAAGCCGACGGTGCTGCCCTGCGCGGCGGCCTCGGCCAGCCTGGCGTGCAGCTCCTTGTCGGTGAGGGCGGGGCTGTCCGGGGTGAGCGAGTGGATCTGGTACAGGTCGAGCCGGTCGCCGAGCAGGGCGTCGGTCTCGGCGCGCTGGCGGTCGTAGGTGGCGACGCCGTGGTCCTTGATTTCGTGCTTCTCGGCCTCGGTGGACCAGTCGGCCGTGTAGGTGTAGCCCCACTTGCTGCCGACCACCACGTCGTCGGCGTCGGGGCGGTCCCGGAGCCACTCGGCGAGGAACTCCTCCGAACGGCCGTAGGAGCGGGCCGCGTCGAAGTAGCGCACGCCCTGCGCGTAGGCGGCGTCGAGGAGGTCGTGGGTGCGTTCGCGCAACGCCTCGACGGTGCGGTCGGCCGGCAGGTCCCGGTCGCGGCCGAGGTTGATGTAGCCGGGGCGGCCGACGGCGGCGAGACCCAGCCCGATGTGACAGGTGGGGGTGGTCGCCGCGGCCAGGCGGGCGAAGGGCATCGCGGGCTCCGTTCGGTCGACTGCTGAAGCTGTTGAGCTGCTGAGCTGTTGACCAACGTAACCGCGATGCCCCTCGGGCACACCGGCTGCTGCTGCCCGCCGCTGTCGGCCTCTACGGCCCGCCGCTACTTCTTGGCGTCCGCCCAGGCGTGCTGGGCCGCCACGTCCGCCTTCACCTCGGCGAGCTGTACGGCGACCGCGCTGGGCGCCGTGCCGCCGCGGCCGTCGCGGGAGGCGAGGGCGCCGGGGACGTTGAGGACGGTGCGCACCTCGGGGGTGAGGTGCTCGGAGATCTTGGCGAACTGCTCGTCGGTCAGCTCGTCCAGCTCCTTGCCGTCGGCCTCGGCGACCTTCACGCACTCGCCGGCCACCTCGTGCGCGACGCGGAACGGCACGCCCTGCTTGACCAGCCACTCGGCGATGTCGGTGGCGAGCGAGAACCCGGCCGGGGCCAGCTCCTCCATCCGCTCGCGGTGCACGGTGAGGGTGGCCATCATGCCGGTGAAGGCCGGGAGCAGGACCTCCAGCTGGTCGATGGAGTCGAAGACCGGCTCCTTGTCCTCCTGGAGGTCGCGGTTGTACGCGAGCGGGAGCGCCTTGAGGGTCGCCATCAGGCCGGTCAGGTTGCCGATCAGCCGCCCGGACTTGCCGCGGGCCAGCTCGGCGATGTCGGGGTTCTTCTTCTGCGGCATGATCGAGGAGCCGGTGGAGAAGGCGTCGTGGAGGGTGACGAAGGAGAACTCCTTCGTGTTCCAGATGATGATCTCCTCGGCGATCCGGGAGACGTTGACGCCGATCATCGCGGTGATGAAGGCGAACTCGGCGACGAAGTCGCGCGAGGCCGTCCCGTCGATGGAGTTCCCGGCGCTGCCGTGCTCGAAGCCGAGATCGCGGGCGACGGCCTCCGGGTCCAGGCCGAGGCTGCTGCCCGCGAGCGCGCCCGAGCCGTAGGGGGAGACGGCCGTGCGCTCGTCCCACTGGCGCAGCCGCTCGGCGTCCCGGCCCAGCGCCTGGGCGTGGGCGAGCACGTGGTGGGCGAAGAGCACCGGCTGGGCGTGCTGGAGGTGGGTGCGGCCCGGCATGGCGACGTCCGGGTGGGCCTCGGCGAGGCCGATCAGCGCGTCCTGGAGGTCGGCGATCAGACCGCCGACGGTCCGGGCGTGGTCCCGCAGGTACATCCGGAAGAGGGTCGCCACCTGGTCGTTGCGGGACCGGCCGGCGCGCAGCTTGCCGCCGAGGTCCGGACCGAGCCGCTCCAGCAGCCCGCGCTCCAGGGCCGTGTGGACGTCCTCGTCGGCGATGGTGCCGGTGAAGGAGCCGTCGGCGACGTCCGCCTCCAGCCGGTCGAGCCCGGCGATCATCCGGGTCAGCTCGTCCTCGGTGAGCAGCCCGGCCTTGTGCAGCACGCGCGCGTGGGCACGCGAACCGGCGATGTCGTAGGGCGCGAGCCGCCAGTCGAAGTGGACGGACGCGGACAGCTTCGCCAGGGCCTCGGCGGGACCGTCGGCGAAACGGCCGCCCCAGAGCCGGACGTCACCGCTGTTGCTGCTCACTTGGGTCGCTCCTCACCGTACGATCACTGTCATGCATGAGTATGCAGAACTCTGCATGATTCGTCAATCTTGCTGGTTGGTCCCGCCCGGCGCGTCCCGCACCCCCATAATCGTTAGACATGGGAAAGACTTATGAGCGCATAGACGGCAGACTCCGCACCTTCATCGAGGCGCAGCCCCTCTTCTTCACCGCCACCGCTCCCCTGGCCGGCGACGGCACGGTCAACCTGTCCCCCAAGGGCCTCACGGGCAGCTTCGCGGTGCTGGACGAAGTGACCGTCGCCTACCTCGACTTCGCGGGTTCCAACGCGGAGACCATCGCCCACCTGCGGGAGAACGGGCGGATCACCCTGATGTGGTGCGCCTTCCAGGGCCCGCCGAACATCGTGCGGGTGCACGGCCGCGGCGAGCCGGTCTTCCGCGACGACCCCCGCTTCCCCGACCTGCTCACCCACTTCCCGGACATCGACACCACCGCGCACGGACTGCGCGCGGTCATCGTCGTGCACGCCGAACTCGTCCGCGACACCTGTGGGTACGCCGTCCCCTTCATGGCCTACGAGAACGACCGGGACCTGCACGGCAAGCGGTTCGCCCGGGAGGACGACGCCTCGCTCAGCGCGTACTTCACCAAGAAGGAGCACATCGCCTCCAGCATCGACGGCCTCCCCGGGCTGCCGTTGCCGCTGCCTCCCTCTACCGTCTGACCCATGCGCCCCGGTGCCGTCGCCGTCCTCGTGTCCGCCTCCCTCCTGCTGCTCGGCGCCGCCCCCGCCGACGGGCCCGCTCCCGCGCCGCTCCCGGCGCGGATGGCCGACACCGGCGGCGGCGGCCAGCTGATCACCGCCGTCGCGCCGGACACCGGCTCGACCACGGGCACCCTCACCTGGTGGGACCGCAGGGGCGGGGGCGACGGACGCTGGGTCGCGGCCGGTTCCGCGCCCGCCCGCTTCGGCTCCGGCGGACTCACCGACGGGGCGAGGCGCGTCCAGGGCACGAACACCACGCCGACCGGCCTGTACGACCTGCCGTACGCCTTCGGCATCGAGGCGGCACCGCGCGGCACGGCGTACCGGTACCGACCGGTCCGTGAGGACTCCTGGTGGTGCCAGGACAACGCCTCCCGCTCCTACAACCGCTGGACCGAGCCGCGCCCCGCCGACTGCCGGGCCACCGAGGCCGAGCACCTGATCACCTACTCGGCGCAGTACGCCCACGCCCTGGTCGTCGGCTTCAACTACGACCGTCCGGTGCGCGGCCGCGGCGCGGGCATCTTCCTGCACGTCGACGGGCGCGGGGCGACGGCCGGATGCGTGTCGGTGCCGAAGGAGGCGATGCGGCGCATCCTGCGGTGGGCCGAGCCGGGAGAACGGCCGCACCTCGCGATCGGCACGTCGGGCGGGGCGACGGCGGTAACCCGCTACTGAGGGCGGACGACGGCATTGCCGTCCCGGGCTGAACGCTCGACCGGCACGGCGCGTATCTGTGGGCCAAGGGTCAAGTCCCCACGGAGGAACCGTGACCACCACGCTCGCCGGCGGCCGTGCCGCCCGCCGTCAGACGATGCGGCGCATCCGTCCGCGTCGCTCCCCCGCCGTCCCCCTGCTGCTCGCCGTGTGGGCGGGCGCGGCGGGCGTGTTGTGGCTGTGGTGGCGCAACACGCCCGCCATTTCCGACGACACCGGCAAGATCCTCGGCGCGGGCCGGATCACCGGTCTGCTGGCCGGGTACCTGATGGCGCTGGTGGTGCTCCAGATGGCCCGGGTCCCGGCGCTGGAGCGGCGCGTCGGGTCCGACCGGGTCGCCCGCTGGCACGCCATGACCGGCCGCTACACCCTCTGTCTGGTCCTGGCCCACGTCTTCCTGATCATGTGGGGCTACGCGGCGCAGGCCGGCAAGGGCCTCGGCGACGTCGTGGCGCAGACGGTCGACTCCGTGAACCAGTTGCCGGACATGGGCAAGGCCGCCATCGGCACCGGCCTGCTGGTCGTCATCGGGCTCCTGTCCGCCGGCCCCGTCCGCCGCCGGATCCCGTACGACGCCTGGTACCACGTGCACCTGCTCACCTACGCGGCGGTGTTCCTGACCTTCTGGCACCAGCTGACCACCGGCAACGACTTCGCCGTCGAGCCGGTCGCCAAGACCGTCTGGTACGTGCTGTACGGCTCGGTGACCGCGCTGGTGCTCTGGTACCGGGTGCTGACCCCCCTCCGGCTCAACCTGCGGCACCGGATGCGGGTGGAGGCGGTGATCGAGGAGACGCCCGGGATCGTGTCGGTGCTCATCGGCGGGCGCCGGCTGCACCGGATGGGCGCGGAGGCCGGGCAGTTCTTCCGCTGGCGGTTCCTGGCGCCCGGCATGCGGTTCAGCTCGCACCCGTACTCGCTGTCGGCGGCGCCGCGCCCGGACATGCTGCGGATCACCGTGAAGGCGATCGGCGACCACAGCACCGGGCTCCGTGAGCTGACGCCGGGCACCCGGGTGTGGGCGGAGGGCCCGTACGGCGCGCTGACCGCGCAGCGCCGCAGCCGCGGCAAGGTGCTGCTGGTGGCGGGCGGGGTGGGGATCACGCCGATGCGGGCCCTGTTCGAGACGCTGCCCGGCGCGTCCGGCGACATCACACTGCTCTACCGGGCCAACAGCACCCAGGACCTGGCGCTGTGGGACGAGCTGGCCGGGATCGCCGACGAGCGCGGAGCCCGGCTGATGTACGCGGTCAACAGCCCGGACGGGGAGCGCCCGGACATCTCGGCCGAGACCCTGGCCAGGAAGATCCCGGACGTCGAACGCCACGACGTCTTCCTGTGCGGGCCGCCCGGCTTCGCCCAGTCGGTGTACGAGGCACTGCGCGGCGCGGGGGTCCCCGCTCGCCGTATCCACCACGAGTCGTTCGAGATGTGAGCGACGGACATCGGGAGTCCAGGACAGATGAGGAAAAGCCACCCCGTTCGGCGTGCCGTGCTCGCCGGGGCCGCCACCGTGTCCGGGATCGTGCTGCTGCTGTCGCTGAAACCGGCGTCCGACCCGGGCTCCGCCTCGGCGGCGGGCGGCGCGGCACCGCCCGTGGCCGCGCAGTCGCCCCAGGGCGGCCGGGGCGCCGGAGCCGGCACGCTCACGGGTGACGCCGCGCAGACCCAGTACGGACCCGTGCAGGTACGGGTCACGGTGAGCGAGGGCAGAATCACCAAGGCCGAGGCCGTGCAGGCGCCCAAGGGCGGGCAGAGCGACCGGGTCACCGCCGACGCCGTACCGAAGCTCAACCGGGCCGCCGTCACCGCGGGCACCGCCGACATCGACGCCGTGTCCGGCGCCACCTACACCAGCGCCGGGTACCGGAAGTCCCTCCAGTCGGCACTCGACAAGGCAGCCGCGGCCGCTGGACCCGCCGAATCCGCCGGGTCCGCCGGACCCACCGAATCCGCCGGACCCGCCGGGCAGGGCACGCAGGTGCTCACCGGGGACGCCGCGCAGACCCAGTACGGAACCGTGCAGGTCCGGGTCACCGTCAGCGGCGGGAGGATCACCGACGCCGAGGCCCTCCAGGCACCCAGGGGCGGCCGCAGCGACCAGGTCACCGCCGACGCCGTACCGAAGCTCAACCGGGCCGCCGTCACCGCGGGCACCGCCGACATCGACGCCGTGTCCGGCGCCACCTACACCAGCGCCGGGTACAAACAGTCCCTCCAGTCGGCGCTGGACCGGGCCGGTGGCTGACACCGTGACCGGGTCCGCCGAGGCTCCCGCCGCGGTGCGTCATGTGGAGGAGGCGATGGGGACCGTCTTCTCCTTCGACGTCCGCGGCGGGGAACCCGCGGCCGTACGGGCGGCACTGGACGAGGCGGTCGACGGACTGCACCGGGCCGACGAGGTGTTCAGTACGTACCGCGAGGGCAGCCAGATCTCCCGGCTGGCGCGCGGGGAGCTGACCGTCGCCGCGTGCGCGCCGGAGGTCGCCGAGGTGCTGGAGCTGGCGGCCGAGGCGGAGCGGGTGAGCGACGGCTGGTTCAGCACGCGCTACCGGGGCCGGCTCGATCCGACCGGGATCGTCAAGGGCTGGGCCGTGGAGCGGGCCGCACGGCAGATCGCGGCGGCGGTGGCCGGTGTGAGCGGCGTCAGCGTCAACGGGGGCGGGGACGTGCAGTTGCTCGGGACGCCGGGTGCCGCGCGGCCGTGGCGGATCGGGGTGTCGGACCCGCTGCGGCCGGGCGGGCTCGCGGCGGTCGTCTCGGCGGCGGGGGTGGCGGAGCTGGCCGTGGCGACGTCCGGTTCCGCCGAGCGGGGGGCGCATGTCGTCGATCCGCGCACCGGGCGCTCGGCGGTGACCGACCTGCTGTCCGTGACGGTGGTGGCGTCCCGGCTGACGTGGGCGGACTGCTGGGCGACGGCGGCGTTCGCGATGGGGTCGCGGGAGGGGTTGGGGTGGCTGGAGTCGCTGCCCGACGTCGAGGGGCTGCTGATCACGGCCGGCGACGAGGTGCGGTGCACGGGAGGGCTGGCGGCCCGCTTGGGCTGAGGTACCGGCGTTCTCACTCGCCGCGTTGGCGGGGTGCGGCTGCGCCCACCCGTGCCGCCCCAGCGGCACGACTGCCCGCAGCCGCGGGGGGCCATGTTTGCCAGCCTCGCTGCAACGCCCTACGGGGCGCGGGGAACTGCGCGACCGGCCACGACGCGCCCGCAGCCGGTAGATCACCGCACCGCTCCCTTCAGGCCCCGTTCTGGGCCAGCCGCAGCAAGTGGTCCGCCAACGCCTGCCCACCCGTCGGGTCCCGGCTGATCAGCATCAGCGTGTCGTCACCCGCGATCGTCCCCAGGATGTCGTGCAGCTCCGCCTGGTCGATCGCCGAGGCGAGGAACTGCGCCGCCCCCGGAGGGGTGCGCAGGACCACGAGGTTCGCCGACGCCTCCGCCGAGATCAGCAGCTCCGCGGAGAGCCGCCGCATCCGCTCCTCCTTCGCCGACTCCCCGAGCGGCGCCCGCGGGGTGCGGAAGCCGCCCTCGCTGGGCACCGCGTAGATGAGGTCGCCGTCGGTGTTGCGGATCTTGACCGCGTTCAGCTCGTCCAGGTCCCGGGAGAGCGTCGCCTGCGTGACGGTGAGGCCGTCGTCGGCGAGCAGCTTCGCCAGCTGGCTCTGCGAGCGCACCGCCTGCCGGTTGAGGATGTCCACGATCCGGCGGTGGCGTGCGGTGCGGGTCTGCGGCAGGGCGGGCCCGGCCGTCTGCTCGTGCTCCTGCGCGTGGCTCATCGTCGTCTCATTCTCCGGATCGTCCGTCCCCGTGGGCCGTCTCGGCGGCCTGGTCAAGGATGCCGGGCAGCGCCCCGAGGAACGCCTCCACCACGTCGTCGCCGAGGTTCAGCGCGGGCATCAGCCGTACGACATCGGGTGCGGGCGCGTTCACCAGGATTCCGGCGTCCTGAGCCGCCTGCTGCACCTGGGCGGCGAGCGGCTCGGTGAGCACGATACCCAGGAGGAGTCCGGCGCCCCGGACGTGGGCGACCAGCGGGTGGCCCAGGCCCTCGACCCCGCCGCGCAGCGTCTCGCTCTGCCGCTTGACGTTGTCCAGCAGGCCCTCGTCGGCGATGGTGTCGAGCACCGCGAGTCCGGCGGCGCAGGCGACCGGGTTGCCGCCGAAGGTGGTGCCGTGGTGGCCGGGCTGGAGGAGGTCGGCGGCGCGGCCGAAGGCAACCGTCGCGCCCAGCGGCAGTCCGCCGCCGAGGCCCTTGGCAAGGGTGACGACGTCCGGCAGGACGCCCTCGTGGGCCTGGTACTCGAACCAGTGCCCGGTCCGTCCGACGCCGGTCTGCACCTCGTCCAGGACGAGCAGCGCACCGGTGGCGGCGGTGATGGCGCGGGCCGCCTTCAGGTAGCCGGGGGGCGGGACGACGACGCCGTTCTCGCCCTGGATCGGCTCGATGATCACCAGCGCCGTCTCCTCGGTGACCGCCGCGGCCAGGGCCTGCGGGTCGCCGTACGGCACATGCGTGACGTCGCCGGGCAGCGGCAGGAACGGCTCCTGCTTGCCGGGCTGGCCGGTCAGCGCCAGCGCGCCCATGGTGCGGCCGTGGAAGCCGCCGTGGGTGGCGACCATGTGCGGGCGGCCGGTCAGCCGGCCGATCTTGAAGGCGCCCTCGTTGGCCTCGGCCCCGGAGTTGCAGAAGTAGACCTTGCCGTCGCGGCCGAAGTGCTGGAGCAGCCGTTCGGCGAGCGCGACGGGCGGTTCGGCGATGAAGAGGTTGGAGACGTGGCCGAGGGAGGCGATCTGACGGCTCACCGCGTCCACCACCGCCGGGTGGGCGTGGCCGAGCGCGTTGACCGCGATGCCGCCGACGAAGTCGAGGTACTCCGTGCCGTCGGCGTCCCACAGCCGGGCGCCCTCGCCGCGTACCAGGGGCAGGCGCGGGGTGCCGTAGTTGTTCATGAGGGTGCCCTGCCACCGCTCGGTCAGCTCTTCGTTGCTCACGACTCCCCCTGTTCGTCGGGCACGACCATCGTGCCGATCCCCTCGTCGGTGAAGATCTCCAGCAGGATCGAGTGCTGGACCCGGCCGTCGATGACGCGGGCGGTGGTGACGCCGCCCCGTACGGCGTGCAGGCAGCCCTCCATCTTCGGCACCATGCCGCTGGAGAGGTCGGGCAGCAGTTTCTCCAGCTCGGACGCGGTGAGGCGGCTGATCACCTCGTCGGAGTGCGGCCAGTCCTCGTAGAGGCCCTCGACGTCGGTGAGGACCATGAGAGTCTCGGCGCCGAGCGCAGCAGCGAGTGCCGCAGCCGCCGTATCAGCATTGACGTTGTAGACATGGTGGTCGTCCTGGGAGCGGGCGATGGACGAGACGACCGGGATGCGGCCGTCGGCGAGCAGGGCCTCGATGGCGCCGGTGTCGATCTCGGTGATCTCGCCGACCCGGCCGATGTCGACGAGTTCGCCGTCGATCTCGGGCTGGTGCTTGGTGGCGGTGAGGGTGTGCGCGTCCTCGCCGGTGAGGCCGACGGCGAGCGGTCCGTGCTGGTTGAGCAGCCCGACCAGCTCGCGCTGCACCTGCCCGGCGAGCACCATCCGTACGACGTCCATGGCGTCCTCGGTGGTGACGCGCAGGCCGGCCTTGAACTCGCTGACGATGCCGTGCTTGTCGAGGGCGGCGCTGATCTGCGGGCCGCCGCCGTGCACGACGACGGGCTTGAGACCGGCGTGCCGCAGGAAGACGACGTCCTGGGCGAAGGCGGCCTTGAGGTCCTCGTCGATCATGGCGTTGCCGCCGAACTTGATGACGACGGTCTTGCCGTGGTGCCGGGTCAGCCAGGGCAGCGCCTCGATGAGGATCTGGGCCTTGGGGAGCGCGGTGTGCTTCCGCGTGGGTGCGTTGCTCGTTCCGTTGCTCATGAGGAGTAGGCGCTGTTCTCGTGGACGTAGTCGGCGGTGAGGTCGTTGGTCCAGATGGTGGCCGTGGCGTCGCCCGCGGCGAGGTCCGCCACGATGTGGACCTCGCGGTAGCGCATGTCGACCAGCTCGCGGTCCTCGCCGACGCCGCCGTTCTTGCAGACCCAGACGCCGTTGATGGCGACGTTCAGCCGGTCGGGCTCGAATGCGGCGTCGGTGGTGCCGATGGCGGAGAGCACGCGGCCCCAGTTGGGGTCCTCGCCGTGGATGGCGCACTTGAGCAGGTTGTTGCGGGCGATGGTGCGGCCCACCTGGACGGCCTCGTCCTCGGTCGCCGCGTTCACGACCTCGACCTTGATGTCCTTGCTGGCGCCCTCGGCGTCCCGGATGAGCTGCTGTCCGAGGTCGTCGCAGACGGTGCGGACGGCCTCGGCGAAGGCGTCGTACTCCGGGGTGACGCCCGAGGCTCCCGAGGCGAGCAGCAGCACGGTGTCGTTGGTGGACATGCAGCCGTCGGAGTCGACCCGGTCGAAGGTGACCCGGGTGGCGGCGCGCAGGGCGCGGTCCAGAGCCCCGGTCTCCAGGTCGGCGTCGGTGGTGATCACGACGAGCATGGTGGCGAGGCCGGGGGCGAGCATGCCCGCGCCCTTGGCCATGCCGCCGACGGTCCAGCCGTCCCTGCTGACGACCGAGGTCTTGTGCACGGTGTCGGTGGTCTTGATGGCGATGGCGGCCTTCTCGCCGCCGTGCTCGGAGAGCTGACCGGCCGCCGTTTCCACGCCCGGGAGCAGCTTGTCCATGGGCAGCAGTACGCCGATGAGCCCGGTGGAGCACACGGCGACCTCGCCCGCCCCCGTGCCGAGCACCTCGGCTGCCTTCTCGGCCGTGGCGTGGGTGTCCTGGAAGCCCTTGGGCCCGGTGCAGGCGTTGGCGCCGCCGGAGTTGAGCACGACGGCGGTCACCTCACCGCTCTTCAGCACCTGCTCGGACCACAGGACCGGCGCGGCCTTGACGCGGTTGGAGGTGAAGACGCCCGCGGCGGAGCGGCGGGGGCCGGTGTTGACCACGAGGGCCAGGTCGGGGTTGCCGCTCTCCTTGATCCCGGCGGCGATGCCCGCCGCCGTGAATCCCTTCGCTGCCGTCACACTCACGGCGCAACTCCGATCGTCGTCAGTCCGGTGGTCTCGTCGAGACCCAGGGCGAGGTTCATGCTCTGGACGGCACCGCCCGCGGTGCCCTTGGCCAGGTTGTCGATGGCGCTGATGGCGATGATCCGGCCGGCGGCGGCGTCGTACGCGACCTGCACCTGGACGGCGTTGGAGCCGTACACGGAGGCGGTCGCGGGCCACTGCCGCTCGGGCAGCAGGTGCACGAACGGTTCGTCGGCCAGGGCCTTCTCGTAGGCGGCCCGCACCGTCTCGGCGGTGACCCCGGGCTTCGCCTTCGCGGTGCAGGTCGCGAGGATGCCGCGGGGCATCGGCGCGAGGGTCGGCGTGAAGGAGACGGTGACCGGCTCCCCCGCCACCGCGCCGAGGTTCTGGATCATCTCGGGGGTGTGCCGGTGGCCGCCGCCGACGCCGTACGGCGACATGGAGCCCATGACCTCGCTGCCCAGCAGGTGCGGCTTGGCCGCCTTCCCCGCGCCGGAGGTGCCGGAGGCGGCGACGATCACGGCCTCGGGCTCGGCCAGCGACGCGGCGTACGCCGGGAAGAGCGCGAGCGACACGGCGGTGGGGTAGCAACCGGGCACCGCGATGCGCTTGGACCCCTCCAGCGCGGCGCGGGCACCCGGAAGTTCGGGGAGGCCGTAGGGCCAGGTGCCGGCGTGCGGCGAGCCGTAGAACCGCTCCCAGTCGCCGGGGTCCTTGAGCCGGAAGTCGGCGCCCATGTCGACGACGAGGACGTCCGGCCCGAGCTGCTCGGCGACGGCGGCGGACTGCCCGTGCGGCAGGGCGAGGAACACGACGTCGTGCCCGGCGAGCACCTCCGGTGTCGTCGCCGCCAGCACCCGGTCGGCCAGCGGCAGCAGGTGCGGTTGCAGCGCGCCGAGCCGCTGACCCGCGTTGGAGTTGCCGGTCAGGGCGCCGATCTCGACCTCGGGATGGGTCAGGAGCAGACGGAGCAGCTCACCGCCCGCATACCCACTCGCTCCGGCCACCGCCGCACGTACCGCCATGGAAATACCCTCCTCCTGGAGAGCATGACTATACGTGTCGCTGCACGTTTATGCAACGCGATGCGGTACGGCCTCGGCGTCCTGCCGCAGGCATCGGCTAGCCTGCCGCTTCCGGACTCCGAGCACCGTGGGGGTGGCTGTGCGTTCGCGGATCGTCGAGCTGGTCGTCGGGCTGAGGCCGTGGCAGCGCGCGGCGCTCGTCGTGTCCCTGTGCGCCCTCGCACTTCCCCTGTGGTTCGCCGCGGGGAACACCGACCGGTATCGCCACGGGCAGCCGGCCGTGACGGAAGGGTTCGTCGACTGCGAGTGGGACGGGCCGTGCCAGGGCGCGTGGAGGCTGGCGGACGGAAGCCCGGGCCGGGGCAGGATCGACGGCCTGGACTTCACCGCCGAGGAGGAGCTCATCGAGGACATCGCGCTCTTCGGCGGCCGCGACTGGGCGGTCGCCGACCGCGGGACCCTGCTCCGCCACGCGGTGGCCCAGTACACGGTGGCTGCGGCCGGCGCGGCGCTCGTCGTCTGGATCGCCCGGCGGCGCTCGAAGTACAACCAGGAGATGCGTTCGCTGAGGCAGCGCTACCGCAGCACTACGCCTTGACGGCCTCCGCGATCCGCAGCGCCGCCTCGGCGGGCGTGAGGTGCGTGGTGTCGACGACCTCGGCCTCGGCGTGCAGCCAGGTGCGGGCGGCCTCGGCGTACGGCTCGAGGTACCGCAGACGGAACGGCGAGTTCGGCCCCAGTACGGTGTCCCCCGCGATGCGCCCCCGCAGGGTCTCCCGGTCGGCGTGGAGGACGAAGTGCCGTACCGGGATCCCGTGCGCGGCGAGGCCGCCCGCGATCTCCCTCCAGTACTCCTCGACCAGGACCGTCATCGGCATCACCAGGGTGCCGCCGGTGTAGTCGAGTACCCGCCGGGCGGTCTCGACGACGAGCGGCCGCCACGGCGCCCAGTGCTGGAAGTTGTCCGTGTCGGGCAGCCCCGGCGTGATGTCCATGAGCGTCTCGCCGACCTTCTCGGCGTCGAACACCCGGGAGTCCGGGAGCAGCTCCTGCACCAGCGCGGCGGTCGTCGTCTTGCCCGCACCGTGGGTGCCGTTCAGCCATACGATCATGCGTCCCCACGCTAGCCCGGACCGACGACGCTGTGGTGCGGTTTCGTCGCCGGTCCGGGCTCGCGGGCTGCCGGGCTACCGCTGTCTGATCCGCAGGAACGTCACCGAGTTCGCCGGGAAGGTGTACGTGAACTCGCTCGCCACTCCCGAGAAGGTCGAGGTCACCGGGGTCACCGGGGTGTCCGTCTCGGTGTTGACCGCGTCCTGGTCGGCGGCCAGCGTGGTGACCGCGGCCCTGGGCGCCACCTTCGCGCCGCCGAGGTCGACGGCGGTGCGGGCCGCGGTGTCCTGGGCGTTGACGACCTTGACGATCAGCTCGCCGGTGCGGTCGTCGCGGGTGACGGTCTGGCGGAACGGCTCGGCCGGCTTGTCGTCGGTGAAGCTGCCCCACTCCTCGCCGTCGAGGTAGAGGGTCACCTGGCGGCCCCTGACCTTGACGTCGATGTCGTAGGCGCGGCCCGTCTCGATGGACCCGGCCTTGGACAGGAGCGTGGACTTGCCCCCGTCGGAGGCCTGCTCGACCGCGGACTGGGTGTTGTTCCAGCCGCCCAGGTTCCACCAGTAGTAGTTGCCGGTGTCCTTGACGCCGAAGGCGACCAGGAAGCCCTCCTTTCCGGACTTCTTCGTGGCCCTCACGTGCAGGTCGTAGTCGTGCCAGGCCGGGTCGCCCGCCGTGACCATGGTGTTCTCGGCCGCCGCGTCCGTCTGGACGTACTGGCCGTCCTGGACCGTCCAGCTGCCGGCGCCCGAGTGGGTCCACTGCGAGGCGTCGCCGGAGAAGTCGTCGGACAGGAGGGTCTGCCCGGCGGCCGAGGTCACCTTCACGTCGTCGTACGCCGCACTGGTCGCCCAGGTGGACAGGCCGACGCCGCCGGTGACGGGGCCGCTGACGGCGGGGGTGCCGGTGGCCGTGGAGGGGACGACGCGGTCTCCGGTGTTGTTCATGAACAGCTTCTGGACCTCGTAGTTCGCCGAGCCCCAGGACGCGTGGTTGTTGAACCAGATCAGGTCCGGGCTCCACTGCACGTAGTCCTCGTTGGACAGCAGCGGGGCGTAGGAGGCCAGCTTGACGACGTCGGCGTTGCGCTCCAGGCCGGTCATGAACGCGGCCTCGGCGAGGGCGTTCTTCCAGGCGTTGCCCTGGGAGGCGTACTCGCCGAGGAAGACCTTGGGGCCCTTCCTGTCGTAGGAGTCGTAGCGGTCGTTGTTCTGGAGGAACCACTGCGGGCTGTTGTAGTAGTGCTCGTCGACCATCGCGACACCGGCGTCGCGGTTGAGCTGCCAGGCGGTGTCGAAGGTGGCGCCGGAGTCGTCGGGGCCGGAGTTGGAGACGACGGTGATGTCCGGGTACTTCGCCTCGATGGCGGCGCGGAACTGCTCGAAGCGGGCGAAGAACTCCTTCGGGAGGTTCTCCTCGTTGCCGACTTCGAGGTGGGTGAGGTGGAAGGGCTCGGGATGGCCCATCTCCGCCCGTTTGCCGCCCCACTCGCTGGTGCGGGGGCCGTTGGCGAACTCGATGAGGTCCAGGGTGTCCTGGATGTGCCGCTTCAGCAGCGCGTCGTCGTCGACGGCCTTGTTCTGGCCGCAGCCGGTGACCAGGGCGGGCACCACGGGCAGCGGCATGGCGCCGATGTCCTCGGCGAAGCGGAAGTACTCGTAGTAGCCGAGGCCGTAACTCTGGTTGTATCCCCAGAAGTTGGCGTTGGTGGCGCGCTCCTCGACCGGGCCGATGGTGTCCTTCCACTGGTAGGACCGCTTGCGCTGCCAGCCGGAGTCCGCGCTGTAGTCCGCCATGGACCCGGTGTTGACCAGGCAGCCGCCGGGGAAGCGCAGGAAGCCGGGGTGCAGGGCCTCGATCTTCTCCGCGAGGTCCTTGCGCAGGCCGTTCGGCTGGTGCCGGTAGGTGTCGCGGGGAAAGAGGGACACCATGTCGAGGGCGGCGGGGGCGGTGGTGGTGACGGCGAGGCGGCCGCGGTTGCTGGTGCGGGTGGCGGTGAAGGTGGCCGTGTACTTGCGCCACTGCCCCTTCGCCGCCACCTGGCGCGCCTTCGCGAGGGTGCCCGCGGCGTCCGTGAGCGCCACGGTGAGGGTGGCGCCCTGCTCGGCCCGGGACCAGACCGAGAAGTCGTACCTCTCGCCCTTCTCGACCCGGATGCCGGTGTTGTAGCCCGCGTTGGTCACGGTGGAGCCGGCGGCCAGGGAGAGGTAGTTGCGGTTGCGCTCGTTGAGGCGGCCCCCGTCGTTCACCACCTCGGCCGTGCCGTCGGCCGCCCACGCGGTGAGCGGTGTGTACGAGGCGTTGTCGGCGGTGGAGTACTCGAAGGACCGGTTCTGCACGAGTTCGGCGTACAGGCCGCCGTCGGCGGCGCGGTTGATGTCCTCGTAGAAGACGCCGTACATCGTGTCCTCGATCTCGGGGCCCCGGTCGGACGGGTCGACGGTGATCGTGTAGTCGGCGACGGCCTCCGCATGTGCCGGGGACGGCAGCAGCGCGGATGCCGTCAGGAGGGCGGTGACGCTGAGACCGAGTCTCCAGCGGGTGCGTGACATGGATACTCCGCGGCTCTCACCAGGTAGTCGTTCGGGATATCGGACATTGGTCAGCACTTCGAACGGCAAGATAGGGAGGGGGTCGCGGCGCGTCAATGGGTCGCGCGGCAACGAGTGGGCCGGAGCGGGAAAGCGAGTGGAAATGGGCGAGTTGTGGCCGGTGCCCGACGTACTGGCGTACCTCGCGGGGCGCTGGCGCACCGAGCGGTCGGTGCGGGACCTGGCGGGTGGCCTGGAGGGCCGCTTCGAGGGGCTCACGTCCTTCGACGCGGTCGACAGCGGCGGGCTGATCGGCCGGGAGTCGGGCGCCTTCACCTGGCAGGGCGTGACCCGGCCGGCCGAGCGCACGCTGCTGTACGAGCCGGGAAACGGGCCGGAGAACGGGCCGGGCCGGGTGGACGTGCGTTTCGCGGACGGCCGCCCCTTCCACGGCCTGGACCTGACCTCGGGACACCATGTGGCCGACCACCCCTGCGCCGCCGACCTCTACCGGGGCGAGTTCACCGTCCGGGGCCCGGACCGCTGGCGGACCGTGTGGCGGGTGGGCGGCCCGGCCAAGGACCTGCTGCTCACAACGGATTACCTTCGCGAAACGCCGGATGCGTAGCGCCCTGGTCCGGCGCGCCCTCGAAGCGGAGGCTCCAGCGGCCCGCGCGGCCCGTCACGGTGGTCGTCGACAGCGGGCGGACGTCCAGGTTCCAGTACGTTCCGGGCGGCGCCTTCAGCGCGTAGACCAGCGCGGCCCGGATCACGGAGGGCTCGGCCACGGCGACGATCCGGTCACCGTCCTCCCCGGGGCGGGTGTCGAGCCAGCCGCCCACCCGGGTGATGAAGCCCAGCAGCGACTCCCCGCCGTGCGGGGCCGACCGGGGATCGGCGAGCCAGGCGTCCACGGCCGCCGGTTCACGGGCCATGGCCTCACCGAGCGTCAGGCCGCGCCACCGGCCCATGTCGCAGTCCCGCAGGGCCAGTTGGGACAGCGGCGCGCAGCCGAGGGCGTCACCGGTGGCGCGGCTGCGGGGCGTGGGCGAGCAGTAGCGCAACTCGGCGGCGGCAAGCGGCAGCAGGTCGCCCGCGGCGCGCAGCGCCTCGTCCCATCCGGCCTGGTCCAGCGGCCGCTCGTCGTCGAAGCGCTCGGCGAGCAGCGGTGAGCTGCGCGCAGCCGCGACGAACGTGACCCGAAGCGCCATGCGGTGATGGTGGAGCCGGAAGGTGTCCAGGTCAAGGGGTGTTACCTGTGGGTCACCCAGGGTGTGCCACGGCTCACCGACCGAAGGCGAGCGCCATCGGCCGTGCCGGGCTGCTCGCAGGGCCGGTGACGGCGCGTCGACCGGATGCCGGGGCCGCCTCAGCCGCCCCACACCTCCTGGCAGGCGGTGCGCAGGCGCCGTACCCCTTCCGCGATCTCCCCGACGTTCGCGACCGCGGCGAAGCTGAGCCGGAAGTGGGCGGCCGGGGGTTCGGCGCTGAAGTACGGGCGGCCCGGGGTGATCGCGACGCCCGCGCGCAGGGCGGCCGAGGTGAGGGCGGTCTCGTCCGTGCCCTCGGGGAGCCGGGGCCACAGGTGGTAGCCGCCGGAGGGGACGTGGGCCAGGGAGATCTCGGGGAGCCGCAGCCCCAGGGCGGACGTCATGGCGTCCCGGCGGGCCTTCAACTCGGCGGAAACGGCGCGCAGATGGCGCGGCCAGGCGGGTGAGCCGACGAGTTCCAGCGCCGCCTCCTGGAGCGGCCGGGGCACGAAGAAGGTGTCGACGATCTGAATGGCGCGCAGGCGTTCGAGGACCGGCCCGCGCGCGGCCAGGGCGCTCACCCGGAAGCTGGGCGAGGTCGCCTTGGTCAGCGAGCAGACGTGGACGACGACGCCGTCCGGGTCGCCGGCGGCGAGCGGGGCGGGCAGCGGGCCCGCGTCCTCGTGCACGAGCCGGCGCACGAAGTCGTCCTCCACGACGAAGGCACCGGCGGCCCGCGCGATGCGCAGCACCTCGCCGCGCCGCTCGGGGGCGAGCACGGCGCCGGTCGGGTTCTGGAACAGGGGCTGGCAGACGAAGACCCGGGCGCCGGTCGCGCGGAAGGCGTCGGCGAGCAGGGCGGGCCGTACGCCGTCGGCGTCCACGGGGACCGGCACCGGACGCAGCCCGGCCGCCCGTGCGATGGCCAGCATGCCGGGGTAGGTCGGGGACTCGACGAGCACGGGGGCGCCGGGCGGGGCGAGCGCGCGCAGGGCGGTGGCCAGCGCGGACTGGCCGCCCGCGGTGATCAGCACCTCGGCCGCCGTGATGGCGCCGCCGATGCCGCGCGCGAACCACTCCCGCAGCTCCGGCAGCCCCTCCATCGGCGGCCGGCCCCAGGCGCCGGGCCGCCGTCCGGCCCTGGCCAGGGCCGCCGCCATCGCCCGCTCCGGCTGCAACGAGGGGTGCAGGTACCCGCCGTTGAACTCCACGACGCCGGACGCCGGGGCGGCCAGCGAGACCAGCACCCCGGAGGCGTCCACCGAGCGCGGTACGAGGTCGGCGGCGCCGTCGGCGCTCAGCGCCACCTCCTGCCAGGAGGTGTCCCCGGCGGGTGCGGCCGAGGGGCGCGGCCGGGCACGGAAGGCGCCGGCGCCGGGCCGGGTGACGACCAGCCCCTCGGCGGCCAGCTGGGCCAGGGCGCGGGAGACCGTCACCGGGCTCACATGGAACCGGTCGACGAGGGCACGGCTCGACGGGAGCTTTCCGCCGGGTGAGTAGCGGTCCAACTCTCGCCGCAACACGGTCACCAGGTCAGCGACGCTGCTACGCTCTTGCATGAGAGCACAGAGTAGCGCTACCGCACCGTCCCGGATAGCAGTCGGCGCCGCCGACGCGGACACCGGCGGCGCGTCCTTCGGCACCGTCCAGGCCGCCCTCGGTGTCGTCGCCTTCTCCCTCACCTTCCCCGCCACCGCCTGGGGTCTGGAGGGCTTCGGGCCGTGGTCCCTGATCGCCGTGCGCAGCATCCTCGCCGCCGCGGTCGCCGGAGCCTGTTTGGTGGTGCTGAGGGTGGCACCGCCCGAGCGGCGGCACTGGCTGGGCCTGGCCGTGGTGGGCGCCGGGGTGGTCCTCGGCTTCCCCCTGCTCACGACGCTCGCCCTGCAGACGTCGACCACCGCGCACGCTGCCGTCGTGGTGGGCCTGCTGCCGCTGACCACCGCGCTGCTGTCCGCGCTGCGCGTCGGCACCCGTCCCTCGCGCACCTTCTGGATCGCGGCCCTGGCGGGAGCGGCGGCCGTGATCGCCTTCACGGTGCAGCAGAGCGGCGGAGCGCTGACCTCGGCCGACGCCTATCTCTTCGCGGCCCTGCTGGTGTGCGCCGCCGGCTACACGGAGGGCGGCCGGCTGGCCCGGGTGATGCCGGGGTGGCAGGTCATCGGCTGGGCGCTGGTGCTGTGCCTGCCGCTGACGGTGCCGATGGCGGCGGTGGCACTGTCCTTCGAGCCGGTGCACCTGACGGCGCACGCCGTGACCGGGCTGCTGTGGGTGGCGATCGGTTCGCAGTTCGTCGGCCTGGTCGTCTGGTACCGGGGCATGGCGGCGATCGGCATCCCGAAGGCCAGCCAGTTGCAGCTGGCCCAGCCGCTGCTCACACTGGTGTGGTCGGTACTTCTCCTGGGCGAGCGCCTGCCGGTGGCCGCTCCGCTGACGGCCGCGGCCGTACTGGTGTGCATCGCGGTCACCCAGCGGGCCAGGGGTTGACGCCCGCCCTCGGGCCGCACACAGGTGAGGAGGCCTCACGGATGCACGCAACCAAGGGCGACCAGCTGGTCCAGCACGGCCGGGTGGTCGGTGAGCACGACAAGGTCGCGGAGATCGTCGAAGTGATGGGCGACAAGGGCACTCCCCCGTACCGGGTCCGGTTCGAGGACGGGCACGAGGCCGTGTGCTCGCCCGGTCCCGACTCGGAGATCCGGCACAGGGAGACCCAGCTGTAGCCCAGGGGCCGCACCCCTACGCGGGAGCGGTCAGCGCGGGGCGGCGGCCGGCTGCGTGTAGTGGTCGGCGGCCAGCCGCGTCATCGCGCCGCCGCGGTCGTCGGCGACGTCCTTGGCCGAGAAGTAGACGTGCCCGCGGACCTCGGGGTACCGCGCGGCCAGCGTCAGGTGGCGGGAGAGTTCGGCCGGGTCCTGCCAGGCGGCGGGCTGCGCCGGGTCCCCGGACTTGTACAGCGCCTCGCCGATGTAGAGCTGGGTGCGGCTGCCCCGGGCGGTCTCGGCCCACCAGGGCAGCAGCTTCGCGTAGTCGGCGCCGTCCAGGCCGATGTTCCAGTACAGCTGCGGCACGACGTAGTCGAGCCAGCCCTCGCGCACCCACTTGCGGGTGTCGGCGTACAGGTCGTCGTACGTCTGCACGCCCGCCCGGGTGTCCGAGCCGCGCTCGTCGGTGGCGGCGTTGCGCCACACGCCGAAGGGGCTGACGCCGAAGCAGGCGGCCGGCCGGACCTCCTTGACGCGCTGCGCGGTCTCGCGCACCAGCCGGTCGATGTTGTCCCGCCGCCAGTCGGCCTTCGTGGCGAAGCCGGTGCCGAACGTGCCGAAGGTCCCGCCGTCGGCGAAGCTCTGGCCCGCCACCGGATACGGGTAGAAGTAGTCGTCGAAGTGGACCCCGTCCACCGCGTACTTCGCCACCGCGTCCATGATCGCGTCCTGGACGAACGCCCGGACCTCGGGCAGCCCGGGGTTGTAGTAGAGCTGCCCGCCGTACGGCACCACCCACCCGGGGTTCTTCCGCGCGGGGTGGGAGGAGACGAGGCGGGCCGGGTCGTCGTGGGTGGCGACGCGGTACGGGTTGAACCAGGCGTGCAGGTGCAGGCCGCGGGCGTGGGCCTCCTCGACCGCCGTGCCCAGCGGGTCCCAGCCCGGGTCGCGCCCCTGGCTGCCGGACAGGTACTGCGACCACGGCTCGTGCGCCGAGGGCCACAGCGCGTCGGCCGTCGGCCGCACCTGGAGGATCACCGTGTTGAGGCGGTGCCGGACCGCGTTGTCGAGGTGCTCGATCAGCTCCGCGCGCTGCTCGGCGGCGCGCAGCCCCGCGCGGGTGGGCCAGTCGCGGTTGGCCACGGTGGCCAGCCACATCCCCCGCATCCCGGCGGCGGCACTGCGTGCGGACGCCGGCTCGGCGGCGCCCCGGGCGGTGGACGCCGCGGACACCCCCGTAGCCCCGGACACCGCCGTGAACGCCGACAACGCCGCCACCGTGAAGGCACGGCGCGAGACACCGCCCATGGGAAGACCTCCTGAACGCTGTGGATCCGTACGGTCACGGATCGTGTACGGGGCCTCAGCATGCCCGACCCGGGAGACGGAACCGTGACCATTCGGGGGTAACGTGCTCGATCGGAGCAGGCGCCGGGGACCCCGGCATGCCTGCGGCCAGCCGTGGAGTCAGCGAAAGGGACGATGTGACCGGCATCTCGGGAGATATCGCACGCGTCGGCGTGGTCGGCTGCGGTCAGATGGGGGCGGGCATCGCCGAGGTGTGCGCCCGCTCGGGTCTGGAGGTGATGGTCGCCGAGACCACCGGCGAGGCTCTGGAGATCGGCCGCACCCGGCTGTACAACTCGCTGGCCAAGGCGGCCGAGCGCGGCAAGATGACCGAGGAGGAGCGGGACGCGACACAGGCGCGCCTCAGCTTCACCACGGACCTCGGCGAGTTCGCCGACCGTGATCTGGTGATCGAGGCCGTCGTCGAGAACGAGCAGGTCAAGACCGAGATCTTCCAGGTGCTCGATCAGGTCGTGACCCGGCCTGACGCGATCCTGGCCTCCAACACCTCCTCGATCCCGCTGGTGAAGCTGGCGGTCGCCACCTCGCGGCCCGACCACGTCATCGGCATCCACTTCTTCAACCCGGCCCCGGTGCAGCAGCTCGTCGAGCTGATCCCGGCGCTCACCACCTCCGAGGGCACGCTCAGCCGGGCCCAGCTGTTCACCGAGAAGGTGCTGGGCAAGCACGCGATCCGCGCCCAGGACCGCTCCGGCTTCGTGGTCAACGCGCTGCTGATCCCGTACCTGCTCTCCGCGATCCGGATGTTCGAGTCGGGCATCGCCAGCCGCGAGGACATCGACAACGGCATGGAGATGGGCTGCGCCCACCCGATGGGCCCGCTGAAGCTGGCCGACCTGATCGGCCTGGACACGGTCGCCTCGGTGGCGTACTCGATGTACGAGGAGTACAAGGAGCCGCTGTACGCCGCTCCCCCGCTGCTCCAGCGCATGGTCGACGCGGGCCGCCTCGGCCGCAAGAGCGGCTCGGGCTTCTACGCGTACGGCTGATCGCGCCCGAGCCTGAGGTGGTGCAGCAGGAGTAACGCGGCCGCCATGTTGGCGGCCGGGACCTCCCCGCGGGCGACGAGGTCGGGTACGAGCTTGAGCGGCACCCATTCCCGGCGGTCCGACTCGAAGTCGTCCACGGGGTGCCCGACGTACGTGCCCCGGTCGGCCCAGTAGACGTGGTGGCGGGCGTCGGTGAGGCCGTTGGAGGGCTCCACGCTCATCAGGTGGTGCAGCGGTCCGGGTCGCCAGCCGGTCTCCTCCTCCAGTTCCCTGGCCGCCGCCACCGCGACGTCCTCGCCGTCCTCGACGACTCCGGCCGCCAGTTCCCAGCCCCAGCTGTCGGTGATGAACCGGTGCCGCCACAGCAGGAGGACCTCGCCCGCCTCGTTGACGACCGTGGCCGCGGCCACCGGGCGCATCCGTATCAGGAAGTGGTCGAGGTGCCGGCCGTCCGGCAGGACGACATCGGCGAGATTGACGCTGAACCATCGATTTGAGTACACATTTTGTTCGCTCTGTTTCGCCCACTGCACTGTTCTGCCACCTTTCTTTGAGTAGGTGGCAATATCGCAGCAGCAGCCTTCCGGCAGCAGGCGTACGAGGACCGCTCACGGCGCAGGGGTGGGCGCAGGGGCGGGACGGGCGGGAGGCCTACAGCGGTACGCGCAGTGCCCCGTCGATGAGTTCGGCGGCCTCGGCCGTGCCCGCGCAACCGCTGCTCACCAGGTGCTCGCGCACCGCGCGCAGTCTGTCGCGCAGCCGATGGGACTCCATTCCCCGGGCCTGTTCGGCCATCCGCACGGCCGTCGCCACCGCCTTGTCGGCGTGGCCCTGACGGAGTTCGATCGTGCTGAGCATGGCGAGCCGGTGCACGCGGCCCCGGTCGTGCGCGGGGGTGTCGACGGCCGCCGCCGCGTGCTCCCCGGCCGCCGCGAGTTCACCGAGGCTCAGCAGCGCCTCCGCGACCTGGACGTTGACCAGTCCGGGCTGGACGTAGCCGGTCTCGTCGGGCTCGTACCCCCGCCGGATGCGCTCGGCGGCCTGCTCGGCCCGGCGGATGCAGGCCAGCGCGCCGCTGCCGTCGCCCAGGTGCGCGTACGCCTTCGCCTGCATCGCGTACAGGTCGGAGGCGAGCGCCGGGGTGATGTGCCGGCCCGCGGCGCGCAGCGCGGCCTCGGCGAAGGCGACGGCCTGCCGGTACTCCCGCATGAACAGCGCCTGGTTGACCAGCAGCGCGATGACGTACGCGCCGAGCCCCCGGTCGCCGCTGGCCTTGGCGAGCCGGAGCGCCTGGTGGAAGTAGCGCTGGGCGAGGCCGTGCGCGTCGGAGTCGTACGCGCAGATCCCGGCGACGGCCACCAGGCCCCCGGTGGCCCGGTGCAGCTGCCGTCCGGTGGCGTCGGTGTAGCTGCCGCGCAGCAGCGGCGCGGCCTCGGAGTTGAGGAAGCCGACGATGCGGGCGCGGGTCGCGATGCCGCCGGCCTTGCGGTACATCTGCTCGTAGTGGGTGCGGGCGCAGCGCACCGTCTCCAGGTCGGCCGCGGTGACCCGGTGCCGTCCGCCGCGGGAGACGTCCGTGTCCTCGGGCGGGTTCTCCCACTCCCACACGGGCATCACGGCCGGCGTGCCGGTGAGCGCGGGGGCGCCGAGGATGTGCGGGCGCTGCTGCTGGTCGGAGCGCCACAGGGCGGTGGCGCGCTCCACGAACCCGGACAGCGATCCGGTGTGCGGGGCGGCGGGTTCGCCGGGCACGCCGAGGCCGATGTCGTCGAGGGCGACGGGGCGGTGCAGCCGGGACGCGAGGACCTCGCAGATCAGGTCGGGCACCTGGCTGCGTGGCCGCTGGCCCTTCAACCACCGTGCGACGGCGGTGTGTTCGTACCTCAGTGCGAGACCGCGTGCCCGCCCCGCCTGGTTGACGTGCGCGGCCAGTCCCGCGTGCGAGATCCCGGCCTCGTCGAGGATCGCGTCGAGCAGGGTGTTGGGCTGCATGGGTGCCCCCGGTGAATCGGTGCCGACAGCGTAGTGCGTCGGTCTTCACACGGGGTGTGAACGGAGTACGCGCATCCGCAGCGTGTGCGCGCTGTCGCGGAGAGTTCCGGGCCGGTTGACTGAAGGGCCTCGAAAGAGGCCGGCCGGGCCGCCGGCTCCCCCTCGTACAGTGCGGCGGCCCGTATCCACGCCGTCCGCCCAGCTGCCTGCCCGACACTCCGTGGCGGGGCGGACGGCTCCGCCGGCTGTGCGGGGCGACCAATCGCCGTTCAGTGTGCGGTGCATTGTCGACTGCGGGTGCACTGTGGCTGGTCGCGCCCACGCGGCGGAGCCGCACGTGTCACAGCCCCGCGCCCCTGGAGGGACGTCACCTGCACGCCGCTAAGGGGCGCGGGGAACTGCGCGAGCGACCACGACGCACCCGCAGCCGCCAGCCGGCAGGAACCCCACGCCCCTTGGGCGAGCCGTCAGCTCCGGAGCACTGCTCCCACCCGCTCGCCCGCGAGGGCAACCGCGGCGTCGCGGGCAGCCGAGGCCTCGTCGACCGTCAGCGTCCGGTCCCCCGCGCGGAAGCGCAACGCGTACGCGAGGGACTTGCGCCCCTCTCCGAGCTGCTCCGCGTTGTCGTAGACGTCGAACAGCCGGATGGACTCCAGCAGTTCACCCGCGCCCTCGCGCAGCGCGGCCTCGACCTCGCCGGCCGGGACGAACGCGTCGACCACCAGGGCCACGTCCTGCGTCGCGACCGGGAACGTGGAGATGCCCGGCGCCTGCGGGGTGTCGTCGCCGACCCGTTCCACCGCGTCGAGGTCCAGCTCCATCGCGCAGGTGCGCGCCGGCAGGCCCAGTGCCTTCAGGACGCGCGGGTGCAGCTCACCCGCATGCCCGATCACGCGGTCCTCGCCGTCCACGGTGAGGAACAGCTCGGCGCAGCGGCCCGGGTGCCACGGCCCGTACTGACCCTTGCGGACGCCCAGTTCGGCGCCGGCCTCGCGGGCGATGGTCCGGGCGGACTCGACCGCGTCGGCCCAGTCGGCCGGACGGCCCTTGCCCCACCAGCCGGCCTGCTCGCGGGCGCCGGCCAGGACCACGGCGACGTGCCGGGGCTGGTCGGGCAGCGCGGCGTCCAGCGCGGCGAGGTCGTCCTCGCCGGGGCGCCGGTCGACGGGCAGGTTGGCGGCGACGCGCTGCTCGCCCTGCGGGTGGAAGACCAGGCCCGTCTCGAAGAGCGCCAGGTCGTGCGCGCCCCGGCCGTCGTTGCGCCGCAGCGCCGCGAGCAGGCCCGGCAGCAGCGAGGTCCGCAGCGCGGGCTCCTCGTCGCTGAGCGGGTTGACCAGCTTGACGACGCGGCGGGCCGGGTCGTCGGCGTCGAGACCGAGCTGGTCGAAGACCTGCTCGCCGACGAACGGGTAGTTCAGCGCCTCGACGAACCCGGCACCGGCCAGGGCCCGCCCGACGCGGCGGTGCAGCCGCTGCCGGGAGGTGAGGCCGCGGCCCGCCGGGGGCCGGGGCAGCGTGGAGGGCAGGTTCTCGTAGCCCTCCAGGCGGATGACCTCTTCGGCGAGGTCGTTCGGGTCGGTGAGGTCGGGCCGCCAGGACGGCACGGTGACGATCAGCTCGTCCTGGCCGTAGACGTCGCAGCCCACCTCCTGGAGGCGGCGTACGACGGTCTCGCGGCCGTAGGCGACACCGGCGACCTTGTCCGGGTGGTCGGCCGGGAGGCTGATGGTGTGCGGCGCGGACGGGGCGCTGATCTCCGTGACCCCGGCCTCGGCGGTGCCGCCCGCGAGCAGCACCAGCAGGTCGACGGTGCGCTGCGCGGCAGCGGCGGCGGCCTGCGGGTCGACGCCGCGCTCGAAGCGCCGGGACGCCTCCGAGGACAGCTTGTGGCGGCGGGCGGTGCGCGCGATGGACACCTGGTCGAAGTGGGCGGCCTCGATGACCACGTCACTCGTCGCGTTCCCACCGTTTTCGGCGGCGTCGTGGTCGGCGATCTCCGTGTTGGCGCCGCCCATGACCCCCGCGAGCCCGATCGGGCCGCGGTCGTCGGTGATGACCAGGTCCTCGGCGTGCAGCTTCCGCTCGGTGCCGTCGAGGGTGACGATCTTCTCGCCCTCCCGGGCCCGGCGCACGCCGATGGTGCCCTGGACCAGCGAGCGGTCGTAGGCGTGCAGGGGCTGGCCCAGCTCCATCATCACGTAGTTGGTGACGTCGACGGCGAGCGAGATCGGACGCATGCCGACCTTCTGGAGCCGGCGCTGGAGCCAGATCGGCGAGCGCGCCTCGGCGCTGAGGCCGGTCACGGTGCGGGCGGTGAAGCGGTCGCAGCCGGTGGGGTCGCCGATCTTCACCGGGTAGCCGTAGGCGTTCGGGCCGGGCACGTCGAGCAGGGCCGGGTCGCGCAGCGGCAGGCCGTAGGCGATGGCGGCCTCGCGGGCGACGCCGCGGATGGACAGGCAGTCGCCGCGGTTGGCGGTGACGGCGATGTCCAGCACCTCGTCGACCAGTTCGAGCAGCTCGATGGCGTCCTTGCCGACCTCGGTCTCCGGCGGCAGCACGATGATGCCGTGCGTGCCGTCGTCGCCCATGCCCAGCTCGTCGCTGGAGCAGATCATGCCGTGGGACGTCTTGCCGTAGGTCTTGCGGGCGGAGATCGAGAAGCCGCCGGGCAGGGTGGCGCCGGGCAGGACCACGACGACCTTGTCGCCGACGGCGAAGTTCCGGGCGCCGCAGACGATCTCCTGCGGCTCACCGGTGCCGTTGGCCTGGCCGACGTTCACCGTGCAGAAGCGGATCGGCTTCTTGAAGCCCTCAAGCTCCTCGATGGTCAGCACCTGGCCGACGACGAGGGGGCCCTTGAGGTCGGCGCCCAGGTGCTCGACGGTCTCGACCTCCAGACCGGCCGAAATCAGCTTGGCCTGCACGTCGCGGCCGGTCTCGGTGGCCGGCAGGTCGACGTACTCCCGCAGCCAGGAAAGCGGGACCCGCATCAGATCTCCATCCCGAACGGCCGGGTGAACCGGACGTCACCCTCGACCATGTCTCGCATGTCCTCGACGTTGTGGCGGAACATCAGCATCCGCTCGATGCCGAACCCGAAGGCGAAGCCGCTGTACTTCTCCGGGTCGATGCCGCAGGCGGTGAGCACCCGCGGGTTGACCATGCCGCAGCCGCCCAGCTCGATCCAGCCCTCGCTGGAGCAGGTGCGGCAGGGCCGGTCGGGGTTGCCGACGGACGCGCCCTTGCAGACGTAGCAGAGCATGTCCATCTCGGCGGACGGCTCGGTGAAGGGGAAGAAGTTCGGCCGCAGCCGGGTCTTCATCTCCGCGCCGAACAGCGACTGGACCATGTGGTCCAGGGTGCCCTTGAGGTCCGCCATGGTCAGGCCCTCGTCGACGGCGAGCAGCTCGACCTGGTGGAAGACGGGGGTGTGCGTGGCGTCCAGCTCGTCGGTGCGGTACACCCGGCCGGGGCAGATCACGTAGACCGGCAGCTCGCGGGAGAGCGCGGAGCGGATCTGCACGGGCGAGGTGTGGGTGCGCAGCACGACGCCGGACTCGGAGCCGCCCTCGGGGCCCGCCACGAAGAACGTGTCGGCCTCGCCGCGGGCGGGGTGGTCCGGGCCGATGTTGAGGGCGTCGAAGTTGAACCACTCGGCCTCGGCCTCGGGGCCCTCGGCGACCTCGTAGCCCATGGCGACGAAGATGTCCTCGATGCGCTCGGAGAGCGTGGTGAGCGGGTGGCGGGCGCCTGCCGGTACGCGGTCGTGGGGCAGCGTGACGTCCACGGCCTCCTCGACCAGAACGCGCGCGTCGCGCTCTGCCTCCAGCTCCTCCTGGCGGGCGGCCAGCGCCTTGTTCACGGCACCGCGGGCCATGCCGACGCGCTTGCCGGCCTCGGCCTTGGCCTGCGGGGGCAGGGCGCCGATCTCGCGGTTGGCCAGCGCCAGCGGGGAGGTGCCGCCGGTGTGGGCGACCTTGGCCTCCTGGAGCGCGTCGAGGGAGTCCGCGGCGGCGAAGGCGGCGAGCGCCTCGTCCCGCATGCGCTCGATCTCTTCCGGTTTCAACGCCTCGACCTCGACTGGGTCGTACGACTTATTCGGTGCCGACATCTCTTCCCGTGCTTCCGATTGGCTGGCTGGGACGCCCCGTCTACGGTCCTCAGACGGGCGGAGACGTTTCGTCGACGCTTCGTCTGCGGATCTGGACGCAAAGGTGCCAAAGACCGAGTCTAACGGGGCTGTGGATCGCTGATTGCGCCCGTGGGGGTCGTCGGCCGCCTCTGGTCCTTCTCAGGTGAGGTACGCCGGTGCCGCCACGGGCAACGTAAATCGGAACTCGGCGCCGCCGCCGGGGGCGCGGCCGACCGTGATGGTGCCGCCGTGGGCCTCGACGATGCCCTTGACGATGTACAGCCCGAGGCCGGTGCCACCGCGCTTGCTGCCCCGCCAGAAGCGGGTGAAGACGCGGTTCATGGATTCCTCCGGGATGCCCGCCCCCTCGTCGCTCACCGTGACCGACGTGCCGGTGTCCTCCCCTTCGCGGGGGGACGCCGTGGGCGTGACGTCAATGGTGACGGTTCCCTCGCCGTGCCGCACCGCATTTTCCAGCAGGTTGCTCAGCACCTGGTCGACCTTGTCGGGGTCGGCCCACAGGTCGGGCAGCGGCTGGGCGAGGCGGAGCAGGAACCGGTCGGCCTCCTGGCCGGCGGCGACGTAAGCCTGGATGTGCCGGCCGACGGCGGCGCCGATGTCGACGGGCTGGCGGCGCACCTCCAGGCGGCCGGAGTCGATCCGGGAGATGTCGAGCAGCTCGGCGATGAGGCGGGTGACGCGGTCGGCGTCGGCGTCGACGGTCTCCAGCATCAGCCGCTTCTGGTCGTCGGTGAACCGCTCCCACTTGGCCAGCAGGGTGGCGGTGAAGCCCTTGACTGAGGTGAGGGGGGAGCGCAGCTCGTGCGCCACGGTGGCGATCAGCTCGGCGTGGCTGCGCTCGGTGCGGCGGCGGGCCTCGGTGTCGCGCAGGGTGACGACGACGCGGCGGACGGGGCCGAGGCGTTCGGCGCGGACGTAGCGGGCGGTGACCAGGACCTCCCGTCCGCCGGGGAGCAGCAGGTTGCGCTCGGGCTGGCCGACCCGGATGGCGAGTCCCCCGTAGGGGTCGGTGAGCTGCCACCAGCGGCGGCCCTCCAGGTCCTCCAGGGGCAGGGCGCTGTCCAGGGACTGTCCGAGGGCCTCGGCGGCGGGGGTGGCGGTGATGCGGACGGCGGCGGCGTTGAAGCAGACCACCCGGCCGTGCTCGTCGGCGACGACCAGGCCGTCGGGCAGCTGGTCCGGGTCGATGCCGAGGTCGGCGACGTCGCCGGGCTGGCGGGGCGCGGGCGGGCGCGGCACCTGGCGTGCCCCCGGTGCACTGCTCGTGCCGACGCTCATCCCCGTACCCCACCTCTCAACCGCGCAGGGGCCTTGAGCTGGTCACCCTACTAGCTCTCGGTGACGGAGCGGCACCCTCCGGCGGCGCGCTGTGCACGCGCCGACGCGTAGAGACATACGGCGGCGGCGGTCGCGAGGTTCAGACTCTCCGCCTTCCCGTGGATCGGGACGCGCAGGACGGCGTCGGTGAGGGCGCGGGTCTCCTCCGGGAGCCCCCAGGCCTCGTTGCCGAACACCCAGGCCGTGGGGCCGCCCATGGTGCCGGCGTCCAGCTCGGTGTCGAGATCGTCCTCACCCGCACCGTCGGCGGCCAGCACCCGTACTCCCGCCTCCCGCAGCCCGGCGACGGCACGCTCGACGGGGACGCCGACGGCGACCGGCAGGTGGAACAGGGAGCCGACGGAGGCGCGTACGGCCTTGGGGTTGTACAGGTCGACGGAGGCGTCGGTGAGCACGACCGCCTCGGCCCCGGCGGCGTCGGCGCAGCGCAGCACGGTGCCCGCGTTGCCGGGGTCCCGGACGTGCGCGAGGACGGCGACCAGCTTGGGCCGGGCGGCGAGGATCTCCTCGAACGGCGTGTCCAGGAACCGGCAGACCCCGACCAGTCCCTGCGGTGTGACGGTGGTGGAGATGTCCTCGATCACCGAGTCGGCGGCGAGGTGCACCCGGGCGCCGACGTCACGGGCGGCCCCGACGATGTCGGCGTACCGCTCCGCGGCGTCGACGGTGGCGAACAGCTCGACCAGCGTGTCCCCGTACCCCGCCGCCTCCCGCACGGCCTGCGGCCCCTCGGCGAGGAACAGCCGCTCCTTCCCCCGGAAGTTCCGCTTCCCCAGCCGCCGAGCGGCGGCGACACGGGGAGAACGGGGGGAGATCAGCTCGGGGGTGGCGGGGCGCACTCTTGCTCACCTTCACGTTTGGATCGACGGAATTACGGCGCGCCCCCACAGGGGCGCGGGGAACTGCGCGACAAGCCACAACGGACCCGCAGCCGAAATCGAACCGGACGGGCGGCAACCGAAGGGACCCGCAGGCTCCAGCCTGCGGGTCCCTTCAACTACGGCTCAAGCCAGCGCAGCGTCACGCCGCCTTCGGCGCGTTCACATCGCTCGGCAGCGCCTTCTGCGCGACCTCGACGAGCGCGGCGAACGCGTTCGGGTCGTTGACGGCCAGCTCGGCGAGGATCTTGCGGTCGACCTCGACGTTGGCGGCCTTCAGGCCCTGGATGAAGCGGTTGTACGTGATGCCGTTGGCGCGGGCAGCGGCGTTGATGCGCTGGATCCACAGCTGGCGGAAGTCACCCTTGCGCTTCTTGCGGTCGTTGTAGTTGTAGACCAGCGAGTGGGTGACCTGCTCCTTGGCCTTGCGGTACAGGCGCGAACGCTGACCGCGGTAGCCGGAGGCCTGCTCGAGGATCGCCCGGCGCTTCTTGTGGGCGTTGACTGCCCGCTTGACGCGTGCCACTTGTTAACTCCTTGTAGCGGGGCCGCGGTCGTTCCTCACGCGGCCCGGTGTCGAATGGGTCCCGGTCCTGCCGTACGGCGCTCAGTGGCGCCCGTACGTCACTTGCCGAGAAGCTTCTTGATCTTCGCGGCGTCGCCCGGGGCCATCTCGGCGTTGCCGGTGAGGCGACGCGTCACGCGGGACGACTTGTGCTCGAGCAGGTGGCGCTTGCCGGCGCGCTCACGCAGCACCTTGCCGGAGCCGGTGATCTTGAAGCGCTTGCTGGCACCGCTGTGCGACTTGTTCTTCGGCATAGCGCCGTTCTCTCCTCGTCGGTGGCGCTCCGGTGCCCGGTCGTGAAACCGGGCACGGTTGGAGCGTCGCTCTTGTGTCGGGTATGTGTCCTGGGGACTGGCGGTCCCCCGGGGTCACGCTTCGGCAGGTGCCTCGGCCGGGGCCTCGGCGTCCTCGACCTCGTCGGCCTCCGCGGCGTTCTGCGACTTGCCGGGGTTCGCCTTCGCGTCCGCCTTGCGCGCTTCCTGCGCCTGGCGGGCCTCGGCCATCGCCTCGGTCTTCTTCTTGTGCGGACCGAGAACCATGATCATGTTCCGGCCGTCCTGCTTCGGATTCGACTCGATGAAGCCGAGGTCCTGGACGTCCTCCGCCAGCCGCTGCAGCAGTCGGTAGCCGAGCTCCGGCCGGGACTGCTCACGACCGCGGAACATGATCGTGATCTTGACCTTGTCGCCCTGCTTGAGGAACCGGACGACGTGACCCTTCTTGGTGTCATAGTCGTGCGGGTCGATCTTCGGCCGGAGCTTCATCTCCTTGATGACCGTGTGCGCCTGGTTCTTGCGCGCCTCACGGGCCTTCATGGCCGACTCGTACTTGAACTTCCCGTAGTCCATGAGCTTGCACACGGGCGGACGGGCGTTCGCCGCGACCTCGACGAGATCGAGGTCGTACTCCTGCGCAAGCTCCAGGGCCTTGGCAAGCGGGACAATCCCGACCTGCTCGCCGCTGGGACCGACAAGTCGCACCTCGGGAACGCGAATCCGGTCGTTGATGCGGGGCTCGGCGCTGATGGATCCTCCTCGGTAGCACCACGCGACGGTCTGGCGGACAGCCGCGTAACGTCTGTGTTCGATAGACCTAACCGCGCCGGCACACAAAAAATGCCCCGGACGATCACAGGCGGGGCTCCTCGAACTGCTACCGGAGCACCGCCGCGATGGCCGCGGGGCGCGATTTCGGGCTGGTCACTGCCGTGGGACGGGACCGCCTGACCGGTGACCCGCCGTCCGGAGGACGGCCAGGTGGGAGTTCGAAGCCTCCACTTGTGGGCCGGATCCGCTGCCGTGGGCGTACGTGTCCGACCGGTCGTTACACAAGGTTAGCAGCTCGGCGGGGCAAGGGCTAACCGAGTCCGAGTGGGGTCCGCTCCCCCGCTGCGCCTATCGTGTGCGGCATGAGTGAGACCCCTCCTGAATCCGCGGCGAATCCCGACTTCGACGCCATGACCCGCGACATCGCCGAGGTTCCCGCGGTCGAGGTGATCGTGACGGTCGCCGTCAACCTGATGAGCGCCGCCGCCGTGAAGCTGGGCCTGACCGAGGAGGGCGACGCGCACAAGGACCTGGACGAGGCCCGCAAGCTGGTGCACGCGCTGGCCGGCCTGCTGGACGCGACCGCTACCGAGATCAGCTCGTTCCACGCGGCGCCGCTGCGCGACGGTCTCAAGTCGCTCCAGCTGGCCTTCCGCGAGGCCTCGCTCGTCCCGGACGAGCCCGGCCAGGGACCGGGCGAGAAGTACACGGGCGCGGTCTACGGCTGACCGCCGCCCGCCGACCCCGAGCTACCCCCGCACGTACAAGGGCTCGCCCGGTGGCGTCGCCCCGGCCGGCAGCAGCGCCAGGTCGAGGCCGCGCACCAGGCGGGCCCTCAGCGTGTCGTCGGCGGCCAGCCGCTCGGCCACGGCGCGCGCGGCCTTCGGCGCGTCGGCTCCCGGGTCCAGGACCAGTGCGAGCGTGCCGTCGGCCCGGCCCGGCCCGAGGTGGGCGCGGAGCACGGCGGGCTCGTCGGCCAGGGCGGCACGCACGGCCCCGGCCACGGCCGGGTCCGCGAGCGGGTCGGTCGTCGTACGCCCCTCGGCCAGTGCCAGCAGCACCGCTCCGGTCAGCTCGAACGGCACCGGCCCCGCCAGGTCCAGTACGACGGTGTCCGCCTTCTCGTGCGCGGCGGCCTCCAGTGCCTGGTGCACGGGTACGGCGACGGGGCGGGCCGCGGGGTCCCAGCGGGCGAGCGACTCGGTCGAGGTGAAGGCGGGGAGCGCGGTGCGGTCGCCGGCCTTCAGGGTCGGCACGGCCATGTCGCTGGTCTTCTCGCGGCGCAAGCCGTTCTCGTCCTCCTCCACCTCACCGAGTACGGCGACGACGGGCACGAGCAGCCGGGCGCCCTTGAGCGCCTCCAGCACGGGGGCCACGGCGGTGCGGTCCTCGGCCCAGGCGGCGAGCGCGGCGCTCAGCCGGGGGTCGGCGGTGCCGTCGTCGTCGGAGAAGGCGGAGTCGGGGATGTTCTTGTTCGCCACGGTCCCCGACCCTATCCGGGCGCGGGTACGGCGCTCCTCACCGGCCTGAACCATCGCCGCCGTGGCATCCTCCGTAGCCTGGCGGGCGCGATGGGCCCTCGGGCGGGGAGGCAGCGGTGGAGACGGTCGAGCCGGTCGAACCGGTGCTGGACGGTGACGCGCGGCTGGCCGCGGCCATGGCGTCGGTGCCGGTGCCGGACGGCGCCGAGGTGTCGGTGGCGGTGCTCGACCCCGACTCGGGCGCGGGCGCCGTGTACGGCACGGGTGCCTTCGACACGGCGAGCATCGTCAAGGTCGACATCCTGGCGGCGCTGCTGCTGCAGGCGCAGGACGCGGGACGGTCGCTCACGGCCGCGGAGAAGACGTACGCCACCGCGATGATCGAGAACAGCGACAACGACTCGGCGTCGGCACTGTGGCGGGCGATGGGGACGGCCGACGGACTCGACGCCGCGAACGAACGCTTCGGGCTGACCGGCACCGAGGGCGGCGACGGCCCGCGGTGGGGGCTGACCCGGACCACCGCCGCCGATCAGGTCGCGTTGCTGCGGCAGGTGTTCGTGACGGACGGCTCCGCACTGAGCGAGGCCGCACGGGCGTATGTGCGCGGGCTGATGGAACGGATCACGGAAGGTCAGCGGTGGGGTGTGTCGGCGGCGGCCGACGCGGCCGGTTCGACCGGCGGTTCGGCTTGGGCGCTGAAGAACGGCTGGCTGCGGCGCGGCACCACCGGGCTGTGGGTCGTCAACAGCATCGGGCGGGTGGCGACCGGCGGCCACGGCTGCCTGGTGGCGGTGGTGTCGCGGGGCAGCGGTACGCAGGCGGAGGGGATCTCGCTGACCGAGGCGGCGGCGCGGGCGGCGGTGTCCGTGGTCACGGACGACACGCCCTAGGAAGCTCTCCGGGTGGTCAGAAGTCGTCGGGGCGTTCGCGGCGGCCCCGCCACAGGACCACGGCCGCGACCACCAGGACGCCGCCCGCGCCGCCGGCCAGCGGGGCGGCCCAGGCGGAGGTGTCGTCGTCGGAGGCGGGGGCGTCCGGTCCGGTACCGAAGTACTCGTCCCCGTACGACGCCGCCCTCAGTCCCTCCGGCTTCAGCCGTCCGGCCGCCTCGATGGCGGCGGCCGGGTCGACGAAGCCGAAGCCCCGGGAGTCGTCGCGGCCCTCGGCCGGGGCGTTGCGGGCGGTGTCCTCCAGGACGGACTTGACCTGGGCCGGGGTGAGGTCCGGGTGGGCCGCCTTCACCAGGGCGGCGGCCCCGGAGACGAAGGCGGAGGCGGCGCTGGTGCCCCAGCCCTCGTAGTAGCGGTGGTCGGGGTCGGCGATGATCACGTCGACGCCGGGAGCGCTGACCGTGGCGTACCAGCGGCGGGTGGAGAAGGAGGCGCGGGTGCCGTAGCGGTCGACGGCGGTCGCGGCGATCACACCCGGGTAGGCGGCCGGGTAGGAGATGTGGTCGCCCTTCTCCCCGCCGTTGCCGGCCGAGGCGACGACGATCACGCCCTTCTTCAGGGCGTACTGGATGGCCTCGTCCTCGGCGGGTTCGGGGTGGGCGGAGGCGGAGTCGTCGCCGAGGGAGAGGTTGATGATGTCGGCGCCGTGGTCGGCGGCCCAGCGGATGCCCTCCGCCAGGGCGTTGCCCCGGGTCTTGCGGGCCTTCGCGCGGGAGGGGTCGCCGTCCTCCAGGATCACGCGCAGAGGGAGGATCCTGGCCTCCGGGGCGATGCCCATGACGCCGTCGGTGTTGCCGGGGCCGTGTCCGTGACCGGCGATGATCCCGGCCATGGCGGTGCCGTGCCGGGCCCAGGAGCGGTCGCCCTCGCTCGCGCCGAAGCCGACCAGGTCCTTGCCGGCGAGGACGTTGCCGGCCAGGTCGGGATGGTCGGCCTCGACTCCGGTGTCCAGGACGGCGACGGTGACGCCCGCGCCCTTGGTGGTGCGCCACGCCTGCTGGGTGTGCATGGCGTCCAGGGCCCACTGCTGGGCGCGGATGCCGTCGGCGTGCGCGGCGGGCGTCGGGGCGAGGACGAGCGCGGCGGCGAGGAAGAGGCTCAGGGCGCCGGTCCTGCGGCGGATGTCTGCGGGGGTCACGAGGGGTGCTCCGTGGGCGCGCCGACGTGTCTGCGCAGGGCGCGTTCGACGCGGTCGGCGAGGCCCTGCGCCTCGTGGCCGAGACCGGCCTGGGCGGGCGCCGACGTGGCACCGGACTCGATGGCCTCCTCGGCGGGTTCGGGCTGGTCGACGGTGCGGCCGTCGGCCCAGCCGGAGACGGCGTAGACGACGACGGGGGCGTCGGTGAGGACGGAGACGGTCCACGAGGCCCGCTGGGGTGCGCCGAAGCCCTCGGCGACCGTGTCCTTCGCCGCGTACGGCACGGGCATGAGGTCGTCCCGGCGGCCCAGGTCCTCCTTCTCGAACCGGCCCGCCAGCGAGGTCATGGCGGCGGCGTCGGCCTTGGTGAAGAGCAGGCCGACGGTGGTGACGTAGCTCTGGGTGGCGTCGGTGTAGGTGGCGCGCAGCAGGCGTGAGCAGCCGACCGGGTCGAGCACCTTGGCGAGGAGCCGGTCGAAGGCGCCCGCGCAGCCACCGTCCGGGGCGACCGCGACCCGCGTCCAGGTGCGGTCGGCTCCGCCGGGCCCCGCGCCCTTGCCCTGGACGGTGGGCGGGAACAGCTGGTCGACGGGCACGCTGTGCCACAGGTCCCCGGCCTCGGTGTACGCGCTGCGCGCACCGTCGTCCCCGGAGTCCCCGGCGAGCCAGCTGCCGGTGACGGCTCCGGTGAGGAGCCCCACGCCGAGCACGAGGCAGACGGCCGCGGCGACGACCTGCGGCCGCGGGCGCCCGCCGAGCGGTCGCGGCCGGGCCAGTCCGTCGTACCCCTCGGGTTCCGCGAAGGAGACCCGGGGCCGCGCCTCGTACGGGGTGCTCCAGGAGAAGGCGGGGTCGGGGGCCGCCGGGCCGGAGGGCGGGGCGGGTGCCGTGTGCGACGGGCGGGGTTCTGTCCGAGCCGACGGTTCCGCGGCGGGCGTCGTGCGCTGCTCCGGGGACGGCTCCGGTTCCGGGTCCGCCGGGACCGGGCGCAGGCGGGCGGTCGTCTCCGTCGGGGTCTCCTCGGGAGCACCGGGACGGTACCGCGGTGCCTGCGGTGCGCCACCGCCGCGCGGGGCGGCACGGCCGACGGTCGGCGCGGTGTCGGGGAAGCGTGCCGAGGCGCGGGGCGGCGGGGCCGCGGCGTCGGCGGACCTCGAGTCGCCGAGCCGGAAACGCGGGTGGCGGGCCCGGACACCGGAGCCCTCGGCGTCCCCGTCTCGGGCAGGGCCGAAGGACGCGTCGGGGCGTGCCCCGGGCTTCGCCGGCTCCGGACCGCGGCCGCGCTCCCCCGGCGCCCGTGCCGGGCGGGGCGGAACGCCGGGACGGGGCGGGGTGCCGGGACGCGGGGGTGTGGAGGGGCGGGACGGAGCCGCCGGGTGGGAGGCGGTGTCCGGACCGGACTCCGGGCGCGGCGGCGGCACCTCACGGCGAGCCGCGGACTCCGGGTGCGACAGGTTGGGGCGGCGCACCGCGCCGGAACCCGGCGCGGACGCCGACGAATCCGCCATGGACGCCGACGGGCCGGGCCCGGGGCCCGGGACGGATGCAGGGTCCGGGGTGGTCGCGGGACCCGGGGCAGGCCCAGGAGCCGGGGAGGGCGCAGGGCTGGAAGCACCCCCAGGAGCCGGGTCGGGCGCAGGGCCGGAGGCAGGCCCACGACCCGGGGAGGGCGCAGGGCTGGAAGCAACCCCAGAAGCCGGGTCCGGCGCAGGGCCGGAGGCAGCCCCACAACCCGGGGAGGACGCAGAAACTGGGGCAGGCCCGGGCCCCCGGGAGGGCCCAGGACCCGAAGCAGACGCAGGGGCCGACGCGGGCCCTGGACCCGAAGCAGGCGCAGGGGCAGAGGTGGGCCCAGAGGGCGAGGCGGGCGCGGAGGCCGGGCGGGGTGGCGTTTCGGGGTGCGGGGGAAGGGAGGCGCGGCGCGCTTCCGTGCTCATGCACCCCCCGTTTCCTCGGGCCCGGCCCGTTTCTCCGACACGGGCCGGAGACGGTGGTCCTGACCGCGGTCTCCTGCCCGGCCCGGCGCGGAACCGATCCGTCCCGGGCACGCATACCCGCTCGGGAGGACCGCCATCCCGGCGCGGGCTGCCGGGGCCCTGCCGCCGGGGCCGGGTCCGCCCGTGCGTGCGCGTCACTCTACGGCGTGACCCCGCTCGACGGGGAACCAGTCCGCGCGCCCGCGGCATTGGCCCGGATCGTCCCCCTACCCTGCGGTAATCCTGTCTGGCAGGCTGCCGTCATGACCGCACGCGCCGCAGACCGGGCCCGTTACGACCGGGCCACCGCCCATCTGGACGCCCCCGTGGCGATCGTGGACCTGGAGGCCTTCGACGCCAACGCGGACGACCTGGTCCGCCGGGCCGGCGGGAAGCCCGTCCGGGTCGCCAGCAAGTCCGTACGCTGTCGCGCGCTGCTGGAACGGGCCCTGGCCAGGGACGGTTTCGCGGGCGTCATGTCGTTCACGCTGGCCGAGTCCCTGTGGCTGGCCCGCTCCGGTTTCGAGGACGTCCTGCTCGCCTATCCGTCGGCGGACCGCGCCGGGTATGCCGAGCTGACCGCCGACCCGAAGCTCGCCTCCGCCGTGACGGTGATGGTCGACGACCCGGCGCAGCTGGACCTTGTCGACGCGGCGCGCGACGGCGACGGCGGCGGGGAAGTCGTGCGGGTCTGCCTGGAGTTGGACACTTCGCTGCGGCTGCTCGGTGGCCGGGTGCGGGTCGGTGCCCGGCGCTCGCCGCTGCACTCCCCCGCCCAGGTCGCCGACCTGGCCCGGGCGGTGACCCGCAGGCCGGGGTTCGAGGTCGTCGGCATCATGGCGTACGAGGGGCATGTCGCCGGGGTCGGGGACGCGGTGGCGGGGCATCCGTTCCGGTCGCGTGCCGTGCGGCTGATGCAGGCGGCCGCGCGTCGGGAACTGGCCGAGCGGCGGGCGGCCGTGGTGCGGGCGGTCCGGGCCGTGGTGCCTGGCCTGGAGTTCGTCAACGGCGGCGGCACCGGCAGCGTGCAGCACACCGCCGCCGAGGACGCGGTCACGGAGATCGCGGCCGGTTCCGGGCTGTACGTGCCGCGGCTGTTCGACAACTACACGTCGTTCAGCGGTCGTCCGGCGGCGCTGTTCGCCCAGCCCGTCGTACGGCGGCCGGGGGTCGGGGTCGTGACCGTGCTCGGCGGCGGGTATCCGGCGTCCGGCGCGGCCGGAGCCGACCGGCTGCCGGTGCCGTATCTGCCCGAGGGGCTGCGCTACGACCCCCAGGAGGGCCCCGGCGAGGTGCAGACGCCGCTGCTGGGCTCGCCCGCCGACGACCTGCTGATCGGCGACAAGGTGTGGTTCCGGCACGCCAAGGCCGGGGAGCTGTGCGAGCGGTTCGACGCGCTGCACCTGGTGGAGGGGGACGCGGTGACGGCGACGGTGCCGACCTACCGGGGCGAGGGGCACACCTTCCTGTAGTGGAGAGCCCCCGCCGGGTCGGTGTCGGTGTCAGTCCGTCGGGCCGATGCCGCTGCCCACGCCGCCGCCGGTGTCGGCGTCGCCGATGGGCCGGATGCCCTTGGTAAGGGTGTCCATGTCGGCCAGGGGCGGTCCGTCCCCACCCGCGTCGAAGACGTAGCGGACGAGGATCGGGGACTCGGTGCCGACGGTGGACGGGAACACCATCGACTGCACGTAGCCGCCTGGTCCCTCGGCCGTCTTCACCCGCCAGCGCACGTAGTACCCGGCGCGTCCGGCGACGGCGACGGGACCGGACGCCACCTCCTCGTGGGACTCGATGCCGCCGAAGGGCTTGTTGCCGATCAGGTCGCGGTCGTAGGCGTCGTCGGCCGCGTCCTCGATGTCCTGCTGGGCGAGGACCTTCGGGGAGGACTCGGCGTTCGCCGTGACGGTGCGCGAGAAGACGAGGCCGTGCCGGCACACGCTGCCGTCGGCGGGGCAGTCGTAGGTGCCGTCGGTGGTCATCATGACGTCGTCCTCGGCGACGTACTTGGGCCGGACCCAGCCGTCCGGCAGCGGGAAGGTGATGCCGTTGAGCTGGTCCTCGACCAGGGCCGGGTCGTCGGCGGCGGGTTCGGAGGCCGTGGGTGAGGGGGACGGCGGGTCGCTGACCCGTGCGGGGTCCGTGGCGGTCGCCGTGACCGGCGGGGTCCGCGTCCGCGGGCTGCCGTCGTCGTCCTCTCCCAGCACGAACACGCCGGTGACGATCGCCGCGACCAGCACGGCCGCGGCGGCGGTGACGGCGACGGCCTTGCCGCGTCCGCCGCTGCCTCTGCCCGGTCCGGGATCCGGCGATGGGCCCGGGCCCGGCACCGGCACCGGCACCGGAGCCTGGCCCACCGCCGGTCCGTACCCGACGGGTTCGGGAGCCCGGCGGTGCTCGGTCCAGGCCGTGCCGTCCCACCAGCGTTCCTGGTGCGGGGCCGACGGGTCTCGGTACCAGCCGGGCGGCGGCGTCATGCTCATCCCGGCACTGTAGGACGCCGCGCGCGGTGATCTACAGCGGTGTGACGTACGCCCCGGAGATCCCGCCGTCCACCAGGAAGTCGGTGGCGTTGACGAAGGAGGAGTCGTCGCTGGCCAGGAAGGCGACGGCGGCGGCGATCTCCTCGGCCTCGGCGAACCGCCCCACCGGGATGTGCACGAGGCGGCGCGCGGCCCGCTCCGGGTCCTTGGCGAACAGCTCCTGGAGGAGCGGGGTGTTGACCGGTCCCGGGCACAGCGCGTTGACGCGGATGCCCTCCCGCGCGAACTGCACGCCCAGTTCCCGGGACATGGCGAGGACGCCGCCCTTGGACGCGGTGTACGAGATCTGCGAGGTGGCCGCGCCCATCCGGGCCACGAAGGAGGCGGTGTTGATGATCGACCCCCGGCCCTGGCGCCGCATGTAGGGGATGGCGGCCTTGCAGCACAGGTAGACGGAGGTGAGGTTGACCTCCTGGACGCGTTTCCACGCCTCCAGGCCGGTCTCCAGGATGGAGTCGTCGTCGGGCGGCGAGATACCGGCGTTGTTGAAGGCGACGTCGACGCTGCCGTAGGTGTCGTGGGCCGCCGCGAACAGCGCCTCGACCTGCTCCGGGTCGGTGACGTCGGCCTTGACGAAGATCCCGCCGGTCTCCTCGGCCGCGGCCTTGCCCCGGGTCTCGTCCACGTCGCCGCAGACGACGTGGGCGCCCTCGGAGGCCAGCCTGCGGGTGGTGGCGAGTCCGATGCCGCTGCCCGCCCCGGTGACGACTGCGGTACGGCCGACGAGCCTGCGGCAGACGATGTCTTCGCTCACTGTGCGGAGCCCTCCGTGCTCGATGGGGTGCTGCTGATGAAGACGTTCTTGGTCTCGGTGAACGCGGTCAGCGCGTCCGGGCCCAGTTCGCGGCCGATGCCGGACTGCTTGAACCCGCCGAACGGTGTCCAGTAGCGGACGCTGGCGTGGGAGTTGACGGACAGGTTCCCGGCGCGCACCGCGCCCGACACGCGCAGGGCACGGCCGACGTCCCGGGTCCACAGCGAGCCGGCCAGGCCGTAGTCGGTGGCGTTGGCCAGGCGGACCGCGTCGGCCTCGTCCTCGAAGGGCAGGACGACGGCGACGGGCCCGAAGACCTCCTCGACGGCCACGCGCGCGTGTGCGTCGACGCCGGTGAGGACGGTCGGCGGGAACCAGAAGCCGGGGCCGCCCTCGGGGGCCTTGCCGCGGATGCCGGCGGCGTCGGCGGGGACGTGGGAGCGGACGCGCTCCAGCTGGGCGCGGGAGATCAGCGGGCCCATCTCGGTGCTCTCGTCGGCCGGGTCGCCGACCCGGACGGCCTCGATCGCGGGGGCGAGGAGGGCGAGGAACCGGTCGTACACGGACCGCTGGACGAGGATGCGGGTGCGGGCGCAGCAGTCCTGGCCGGCGTTGTCCAGGAAGGACATGGGCGTGGCGGCAGCGGCGGCCTCGACGTCCGCGTCGGCGAAGACGATGTTGGGGCTCTTGCCGCCGAGTTCGAGGGTGACGGGTTTGAGCAGTGCCGCTCCCTTGGCGGCCACTTGTCGGCCCACGGCCGTGGACCCGGTGAAGACGATCTTGGCGACGCCCGGGTGCTCGACGAGCGCGTCGCCCGCGACCGGCCCGTGCCCGGGCAGCACCTGGAACAGGCCCTCGGGAAGGCCCGCCGCCAGGGCGAGTTCGGCCAGGCGCAGCGCGGTGAGCGGGGTCGTCTCGGCGGGCTTGAGGAGGACGGCGTTGCCCGCCGCGAGCGCCGGCGCGGTGGCCCAGGCCGCGATCGGCATCGGGAAGTTCCAGGGGGCGATGACCCCGACGACGCCGAGCGGTTCGAGGAGCGTGACGTCCAGGCCGCCGGCCACCGGGATCTGGCGTCCGGTGAGCCGTTCCACTCCCCCGGCGGCGTAGTCGAGCAGGTCGCGGACGTTGCCGGCCTCCCAGCGGGCGTTGCCGAGCAGGTGCCCCGCCTCGCGTACCTCCAGGCGGGCCAGCTCCTCCAGGTGCTCGTCGACGGTGGCGGCGAAGCGGCGCAGCAGCCGGGCCCGGTCGCCCGGGGCGAGGGCGGCCCAGACGGTCTGCGCCCGCGCGGCGCGTGCGACGGCGGCGTCCACGTCGGCCGCGGAGGCGGCGGGGACGGTGGCGACGACCTCTTCGGTGGCGGGATTCAGTACCCGTAGCTCGTCGGGGAGTTTCTCGGACAACCCGTGCCTCACATGCGTTCGAAGGAGCGGCGCAGTTCCCAGTCGGTGACGGCGGCGTCGTACGCGTCCAGTTCGACGCGGGCCATGTTGCGGTAGTGGGCGACGACCTCGTCCCCGAAGGCGGCCTTGGCGAGGGTGCTGTTCTCCCACAGCTCGGCGGCCTCGCGCAGGGTGGTGGGGACGTGCGCGAAGTCGGCGGTGTACGCGTTGCCGGGGCAGGGTTCGGGCAGCTCCAGCCGCTGCTCGACGCCGTGCAGCCCGGCCGCGACCAGACCGGCCACCGCGAGGTAGGGGTTGACGTCGCCGCCGGGGAGCCGGTTCTCGAAGCGGAGTGAGCGGCCGTGGCCGACGACGCGCAGGGCGCAGGTGCGGTTGTCGTGGCCCCAGGCGACGGCGGTGGGGGCGAAGGAACCGGGCTGGAAGCGCTTGTAGGAGTTGATGTGCGGGGCGTAGAGGAGGGAGAACTCGCGCAGCGCCACCAGCTGTCCGGCGAGGAAGTGCCGCATGACGTCGGACATGCCCGCCCCGTCGGCCATGGCGTTGCGGCCGTCGGCGTCGGCGAGCGAGAGGTGGATGTGGCAGGAGTTGCCCTCGCGCTCGTTGTACTTGGCCATGAAGGTGAGGGACATGCCCTCCTGGGCGGCGATCTCCTTGGCGCCGGTCTTGTAGACCGCGTGCTGGTCGCACGTGACCAGGGCCTCGTCGTAGCGGAAGGCGATCTCGTGCTGGCCGGGGTTGCACTCGCCCTTGGCGGACTCGACGGTGAGGCCCGCGCCGGCCATCTCGTTGCGGATGCGGCGCAGCAGGGGTTCGACGCGACCGGTGCCGAGGACGGAGTAGTCGACGTTGTACTGGTTGGCCGGGGTCAGGCCGCGGTAGTTCGCGTCCCAGGCGTGTTCGTAGGTGTCCCGGAAGACGATGAACTCCAGCTCGGTGCCGACCTGGGCGGTGTATCCGTGTTCCGCGAGCCGTTCCAGTTGGCGGCGCAGGATCTGGCGGGGCGCGGCGAGCACCGGGGAGCCGTCCTCCCAGGCGAGGTCCGCGACGGCCATCGCGGTGCCCTCGTTCCAGGGGAGGCGGCGCAGGGTGGCGGGGTCGGTGCGCATGGCGAAGTCGCCGTAGCCGCGGTCCCAGGAGGACATGGCGTAGCCGTCGACGGTGTTCATGTCGGCGTCGACGGCGAGGAGGTAGTTGCAGCCCTCGGTGCCGTGTTCCAGGACCTCGTCGAGGAAGAACCGCGCGGCGAACCGCTTGCCCTGGAGGCGGCCCTGCATGTCGGGGAAGGCGAGGACGACGGTGTCGATGTCACCGGCGGCGACGAGGGCGTGCAGTTCCTCGACCCCGAGCGGGGGTGTGCGGTCTGCCACGGGGAGAGCCTCCTTCTGGCCGGGAGCCATAAGGTATTGCCGGGAACCTTTGGTTGGGAAGGGGGCGCGGCCGCGTGCGGGAGGAATCCGCCGGCAGGGCCGGGAGTTCCGGGAGCGTGACGGACCGGCTGGCGCCGGTGCTGCGACCGGTGCGTGCCGGGAACGGCTTCGAGGAGGCGTTGGAGCAGATCCTCCAGGTCGTCAGGCTGGGCCTGGTGGCGGAGGGCGAGCGGCTGCCGGCCGAGCGGGAGCTGTCGGAGCGGCTGGGGATCAGCCGGGTGACGCTGCGCGAGGTGCTGCGGGTACTCCAGGAACAGGGTCTGGTCGAGGCGCGGCGCGGCCGCTACGGCGGAACGTTCGTGCTGCCCCGCGCGGACGCGGGCGGCGAGGACGAGCTGCGGCGCCGGGTGGCCGGGGTCGACATCGAGGACGTACTGCGCTTCCGGGAGGTGCTGGAGGCGGGCGCGGCCGGGCTGTGCGCGGCGCACCGGCTGACGGAGGCGGGGGCGGCGCGGTTGCGCGCGGCGCTGGCCGGTACGCGGGAGGCGCCGCTGGCGCAGTACCGGCGGCTGGACACGATGCTGCACCTCACCCTGGCGGAGCTGTGCGGGTCACCGGCGCTGGCGGCGCAGTACGCGGCGGTCCGCGCCACCCTGAACGACCTGCTGGACTGCATCCCGCTGCTGGTGCGCAACCTGGAGCACTCTCAGCGCCAGCACGCCGCGCTGGTGGAGGCGGTGCTCGACGGGGACGCGGACGGGGCGCGGGAGATCGCCCGGGAGCACTGCGCGGGCACGGCGGCGCTGTTGCGCGGGTTTCTGGCGTGAGCGTCTTGCCGTGACCACGCGCTCCGGCAAAGGTGTGGGAACGGTCCATTGCCCGATCCATCCCAACCCATCACCACCCCATGACCAACCCATCGTCTGGAGGACGGATGGCCGACCGCCCGCTGATCGGTGTCAGCACGTATCTGGAGTCCGGGGCACGCTGGGGCGTGTGGGAACTGGAGGCGGCGCTGTTGCCGGCCGGATATCCGCGGCTGGTGCAGCGGGCGGGCGGGCTGGCCGCGATGCTCCCGCCGGACGCGCCGGAGCACGCCGCCGCGACCGTCGCCCGCGTCGACGGGCTGGTGATCGCGGGCGGCCCGGACGTGGAGCCGGTGCGTTACGGCGCCGAGCCCGACCCGCGCACCGGCCCGCCGGCCCGGGCCCGGGACACCTGGGAGCTGGCGCTCATCGAGGCGGCCCTGGTCGCGCGCGTCCCGCTGCTGGGCGTCTGCCGGGGCATGCAGCTGCTCAACGTCGCCCTGGGCGGCAGCCTCGTCCAGCACATCGAGGGGCACGCCGAGGTGGTGGGCGTCTTCGGCGGCCACCCGGTCCGCCCGGTGCCGGGCACGCTGTACGCCGGTGCCGTGCCGGAGGAGACGTTCGTGCCGACGTACCACCACCAGGCGGTGGACCGGCTCGGCACCGGCCTGGTCGCCTCGGCCCACGCGGCGGACGGCACCGTGGAGGCCCTGGAACTGCCCTCCGGCCCCGGCTGGGTCCTGGGCGTGCAGTGGCACCCGGAGATGGGCGAGGACGTACGGGTGATGCGGGCCCTGGTGGACGCGGCCCGTTCGGGCCGACCGGTGCCGGAGGACCGGCCCGGCCCTGGCCGGTGACGACGTCGCCGAAGCCCGACCGCCGCCCGGGCGGGATGTGCCGAGCACGCCGCACGCCGCACGGCCCGCGGGCCCCGAGGTCCCCCCACACCGACCCAGGGCCGATCCCGGCCTGGCCCCGCCACCCTCACCGCCACCGCCGCCGCCCACACCCGGGTCGCCAACGCCCCTCGACGAACCCGACCAGCGGCACAGGGACCGACGGACCGGACGGCATCGCAGCCCGCCGGACAGGACGGCCCCCACACCCCCCGGGCGGCCCCTGACCGGCCCCGTCGGCGCAGGCACGCCCAGGTCGCGCGAGGGACGTGACCGGCGGCGCGGGGACGACCGGCCCCGCGGCTCGCAGCCCGCGGGACGGGACGGGCCGGTCGCCCGTGCGTTTGCGCGGCGGGCCCCGATCGGCTGTGACGGCGCTGCTACGCCCTGGTCAGGGACAGCAGCCGGCGGGCCGGGCCGGTGGGGCGGTGGCCGGTGGGCCATACCGCTCGCAGGTCGCGGGCCAGGACGACGTCCGCCACGGGGACGCTCACCAGGCGCCGGGTGGTCAGTTCCTCGCCCACGGCGAGTTCGCTGAGGACGGACGGACCCGCGCCGCCCACCGCGGCCGCCTTCACCGCCGTGGTCGAGGACAGTTCGATCAGGGGACGGGCCAGGCCGCCCAGCGCCGCGTCCAGGACCTGCCGGGTGCCCGAGCCCTTCTCCCGCAGGATCAGCGGGGTGGCCGCCAGTTCGGCAGCCTCCAGCGGGCGCCTGCGACGGGCCCAGGGGTGCCCCGGAGCGGTCACGACGATGAGCCGGTCGTGGCCGATGACCGCGGAGTCCAGGCCGGTGGGCACGCTCACCCCCTCCACGAAGCCGAGGTCGGCCTCGTCGGCCAGCAGGCGCTCCGCCACCGCCGTCGAGTTGCCCGCGAGCAGTGACACCGCGGTGTCCGGCAGCTGGGTGCGCAGCGCGACCAGCCAGCCCGGCAGCAGGTACTCGGCGATCGTCATGCTCGCCGCGACCCGCAGCCGCGAGTCCCGCCGGTCGCGCAGCGCCTGCGCGCCCGCGTCGAACGCCTCGGCGGCCTCCACGATCCGCCGCGCCCAGTCCGTGACCAGCGCCCCCGCGTCGGTGAGCCGGGAGCCGCGCGGTGAGCGGTCCACCAGGGCGACGCCGAGCTGCCGTTCCATCGAGCGGATGCGGCTGCTGGCGGCCGGCTGGGTGATGCCCAGCTCGCGCGCCGCCCCGCCGAGGCTGCCCAGGCGCGCCACCGCCAGCAGCAGCTCCATCGCCCCGAGATCCGGTACCCGGTGTGCCAGCGTGCCCGCGACATGCCGTGCCCTCGTGTCGTGCCCGCCCTCGGTGCCACGACTCGTGCCACCGCCCGTGCCACCGACCGTGCCACCGTTCGTACCGCTGCCCGTGCCGCTGCCCATAACTCCAGCTTATGCCCTCATAGAGACAGGGTCCCTGGTCAGGGGCTGCGCCCGCAGCGACCGTGGAGCCATGGTCACCGCAGCCCAGCCCCGCTCCCCCTCCTCCGCCGCCCGCCAGGCCGTCCGGCGGGTCCCGGCCGTCCGGCATCTCGGCCCCAACTGGTACGCGTGCGTCATGGGCACCGCCATCGTCGGCACGGCCGGAGCCGCACTCCCGGGGCACGTGCCCGGCCTGCGCGCCGCGTGCACCGGGGTCTGGGCCCTGTCCCTCGTCCTGCTGGCGGTCCTGCTGACCGCCAGGTCCCTGCACTGGCTCCACCACCGGGACCAGGCCCGCGCCCACCTGCTCGACCCGGCCGCGGCTCCGTTCTACGGCTGCCTGTCGATGGCCCTGCTGGCGGTCGGCGGCGGCGCCCTGGCCCTCGGCCGGGACTGGATCGGCACCCCGGCCGCGGTCGCCCTGGACACCGTGCTGTTCACCGCCGGTACGGTGATCGGGCTGGCGGCGGCGGTCGCCGTGCCGTACCTGATGGCCGTGCGCCACCGCATCGAGCCGGGTCAGGCCAGCCCGGTCTGGCTGCTGCCGCTCGTCGCGCCGATGGTGTCCGCGGCCGTCGGACCACTGCTGGTGCCGCACCTCCCGGCGGGGCAGCCGCGCGAGACGCTGCTGCTCGCCTGTGTGGCCATGTTCGGCGTGAGTCTGTTCGCGACGCTGCTGACGCTGCCCGTGGTCTTCGGCAGGCTGCTCACCGGCGGGCCGCTGCCGCTCGCGCTCACGCCGTCGCTGTTCCTGGTCCTCGGCCCGCTCGGGCAGTCGACGACCGCCGTCGGGAAGTTCGCGGACGTGGCGCCGGGGGTCGTGCCGGCGCCGTACGCCGAGGGCTTCTCGGTCTTCGCCGTGCTGTACGGGGTGCCCGTGACGGGCTTCGCCCTGATGTGGCTGGCCCTCGCCGCCGCGCACGTCGTCCGGGCCCGCCGGGCCGGCATGCGCTTCTCGATGACCTGGTGGTCCTTCACCTTCCCGGTGGGCACCTGTGTCACCGGCGCCGAGGCGCTGGCCCGCGAGACGGGTCTGGTCGCCTACGACGGCCTCACCGTCGCCCTGTACGCCCTGCTCGTGGCCGCCTGGGCGGTGGCCGCCGTGCACACCGCGCGGGGCCTGCTCAGCGGCGTACTGCTCGCAGGGCCGCGGCCAGCACCCGGGGCGCCTCGGCCAGTGACGGCCCGTACCACGTGAGGTGCCGTCCGTCGACGAGTGCACAGGGCAGGCCGGGGAAGGCCTCCGGACCGTCGTCGGCGGTGAAGCGGTACGGCTCGTCCGGCAGGACCACGACGTCCGGGCGGGCCGCCCGCAGTTCGTCCACCGGGACCTTCGGGTAGCGCTCGGCGTGCGCGGCGTACAGGTGGTCGACGCCGAGGCGGGCCAGGACGTCGCCCGCGAAGGTGTCGCGGCCCAGCACCATCCAGGGCCTGCGCCAGATGGGCACGACGGCCGTGGCGCGCCGCTCGGGCACCGGCGGGTCGGCCCAGGCGGCCCGCGCCTCGTCCAGCCAGCGGGGCCGGGAGGGCGCGCCGCAGGCGGTCAGTACCCGGTCCAGCTCGGTGACGGCCTGCGGGACGGTGCGCACCTCGGTCACCAGCACCTCGACGCCCGCCGCACGCAGGACGTCCAGGTCGGCGGCGCGGTTCTCCTCCTCGTTGGCCACGACCAGGTCGGGGGCGAGGGAGAGGATGCGGTCGGTCTTCGGGTTCTTGGTGCCGCCGACGCGGACGACGCCGAGACCGGCCGGGTGGGTGCACCAGTCCGTCGCGCCGACCAGCGCGCCCGGCACCGTACGGGCCACCGCCTCGGTCAGCGACGGCACCAGCGAGACCACCCTCACCGGCACGCCCTCACCGGCGGGGACCTTCCCGGACCGCCTCGATGTGCTCGGCGACGGCGACGACGATCAGCCGGGTGTCCGGCACGGTGGCCCGCCAGCGGTGCCGGACCCCGCCGGTGAGGTACAGCGTGTCGCCGCGCCCGAGCCGGTAGGCCCGGCCCTCGGCCTCGATCTCGACGGCGCCCTCGGCGACGAACATCAACTGGTCGTTGCGGTACTGCAGTTCCCGCCCGGCGTCGTGGTCGCCGGTGAACTCGGAGGCGTGCATCTGGTGGTGTCCGCGCACCAGGGAGCGCACCCTGGGTGCCAGCTCGGGGTCGGGCTCCTCGGCGCGGACCACGTCGACGCTGCACGCGGGGTCGGCCGCGGCGAGCAGTTCCACGGCGGTGGTGCGCAGGGCGTCGGCCACCTTCTCCAGGGAGGTCTGGCTGGGCCGCGCCCGGTCGTTCTCGATCTGGCTCAGGAAGGGCACCGACAGGCCGCTGCGCTCGGACACCACGGCGAGGGTGAGTTCGAGGTCCCGGCGCCGCCGCCGTACGGCCGCGCCCACCCGGAGGTGCTGATCTTTGTGGTCGCCCATCGCTCCGGCTCCCTCCTTCACCCGTCGTCCTGATGAGTTCTCTGCACCCTACGCATGTTCGGCAAACCGTTTCATGCGGCCGTCACATCGATGTCACGGTGTGGTGGCCGCGACCTCACGTTTCCCGCCACGGGTGGGACCGTCCGCGCGCCGTGGCGCACGCCCTACCCGTTCAAGGCGTGGACGGCCTTCCGTGTTCCCGCCAGCCGCTCGCACCCCGGCGGGGTCACGCTCGGGCCGGGACGTGGCGCTCCGTGGTTGGCCGAATCCCTACCGTGTCCGGGCCGGGAACGACCCGAGGGGTGGGCCCGGGCGCCTTGGGACGACGCCACCGGGCCCACCCCTCGGGGTGACCGCCATGGAGTACCGCGCTACTGCGGGGTCATCCGGCCCACCACGTCCGGGTGCTCCTTCAGCCAGGCGGCGACGGCTTCCTCCTCCTTGCCCTGACCGCGGTCCTTGATCTCGGCCTCCAGGCTGCCCAGCTCGTCCTCGCTCATCTTGAAGTTTTTGATCCACTCAGTGAGCTGCGGGTACTGCTCGGGGAACTTCTTGCTGGAGATGGTCCGGATCGTGTTGCCCTCGCCGAAGGCCTTCTTCGGGTCCTTCAGCTTGGTCAGCTCGTAGTCGCTGTAGGCCCAGTGCGGCGACCACAGGGTGACCGCGACCGGCTCCTTCTTGGCGAGGGCGCGCTTGAGCTCGGCCAGCATGGCGGGCGTGGAGCCGTCGACGACCTCGTACTCGTCCTCGAGGCCGTAACCGGGCAGGACATCGTTCTTCAGCAGCTGCATCTCACCGGTGCCGGGCTCGATGCCGATGATCTTCCCGTCGAAGAGGTCGCTCTTGCCCTTGAGGTCGGCGAGGGACTTGACGTCCTTCACGTACGAGGGGACGGCGATCTCCAGGGAGGTCGGTTCGTACCAGGTGCCCAGGTCGACGAGGTTGTCCTTGTGCTTGTTCCAGTAGTTGCTCTGGGCGTAGGGCAGCCAGGCGTCGAAGTTGAGGTCGATGCCGCCGGAGGCCAGGCCGGTGTAGACCGGGCCGACGTCCATCTGCTTCAGGTTCATCTTGTAGCCGCGGCGCTCGAGGACGTTCTTCCACAGGTAGGTGACGGCGACGTCCTCCTCCCAGGGGAACCAGGCCACGTCGAGCGGCTGCTTGGCCTCGGCGGGAGTGGCGCCGGTGCCGCCCTCGACCGGGGCGAGCTTGTCGACGACGCCCGGGTTGGCCTTGAGCCAGGTGCGGACGGCCTGCTGCTGCTGTCCCTTGCCGGCCTTGTTGATCTCGGCCTCGAGGCTGGTGAGCTGCTTCTCCGTCATGGAGAAGTCCTTCAGCCACTTGGCCACGACCGGGTTGTCGTCCGAGAAGCCCTTGCGGGACAGCGAGTGCACGCCGTCACCCTTGCCCCAGGCGCCCTTGGGGTCCTTGAGCTTCTTCAGCTTGTAGTCGTTGTAGGCCCAGTGCGGGGACCACAGCGTGGTGACGATCGGTTCCTGCTTGCTGTAGGCCCGCTTCAGCTCGGCCAGCATCGCCGGCGTGGAGCTGTCGACGACCTTGTACTCCTTGTCGAGGCCGTACTCCTTGAGCACCTTGGTCTTGAGCAGGTTCATCTCACCGGCGCTGGGCTCGATGCCGGTGATCTTCCCGCCGAAGAGGTCGGCCTTGCCCTTGAGGTCCTCGAGGGAGTTGATGTCCTTCATGTACGCCGGGACGGTCAGCTCCAGCGACGTCTCGTCGTACCAGGAACCGAGGTCCTCGAGCTGCTTGCCGTACTTCTTCCAGTACTGCTCGTGGGTCGTCGGCAGCCAGGAGTCGGTCTGGAAGTCGATATTGCCCTGGGCGAGGGCGGTGTAGAGCGGGCCGGCCTCGAACTGCTTGGCCTCGACCTCGAAGCCGCGCTGTTCCAGGATCTCCTTCCACAGGAACGTGGAGGCGACGCCCTCGTCCCAGGGGATGTAACCGATGGAGACCTTCTTGCCGTCGCCGACGTTCTTGCCGCCGCCGGCCGTGTCGGCGTCGTCGGAGCTGCCGCCGAACATGCCCATGCCGCCGGCCACCAGGGCGAGGATCACGATGCCGATCACGGCGACCTGCGGCTGCGGACGGTAGGACCAGATCTTCAGGCCCTCGGCGGCGCGCGCCTTGGCGGCGGCACGGCGGCCCAGCGGGGAGACGTGCGTGCCCAGCGCGCTGGTCATGCGGTCCAGGTAGATCGCGAGGATCACGATGGCGAGACCGGCCTCGGCGCCGAGGCCGACGTTGAGCTGGCCGATGGACTCCATGACGTCGCCGCCGAGGCCGCCGGTGCCGACCATGCCGGCGATCGCGGCCATGGACAGGCCGAGCATGATGACCTGGTTGACGCCCGCCATCACCGTGGGCAGCGCCAGCGGGAGCTGGACGCGCAGCAGGGTGTTGCCGGGCGTGGTGCCGAACGCCTCGGCCGCCTCGACCAGCTCCTTGTCGACCTGGCGGATGCCCAGCTCGGTCATGCGGACGCCGGGGGCGAGGGCGAAGATCAGGGTGGCCACGATGCCCGGGGCGGAGCCGGTCCCGAAGAACAGGATCGCCGGGATCAGGTAGATCATCGCGGGCAGCGTCTGCATGAAGTCCAGGACCGGCCGCACGAACGCGCTCACCCGGTCCGAGCGGGCCGCCCAGATGCCCACCGGCACCGCCACGACCAGGGCGATGATCGTGGCGACCAGCAGGAGCGCCAGGGTGACCATCGCGTTCTCCCACAGTTCGAGGGAGTCGATGAAGGCGAACCCGGCGAAGGAGAGGATGCCCGCGAAGGTGCCGCGCAGCCAGAAGGCGATCACGGCGAAGATACCGGCGAGCAGCAGCGGCTCGGGGGCCTGGAGGACGGCGTTGATGCCGTCGTAGGCGCCGGTGAAGATGTCCTTGAGGAAGGTGAAGAGCCAGGAGACGTTGTCGAGCAGCCAGTCGACGCTGCTGTTGACCCAGTCGCCGAGGGGGATCCTAGGCACGGCTGATCACCTTCTTGCCGCCCTTGTCCCGCGGGCTGTCGCACACACCGGGGACCACGTCCTCGTCGTCGCCGAGGAAGCCGATCAACCGCTGGGCCGGGACGACGCCGACCAGCCGTCGGTCACCGTCAACCACCGCCACCGCGTGGGGCACTCGGGCGCTGATCGCGCACAGCTCCGAGAACGGCGTTTCGGGCGTCGCGGTCTCGCAGTCGCAGTCGGCCTCGTCGCCGCGCACGTCGGTCTCCATGACGGCGGCGGCGGTCAGGACGCGGGAGCGGTCGACGTCCTTGGTGAAGGAGGCGACGTAGTCGTTGGCGGGACGTATCAGGATGTCCTGCGCGGTGCCTATCTGCACGATCCGGCCGTCCCGCATGACGGCGATGCGGTCGCCCAGGCGCATGGCCTCGTTGAGGTCGTGGGTGATGAAGACGATGGTCTTCTTCAGGGTCTTCTGGAGGTCGAGCAGCTGGTCCTGCATGTCGCGGCGGATCAGCGGGTCGAGGGCGCTGAAGGACTCGTCCATCAGCAGCAGGTCGGCGTCCGTGGCGAGCGCGCGGGCCAGGCCGACGCGCTGCTGCATGCCGCCGGACAGCTCGTCGGGCCAGGACTTCTCCCAGCCGGCCAGGCCGCACAGGGCGAGCGCCTCGTCGGCGCGGCGCTCGCGCTCGGCGCGGGGCACGCCCTGCACTTCAAGGCCGTAGGCAGCGTTGTCACGGACGCTGCGGTGGGGGAAGAGCGCGAAGTGCTGGAAGACCATGCTGATCTTCATGGAACGGACCACGCGCAGCTCGCGGTCGCTGAGTTCGGTGAGGTTCTGGCCCCCGAAGCGGACGTGCCCGGCGGTCGGCTCCGACAGACCGTTGAGCATGCGCAGCAGCGTGGACTTGCCTGATCCGGACAGCCCCATGACGACGAAGATCTCGCCGGGCTCCACGGTGAAGGACGCGTCGATGACGGCGGCGGTGGTGCCGTCGGCGCGCAGTTCCTCCCGCACGTCGACCTGGTCCTCCCGGACGTCGCCCTGGTCCTTGCGGACGTCCCCCTGGCGCAGTCGTTCGACTGCCTGGTCCGGTTTCCTGCCGAAGACCTTGTACAGGTTCTCGGCCTCTAGTCTGGCTGACACGCTTACCTCTTGGGTCGGGGGCAGGGACAGGGCCCAAAGCTCCCCTAACAGTTGAATGCATCAACCAGCTTCGGCCCGGCTGCGCGCCTGCCCCGATGCTTATGCGCCAAACATTTAAGTGAGCCAGTTCACACGCCCTCCCCTGCCCGCGCACCCGACCTGCGGCATGATTGCGAGGCGTGACCGGACGACTGATGCTTCTCGACACCGCCTCCCTCTACTTCCGCGCCTACTTCGGCGTGCCGGACTCGGTGAAGGCGCCCGACGGCACGCCGGTGAACGCCGTGCGCGGGCTGCTGGAATTCATCGACCGCCTGGTGAAGGACCACCGGCCCGAGCACCTGGTGGCCTGCATGGACGCCGACTGGCGACCGCAGTGGCGGGTGGAGCTGATCCCCTCCTACAAGGCGCACCGCGTGGCCGAGGAACGGCCGGCCGGCCCCGACGAGGAGGAGGTGCCCGACACGCTGTCCCCGCAGGTGCCGGTCATCGAGGCGGTCCTCGACGCGCTCGGCATCGCCCGCGTCGGCGTGGCGGGGTACGAGGCGGACGACGTCATCGGCACCTACACCGCGCGGGCCACCGGCCCGGTGGACATCGTCACCGGCGACCGCGATCTGTACCAGCTCGTCGACGACGCCCGCGGCGTGCGCGTGCTCTACCCGGTCAAGGGCGTCGGCACACTGAACCTCGTCGACGAGGCGGCGCTGCGCGAGAAGTACGGCGTCGACGGCGCCGGCTACGCCGATCTGGCGCTGCTGCGGGGCGACCCGAGCGACGGGCTGCCCGGGGTGCCCGGCATCGGCGAGAAGACGGCGGCCAAGCTGCTCGCCGAGTTCGGGGACCTGGCCGGGATCCGGGCCGCCGTCGACGACCCGAAGGCGAAGCTGACGCCCTCGCAGCGCAAGCGGCTGATCGAGGCCGGGCCGTATCTCGCGGTCGCCCCGAAGGTCGTCAGGGTCGCGGACGACGTACCGCTGCCGGACACCGGCACCTCCCTGCCGCACGGCCCGCGCGACGCCGAGGCGCTGGACGCACTGGCGGCCCGCTGGGGACTCGGCGGGTCACTGCGGCGGCTGCTGACCACGCTCACCGCCTGAGCGGCGCCGCGCGGCGGCCCGTTTCCATGAGCCACACACGGGCCGGGATGCTAGCTTAGGTATGCCTAACTCAGGGAACCGCACGCAGGGAGCAGGGAGGCCGTCATGGCAGACCGTCCGGCACGCAAGCCGCGCAAGCCGCACACCGCGCAGGTCGTCCGCACCGAGCGGCTGACCCCGCACATGCAGCGTGTGGTGCTCGGCGGCGAGGGACTCTCCGCGTTCGCGGCGGACACCTGCACCGACCACTACGTGAAGCTCCTCTTCCCCTCCGGGGGCGCGACCTATCCCGAGCCCTTCGACATGGAGCGGATCCGCGAGGACTTTCCCCGCGAGCAGTGGCCGGTGACCCGGACGTACACCGTCCGCCACTGGGACGCCGAGCACCGTGAGATGACGCTGGACTTCGTCATCCACGGCGACGAGGGGCTCGCCGGGCCCTGGGCGAAGCGGGTGCGGCCAGGCGAGACGATCCACTTCATGGGCCCCGGCGGCGCCTATGCCCCCGACCCCGCCGCCGACTGGCATCTGCTCGCCGGCGACGAGAGCGCACTGCCCGCGATCGCCCGCTCCCTGGAGGCGCTGCCCGACGGCGCCCGCGCGTACGCCTTCGTCGAGGTCGAGGGGCCGGAGGAGGAGCAGAAGATCGACTCCGACGTGGAGGTCGTCTGGCTGCACCGCGCCGGCCGTCCGGTCGGGCAGGCTCTGGCCGAGGCCGTGCGCGCGCTGGAGTTCCCCGAGGGCCGGCTGCACGCGTTCGTCCACGGCGAGGCGGCCTGCGTGAAGGAGCTGCGCCGGTACCTCCGCCTGGAGCGCGAGGTTCCCCGTGAGGACCTGTCCATCTCCGGCTACTGGCGGCTCGGCCACAACGAGGACGGCTGGCAGGCCTCCAAGCGCGAGTGGAACGCCCGTGTCGAGGCCGAGCAGGAGGGCGCGACGGCGGCGTAAGGCTCCGCCCGCCCTCGAACACGCCCCCGCCGGGCCCTGGCAGCCCCGCGGACCACGAGCCCGTCAGCCGCCGCGCACGCACCCGGATGGCCGCATTCCATGCCACCCGCCCGGGCGGCCGCATGCCGTGCCACCCGCCCGGGATCGCGGCAGGGCAGCGCCCCCGGCACCCACCGGTCCGGTGGGCACCCACGCGGGTCACACGCCCCTCAGTCGCCGCGTCCGTACCCGTGCCGGCGCGTTTCCAGCGCGAGTCCGCCGCGGGTCACGCTTGCGTCAGTCGCCGCGCACGCGCGCGTGCAGGTGCATGTCGTGCCATCCGTCGGGGTGGAGCACGGCGCTGCGCTTGGTGCCCTCCAGGGCGAAGCCGGTCTTCCGGGCGACCCGGCACGAGGCCTCGTTGGCCACCGCGTGCAGCAGTTCGAGGCGCTGGAAGCCGATCTCGTCCAGGGCCCAGCGGGCGAGGGTCCGCGTGGCCCGCGCGGCGACACCCCGGCCGCGTGCGTCGGCCGTCGTCCAGTAGGCGACCTCGGCCACCCCGTCGACGAGCACCCACTCGCGCAGCGCGACCCGCCCGAGCACTCGGTCGTCCGCCGCGTCCGCGACCGCCCACTGGACGCCGCGCTCCCGTTCCCAGGCGCCCTGCCATTCGGTGATCCAGCCCCGCACCTCCTCCTCGGAGTCGGCCGCGCGGGCGTGCCACTGGTGCATCGCCGGATCCTGGAAGGCCGCGTGCACGGCGGGGGCGTCCTCGGTGCGCCACGGGCGCAGCACCAGCCCGTCGCCGGTGGGGAGCGTGGGCTGCGGGGCGCGGGAAAGGGTGCCGGCCGCGAGGACCGGGCGAGTCAGGAAAGGCATGGACGGCATCCTGCCAACGGGCCCGCGCAGCGGCCCAGCGGTTTTCCGGCGGGCCCGGCCCCACCGGTCCGCCGCCGCAGGTCGCCGCCTCGTAGGCTGGCAGGTGATGAGACGCCGCACCCCTCCCCCGCCCTCGCCCCTGCCGCAGCGCGACGGCATCGACGCGGTGCGGGTGCGGCTGCCCGCGGACGGGCCGTGGTCCACGGTGCGGGAGCACCTGACGGAGCGGCTGTCGGGCGCGGGCGCCGGCGTCGTGGAGGGCATGTTCGACGCCGGGCTGTTCGTCGGGGCGGACGGGCGCCCCGTGGCGGGCGACGCGCCGTACGAGCCGGGCATGTTCGTGTGGTTCCACCGCGAGCTGCCCGCAGAGGTGCCGGTGCCCTTCCCGCTGGAGGTCGTGTACCGGGACGCGCACATCGTGGTCGTGGACAAGCCGCACTTCCTGGCCACCACCCCGCGCGGCGGCCACGTGACGCAGACCGCGCTGGCACGGCTGCGCCGGGAGCTGGACATCCCGGCGCTGGGTGCCGCGCACCGTCTGGACCGGCTCACGGCGGGGCTGGTCCTGTTCACCGTGCGCCCCGCGGAACGCGGCGCGTACCAGGGTCTGTTCGCCGACCGGCGGGTGCACAAGGTGTACGAGGCCGTCGCCCCGTACCGGGCCGCGCTCACGCTCCCCCGGACGGTCCGCAGCCGGATCCTGAAGGAGCGCGGGGTGCTCGCCGCCCGCGAGGTGGCCGGCGAGCCGAACGCCGTGACCCGCGTCGAACTGCTCGCACACCGGCCGGAGCGCGGGCTGGGCCGGTACCGGCTGGTGCCCGGCACCGGCCAGACCCACCAGCTGCGCGTCCACATGAACGCGCTGGGCGTGCCGATCCTCGGCGACCCCCTCTACCCGGAGGTGGCCGCTCCCGTGCCGGCCGGTGACTTCCGGCGCCCGCTGCAACTGCTCGCGCGGGAGCTGGGGTTCACCGATCCGGTCACGGGGCGCGAGCACCGCTTCCGCAGCGGCCGGTCCCTCGCCGCCTGGACCGCGTACGAGCACTGGGCGGCGCGGGAGGACGGGGCAGGCCGTCAGTAGCCGCGCCACCAGAGCAGGAAGCGCTGCCAGGCACCGCGGGGGCGGGGATGCCCCGCGCCCGGTGCCTGCTGCGGCTCGGCGGCCGTCACCGACACGGGCTGCGGCGGCTGGGAGGGCAGCGGCGGCTGTGTCCGCTGTTCCGGCTTCGGAAGGCCGACGTGCCAGGGGGCGCTGCGTGCCGGGGCCGGGGCGTGACTCGGCTGCTGCATGATGTCCTGCTGTGCCCTCGGCTCGAAACGGACCGGCAGTTCCACCAGGTGCCGCGAGGCGATCGACGACCGCCAGCGCAGGTCGTCCTCGTCGCAGTCGAGCTGGAGGTCCGGCAGCCGCATCAGCAGCGCGTCGATGCCGGCGTCGGCGATGGCCCGCCCGATGTCCTGCCCGGGGCATTCGTGCGGGCCGCCGCCGAAGGCGAGGTGGGCACGGTTGCCCATCATGCTGGCGTCCAGGTCGGGACGGATGCGGGGATCGACGTTGCCCGGCGCGATGCCGAGCAGCAGGCCGTCGCCGGCACGGATGCGCTGGCCGCCGAGTTCCGTCTCCTGCTTGGCGAAGTAGGCGAAGACCGTGCTGAACGGCGGCTCGTCCCACAGGGACTGCTCCACCGCCTGGGGCACCGTCATCTGCCCGCCGCTGAGCTGGGCGCGGAAGCCCGGGTCGGTGAGCACCACGCGCATCACGTTGGCGATCAGGTTGACGGTCGCCTCGTAGGCGGCCAGCAGGACCACCCGCAGGTGTTCGCGGACCTCGTCGTCCGTGAGCCCGGCCGGGTGGGTGACGAGGCGGCCCGCGATGTCGTCGGCCGGGTCGGCCCGGCGGGTTGCGGTGAGCCGTCCCAGCGCCTCCATGACGTAGGCGTGGCTGGCGATCGCCGTGTCGGTGCCCTTGAGGGTGTCGCGGGCGGCCTCCACCAGCCGGTCGTTGTACTCCTCGGGCATGCCGAGCAGATGGCACATCACGCCCATCGGCAGGTGTTCGGCGAACTGGCTGACGAGGTCGGCGCGGCCCTCCTCGCAGAACCGGTTGACGACGCGCTGGGTGTAGCGCTTGATGTGCCGGCGCAGCTCGCGGTAGTCGAGGTCGGACATGGCGCTGGTGACCGCGCCGCGCAGCCGCTTGTGCTCGTCGCCCTCGGCGTGCGAGCAGATGGGCTGCCAGGCGATGTGCGGCATGAGGGGGTGGTCGGGCTTGACCATGCCCTCGTTGAGCGGGGTCCAGATCCGGCTGTCGCGGCAGAACTGGGAGGGGGTGCTCACCATGTGCAGGTTCTCGGCGTGTCCGAGGACCACCCACATGGGTACGTCGTCGTGGAGCAGCGCGGGCGCCACCGGCCCGTGCTGCTCGCGCAGCTTCTCGTACAGCTCCTCCAGGTCGTCCGCCTCGTGCAGCCGGTGCAGTCCGCCCGGCCCGAGGCCGTGCGCGGGGCAGCCGGGCGGTGGTTCGAGCAGGGGTTCGCCCGTTCCGGTCGGGGAGTGGCTTTCAGGCGTCACAGTCTCGCTCCGCAACAAAAGGTGTGGTCACGTCAGAAGGGGGTGGTTCACGTCGGGGGTCGGTGGGGCGCGCGGGTCAGGTGAGCGCGCCCTTCATGGCGAGGGAGTGCAGGAAGCGCATCAGGGTCATCAGGACGTCCCGGCTGGAGGCCCGGCGCCGCACGTCGCAGTCGAGGATGGGGATCTCCTCGGGCAGGTCGAGCGCGGTGCGCAGTTCCGCGACGGGGTAACGGGGCGCGTCGGGGAAGGTGTTGACGGCGACGACGAAGGGCACGCCGCGTTCCTCCAGGCGGCCCATGACGTCGAAGCTGACCTCCAGGCGGCGGGTGTCGACCAGGACGACCGCGCCGAGGGCGCCTTCGAACAGGCCGTTCCACAGGAACCAGAAGCGCTCCTGGCCGGGCGTGCCGAAGAGGTAGAGCACCAGTTCCTCGGTGATGCTGATGCGGCCGAAGTCCATGGCGACGGTGGTGGCCGTCTTGGAGGCGGAGCCGTAGTTGTCGTCGACGCCGATGCCGGCCTGGGTCATCGTCTCCTCGGTGGTCAGCGGTCTGATCTCGCTGACCGAGCCGACCATGGTGGTCTTGCCGACCCCGAAGCCGCCCACGATGACGATTTTCACGGCGGCCTCGGCCGTGTGCGGCAGCCGGTCCTCGGTCCGCGGGCCCGGGATCGTGTCAGAGCTTTTGAAGTCCATGCATCACCGCTTCGAGGAGGTTTCGGTCGGCGACCTTCTGGCGGACGATCGGGGCGCGGGCCTGCACCAGTTCCGACGCCAGCAGGTCGGTGAGCAGCACGGTCACCACACTGAACGGCAGGCTCAGATAGGCCGACAGCTCTGCCACGGACAGGGGCGCGGCGCACAGCCGCAGCAGGGCGGCCTGTTCCGGTGTGGCGGACACCGGCGGGTCGGCGCGGGCCACGATCAGGGTGACGAGGTCGATGTCGGCGCGTTCGCCGCCTCCCTCACCGCCGATGACGAAGAGCCGCTCGGGGTTGCGGACCTCGCCCTCCTTGGCGGGCGCGCCGGGAGGGGCGGGCGCGGGAGGGGTGGGCGCGGCGGGCCGGTCGGGCCCGGGGGATCGCCTCTGGCGCCTGGGAGGAGTCATACGGTCTGCCCGTTGCGCCGTGCCGGACTGGTGAGGTGGGGGCCGATCCGGGCGACCAGGTCGGCCATACTCAGGCCCATCCGGCCGGGTTCGCAGCGGACGTCGGAGAGCACGGCGAGGTAGGCGTTGGGACCGGCGGCCATCAGGTAGAAGTAGCCGCCGTTCATCTCGATGAGCACCATCTTCATGTCGCCGTCGCTGGTGGGGATCTCCTGGCTGACGGCGCTCGCCAGGCTCTGCAGGCCCGCGCAGGCGGCGGCGACGCGGTCGGCGGCGTCCGGGTCCCCGGAGTAGCGGGCGATGCGCAGGCCGTCGGCGGAGAGCACCACGATCATCTCGATGCCCGGGACGCCGTCGTAGAGGTCCCGGAGCATCCAGTCGAACTTGCCTTGCTGCTCGATCACTTGAGGTTCCCCTCGTCGTCTGCCGGGGCGTGGGCCGGCTCGTTGCTGCTGGACTGCTGGTGGGCCCGGGTGCTGCCCGGGTGCTGCTTGAGGCCCTCCCAGAAGGCGCCGATGAAGTGGCCCGGCGGGAGGCCGCCCTGGTCCTTGTCCTGCGCGGGCTCCGGCTCCGCGGGCACCGGGATGCCGTTGCGGGCGCGTTCGGCGGCCTGGCGGGCCTCGCGTTCGGCGTCCTCCCGCTCCCACGCCGCCTGCTCGGCGAGGCGCTGGCTGAGCGGCATCTTGACCCGGCTGCGGCGCTGCGGGAGCCCGCCCGCCGTCCACTCGGTCACCTCGGGAACGTCGTCCTCCATGGACACCGTGGCGGGGATCCGGGGGCTGGTGGGACGGCGCTTCTTGGGCTTGCGCTCCGGTCCGGGCAGGGCGTCGGGGCCCGGGGTGGGGATCGAGGTGGCACCGATGCCGTGGGCGAGGCCGACGCCGGGCTCGGTGGTCATCATCTTGCTGGGCACGATGAGGATGGCGCGGACGCCGCCGTACGCGGAGGCCCGCAGTGAGACGTCCATGCCGAACTGGGTGCACAGCCGGCCGACGACGGACAGGCCCAGGCGCGGGTGGTGGGCGAGGTCCTGCACGTCGGTGCCGCGCTTGGCCTGCTCCAGCAGGCCCTCGATGCGGCCGCGGGACTCCTCGCTGAGGCTGACGCCGGCGTCCTCGATCTCGATGCACACACCGCTCTGCACCTCGGTCGCGGTGACGTGCACCTTGGCCGCGGGCGGCGAGTAGCGGGTGGCGTTGTCGAGGAGTTCCGCGGCGGCGTGGATGACCGGTTCGACGGCGGTGCCCTTGATGTTGACCTTGGCGATGGAGGCCAGGTTGATCCGGCGGTACTCCAGGATTCGGGACATGGCGCCGCGCAGCACGCTGTACAGGGCGACCGGTTCGGGCCACTGGCGTCCGGGCCGGCCGCCGCCGATCACGGAGATGGAGTCGGCGAGGCGGCCGATCAGCGAGGTGCCGTGGTCGATGCGCAGGAGGTCGTCGAAGACCTCGGGGTTGCGCCCGTGGTCCTCCTCCATCTCGCGGAGTTCCTTCTGCTGCTGGTGGACGATCGCCTGGACACGGCGGGCGATGTCGACGAAGGAGCGCTCGGCGGACTCGCGCATGGCGTCCTCGTGGTCGACGATCTCGCAGACCATCCGGATCAGCTCGCGCTGGGGCCCGCCGAGTTCGGTGTAGGCGGGGTTCACCTCGCCGAGGCGGCTCATCAGCTCGCGGGGCGTGACGCCCCTGCGCATGAAGTGCAGGGCGTCGGGGATGACTTCGGCGCCGAGGCGGACCATCTCCTCGTGGTGGCTCGCGGCCCGGTGTTCCAGATACGCGGTGTGACGGGCGTGCTCGGCGCCGAGGGCCCGCAGCGCGCGGCCGCGGCGTACCGCTTCGGCGGCCGCGGCGATCACCAGGACGGTGGCGACGGCACCGCACAGGCCGACGGCGAGCCGGGCCGGTTCCGTCACGAGGGCGACGGCGGCCCCGGTGGCCGCGGCCATCAGTATGGCCGGCAGCAACAGCGTTCGCGCGTAGGGAAGTTCACGGCGACCTGGAGGGGAATCAACACTCACCATGTAGGCCCTCTGAAAACGAATCGGCTGGGATGGGGAAGCATGCGGCAGGGTATGTCTGGGAGTTGTCGGGATCTTCCGCGCATTGGGAACAAGCACGCGATTACACCTCAACTCGGTGCGCTGCGGGCGAGCTTAGTCCGGGGGGATCATCGCCGTGTCATATTCGGCAAGCACCTGAAACGGGCATGGGGACCGGAGTATGGTCGGACCCATTTGCACGCCGGGCAATCATTCGAACACATGGAGTAGTGTCTCAAGAGTGCTCGAAAATCACTCACCGTGATGAGGGAACGAGGCGTACGAGGCGTACGAGGCGTGGAACGTGCGAAGGCCCGGCGGGTTGTCCCGCCGGGCCGGTGAGGTGTCGGGCCGGGGTCAGCCCACGGACGAGTAGGCGACCACCCCGCGCAGCAGCTCGTCGACCGCCCTGCGCGCGTTCTTCGGGACGGTGGAGCCCGTGCCGGGCGCGGCGGCCGAGATCTGGCCGAGGACGTCGATGACCTGCTTGCACCAGCGCACGAAGTCGCCGGCCGGCATCTCCACCTCGCGCAGCACCTCGTCGAGCCCCTTGCCGGAGGCCCACATGTACGCCGCCCAGGCGAAGCCGAGGTCGGGCTCGCGCTGGCCGACGCCCTCGGTCTGACTGATCCGGAAGTCCTCCTCCAGGGCGTCCAGGCGGCCCCAGATGCGGACCGTCTCGCCGAGCGCGGCCTTGGCCCTGCCGGAGGGCACCTTGGGCGCCATCGCGTCGTCGGCGGCCCGCGACTCGAAGACGAGGGCCGAGACGCAGGCGGCCAGCTCGGCCGGGGACAGCCCCTCCCAGACGCCTTCGCGCAGGCACTCGCTGGCGAGCAGGTCCAGTTCGCCGTAGAGCCGGGCCAGGCGCTTGCCGTGCTCGGTGACCTCGTCGCCGCGCAGGTAGTCCAGCTCTGTCAGCAGCGCCACGATGCGGTCGAAGGTGCGGGCGATGGTGTTGGTCCGGCCCTCGATCCGGCGCTCCAGCTGCGAGGTGTCGCGCAGCAGCCGGTGGTAGCGCTCGGCCCAGCGGGCGTGGTCCTCGCGGTCGTCGCAGCCGTGGCAGGGGTGGGCGCGGATCGCCTTGCGCAGCCGGTTGATCTCCCGGTCGTCGGCGGCCTGGGAGCGCTTCTTGCGGGCCCGCTCCGGCGGGATGTGCCCGGCCTTGGTGCGCAGCGCGGAGGCCAGGTCGCGGCGGGACTGCGGCGAGCGCGCGTTGAAGGACTTCGGGATCCGCATCCGGTCCAGCGCCTCGACGGGCACCGGGAAGTCGATCGACGCCAGCCGCTTGACCTGCCGTTCGGCGGTCAGCACCAGCGGGCGGGGCCCGTCGTGGTGGTCGAAGCCGCGGTGGCCGTTGGAGCGCCCGGCGGGCAGTCCCGGGTCGAGGACCAGGGCGAGGCCCGCGTACTTGCCGGTCGGCACGTGGATGACGTCGCCCGGCTTCAGCTTCTCCAGCGCCACGGCGGCCTCGGCGCGCCGCTGGTTGGCGCCCTGCCGGGCCAGCTCCTGCTCGCGGTCCTTCAGTTCGCGGCGCAGCCGGGCGTACTCGTCGAAGTCGCCGAGGTGGCAGGTCATGGAGGCCTTGTAGCCCTCCAGGCCCTCCTCGTTGCGCTGCACCTGGCGGGAGATCCCGACGACCGACTTGTCCGCCTGGAACTGCGCGAACGACGTCTCGAGCAGCTCCCGCGAGCGGTGCCGGCCGAACTGCTCGACCAGGTTGACCGCCATGTTGTACGACGGCTTGAAGCTGGAGCGCAGCGGGTAGGTGCGGGTGCCGGCCAGTCCCGCGAGGTGCTCGGGGTTCATGGCGCGCTGCCACAGCACCACCGCGTGGCCCTCTACGTCGATGCCGCGCCGTCCGGCCCGGCCGGTGAGCTGGGTGAACTCGCCGGGGGTGATGTCGGCGTGCTGCTCGCCGTTCCACTTGACGAGCTTCTCGAGGACGACCGAGCGGGCCGGCATGTTGATGCCGAGGGCGAGGGTCTCGGTCGCGAAGACGGCCTTCACCAGTCCGCGGACGAACAGCTCCTCGACGACCTCCTTGAAGGTGGGCAGCATGCCCGCGTGGTGGGCGGCGATGCCGCGCTCCAAGCCCTCCAGCCACTCGTAGTAGCCCAGGACGTGCAGGTCCTCGCGGGGGATGGAGGCGGTGCGCTCCTCGACGAGGGCCCGCACCCGCTCCCGGGCGTCCTCGTCGTTGAGCCTGAGGCCCGCGTACAGGCACTGCTGGACGGCTGCCTCGCAGCCGGCCCGGCTGAAGATGAAGGTGATCGCGGGCAGCAGCCCCTCGGAGTCCAGCCGCTCGATGACCTCGGGCCGACTCGGCGTCCACACCCGCGAGCGCTGTCTGCGCTCCCGCTCCCGGTCGGCCTCCTTCATGGCGCGGCCGCGCCTGCGGTCCTGGTAGGAGGGGCGGCTCGCCTCAAGGCGCGCCATGCGCGTCAGGTCGGGGTTGACGGCCTTCTTGTGGCCCTCGGCCTCCTCGAACAGGTCGTACATCCGGCGCCCGGCCAGCACGTGCTGGAACAGCGGCACGGGCCGGTGCTCGGAGACGATCACCTGGGTGTCGCCGCGCACGGTGTCGAGCCAGTCGCCGAACTCCTCCGCGTTCGACACGGTCGCCGAGAGTGACACCAGGGTCACGGACTCGGGGAGGTGGATGATCACCTCCTCCCACACGGCGCCGCGGAACCGGTCGGAGAGGTAGTGCACCTCGTCCATGACCACGTGTCCGAGGCCGAGGAGGGTCTGCGAGCCCGCGTACAGCATGTTCCTCAGGACCTCGGTGGTCATCACGACCACCGGGGCTTCGGAGTTCACGCTGTTGTCGCCGGTGAGCAGGCCCACCTTGTCGGTGCCGTAGCGGCGGCACAGGTCGGCGTACTTCTGGTTCGACAGGGCCTTGATCGGCGTCGTGTAGAAGCACTTCCTGCCCTGCTGGAGGGCGAGGTGGACGGCGAACTCGCCGACGATCGTCTTGCCGGAGCCGGTGGGCGCGGCCACCAGCACGCCCTTGCCCGCCTCGAGCGCCTGACAGGCCTCGATCTGGAAGGGGTCGAGGCCGAAGTCGTACATCTCGCGGAAGGAGGCGAGCGCGGTGGCCTGCTCGACAGCTCGCTGACGGGCTGCCGCGTACCGCTCGGCCGGTGAGAGATCCTCTGTCATCGTGCTTTCGAGCGTACCGGCCCGCACCGACAACCGGACGATCATTATCGGGATCGGCCGTGTGGGGGTTCCGTGGGGGCGGCGACGCGTGCCGTCACCGCCCCGGCGGTCCTCAGGTCACGTCGTCGTAGCCGTTGACCCGGTCCTTCGTGGCCTGCTCGGGCAGAGCACGGGCGGTGGTCACGGGCTCGACCTCGCCGATGTCCTCGGGGGTGAGGTCCAGGTCGGAGGCCTCGTCGTCGTCGGGCTCCAGGGCCTCGCGGCGGGCCCGGCGGCGGTCGTTCAGCAGGGAGATGGTGACCGCGGCGAAGTACAGGACCCAGATCGGACCGGCCAGCATGATCATCGTCAGCGGGTCGGTGCTGGGCGTGGCGATGGCCGCGAACAGCGTGATGCCCATGATCATCGCGCGCCACCAGCCGAGCATCCGCTTGCCGGTCAGCACGCCGGTGAGGTTGAGCATGACCAGCAGCAGGGGCAGCTCGAAGGAGAGGCCGAAGACGACCACCATGCGCGTGACGAGGTCGAGCAGCTCGTCCAGCGGCAGCAGGTTGTCGACGTCGTTCGGCGTGAACTCGATCAGCACCTTCGCCGAGGTGGGCAGCACCGCGTAGGCGAAGTAGGCGCCGGCGAGGAAGAGCGGGGCGCCGGTGGCGACGAAGGCGTAGGCGTACTTCTTCTCGCTCTTGTGCAGCCCCGGGGCGACGAACGCCCACAGCTGGTAGAGCCAGACCGGCGAGGCCAGCACCACGCCGGCCGTCAGGGACACCTTCAGCGCCAGGGTGAAGGGGCCGAGCAGACCGTTGATGGTGATCTGCGCGCACGGCTCCGAGCCGGCCTCCGACTGGGCCAGCTCCGCGAACGACTTCTCACAGCCGATCGACTGGAGGATCGGATCCGTGAGGGCGTTGATGATCCACTGATAGAAGAAGGCGGCGACCACCGTGACGACGACGATGGCCAGCAGCGCCTTCGCGAGCCGGTTGCGGAGCTCACGAAGGTGTTCCGCGAGCGGCATCCGCCCCTCGGGGTCCTTCTCCTTGTTGCGGGCAGGCTTCAGCAACCCACGTTCCCATCTCGTGCGGCGGGCCGGAGATCACCGGCCCTGCGTCAGCGCTTGGTCGTGTCCGTCGGCTCGGTGACCGGCCGGGAGCTGGTCACGTCGCCGGGGGCGGCCTGGATGGTGCGCTGCGCCGCGGACTGCTCCGGGTTCGGCGGGTCGGCGTCGTCGGACTTGGCCTCGCTCTTCATGGCCTTGGCCTCGCTCTTGAGGATGCGCGCGGACTTGCCGAGCGACCGCGCCATGTCCGGAAGCTTCTTCGCGCCGAACAGCAGGATGATGACGACGAGGATGAGAATGATCTCGGGGGCGCCGAGCCTTCCGAACATAAGTCTTTACCTTCTCACCGAGGCGGCTGGGTGGGGTGCTGTCCGACCGGCCGGACATACGTCCGATCGATCGTCTTGTGCAGCGATCGTAACGCTCAGGGGTGAACGTGAGGCAATCCCCGTGCGTACTCCCGTCCGCGACCGGGCCTCGTTTTCCTGGCCGCGACCAGCAGCGTACCGCCCGGGGCCCGTGAGGTGACAGGGCGAAGTGTCCCAAAACGTAACTCGCACCGGCCTGTCGGGCCGCCGGCGTCGTCCCGTGGCGGGTTTCAGCCGTTCACAAGGTGTCCACGGCACGGGCGGCGCTCTCGGTCGCGCGCTCCAGGTCCTCGGCGGCCCGGCTGATCCGGCGGGCGGAGTCCGTGACCTGCCGACCGAGGCGCTGCGCCTCCACGAACACCTTCACGGCGAACACCGCGAGGACGGCGAGACCCAGGAAACCCACGGCAACCGCGAACATCGGCCAGAACATGATGTCGAGACTAGACGGTGGAGTGCAGGCGCAGGGTCCTGACCCCGCCGCCGGTGAGCAGCTCCACCACCCGCTCCCCCGCCGGCTTGCGCACGGCCGACCCGCACTCCGGGCAGGTGAACGAGTAGAAGGTGGTCCGGCTCGTGGCGCCGATGGCCAGGCGCAGGGCGCTCGCGCCCAGTTCGAAACGGCCCCGGCAGTCCGGGCAGCCCGCCTTGAACACGACCGGTGACACGCGTCTCATGCCGGCGAACGCGACCGCCGCGGTCATGCCCGAACCGGACGGCCCGGTCGACCCGGACGGCCCGGACGGCCCGGACGGCCCCAGGGGGTCGCTCACAGTCCCTGCTCCTGCCTGTCGTGCTGTCCCTCGGCCGCCGCCGCCCCGTTGGGCGCGCCCTCGGCGGTGTCGGCCCCGCCGGGCGCCCCGGCCGCCTCGATCCCGTCGTACGCGGCGAGCGCCTCGCGGGCGGCCCGCCGGGCGCTGTCGGCGAGCGCCGGCGGGGAGACGATCCGGCCGTCCCGTCCGAGCCGCAGCGCGAGCCGCCGCAGGGAGGCCGGGTCGGGAGTGCGCAGGGTGATACGCAGGCCGCCGTCGGGCCGTTCATCGGCGCTGTCGTGCGGGTAGTACTCGGCGACCCAGCGCCCGCCGGGACCGACCTCGACGACGACCTCGGGGTCCTCCGCGGCGGGCTGCACCAGCCCCTCGGACAGGTCCCGCAGCTCCACCTCCGGCGGTGCGGACGGCTCGTCCAGGATGCGGATCTCGGCCACCCGGTCGAGCCGGAAGGTGCGCCGGGCCTCGGAGCGGCGGCACCAGGCCTCCACGTACGTGTGCCCGACGCTGACCAGGCGGATGGGGTCGATCTCCCGCTCGGTGACCTCGTCGCGGGCCGGAGAGTAGTAGCGGATCCACAGCCGGCGGCGCTCCGAGATGGCCCGGTCGACGTCGGCGAAGACACCGCCCTCGGACTCGAAGGTGACGGACAGGCGCGAGCTGGCACCGGCGGCCTCACCGGCCGAGGTCTCCACCTTCGCGGTCGCACGCAGCAGCGCCTGCCGGTCGCTCTCGCGCAGCCCCGGCAGGGTCGCGACGGCCCGGGCGGCGACGAGCAGCGCGGTGGCCTCGTCGGCGGCCAGCCGGAGCGGCTCGGCGGCGTCCGCGCCGAGCGCGGCCGGGTTGTGCCACCAGATGCGCTCGCCGTCGGTGTCGATGTCGAGGAGGTCGCCGCCGCGGAAGCTGGTCCCGCACATGGGCAGCACGTCGAGGTCGGAGACCAGCTCGTCCTCGGTGATGCCGAAGGCGCGGGCCACGTCCTCGATCCGGGCGCCGGGGCGCTCGCGCAGATACGTCACCAGGGACAGCATCCGCCGGGTCTGGTCGATGGCGTTCACGGGCCTGACCGGTTTGCCTGCCACAGTGTTGTCCGCTCCCCCTCAGCCCTTGGCCACGGCACGCAGCCGGTCCACCACGTCCGCACGCAGCTCGGCGGGCTCCAGCACCACCACGTCCGGCCCGAACTCCACCAGCCAGGCGTCCAGGCCGTGCCCGTACGGAATCTCCAACTCGTCCCAGCCGTCACCGAGTTCCCGCACCCCGGTGGCCTTCGCCCGAAGGGGGTACCCCGCGCCCGTGCGCAGCCGGATCAGCGCGGACCGGTCGGCGGTCTCCCCCGCCCAGCTCGCGACCGTCTCCCGGACGGTGACCACGTCCGGCACCGGAGCGGTGAAGCGGGAGCCGCGCGAACGCACCTTCCCCGTGATCCGCGACAGCCGGAACACCCGCTCGGCACCCCGGTCGCGGTCGAAGCCCGCCAGGTACCAGTGGCCGCGCCAGCACTCCAGCGCCCACGGCTCCACGTGCCGGGGCTCGGGCTGGGCGGCGTTCGCCTTGCGGTAGTCGAAGAGGACCGGCCGGCGGTCGCGGCAGGCCAGCATCAGCGGCTCGAACGCCGCCTCGTGCACCGGGATGCGGGGCTCCAGCGCGCTGTGCGCCTCGTAGGGATCGACGTCCTCGGGCAGCCCGGCCGCCCGCAGCTTCTGCAGCGCGCCGCTGGCGGCACCGGCGAGGCGGGCCTGCTGCCACACCTTCGCGGCCAGCCCGAGCGCGGCGGCCTCCTCGGCGTCCAGGGTGATGGGCGGCAGCCGGTTGCTGTCCCGGCGGGCCAGGTAGCCGATCTCGCCGTCGAGGCTCTCCACGGTCTCGATGACCAGTCCCAGCTCGCGCAGATCGTCCTTGTCGCGCTCGAACATGCGGTTGAAGGAGTCGTCGGAGCCCGCCTCGAGATAGGCCTCGACGGACTCGCGCAGTTCGCGCTTGCTGAGTGGCCGCCGCGTCCCGAGCAGACACAACGCCAGGTTCATCAGCCGCTCGGCCTTGGCAATGGCCATCGACGCCCTTCTCCCTATGGTGCTTACGACGGATGACCGTACCGCCCCGCGGTGGCGCGGCAAAAGCCGAGGGCCCATGCCCGGACAGGCATGGACCCCAGGTGACCGGCTCCGATCGCCGACCGCTCGCGCTTCGATCAGACTCCGAGCAGATCGACCACGAAGATCAGCGTCGAGCCCGGCGGGATCGCCGGGGCCGGGCTCTGGTCGCCGTAGGCGAGGTGCGCGGGGATGGTCAGCTGGCGGCGGCCGCCGACCTTCATGCCCTGCACGCCCTGGTCCCAGCCCTTGATGACGCGGCCGCCACCGAGCGGGAAGCGGAACGGCGTACCGCGGTTCCAGCTGGCGTCGAACTCCTCGCCCGTGCTGAAGGTCACGCCCACGTAGTGGACGGTCACCGTCTGACCGGCCTCGGCAACCGGGCCGTCGCCCTCCCAGATGTCCTTGATCTCGAGGTCCGCCGGGGGCTCGCCGCCCGGGAAGTCGACCTCGGGCTTGTCGATGCTCACGTGTTCAGCTCCTGCTTGTCTGCGGAAAGGCAACGGCCCAAGTCTTACATCCCCGGGCGTCACATCTTCGCGAGGATGTCCACGGAGAAGACCAGCGTGGAGTCCTTCTCGATGCCGCTGCCCTCCGGCGGGCTGTCGCCGTACCCCAGGTCCGGCGGGATGACGATGAGGACGCGGCTGCCGACCTTCTTGCCCGTCAGGCCCTGCGCCCAGCCCTTGACGACCTGCTGCAGCGAGAACGACGTCAGCTGCTTCCTGGCGTACGTGGAGTCGAACTCCTTGCCGCCGTCCCACAGCACACCCTTGTACTGCACGAGCACACTGTCCTGCGCGCCGACCTCGGCGCCGTCGCCCTCCAGGACGTACTCGGCGACGAGCTTCTTCGGCGCGTCGGCCTTCGGCACCTCGATGGAGGGCGCCTTGCCGTCGGTGTTGGTGCCGACCTTCGGCAGGGCGGCGTCGTCCTGCGCGACCTTCTTGCCCTGGGCGCTGCTCTTCGCGTTGAAGGTGTCCTGGATGTCGACCACGAACACCAGCGTGTCGTCGCCCTTGATACCCGCCTGCTCGTTGCCCTGCTCCCCGTACCCCCAGGTCGGCGGCACCGAGAACTGGACGCGGCTGCCGGTCTTCTTGCCGGTGAGCGCGTACCGCCAGCCGTCGATGATGCTGCCCTGGGCGAGCTGGATGACCAGGGGGGTCTTGCGGTCGTAGGAGTTGTCGAAGACCTTCGCGCTCTGCCAGACCTGGCCGAGGTAGTTCGCCGAGACGAAGTCGTTCTCCGCGACGGCCTTGCCGCCGCCCGCGATGACGGTCTTGACCGCGAGGTCCTTGGACGGCTCGCCACTGCCCTTGGCGACGGTCGGCTTCTCGTCGAACTTCGTCCCCGCCGTGATCGCCGGCAGCGGACCGTCGACGATCTTCGGCGGCGGCGCGGCCGACGAGGCCGACGCGTCGGGCGACGGGCTGTCGCTCGCGTTGCTCGATGAGCCGGAGTCGTCGCTGTCACCGCAGGCGGCGAGCGTGGCCAGTCCGGCGGGGACGGCGATGAGGAGTGAGCGTCGGCGCACGGTGGGGGCCTCGTATCGGTATCGGGTCGGTCCTGTTGTTGGCTGGCGTGCGCGCAACTCTACGGCGTGAGAAGGGCACCGCACGGCTAACGTACGGTGCCCGTGTGGCGTTCCGCGCTTTCACGCGCAGACGCCTCTCTCACCCGTCCGGCCTCATGCCGTCCGGCTCACACCCGGATCACATCCCGGCGATCAGCTTCTCCACCCGGTCGTCCACCGAACGGAACGGGTCCTTGCACAACACGGTGCGCTGCGCCTGGTCGTTGAGCTTGAGGTGGACCCAGTCGACGGTGAAGTCCCGGCGCTGCTCCTGGGCCCGCCGGATGAAGTCGCCGCGCAGCCGGGCCCGAGTGGTCTGCGGCGGAACGGACTTGCCCTCGAAGATCTTCAAGTCGTTGGCGACCCGGGCCGCCTGGCCCTTCTTCTCGAGCAGGTAGTACAGACCACGACGCCGGTGGATGTCGTGGTAGGCGAGGTCTATCTGCGCGACCCGCGGGTGCGACATGGTCATGTTGTGCTTGGCCCGGTACCGCTCCAGCAGCTTGTACTTCATGACCCAGTCGATCTCGGTGTCGATGCGGTCGAGGTCCTCGGCCTCGATCGCGTCCAGCGTGCGGCCCCACAGCTCCAGCACCCGCTCCACGGTGCCCGTGCGGATGCCGCGGCGCTCGCAGAAGTCCACGGCCTTCTCGTAGTACTCCCGCTGCACCTCCAGCGCCGACGCCTCCCGGCCGCTGGCCAGGCGCACCTTGCGGCGCCCGGTGATGTCGTGGCTGACCTCGCGGATCGCCCGGATCGGGTTCTCCAGGGTCAGGTCACGCATCACGGTGCCCGCCTCGATCATGCGCAGCACCAGGTCGGTGGCGCCGACCTTGAGCAGCATGGTCGTCTCGGACATGTTCGAGTCGCCCACGATGACGTGCAGACGCCGGTAGCGCTCGGCGTCGGCGTGCGGCTCGTCGCGCGTGTTGATGATGGGCCGGGACCGGGTGGTCGCCGAGGAGACGCCCTCCCAGATGTGCTCGGCCCGCTGGCTGACGCAGTACACGGCACCGCGCGGCGTCTGCAGCACCTTGCCCGCACCGCACAGCAACTGCCTCGTCACCAGGAACGGAATCAGGATGTCCGCGAGCCGCGAGAACTCCCCGTGCCGGGCCACGAGGTAATTCTCGTGACAGCCGTAGGAGTTGCCCGCGGAGTCGGTGTTGTTCTTGAAGAGGTAGACGTCGCCCGCGATTCCCTCCTCGTGCAGGCGTCGTTCGGCGTCCACCAGGAGTCCTTCGAGAATGCGCTCGCCCGCCTTGTCGTGGGTGACGAGCTCGGTCACGTTGTCACATTCGGGTGTCGCGTACTCCGGATGCGATCCCACGTCGAGATAAAGGCGGGCACCGTTGCGCAGAAAGACATTGCTGCTGCGGCCCCATGACACGACACGGCGGAAGAGGTACCGCGCCACCTCGTCAGGCGACAGGCGGCGCTGTCCCCTGAACGTGCACGTGACGCCGTACTCGTTCTCCAGCCCGAAAATGCGGCGGTCCATGACTGAACATTACGCCTGATGACCCGAACTGAAACGGGGTTCGACGGCACGGTTTGGATCATTTTCCGATGAAGCCGCAACCACCGCCTCCCGCACGGGAGCTGCGAGGACCCGCCCCGTGCACGCCAGTACGAGCAGCGAGACGAAACCCGCCGCCCCCGGCACCGCGAAGCCCCACAGCGCCCCGCCATGTTCCACGACGGGCCCCGCCAGACCCGTCCCCACCGAGGCACCCACCGTGAACGTCGTCACGAGCCACGAGAACGCCTCCGTCACCGTCCCACGGGGCGCGTGCACGTCGACGAGCACGAACGCACAGGCGATGCACGGCGCGAGGAAGACACCCGCGAGGACCGTGAGCAGCACCATGGCCACCGCGCCCGGCATCAGCATCAGCGGCAGGTAACAGACCGCCAGCAGAGCCACCAGCACCCGCAGCCGCCGCGCCGGCTCACCGCCCCACTGCCGCGCCCCGTAGACCGCTCCGCCCACCAGCGCACCCAGCCCCAGGGCGGCCATCAGCCACCCGTACACCGCGTCACCCCCGTGCTCGTCGGAGTACGGCACCGAAGCCACCGTGATCGACCCGAGCGCCATCCCGATGAACAGGAAGGCACCCAGCAGCGCCAGCAGCCCGCCCGAACGCAGCGCACCCAGCCAGTGCGCCTCCCGGGGCGCCGACCGCCACGCCCGCGAGGGCGGCGACACGACCACCGACAGCGCGCCCAGCACACCGACACCGTTCAGGACGAGCAGCGCCGCCAGCGGCGACCACAGCGACACGCACACCGTCACCAGCAGCGGCCCGACGGTGAACATGACCTCCTGCGCCACGGCGTCCATCGCGTACGCCGTGTGCACCTGGTCCTCCTTGCGGAGCACGCTCGGCCACAGCGCGCGCAGCCCGCCCTCCAGCGGCGGCGTGAACAGCCCCGCGGCCCCCACGGACAGGTACGCGCGCGCGGCCGTCCCGGTGCCCGCGAAGGCGAACACGGCCATCGCCAGCGCCGACAGCACCGCGGCCGGCAACTGCACCCGCGGCTGCCCGTGCAGATCCACCAGCCGCCCCAGCACCGGCTGCCCCACGGCGTTCGCGACGCCGTACACCGCCGCCAGCGCCCCCGCCAGGCTGTACGAACCACCCTCGGCCCGCACGAACAGCACGATCGCGATCGCCGCGGTGGCGTTGGGCAACCGCCCGACCAGCGTGCCGACGAGCAGCCGCACGGCATGCCTCGCCCGGAGGATGTCCAGATACCCGGCGACCACGACGCACCTCCCTGTTCCACTCCAGTAAGTGTTACGTATAACTTCTCCCGCCATACGTACCATGTCGCCAGTTCAGCAGTCCAGACGAAAGCGCAGGCGAACGGTGGCACGAGGCAGCACCCGCCCCACGAGCCGGGACGTCGCCCAGGCCGCCGGCGTCTCCCAGGCCGCGGTCTCCCTGGTCCTCGGCGACAAATGGCGCGGCCGCGTGTCGGAGCCCACGGCCCAGCGAGTCCGCGACGCCGCGCTGGAACTCGGCTACCGCCCCAACCTCGCCGCACGCAACCTGCGCCTCGGCCGCACCCGCACCGTCCTGCTCGTCGTCCCCGCTCTCACCACGGAGTTCTTCGCCGAGGTGTACACCGGCGCGGCACGGGTCGCCGCGGAACACGGCTTCGGAGTGGTCCTGTATCCCTCACCCGAGGGCGTGGGCCCCGCCCGGGACCCCTTCGCCTCCGCCCAGGCCGCACTGGACGGCGTCATCGCCTCCTCCATGGCCGCCGACGCCCTCTCCGCCATCCGGGGCGACCAACTCCCCCTCGTCATGCTCGACAGCGACCCCGAGGGCAGCCTGGGCGCCGCCACCGTCAACCTCGACATCGCCGACGGCATCCGCCAGGTCACCGAGCACCTGCTGTCCCTGGGCCACCGCCGCTTCCTGCACCTCGCGGCCGACATCCCTTCCTGGACCTTCGAGGTACGCGCCCGCGAACTGGCCTCGCGACTCGACGCCGCCCCCGGCACCGAACTGCGCACGATCCGGGCACCCATCTCGATCGAGGGCGCCCTGCGGGCCACCGAGGCCGCCCTCGCCGCGCCCGGCCCCCGGCCCACGGCGCTGGTCTGCGACGACGACAAACTGGCGGCCGGCGCCTACAAGGCCGTCCGGCGCGCTGGACTCCGCGTCCCGGACGACCTCTCCGTCACCGGCCTCGACGACCTCGGCCTCGCCACCGCCATCGACCCCGAACTCACCACCGTCCGCCTCGACGCGGAGGCCTTCGGCGAACGGGGCATGCGCGCACTGCTGGCGGTACTGGAAGGCAGGCCCCCCGAGAAGGGGGACCTGCCGGTCAGCCTGGTCGTACGGGGCTCCACGGCCCCGCCGCGATGAGGTGAGGTCGAGGTGGAGGTGGAGGTGCGGTGAGCGCCTACTCCTCGTCCGACCCGGAGTCGGTCTCTGTCTCGCTCTCGCTCTCCGCCGACGCCGCACCCGCCGCCGCGCCCGACTCCAGCAGCCGCGACAGCTGACCACCCACGATGCGCTTGAACTTGCGCTGCTGCGGACGCGTCCGGTCCAGCACCGCGACCTCCAGCCGCTCCGCCGGAATCTCCCGCTCACTGCCGTTGGTGTCACGGGACAGCGCCTGCACCGCCAGCTTCAGCGCCTCGGCCAGCGTCATGCCGTCCCGGTGCCGCTGGTCCAGATACCCGCTGATCTGCTCCGCGTTGCCCCCGACCGCCACCGAACCGTGCTCGTCCACGATCGAACCGTCGTGCGGCAGCCGGTAGATCTGGTCGTTCTCCGGGCTGTCACCGACCTCCGCGACGACCAGCTCCACCTCGTACGGCTTCTCGGCCTGGCTGGAGAAGATCGTGCCCAGCGTCTGGGCGTACACATTGGCGAGGCCGCGCGCCGTCACGTCGTCACGGTCGTAGGTGTAACCCCGCAGGTCGGCATAGCGCACGCCGCCGATCCGCAGGTTCTCGTACTCGTTGTACTTGCCGGCGGCCGCGAAGCCGATCCGGTCGTAGATCTCGCTGAACTTGTGCAGCGCACGGGACGGATTCTCACCGACGAACACGATGCCGTCGGCGTACTGCAGCACCACCAGGCTGCGACCACGCGCGATGCCCTTGCGGGCGTACTCCGCCCGGTCCGCCATCGCCTGCTGAGGAGATACATAGAACGGCGTCGACACCGGTTATCCGTCCCTTCCTGTCGAAATCACTGGACCACCTGACAACGAAGACCCGCGCCCCGCTACAGCAGCGCGGCCCGCGGACCGTCGGGCTGCTCCAGCCGGGCCTGCAGCACCGAGCCGGCCAGCTCCGCGGCCTCGTCCTCACCGAGCCGGCGGAAACCGTCCTCGGTGATCACAGTGATGATCGGATAGATCCGGCGGGCGACATCGGGACCACCGGTCGCCGAGTCGTCGTCAGCCGCGTCGTACAGCGCCTGCACCACGAGCGTCGTCGCCTGCTCCTCGGTCAGGTCGTCACGGAACAGCTTCTTCATCGCACCCCGCGCGAAGACCGAGCCCGAACCCGTGGTCGCGAAGTGCCGCTCCTCGGACCGGCCGCCCGTCACGTCGTACGAGAAGATGCGGCCCCTGCCCCGGTCCACGTCGTACCCGGCGAACAGCGGCACCACGGCCAGCCCCTGCATCGCCATGCCCAGGTTGGACCGGATCATCGTCGACAGGCGGTTCGCCTTGCCCTCCAGGGACAGCTGCGCGCCCTCGACCTTCTCGAAGTGCTCCAGCTCCAGCTGGAACAGCTTCACCATCTCCACGGCCAGACCCGCCGTGCCGGCGATGCCCACCGCCGAGTACTCGTCGGCCGGGAAGACCTTCTCGATGTCCCGCTGGGCGATCATGTTGCCCATGGTGGCCCGCCGGTCACCGGCGAGGACGACACCGCCGGGGAACGTGACCGCCACGATGGTGGTGCCGTGCGGTGCCTCGATGACGCCCTGCACCGGCGGCAGCTGCCGGTTGCCCGGGAGCATCTCCGGCTGGTGCTCACCGAGGAAGTCCATGAAGGAGGACGAGCCAGGCGTCAGGAAGGCAGCTGGTAGACGCCCGGTGCTACGAGTGTTGGCTTCCACGCGATTCCTTCCACGTAAGCGGCAGCCCGCCTTATGGCATCGGGCCGGTCCTTGAACTGCCCCAGCGCAGCGTTGCAGCTGAAGCACAGTACGCCACGGACCCTACCCGTCTCGTGGCAGTGATCCACATGTGCGGCGGGGGCGGCAAGACATATGCAGCAGACGCCGCCTTGGCTTGCGATCAGGGCATCGCGATCTGCTTCAGTGATGCCGTACTGGCGCTTCAGGTGGCCTGCTCGGCCCTGCGCCGCTTTGCAGGACTTGCAGAGTGTCGCCAGACCATCGGAAGCTGTGCGATTCCGGGTCCACTCGCTGTGGAGTTTGATCTCTCCGCACGTCCGGCAGAGCTTGTGCCCCTCGGGCACCTCCACTCGCGGGCGGACGTTGCGCCCCTTGGCCACCTGGCGTTCTTGGTGATAGGCCGCAGCGCACTCTCGGCAGTAGGCCTGCAACCCGTCGCGCATCGCCTTGTTCCGTGCAAACGCTGCCCGCGGCTTGTGGTCCTTACACCGCGAGCAACGCCTACCCGATTCTTCGATCGACAAGCGAACCCCCCGCTGTAACCTTCATTTCGAAGGCTACTCGCCGCCTTTTTGAACAAATGAGCGAACGAAATCCTCTGCGTTCTCCTCGAGCACATCATCGATCTCGTCCAGGACGGAGTCCACGTCGTCGTTCAGCTTTTCCTGGCGTTCCTTGAGGTCCTCGGATGCCTGCGCGTCCTGCGCCTGCTCCTCGACCTCCTCGGTGGACCGCGTGGCCTTCTGCTGCCCGCCGCCGGTGTCCTTGGTCGCCATAACCCTCACCCCGCTCGGTTCGCCCGACACAGTTGCTCGGTCAAGATCAGACCCTACAGATCTGGTCCGACATCGGCCCCGCACTTCCTCCAACGTACGGGGACCATCTCCATGGTTCCCGGACCTGGGATATTCCACCCTGTCCGGCTGCTTACTCCCCGGTACCCGCTCGGGTCGCTCACCCGCCGGCCAGGACCCTGACCAGGTCTTCCGCCGTGCGGCAGCGGTCCAGGAGCTCCTTGACGTGATTACGCGTTCCGCGAAGCGGTTCCAGGGTTGGCACCCGCTGGAGCGAGTCCCGGCCCGGCAGATCGAAGATCACCGAGTCCCAGGAGGCCGCCGCGACGTCGTCCGCGTACTGCTCCAGGCAGCGCCCGCGGAAGTAGGCCCTGGTGTCCTCCGGCGGCTTCGTACGGGCCCGCTCGACCTCGTTCTCGTCCAGCAGGCGCTTGATGCGGCCGCGGTCCACCAGGCGGTTGTAGAGGCCCTTGTCGGGCCGTACGTCGGCGTACTGGAGGTCTACGAGGTGCAGCCGGGCGGCGTCCCAGTCGAGGTTGTCGCGGCGGCGGTAGCCCTCCATGAGCTCCCGCTTGGCGACCCAGTCCAGCTCGCCGGCGAGGCTCATCGGGTCGTTCTCGAGCCGGTTGAGGGTGTCCTCCCAGCGGCCGAGGACGTCCTTGGTCTGGTCGTCGGCGTCCGCGCCGTACCGCTCCTCGACGTATTTGCGGGCCAGCTCGTAGTACTCCATCTGGAGCTGGACGGCGGTCAGTGTGCGGCCGCTGCGCAGGGTGACGAGGTGCTTGAGCGTGGGGTCGTGCGAGACCTGGTGGAGGGTGCGTACGGGCTGGTCGACGGCGAGGTCGACGGCGATGAAGCCGTCTTCGATCATGGACAGGACCAGGGCCGTCGTGCCCAGTTTCAGGTAGGTCGAGATCTCCGACAGGTTCGCGTCGCCGATGATCACGTGCAGCCGGCGCCACTTCTCGGCGTCCGCGTGCGGTTCGTCGCGGGTGTTGATGATGGGGCGCTTGAGTGTCGTCTCCAGACCGACCTCGACCTCGAAGTAGTCGGCGCGCTGGCTGAGCTGGAAGCCGTGTTCGTGGCCGTCCTGGCCGATGCCGACGCGACCGGCGCCGGTGAAGACCTGGCGGGAGACGAAGAAGGGCGTCAGGTGGCGCACGATGTCCGAGAAGGCGGTTTCCCGCTTCATCAGGTAGTTCTCGTGCGTGCCGTAGGAGGCGCCCTTGTTGTCGGTGTTGTTCTTGTAGAGGTGGATGGGCTGGGCGCCGGGCAGCTGGGCGGCGCGTTCGGCGGCCTCGGCCATGATGCGTTCGCCGGCCTTGTCCCACAGGACGGCGTCGCGCGGGTTGGTGACTTCCGGAGCGCTGTATTCGGGGTGGGCGTGGTCGACGTAGAGCCGTGCTCCGTTGGTGAGGATGACGTTGGCGAGGCCGATGTCCTCGTCGGTGAGCTGGCTGTTGTCGGCGGCCTCACGGGCGAGGTCGAAGCCTCGCGCGTCCCGGAGCGGGTTCTCCTCCTCGAAGTCCCAGCGGGCCCGGCGGGCCCGGTGCATCGCCGCCGCGTAGGCGTTGACGATCTGGGACGAGGTGAGCATGGCATTGGCGTTGGGGTGGCCGGGGACGGAGATTCCGTACTCCGTCTCGATGCCCATTACTCGCCGTACGGTCATGCGGCCCTCCTTGCCCGGCGGCGCCCGTAGTGGGCGCCGCTCAAGTACCGCTGGCGCTCCGATGCGTGTGCGGTGCCCGTCCCCGCACTGCGCGACTCGGCGGTATGGAAGAGCCTAGAACGCCTTTGCGCTGGCGGGGAGATCATTTGCGTCATTGCCTTGCTCCAGCCGGGGCTCCGGAAAACAGTCGGCTGCGGGTACCCGGTGTGGGCACCCGCAGCCGCCCCGCGTTTTACAGGTACTGACCGGTGTTCGCCACCGTGTCGATGGAGCGTCCGGTGTCCGCGCCCTGTTTTCCGGTGACGAGCGTACGGATGTACACGATCCGTTCGCCCTTCTTTCCGGAGATGCGGGCCCAGTCGTCGGGGTTGGTGGTGTTGGGCAGGTCCTCGTTCTCCTTGAACTCGTCCACGCAGGCCTGGAGGAGGTGGGAGACGCGGAGTCCCTTCTGGTTCTTGTCGAGGAAGTCCTTGATCGCCATTTTCTTGGCGCGGCCCACGATGTTCTCGATCATGGCGCCGGAATTGAAGTCCTTGAAGTAGAGGACTTCCTTGTCGCCGTTGGCGTAGGTGACTTCCAGGAAGCGGTTTTCCTCGGATTCGGCGTACATCTGTTCCACCGCGGTCTGGATCATGCTGGAGACGGTGGCGGCCTTGTCCTTCTCGTGCTCCGCGAGGTCGTCGGAGTGGAGGGGGAGGCGTTCGGTGAGGTACTTGCCGAAGATGTCCTTGGCCGCTTCGGCGTCCGGACGTTCGATCTTGATCTTCACGTCGAGCCGGCCGGGCCGCAGGATGGCGGGGTCGATCATGTCCTCGCGGTTGGAGGCGCCGATGACGACCACGTTCTGCAGGCCTTCCACGCCGTCGATCTCGGCGAGGAGCTGGGGGACGATGGTGTTCTCCACGTCCGAGCTGACGCCGGAGCCGCGGGTGCGGAAGAGGGATTCCATCTCGTCGAAGAAGACGATGACGGGGGTGCCCTCGCTGGCCTTCTCGCGGGCCCGCTGGAAGACGAGGCGGATCTGCCGCTCCGTCTCGCCGACGTATTTGTTGAGGAGCTCGGGGCCCTTGATGTTGAGGAAGAAGCTCTTGCCGGCGGCCTGGCCGGTGACCTCGGCGACCTTCTTGGCCAGCGAGTTGGCGACGGCCTTGGCGATGAGCGTCTTGCCGCATCCGGGGGGCCCGTAGAGCAGGACGCCCTTGGGCGGACGCAGCTCGTGCTCCCGGAAGAGGTCGGGGTAGAGATAGGGGAGCTCGACCGCGTCGCGGATGGCTTCGATCTGTCCGCCGAGGCCACCGATCTGCTCGTAGCCGATGTCGGGGACCTCTTCGAGGACGAGTTCTTCGACCTCGCTCTTGGGGACGACCTCGTAGACATAGCCGGAGCGGGGTTCGAGCAGGAGGGCGTCGCCGGGGCGGATGGTGAGTCCGCGCAGGGGTTCGGCGAGCCGTACCACCCTTTCCTCGTCGGTGTGGCCGAGTACCAGGGCGCGCTCGCCGTCCTCGAGGATCTCCTTGAGGGTGACGATGTCGCCGACGCTCTCGTACTCCATGGCCTCGACCACGTTGAGTGCTTCGTTGAGCATCACTTCCTGGCCGCGCCTCAGCTCGTCGAGCTCGACGCTCGGGCTGACGTTCACCCGGAGTTTGCGGCCGCCGGTGAAGATGTCGGCGGTGCCGTCCTCGTTGGCCTGCAGGAAGACGCCGAAGCCGGCGGGCGGCTGGGCCAGCCGGTCGACTTCTTCCTTGAGGGCCACGATCTGGTCGCGGGCCTCGCGGAGTGTGCCGGCGAGTCGTTCGTTCTGGGCGGACACGCCGGCCAGGTTGGTCTGCAGTTCGACGATCCGCTCTTCGAGAATTCTCGTGTGTCGCGGAGATTCGGCGAGCTTGCGTCGCAGGACGGCGATCTCCTGCTCAAGGTAGGCCACCTGCCCGGCCGGGTCCTCGGACCCGCGTCCCGGGCGGATGCCGCGGTTCATGTCGTCGTCGTGGGCTGCCACGGTCCTCACCTCCTCCAAGGGGAGCTGGACGCTTCCAGACCCTACCTGGGTGGGTGTCGATTGAAACCCCTAGATCACAAAGACTGTCGGGGTGTGTCCGATCTTCACCCTTGCGCTCTCCCTCACGCCAGGGGAATACCCACGGAACGTGGGGGGAACCCCGGCGGGGGTAGGGTCGAAGTGTTCAACACCCGTCAGAGCTGGCCGGATTCCCGAACGGCTCGGCGCAGGAAACGGCAGGAGAGATGAGCGTGCAGCAGGAGGCCGTTGTCGACGGCGAGGCTCTGGAGGTCTGGATCGACCAGGACCTGTGTACCGGCGACGGCATCTGTGCGCAGTACGCGCCCGAGTTGTTCGAGCTGGACATCGACGGTCTGGCCTACGTGAAGGGCGCGGACGACGAGCTTCTGCAGGCCCCGGGGGCGACAACGCCCGTGCCGCTGACGCTTCTCACGGATGTGGTGGACTCGGCGAAGGAGTGTCCGGGCGAGTGCATCCACGTGCGTCGCGTTTCGGACAGGGCCGAGGTCTACGGCCCGGACTCAGAGTGACCAAAATGTGACTTGGCGCGTACGTTCCGTGACTGCTGTCTGGTGCGTCACACCGTCTGTCCCGGGGGCGCCGGTCACACGGTGCGTGCCTGTGAGGGCGTGTCGCTGACGAACGCGCCGTTCTTCCACTGCCACTTCACGTCGTCGGTCACGTCGGGGCAGCAACTGGGCACGTCGGGCGAGGAGTAGCCGAGGAGCTTGGCGCGGACGACGCCGTCGCGCACCGAGAGTTCGGTGGCCGTGCGGCGGTCCTTGGGATCCACGAGGGTGGCCACGACTCGGGGCTTGCCGCCGTCGGTGTCCCGTGTGATGACGTACACGCCGTCGGGCGGGGTGCCCATGGGTGCGTCGCAGTGCACGGCGGCCACGGTTTCGGGGCGGCCGTCGCCGTCGAGGTCGCCGGAGGCCTTCTTGTGCACCAGGGCCTTGACGGGGCCGCATTCCAGGGGGAAGGCCACGGTGGCCGGGTCGGGCGGCGCGATGTGGGCGGGGGCGCTCTTCGGTCCGGAGGCCGCGGCCTTGTCGGCGCTCTGGGCGGCCGTGGCGGCGTCGGGCTGGAGGACCGAGGACAGGGCGACCACGCCCGCGACGGCCGTGGCGGTGGCGACCCAGTGGATCGGCCGGGTGTGGGTGTGCGAGAGATCCGGAACGGCGGGGTGCTGCACGAGGAGTGTCTCCTGTGAGGGCTGTGCCGGTGGGGGTGGCCAGCATCGTGCCACACGTCACAGTGCGGGGGAACGGCGGGGTGGGTATGCGTTCCGATTTCCGTGCGGGCTCTCGTCCCGTCGGGTGGTCGCCGTCAACGCGTCGACGCCGTGGTGCGGTTCCGGCCATGTCCCGGAACTGCACCACGGCGTCTGTACGTTGTACGCGGCACGGGGCCGCCTCAGCGGCCGGAGCCTCCGCCGGCGTTGGGGCCGTCGTAGTCGTCGCCGTAGGCACCCTTGGCGGGGCGGCGGCGGCGCATGGGCGGCTCGACGCCGTCGGCGAGGCGGCGGGCGGTGAGCAGGAAGCCGGTGTGGCCGATCATCCGGTGGTCGGGACGGACGGCGAGGCCCTCCACGTGCCAGTTGCGGATCATCGTCTCCCAGGAGGTCGGCTCGTTGAAGCAGCCGATCTCGCGGATGGACTCGACGGTCCGGGCGAGCTGGGTGGTGGTGGCGACGTAGCAGCACAGGATGCCGCCGGGCACGAGTGCCTTCTTGACGACGTCAAGGCACTCCCACGGGGCGAGCATGTCGAGGATGACGCGGTCGACGTCGGTGTCGGACAGGTTGTCCTGGAGGTCGCCGACGGTGAGCTGCCAGGCGGGGTGCGGGCCGCCGAAGTAGCGCTGGACGTTCTGCTGGGCGATCTCGGCGAAGTCCTCGCGGCGCTCGTAGGAGTGCAGCATGCCGTGGTCGCCGATGGCGCGCAGCAGGAAGCTGCTGAGGGAGCCGGAGCCCACACCGGCCTCCACGACGCGTGCGCCGGGGAAGATGTCGGCGAAGGCGAGGATCTGCCCCGCGTCCTTCGGGTAGACGACGGCTGCCCCTCGGGGCATGGAAAGGACGTAGTCGGGGAGCAGGGGGCGCAGCGCGAGGTAGGCGACGTTCCCGGTGGTGCGGACGACGCTGCCCTCGGGAGCACCGATCAGTTCGTCGTGGGGGAAGGAACCCTTGTGGGTGTGGAAGTTCTTCCCGGCCTCGAGCGTGAACGTGTAGTGGCGGCCCTTGGGGTCGGTCAGCTGAACCTGGTCCCCGACCTTGAAGGGCCCGCGCCTGCGGGCGGCACCGGTCGGTTCGGACATGTGACCAGCCTACCGGTCCCCGGCCGGGCCTCCGACCACCGCTTTGGGGCAGGGGTGCTCAGGAGGGGCGGGCCATGGCCTTGACGAAGGCGCGTTCCACGTCGGCCGCGGACAGGACGCCGTAGATCTCGCCGGTCTCCTCGACGACGAGGTATTCGGTGGCCGGGTTGGCGCGCAGGGCGTCCAGGAGTTCCTCCCCGGACAGTTCGGCGGAGACGCGCATGCCGTCGGTGAGGTCCTGGGCGAGGGTGCTGACCGGTACCCAGGGGCGGCGGTGCTCGGGTACGCCGACGATGGCGGCCTCCCGGACCAGGGAGGCGGGGGTGCCTTCGCCGTCGACGACGACCAGGGCGCGGGCGCCGGAGGCGTTGGCGCGGCGCAGGGCCTCGGAGAGGGGGGTGTCGGCCTGGACGGGGACCGCGCGGCGGGTGAGGGCGCGGGCGCGCAGTTCTGGGAGGTGTTCGCGCAGGCGGGCCATGCGGAGGCTGTTTCCGGCGCCGGTCCAGATGATCGCGGCGAGGATGGCGGCGAGCAGGGCGTCCATGACGGTGTCCATGCCGACGTCGTCCGCGGCGTCGCTGCCGAGGGACTGGGTGAGCAGCGGCAGGCCGATCAGTACGGCGATGGCGAGGGCGCGGCCGACCCAGGCGGCGGCGATCGTTCCGCTCATGGGTTTGCCGGTGAGCTTCCAGACGACGGCGCGGAGCATGCGGCCGCCGTCGAGGGGGAGGCCGGGCAGCAGGTTGAAGACGGCCACGATGAGGTTGGAGACCATCAGGCCGGCCAGCAGCACGCCGGCGACGCTGTCGGGCTCCACGGGCAGCAGGGCGGCGTAGAAGACGCCGGACAGGACGAGGGAGAGAAGGGGGCCGACGAAGGCCAGGACGAATTCGCGGCCGGGGGTCTCTGCTTCCTTCTCGATCTCGGAGACGCCGCCGAAGAACTGGAGCTGGATGCGGCGGACGGGGAGCTTGAAGCGGAGTGCGGCGACGGTGTGGGCGAGTTCGTGGACGAGGACGGAGGCGTAGAAGGCGACGGCGAAGAAGAGGGAGACCAGGTAGCGGGCGGCGCCCAGCTCGGGCAGTACGCGGTCGAGCTGGCCGCCGAACACCCAGGTGATCAGGATGGCGACCAGGAACCAGCTGGGGGCGACGTACACGGGCACGCCGAAGGGCCGGCCCATGAGCAGCCCGCCCCCGGGTTCCGGTCGGCGCTGCGGCGGCTTGCCCGGCCCGCCCGCGCCCTCGGTGTGGGCCTCGGCGCGGGGGTGGTGCGGGGCACCGGTGCCGTGAGCGGCGTGCCGGGGGCCTGCGGCCGGTTCGGGGCGCCTGGGGGGCTCTGGGGCTTCGGGGGCCTGGGGGGCGTGGGGGGCTTCGGGGGCCTGGGGGGCTTCGGAGGGGCGGTCGCCGTCCAACGGCGATGGGGGCCGGGCGTCCGTGTCGCGCCGGCCACCGTCACTCGGCTCCGGTTGCCGCCCGGTCACGGCATCCGGGGCGCCCCGGCCGGGCTCGCCTGGTACGGCGGGGTGTCCCCCGGGGGCCTCCCCCGGCCCGGGGGGCGTCGGCTCCCGCGAATCCGGCGTCCGGGAGTCAGGGGCCTCGCGGCCCGGGGTTTCGGCGCCCGGGGTTTCGGAGTCCCGGGTTTCGGCCCCGCGCTTCTCGGGGCCCGTGGTCGTCGGACCGGTGGGTCCCGGGTCTGCGGAGTCGGTGGGACCGGCGGCCGGGGCCGTGGGATGTGCCTGGGGCTCGGCCGACTCGTCGTTGCCGGACCGCGGCTGCCCGCTCCCGCCGCTCACGTCCACGGTGTCCCCTCGTTCGAAGCGTCTCCCGCCTGCGGACGGGAGGGTCTCGTGTCGATGGTATGCGTCCGTCGCCGCCCGTTCCGCTCCGGCACCCCTCTGCTTCCCATCCGTCACACGGGTCACGCCTGCGGACTGGGTCGTTGTCAGTGGCCGGCCGTAAGGTCTGGGGGCATGGAGACGAGTACCGAGGATGTCGCGGAGGACACCGGCGGACCAGTCCGGCCGGCGGCGGCGGTGGCGGACGCGGCGGTGGTGCCGGGGACTCCGGCGCCGGAGACGGCGGTCGTGGCCGCCCCGCCCGCACCTGCGGCGACAGCGCCCACCTCGCTCTCGCCCTCCCGGGCCGGTGACTTCATGCAGTGCCCGCTGCTGTACCGGTTCCGGGTCATCGACCGGCTGCCGGAGAAGCCCAGCGAGGCGGCGACCAGGGGCACCCTGGTGCACGCGGTGCTGGAGCGGCTCTTCGACGCCCCGGCGGCCGAGCGCACCGCGCCGACGGCGAGGGCACTGGTCCCCGGTCAGTGGGACCGGCTGCGGGAGAGCAGGCCGGAGGTCGGTGAGCTGTTCGCGGACGACCCGGAGGGCGAGCGGCTGGCGCGGTGGCTCTCCGAGGCGGAGCGGCTCGTCGAGCGCTGGTTCAGCCTGGAGGACCCGAGCCGGCTGGAGCCCGCCGAGCGGGAGCTGTTCGTCGAGGCCGAGCTGGACTCCGGGCTGCGGCTGCGCGGCATCATCGACCGGGTGGACGTGGCCCCCACCGGCGAGGTGCGGATCGTCGACTACAAGACGGGCAAGGCGCCCCGGCCGCAGTACGCGGAGGGCGCGCTGTTCCAGATGAAGTTCTACGCGCTGGTGGTGTGGCGGCTGAAGAAGGTCGTCCCGCGGCGCCTCCAGCTGGTCTATCTCGGCAGCGGCGACGTGCTCACCTACGACCCCGTCCTGGCGGACCTGGAGCGGGTCGAGCGCAAGCTGCTGGCGCTGTGGGAGGCGATCCGGCTGGCGACCGAGACGGGTGACTGGCGGCCGCGTCCCACGAAGCTGTGCGGCTGGTGCGACCACCAGGCGCACTGTCCGGAGTTCGGCGGCACTCCCCCGCCCTACCCGCTGCCGGTGAGGGCGCCCGACTCCGGCGCCGTCGGGCAGGGCAGAATGGGGCCGGACTAGCGAGAAGGAGACTTACGTGGCCATCCGCGTCCTACTGGTCGACGACCAGCCGCTGCTGCGCACGGGCTTCCGGATGATTCTGGAGGCGGAGCAGGACCTCGCGGTCGTCGGCGAGGCCGGAGACGGCCTCCAGGCGCTCGACCAGGTGCGGGCGCTGCAGCCCGATGTGGTGCTGATGGACATCCGCATGCCGCGGATGGACGGTGTGGAGGCGACCCGGCAGATCACCGGGCCGGAGCGGGACGGTCCGGCGAAGGTGCTGGTGCTGACCACCTTCGACCTGGACGAGTACGTGGTGGAGGCACTGAAGGCGGGCGCCAGCGGTTTTCTGCTCAAGGACGCCCCGGCCAACGAACTGGTGCAGGCGATCCGCGTGGTGGCGAACGGCGAGGCGATGCTCGCGCCGAGCATCACCCGGCGGCTGCTCGACAAGTACGCCACGCACCTGCCCTCCGGGGACGAGCCGGTGCCGGACACCCTGCACACGCTCACGGACCGTGAGGTCGAGGTGCTGAAGCTGGTGGCCCGCGGGCTGTCCAACGCGGAGATCGCCGCGGATCTGTTCGTCAGCGAGACCACCGTCAAGACCCACGTGGGGCATGTGCTGACCAAGCTGGGCCTGCGGGACCGGGTGCAGGCGGCGGTGTACGCGTACGAGAGCGGTCTGGTGCGTCCCGGCGCGCAGTAGCCGCGCTCCGCACACGGGCGCGCTCCGCGGCCGGTGCACCACGCGAAGGGCGCCCTCTTCCGGACGGGAAGAGGGCGCCCTTCGGGCTTGTCCGGTGCCGGCGTCAGCCGCTCACGCCCCGGCCCAGCTCCCACAGCTGGAGCGAGGAGGAGGAGTTGAGGAGGTAGGCCGTGCCGGTGACGTCGTCGCGGGTGGCGACGTACTGCTTGCCCTGCCAGAGCGGGATCAGCGGGACGTCCTTGGCGGTGATGTCCTGGATCTCGGTGAGGGTGTCCACCGCGGAGAGCCGGTCGGCCTCGCCGCGGGAGGCGGGGATCAGGTTGTTGATGATGTCCGCGTTGGAGTACGGGATGTTGAGGGTGTTCTTCTTGTCGAGGAACGGCGCGATGAAGCTGTCCGCGTCCGGGAAGTCGGGGAACCAGCCCATGCCGAAGACGTCGTACTCGCGCGCCCGCTCCGCCTTGTGGAACTTCTCCCAGGGCGTGCCCTTGATGTCGACGTCGAACAGACCGCTGTCGTTCAGCTGCTTCTGGAGCTGCTCGAACTCCGGCTTGGTCGCGGCGCCGTAGTGGTCCGTCGTGTAGTCCAGCGTCAGCTTGACCGGCGTGGTGATGTCCGCGTCCTCCAGCATCGCCTTCGCCTTGGCGACGCTGGGGTCGCCGTACTTGTTGAAGAACGAGTTGGAGTGGCCGGTGATGCCGGCCGGGACCATCGAGTACAGCGGTTCGGCCTGGGATCCGTAGACCGCGGAGACGAGTTCGCTGCGGTTGATGAGCTGGGCCATCGCCGTGCGGACGGCCTTGTCCTTGACCGTCGACGCGTCCGTGTTGAAGGCGAGGTAGCGGATTTCGAGACCGGCCACCTCGACGAGGTCGACGTCGCCGTCCGTGGCCTTGGAGAGGCTCTGGACCTGTTCCGGCGTCATCGCGCGGGTCATCACGTCGATGTCGCCCTTGTCGATGGCGTCGCCCATGGTCTCGGCGTCGGCGAAGGACACGAGTTCGACCTTGTCGTTGTTCACCTTGAGACTCCCCTTGTAATTGGGGTTCTTGGTGAACACGGCCTTGGTCATCTCCTCGCCCTTGACCTCGGCCTTCATCGTGTACGGGCCCGAGCCGGTCAGCTCGAAGCCGTCACGCAGCTTGTCCTTCTCGTAGTCCTTCGGGTTGACGATGCCGGCGACCGGTGTGGACAGCTTGAACGGGAAGGTGGCGTCGGCGGTGTTGAGGTGGAAGATGACCTCGCGGTCGCCCTTCGTCTCGACGGTGTCGACCGTGGAGAGGATGGAGGCGACCTCGGTGTCGGCGTCGATCTTCCGGACGCGCTCGATGGAGTACTTCACGTCCTCCGCGGTGACGGGGTCGCCGTTGGCGAACTGCAGGCCGTCTCGCAGGGTGCAGGCGTAGCGCTCGTTGCCGGTGTCCGTGAATCCGCACTGCTGCGCGGCCTCGGGCACGGGTTCGCCGTCACCGCGGGGCAGCACCATCAGCGTCTGCGAGGTCTGGCGCATGATGTTCCAGGCACCGACGTCGTAGGCGTACGCCGGGTCGAAGGGCGCGGTGATCTCTTTCGAGACGCTGAACCCGTCCGTGGTGCCGACCGCGATCGCGTCCCCGTCGCCGCTGCCGCTGTCCGATCCTCCGCAGGCGGCGAGCACCGGCGCGAGCAGGCCGACGACGGCCGGCAGCACCAAAGTCTTGCGGTTCATGCTCGAGTTTCTCCAGAGCTGTCGGTCCGTGTATCCGGCATGCAGGGGTGTCGCGGCGGATCACGGGGGTAGTGGCCGATGTTCTCGCGACGAGATTAGTCCGCGCCCGCACGGGTCCTCGCAGCCACCGGAGTTGAGGGCTCATCACGGAGCGAAACCGGGTGTGGACACACCGAAAACCCGACAGTGGAAGGATTCGTGCAGGGTTTCACCAATCAGGACACAAAGGCTCCTCGACAACGTTCGCCAGGCCGGAAGCAGCACACCTGATCCCCGCTGTCGACCCCTGTTCGCGTGGCGAACATCACAGCTGGTCTTCGGCCGCCGCTGCTGGAATTCGGCCATCCGGGGCGGTGGAAATGGTCGGTGAACATCCGTCGGGTCGCGCCGCGCGGCCCTTCCCGGAATTGCCGCGCCAACGCCGCCGCACGCTTGGTGAACGGCTAGTGCATTCGGGTCATCAGACCGCGCAGAAATGTCAGGTCGACCTCTTCCAGGGAGGCGACCACCGTGCGCCGGGCGGCCGGGGTGATGGGGGCGACCGAGGGCACCGCCACGACGTGGCAGCCGGCGGACTCCGCGGCGGCGACACCGGTCGCGGTGTCCTCCACGACGGCGCACCGGGCCGGGTCCACGCCGAGTCCGGCCGCGGCGGCCAGGTAGGGGTCGGGGTGCGGCTTGGTGCGCGGCACCTCGTCCCCGGCGACGGTCAGGGCGAAGTGCTGGGGACCGAGCGAGGTGAGTACGCGGTCGATGATGCGGCGGTGCGAGGCGGAGACCAGGGCCGTGGGGATCTCGTGCGCGGACAGCTCGGCGAGCAGCCGGGCGGCGCCGGGCATGAGCGGCAGGTCACGGCCGATGCGCTGCTCGAAGCCGTCGTTGAGCAGGACGCTGAGCTCGGCGAGGGTGATGTCGGCGCCGGTGGCCTCGATGAGGAAGCCCGCGCTGCGGGTCATGGGGCCGCCGACCACGACGTGGCGCCAGGAGTCGTCCAGGGTGTGGCCGAGGGAGGCGAAGACCTCCAGCTCGACGTCCCACCAGAAGCCCTCGGTGTCCACCAGGGTGCCGTCCATGTCGAGGAGCACCGCCTGCAGGGCGGAGCCCTCGGCCGTACGGGTTCCGAGCGCGGGGACCGTGCTGGTCATCCACGTACCTCCTTGAGGGACGATCAGGCCGGCTCCCACGAAGGGAGCCGGCCTGCGGTGGACCGACCAGTGTACGTCGTGCGGGGCGCGAACGCCTGGTGAGACCCGGGAGGCCCTGCGGGGCCTCAGCGGGCGTTGAAGTACTTGGCCTCCGGGTGGTGGATGACGATGGCGTCGGTGGACTGCTCGGGGTGGAGCTGGAACTCCTCGGAGAGGTGGACGCCGATGCGCTCCGGCTCGAGGAGGGCGGCGATCTTGGCGCGGTCCTCCAGGTCGGGGCAGGCTCCGTAGCCGAGGGAGAAGCGGGCGCCCCGGTACTTCAGGGCGAACATGTCCTCCATCTCGGCCGGGTCCTCCCCGGCGAAGCCGAGTTCGGAGCGTACGCGCGCGTGCCAGTACTCGGCGAGGGCCTCGGCGAGCTGTACGGACAGGCCGTGCAGTTCGAGGTAGTCGCGGTAGGCGTTGGCCTCGAACATCCGGGCCGTCTCCTCGCCGATGCGGGAGCCGACGGTGACGACCTGGAAGCCGACGACGTCGATCTCGCCGGACTCCTCCGGGCGGAAGAAGTCGGCCAGGCACAGGCGCCGGCCGCGGCGCTGGCGGGGGAAGGTGAAGCGGGTGCGTTCGTTGCCGTCGTCGTCGAGGACGATCAGGTCGTCGTCCTTGGAGACGCAGGGGAAGTAGCCGTAGACGACGGCCGCCTCCAGCAAATTGTCCGTCTGGAGCCGGTCGAGGAGACCGCGCAGCCGCGGCCGGCCCTCGGACTCGACGAGTTCCTCGTAGGAGGGTCCCTCGCCGGTGCGGGCCTGCTTGAGGCCCCACTGGCCCTTGAAGAGGGCGCCCTCGTCGAGCCAGGAGGCGTACTCCTTGAGCTGGATGCCCTTGACGACGCGGGTGCCGCGGAAGGGCGGCGTGGGCACCGGGTTGTCGGTGGCGACGTCGGAGCGGACGTGCCCTTCCTCGGGACGCTCGTCGATCTCGACGGTGGCGGCCCGCACGCGGCGCTGCTTCAGTTCCGGCAGCTTGGCGCCGGGTACGCCGCGTTTGATGCCGATGAGGGCGTCCATCAGGCGCAGGCCTTCGAAGGCGTCGCGGGCGTAGCGGACCTCGCCGTCGTAGATCTCGTGGAGGTCCTGTTCGACGTAGGCCCTGGTGAGGGCGGCGCCGCCGAGGATGACGGGGTAGTCGGCGGCCAGCTTGCGCTGGTTGAGCTCCTCCAGGTTCTCCTTCATGATCACCGTGGACTTGACGAGGAGACCGGACATGCCGATGACGTCGGCCCTGTGCTCGTCGGCGGCCTCCAGGATCGCGGAGACGGGCTGCTTGATGCCGAGGTTGACGACGTTGTAGCCGTTGTTGGACAGGATGATGTCGACGAGGTTCTTGCCGATGTCGTGGACGTCGCCGCGGACCGTGGCCAGCACGATGGTGCCCTTGCCGTCGTCGTCGGTCTTCTCCATGTGCGGCTCCAGGTGGGCCACCGCGGTCTTCATGACCTCGGCGGACTGGAGCACGAACGGCAGCTGCATCTGACCGGAGCCGAACAGCTCGCCGACGACCTTCATGCCGTCGAGCAGGGTGTCGTTGACGATGTCGAGCGCCGGACGCTCCCGGAGGGCCTCGTCCAGGTCCTGCTCCAGGCCGTTCTTCTCGCCGTCGATGATGCGGCGCTTGAGGCGTTCCTCCAGCGGGAGGGCGGCCAGCTCCTCGGCCTTGGAGGCCTTCAGCGACTTGGCGGTGGCACCCTCGAAGAGCTCCATGAGCTTTTGCAGGGGATCGTAGCCCTCGCGGCGGCGGTCGTAGATCAGGTCGAGGGCGGTGGTGACCTGCTCCTCGTCGAAGCGGGCGATCGGCAGGATCTTGCTCGCGTGCACGATGGCCGAGTCCAGGCCTGCCTTGACGCATTCGTCGAGGAAGACGGAGTTGAGCAGGATGCGGGCGGCCGGGTTGAGGCCGAAGGAGATGTTCGACAGGCCGAGCGTGGTCTGCACGTCCGGGTGGCGCCGCTTGAGTTCCCGGATGCCCTCGATGGTGGCCAGGCCGTCCCCCCGGGACTCCTCCTGGCCGGTGCAGATGGTGAAGGTCAGGCAGTCGACGAGGATGTCGGACTCGTGGATGCCCCAGTTGCCGGTGAGGTCGTCGATGAGCCGTTCGGCGATCTCGACCTTCTTCTCGGCGGTGCGGGCCTGTCCCACCTCGTCGATGGTCAGCGCGATCAGCGCGGCGCCGTGCTCGCGCGCGAGCTTCGTGACGCGCGCGAACCGGGACTCGGGGCCGGCGCCGTCCTCGTAGTTGACCGAGTTGATCACCGCGCGGCCGCCGAGCTTCTCCAGGCCGGCCCGGATGACGTCGACCTCGGTGGAGTCCAGCACGATCGGCAGCGTGGAGGCGGTGGCGAACCGTCCGGCCAGTTCCTCCATGTCGGCGACGCCGTCCCGGCCGACGTAGTCGACGCAGAGGTCGAGCATGTGCGCGCCTTCGCGGATCTGGTCGCGGGCCATCTCGACGCAGTCGTCCCAGCGGCCGTCCAGCATGGCCTCGCGGAACTTCTTCGAACCGTTGGCATTGGTGCGCTCGCCGATGGCCAGGTAGGAGGTGTCCTGGCGGAAGGGCACGGTCTGGTAGAGCGAGGCGGCGCCGGGCTCGGGGCGCGGGTCGCGTGCGGTGGGGGCGGTGTCCCGGACCCGCTCGACGACCTGGCGCAGGTGCTCGGGGGTCGTGCCGCAGCAGCCGCCGACCAGGGACAGGCCGTACTCGCGGACGAAGGTCTCGTGCGCGTCGGCCAGCTCGGGGGCGGTCAGCGGGTAGTGGGCGCCGTCCTTGCCGAGGACGGGCAGACCGGCGTTGGGCATGCAGGTCAGCGGGATGCGGGAGTGCCGGGCGAGGTAGCGCAGGTGCTCGCTCATCTCGGCGGGTCCGGTGGCGCAGTTCAGGCCGATCATGTCGATGCCGAGCGGCTCCAGCGCGGTGAGCGCGGCGCCGATCTCCGAGCCGAGCAGCATGGTGCCGGTGGTCTCGACGGTGACGGACACGATGAGCGGCAGGTCGAGGCCCAGGGCGTCCAGGGCGCGCCGGGCGCCGAGCACGGAGGCCTTGGTCTGGAGCAGGTCCTGCGTGGTCTCCACCAGCAGTGCGTCCGCGCCGCCCGCGACCAGGCCCTCGGCGTTGCGCTGGTAGGCGTCGCGCAGGACGGTGTACGGGGCGTGGCCGAGGGTGGGGAGCTTGGTGCCGGGGCCCATGGAGCCCAGCACCCAGCGCTGCCGGCCGTCGCGGGCGCCGAACTCGTCGGCGACCTCGCGGGCGACGCGTGCGCCGGCCTCGGACAGTTCGTGGACGCGCTCGGGGATGTCGTACTCGCCGAGGGCGGAGTGGTTGGCGCCGAAGGTGTTGGTCTCGACGCAGTCGACACCCGCCGCGAAGTACTCCTCGTGCACCGAACGCACGATGTCGGGGCGGGTCAGGTTCAGGACCTCGTTGCACCCCTCCAGCTGCTGGAAGTCGTCCAGCGTGGGGTTCTGGGCCTGGAGCATGGTGCCCATGGCGCCGTCGGCGACCACCACGCGGGTGGCGAGGGCCTCTCGGAGGGCGGACACGCGGGTGCGGGTGTCGGCGGGCGGGGTGGATGGCGACGAGGCCATGAAAGGGCTCCCTAGGATGCGACGGCTGTCGGCTTTGCCTCTGCCCGGTGCCGCCCGTCGCGGACGTCCCCGGGGAGAACGCACGCCGTCAGGGTAGCCGGGACCGGAGGCCGATGGTCAGGGCGTCCACGAGACGGACGAGGATGGCGGGGCGAATACCCGCCGAACGGACGAGCTTCCCCTGCCCGGAACGTCCCGCTCCGGCGGTGATCCGCGCCCGGTGCGCGTGCGCGGTGCACGCGACTCGTGCGGAAGTCCGCGGTCACCGGGAGGTGGCCGAAGTGCAACAGTTGCCCGCCGACCATTGGCGGGAGGTCGGCATGGACCGGTAGTGTTCGGCATTGCCGAACGACGTCAGCGACGCCGAGGTCGGCAGTCGAAGGGGACGGAGGCAGTACGTCGATGGCACGGAACATCCAGTCGCTCGAGCGGGCGGCCGCCATGCTGCGCCTGCTCGCGGGCGGCGAGCGGCGGCTCGGCCTGTCGGACATCGCCTCGTCGCTGGGTCTGGCCAAAGGCACCGCGCACGGCATCCTGCGCACCCTCCAGCAGGAGGGGTTCGTGGAGCAGGACGACGCCTCCGGGCGCTACCAGCTGGGCGCCGAGCTGCTGCGCCTGGGCACGACCTACCTTGACGTGCACGAACTGCGGGCCCGCGCCCTGGTGTGGACCGACGACCTGGCCCGCTCCAGCGGCGAGAGCGTCCACCTCGGGGTCCTGCACCAGCAGGGCGTCCTGATCGTGCACCACGTCTTCCGGCCCGACGACAGCCGGCAGGTCCTGGAGATCGGGGCCATGCAGCCGCTGCACTCCACGGCGCTCGGCAAGGTGCTGTCGGCGTACGACCCGGTCGCGCACAGCGAGGCGCTGGAGGCCGACCGCAAGGCGTTCACGGACCGGACCGTGTGCGAGCCGGACAGCTTCGAGCACGTCCTGGACATCACGCGCGCGCGTGGGTACGCCGCCGACGTCGAGGAGACCTGGGAGGGCATCGCCTCCATCGCCGCCCCCATCCACGACCGCCGGCGGATGCCGGTCGGCGCGGTCGGCATCACCGGGGCCGTGGAGCGGCTGTGCCGGGAGGGCGAGCTGCGGCCCGAGCTGGTCGCGGCGGTGCGGGACTGCGCCCGCGCGGTGTCGCGGGACCTGGGTGCCGGGCGGTTCTAGGGCACCCACGGGCCGGCGCGAGCCGACACGGGCCGACACGGGCCGACACGGGGCCGGGACACCGAAGGTGTTCCGGCCTTCGGTGTTCCCGCGGGACGGCCGGGCGGGAGATCGATAGCCCACGACGATCAATAACGATCGTGCTTTCGATAACACAGCTCTTGACGCGCGCGTGACGTCGAACGAGACTCGCGTCCATCGGTCGGCATTGTCGAACACCTACCGGCAATACGCGTTAGAGTGTCCACAGTGCCAAGGGCCGCCATCGCTCTCACACCGAGGGCGCCGGAACACCCGGAGGGACCCGGGGTTCGGCTTTCCCTGGACGAAGGACAAAGGAGTCGCGGGTGTCCAGCTCCGACATCTTCATCGGCGAGACCATCGGTACCGCCCTGCTCATCCTGCTCGGCGGCGGCGTGTGTGCCGCCGTCACGCTCAAGGCCTCCAAGGCCCGCAACGCCGGCTGGCTCGCCATCGCCTTCGGGTGGGGTTTCGCGGTCATGACGGCGGCGTACATATCGGGTCCGCTCTCCGGCGCCCACCTCAACCCGGCCGTGACCGTCGGCATCGCGATCAAGGACGGCGACTGGAGCAACACCCCGACCTACTTCGCGGGTCAGCTCCTCGGCGCCATGATCGGCGCGGTCCTGGTCTGGATCGCCTACTACGGCCAGTTCCAGGCCCACCTCACCGACCGCGAGATCGTCGGCGGCCCCGGCGCGCAGGACACGACGGCCAAGTCCGTCGAGGCGCAGGAGAAGGGCGCCGGCCCGGTCCTGGGCGTCTTCTCCACCGGCCCCGAGATCCGGCACACGGTCCAGAACCTCGCCACCGAGATCATCGGCACCTTCGTGCTGCTGCTCGCCATCCTCACCCAGGGCCTGAACGACGAGGGCAACGGCCTCGGCATCCTGGGCGCCCTGATCACCGGCTTCGTCGTGGTCTCCATCGGCCTGTCGCTCGGCGGCCCGACGGGATACGCGATCAACCCGGTCCGCGACCTCGGCCCGCGCATCGTGCACGCCCTGCTGCCCCTGCCCAACAAGGGCGGCTCCGACTGGTCCTACGCCTGGATCCCGGTCGTCGGTCCGCTGATCGGCGGTGCGATCGCCGGAGGTGTCTACAACGTCGCGTTCGCCTGAGCGGGCCCCCGCTCGGCGATCATCGAGCCGCAGACCACGCGCCGTACACACCGGCCACCGCCACCCACCACGGAACCCCAGGAGTACACAGTGACCGACTCCCACACCGCAGGCCCCTTCATCGCCGCGATCGACCAGGGCACCACCTCCTCGCGCTGCATCGTCTTCGACCGCGACGGGCGCATCGTCTCCGTCGACCAGAAGGAGCACGAGCAGATCTTCCCCAAGCCGGGCTGGGTCGAGCACGACGCCACCGAGATCTGGACCAACGTCCAGGAGGTCGTCGCCGGAGCCGTCGAGAAGGCCGGCATCACCCGCGACGACATCAAGGCCATCGGCATCACCAACCAGCGCGAGACCACCCTCGTCTGGGACAAGAACACCGGTGAGCCCGTCCACAACGCCATCGTCTGGCAGGACACCCGCACCGACGCCCTGTGCAAGGAGCTCGGCCGCAACGTCGGCCAGGACCGCTTCCGCCGCGAGACCGGCCTGCCCCTGGCCTCCTACTTCGCGGGCCCCAAGGCCCGCTGGCTGCTCGACAACGTCGACGGTCTGCGCGACCGCGCCGAGGCGGGCGACCTGCTCTTCGGCACCATGGACACCTGGGTCATCTGGAACCTGACCGGCGGGGTGAACGGCGGCAAGCACGTCACCGACGTCACCAACGCCTCCCGCACCATGCTGATGAACCTGCACACCATGGCGTGGGACGAGAAGATCGCCGAGTCGATCGGCGTGCCGATGCAGATGCTCCCCGAGATCCGCTCCTCCGCCGAGGTGTACGGCGAGATCACCGGCGGCCGCCTCGGCGAGCTGCTCGGCGGCATCCCGGTCGCCTCCGCGCTCGGCGACCAGCAGGCGGCCCTGTTCGGCCAGACCTGCTTCTCCGAGGGCGAGACGAAGTCGACGTACGGCACCGGCACCTTCATGGTGATGAACACCGGTGACAAGCTCATCAACTCCTACTCGGGCCTGCTCACCACCGTCGGCTACAAGATCGGCGACCAGGACACGGTCTACGCCCTGGAGGGCTCGATCGCCGTCACCGGTTCGCTGGTGCAGTGGATGCGCGACCAGATGGGCCTGATCTCCACCGCCGCCGAGATCGAGACCCTCGCCCTGACCGTCGAGGACAACGGCGGCGCCTACTTCGTGCCGGCCTTCTCCGGCCTGTTCGCCCCGTACTGGCGCTCCGACGCCCGCGGTGTGATCGCCGGCCTCACCCGGTACGTGACCAAGGCGCACCTCGCGCGCGCCGTCCTGGAGGCCACCGCCTGGCAGACGCGGGAGATCGCGGACGCCATGACGAAGGACTCCGGCGTGGAGCTGACCGCCCTCAAGGTCGACGGCGGCATGACCTCCAACAACCTGCTGATGCAGACCCTCGCCGACTTCGTGGACGCCCCCGTGGTGCGCCCGATGGTCGCCGAGACCACCTGCCTCGGCGCCGCCTACGCCGCCGGTCTCGCCGTCGGCTTCTGGAACAGCACCGACGACCTGCGCGCCAACTGGCGGCGGGCCGCCGAGTGGACCCCCCGCATGGACGCGGACACCCGCGACCGTGAGTACAAGAGCTGGCTCAAGGCCGTCGAGCGGACCATGGGCTGGCTCGAGGACGAGGAGTAAGAACCACCATGACCACTCAGTCCACCCTGCAGTCCGTGCCTGCCCTGGGTACGCACCCGGCCTCCGGCTCCAACCCGAGCCGGGCCGAGACCCGGGAGCAGCTCTCCAAGGCGTCGTACGACCTTCTCGTGATCGGCGGCGGCATCCTGGGCATCTCCACCGCCTGGCACGCCGCGCAGTCCGGCCTCAGGGTGGCCGTGGTCGACGCCGGTGACTTCGCCGGCGCCACCTCCTCAGCCTCCTCCAAGCTGCTCCACGGCGGACTGCGCTACCTGCAGACCGGCGCGGTGAAGCTGGTGGCGGAGAACCACTTCGAACGCCGTGCGGTCTCCCGCCAGGTGGCCCCCCACCTGGCGAACCCGCTCACCTTCTACCTCCCCGTGTACAAGGGCGGGCCGCACGGCGCGGCGAAGCTCGGGGCCGGCGTCTTCGCGTACTCGGCGCTGTCCGCCTTCGGCGACGGCGTCGGCCACCTGCTCTCCCCGGCCAAGGCCGCGCAGGACGTGCCCGAGCTGCGCACCGACAACCTGAAGGCCGTGGCCGTGTACGGCGACGACCAGATGAACGACGCCCGCATGGCGCTGATGACCGTCCGCGCGGCGGTCGAGTCCGGCGCGGTGGTCCTCAACCACGCCGAGGTGACGGGCCTGCGCTTCACCAACGGCCGGGTGACCGGCGCGGAGCTGAAGGACCGGCTGTCCGGCGACGAGTTCGGGGTGAACGCCCGGCTGGTGCTCAACGCCACCGGCCCGTGGGTCGACCACCTGCGCCGCATGGAGGACCCGGCCGCGGCGCCGTCGATCCGCCTGTCCAAGGGCGCGCACCTGGTGCTCAAGCGCACCGCACCGTGGAAGGCCGCGCTGGCCACCCCGATCGACAAGTACCGGATCACCTTCGCCCTCCCCTGGGAGGACATGCTGCTGCTCGGCACCACCGACGAGGAGTTCGAGGGCGACCCGGCGGACGTCGCGGTCAACGACAAGGACATAGCCCAGATCCTGGACGAGGCCGCGTTCTCCATCCGCGACCAGCAGCTCGACCGGGACCTCATCACGTACTCCTTCGCGGGGCTGCGCGTGCTGCCGGGCGGTCCCGGCGACACGGCGAAGGCCAAGCGGGAGACGGTGGTGACCGAGGGCCGGGGCGGCATGCTGTCCGTCGCCGGCGGCAAGTGGACCACCTTCCGCCACATCGGCCGTACGGTGATGAAGAAGCTGGAGGCGCTGCCGGGCCACCCGCTGGGCGACGACTTCGAGCCGATCGCTTCGCTGCCGAAGAAGCTGCCGCTGCCCGGCGTCGCCAACCCGCGCGCGGTCGCCCACCGGCTGCTGGTGGACGGTTCGGCGCCCGGCCCGCGCATGGCGGCCGACACCGCCAGGCACCTGGCCACGCACTACGGCTCGCTCGCCTTCGACATCGCCCGGCTCGCCAACGAGAGCCCCGAGCTGGGGCAGCGCGTCCACCCGGACGCCCCCGAGATCTGGGCGCAGGTCGTGTGGGCCCGGGACAACGAGTGGGCCGAGACGGCGGACGACGTGCTGCGCCGCCGTACGACGCTGACGATCCGCGGCCTGGCCACGGACGACGTCCGCGCGCAGGTCCAGGACGTGCTGGACAAGAAGTAGGGCCCGCGTTTCCGCACCGCGCGGCGGGTGTCCGGACCCCGGGGACGGGGCAGTGATCCGTTCACTGCCCCGTGCACAGGGGCTGCGGGCGGCCCCTCGGCACGCCGTAAGGTTGGGGGGTACGCGAGGGCACGTCGGAAGGAGGCGCTGGGTGATCGAGCTCGAGGGGGTTCCCGAGCTGGTCGACCCGGTCATGGTGGCCGCGTTCGAGGGCTGGAACGATGCCGGTGACGCCGCCTCCACCGCGGTCGCGCATCTCGACAGGGAGTGGAAGGGCGAGGTGTTCGCGGCGCTGGACGCCGAGGACTACTACGACTTCCAGGTCAACCGTCCCACGGTGTTCATGGAGGACGGCGTCCGCAAGATCACCTGGCCGACGACCAGGCTGTCGGTGGTCCGGGTCGGCGGCGACAAACCGCGCGACCTCGTACTCGTCCGCGGCATCGAACCGTCCATGCGCTGGCGCTCGTTCTGCAACGAGCTGCTCGGCTTCGCCCACGAGCTGGGCGTCGAGCTGGTGGTCGTCCTGGGCGCCCTGCTGGGCGACACGCCGCACACCCGTCCGGTCCCGATCAGCGGGACCACGTCGGACGCCGACCTGGCGCGGCGCATGGACCTGGAGGAGACCAAGTACGAGGGGCCCACGGGCATCGTCGGCATTCTCCAGGAGGCGTGCACGCATGCGGGCGTGCCGGCGGTGTCGCTGTGGGCGGCGGTGCCGCACTACGTCTCGCAGCCGCCGAACCCGAAGGCCACGCTGGCCCTGCTGAACCGGCTGGAGGACCTGATCGGCGTGCGGGTGCCGCTGGGCGAGCTGCCCGAGGACGCGCGTGCCTGGCAGGTGGGCGTGGACCAGTTGGCCGCGGAGGACACCGAGGTCGCCGAGTACGTGCAGTCACTGGAGGAGGCCCGGGACACGGCGGAGCTGCCGGAGGCGTCGGGCGAGGCCATCGCGCGGGAGTTCGAGCGGTATCTGCGGCGCAGGGACGGGTCCGGGCCGGGTCCCGGGGGCCCTGGTGGGCATGCCACGGCGGACGGGGGCGACGGGCCGACCGGCACGCCGTTCCTGCGGGACAACCCGAGCGGGCGGACTCGGCCGCCGCGGCCGCCGAAGGCGGGCGGGGACGACGAGGAGTCCTCGGAGGACTGAGCCCGATCGGATGTGGGTGAGGGGCGCTTCCCTGGTGGGAGCGCCCCTCAGTCGTTTCGGCCTTCAGTCGTTCGGCCCTCAGTCGTTCGGCCCTCAGTCGTTCGGCCCTCAGTCGTTTCGGCCGGGGTCGCTGCGGGGGATGCGAACCGGCGCTTGCCAGGTGCCGCTGTGCCCACCCGTGCCGCCCTGGGGGTACCTCCCAGGCCGTTCAGGCACTGGGGGGAGGCACGACTGCCCACAGCTGGGGCGACGGAGCTTCTACAGGGCCACGCCCAGCAGGGCGTCCACCGCGCGGGAGACCACGCCCGGGGCGCCGATGTCCGTTCCGCCGGTCGCCTGCTGAAGGGCGGCCCAGCGGTCGACCGCCGCCAGGGCGGCCGGGGAGTCCAGGTCGTTCGCGAGGGCCTCGCGGATCTGCGCCACCAGGGCCTCGGCGGGCGGGCCGTCGGGGCGGGAGACGGCGGCGCGCCAGCGGTCGAGGCGTTCGAGGGCGTCCTCGAGAACCTGGTCGGTCCACTCCCAGTCGGAGCGGTAGTGGTGGGCGAGCAGCGTGAGCCGGATGGCGGCCGGATCGACGCCCTCGCGGCGCAGCTGCGACACGAAGACCAGGTTGCCCTTGGACTTGGACATCTTCTCGCCGTCGAGACCGACCATTCCGGCGTGCACGTACGCCTTGGCCATGGGGAACTCGCCGGTGAGGGCCTGGGCGTGCGAGGCGCCCATCTCGTGGTGCGGGAAGGCCAGGTCGGAGCCGCCGCCCTGGACGTCGAAGCCCATGCCGAGGTGGTCGAGGGCGATGGCGACGCACTCGATGTGCCAGCCGGGGCGCCCGCGACCGAGGGTGCCGCCGTCCCAGCTGGGCTCGCCCTCGCGGGCGGCCATCCACAGCATCGGGTCGAGCGGGTTCTTCTTGCCGGGCCGGTCGGGGTCGCCGCCGCGCTCGGCGGAGAGCAGCCGCATGGTGGCGGCGTCGAGGTGGGAGACGCCGCCGAAGTGCGGGTCCGCCTCGACGGAGAAGTAGACGTCGCCCTCCAACTCGTAGGCCGCGCCGGCGTCACGCAGCCGCTCGACGAGCGGGACGATGCCGGGTATGGCCTCGACGGCGCCTATGTAGTGCTGGGGCGGGAGCATCCGCAGCGCCGTCATGTCCTCGCGGAAGAGGGCGGTCTCCTGCTCGGCGAGGGCGGTCCAGTCGACCCCGTCGCGCACGGCCCGCTCCAGGAGCGGGTCGTCCACGTCGGTGACGTTCTGGACGTAGTGGACCTGCCGCTTGGTGTCGAGCCACACGCGCTGCACGAGGTCGAACGCGTTGTAGGTCGCCGCGTGACCCATGTGGGTGGCGTCGTACGGCGTGATGCCGCAGACGTAGATACGGGCGACGGGACCGGGGTCGAGGGTGACGAGGCCGCCGGTCGCGGTGTCGTGGATCCTCAGGTCGCGGCCCTGACCAGGCAGGGCGGGGACCTCGGAAGCGGGCCAGGCATGCATGTCATGAGCCTAACCGGACGGGTGTTCCGTACACGAACCGGACCGGGCCGGATGGCCGGTAAGGCGCTCTTGCGCACCACCGGCCGGTGTGCGATCGGCTGTCTACACGGGCGGCCAGGGGATGGCCGGCCACTCGCCACTCGGTTCGGGGTGCTTGCCGGAGGCCAGCAGGGCGTCGACCCGCGCGCGCGTGGCGTCGAGTTCGGCGGGGGTGATGAGCGCGCCGAGCCGGAGGGCCAGGGTGCCGCCGTCCTTCAGCGCCTGTCTGAGGGCGTCGAGCACCGCCAGGGCCTCTGCGGTGAGCGGGTCGCCCGCCCAGCCCCACAGCAGGGTGCGCAGCTTGTTCTCGGCGTTGAAGGTGACCCCGTGGTCGATGCCGTACAGCCGCTCCCCCGCCGCGGGCAGCAGGTGGCCGCCCTTGCGGTCGGCGTTGTTGATCACGGCGTCGAGTACGGCGAGCCGGCGCAGCCGTTCGTCGTCGGCGTGGACGAGCAGCGCGGTGCGGCCCTCGCCGACCTCGGCGAGGGCGATGCCCTTCCAGCCGGGGCCGGGTTCCTCCTCGTCCACCAGGGCGAGCAGTTCCGTCTCCGGCACGGTCTCGATCCACAGCTGGACCATGCCCTCGCCGTACGGGCCCTCGCGCAGCACGGTGGGCGGGACCAGGCCCCAGCCGGTGGCCTCGGAGACCTCGTAGGCGGCGACCTCGCGCTGGGCGAGGGTGCCGTCGGGGAAGTCCCACAGCGGTCGCTCCCCGGCGACCGGCTTGTAGACGCAGGCCGCCTCGCGCCCCTCGTGCGTCACTGTGCAGTACAGGGCCGCGTTGGAGGCGTCACGGATGCGTCCGCGCACGGTCAGTTCGCCCAGGGCGAGCAGTTCGGCCGCCGCCGCGTCGGTGGTCACGCTCCGCGGCGGTATCCGTTCTGGCGCGGACATACGTGTCCTTCCGGGTCGAGCGGGAGGCTGCACAGCGGGCACGGCGGCCGCCCGGCGTTGACGACGTCGAGGGCGCGCTTGGCGAAGGCCCTGGCCTGCGCGCCGGTGAGGCGGACCCGGAGCATCGGCGGGCCGTTCTCCTCGTCCTGGAGGAGCCGCTCCTCGGCCTCCGCCAGGTCCTCCTCGGACTCGGCGTCCAGCTCCACGAGGGCCTGCGCCTCGACGATCATGCGCTGGTCCTCGCCGTCCCAGGCCAGCGCCATGGTGCCGACCCTGAACTCCTCCTCGACGGGGGTGTCCAGCGGCGCCGTGTCGGCGGGCCCGGTGGGGGCCGTGGCGGGGACGACGGTGCTGCCGCCGCTGCGCCGTACGACCTCGTCCAGAAGCTCGTCCATGCGTTCGGCGAGGGCGGCGACCTGGGTCTTCTCCAGGGCCACGCTGGTCACCCGGGAGCCTGCGGTGGCCTGGAGGAAGAACGTACGGCGCCCGGGCAGCCCGACCGTACCGGCCACGAAACGTTCCGGTTGGTCGTAGAGGAACACCTGACGGGACACGTCCTGTCTCCATGGAAGTCGGGGAAAGCGGAAGATCGGGATCGGGGGCACTGCCGCGACCGGTTCACCCTACTGCGGCGGACGATCACGGTGCGCCCGCACCACCCCCGACCGGGGCCTCGTCACCGGACGGCTCCTCGCGCGGGGCCAGGGAGGCGAAGTCTCCCGTGTCGCCGAGGCGGACCAGGAAGGGGCGCAGCCGGGTGTAGCGGATCGCGGTGACCGAGCAGGGCTCGACGGAGATCCGCTGGAAGAGGTCGAGGTGGAGGCCGAGTGCCTCGGCGACGAGGGACTTGATGATGTCGCCGTGGGAGCACATGAGGTAGACGGCGTCGGGGCCGTGGTCGCGCTCCACGCGCGCGTTCCACTCGCGTACCGCCTCGGCGGCGCGGGTCTGCATGGCGCGCATCGACTCGCCGCCGGGGAAGGCCGCGGCGGAGGGGTGCGCCTGCACCACCTCCATCAGGGGTTCGTCCTTGAGTTCGGCGAGCTTGCGGCCGGACCAGTCGCCGTAGTGGCACTCCCCGATCCGTTCGTCGGTGTGGGCCCGCAGTTCGGGCCGGGCGTCGAGGAGCGGCCGGAGGGTCTCCTGGCAGCGTTGCAGGGGGCTGGTGACGATCTCGGAGAGCGGCAGGCCGGCGAGCCGCCCGGGGAGCGCGGCGGCCTGCGCGGCGCCGCGTTCGTCGAGGGCGACGCCGGGCGTCCAGCCGGCGAGCAGCCCCTCGGTGTTGGCGGTGGAACGTCCGTGCCTAACCAGGATCAGCGTGGGCATGCGGCCAGGGTAGGCGTACGGCGCGGTACAGGGGCGCCGGGGCGAGGGGAGAATGGGTTCGGTGATCGTCGACTGCGCCATCTACCGGGACGGGCACCGCACGGACGGGCCCGAGGACTTCTCCGACGCGCTCGGTGAGGCGCGGGGAGCGGGCGGGTTCGTCTGGATCGGCCTGCACGAGCCGACGGAGAAGGAGTTCGACCTGGTCAGCCAGGAGTTCGGGCTGCATCCGCTGGCGGTGGAGGACGCTCTCAAGGCGCATCAGCGGCCCAAGCTGGAGGTGTACGACGACTCGCTCTTCGCCGTCCTCAAGCCGGTGGTGTACGAGCCGGACAGCGACGCCGTCTCCACCGGCGAACTCATGATCTTCCTGGGCGACGCCTTCGCGGTCGTCGTCCGGCACGGCGAGGGCTCCCCGCTCAAGGCCGTACGACAGCGGCTGGAGCACGAACCGGAACTGCTCGGCAAGGGTCCCACCGCGGTGCTGTACGCGATCGCGGACGCCACCGTCGACCACTACCTGGACGTGGCGGTCGAGCTCCAGACCGACCTGGAGGAGCTGGAGGCGGAGGTCTTCTCTCCGGACGGCGGCGGCTCCCGGCACACCGCGTCGCGGATCTACACCTTCAAGCGGCAGGTGCTGGAGTTCCGCCGGGCGACGGGTCCGCTCGCGCCGCCGCTGGCCCGGCTGGCGGGTACCGGGGTGTACGGCGGCGGCGTGCCGTTCGTGAACGACCGGGCGCGGCCGTTCTTCCGGGACGTGAGCGACCACCTCACGCGCGTGAACGAGTCGGTGGAGAGCCTGGACCGGCTGGTCTCGGACATCCTGTCGGCACACCTGGCGCAGACGAGCGTCCGGCAGAACGACGACATGCGGAAGATCTCGGCGTGGGCGGCCATGGCCGCGGTCCCCACCATGGTGGCGGGGATCTACGGCATGAACTTCGACCACATGCCGGAGCTGCACTGGGTGTGGGGCTACCCGGCGGTGATCGCGCTGATGGCCGTACTGGAGCTGCTGCTGTACCGGCAGTTCAAGCACCGGGGCTGGTTGTAGGGGCCGGGCCCTCAGGCGACCTCGGGGGCCGCGGCGGCGGCTCCGCCGAGCGCGTCGCGCCGTTCGGGCGTCCGCAGGGTCACCATGCGGCGCCAGCCGGCCAGCCGCTCGGCGGCGTACATCGCGTGGATGCCCGCCGCGAGCAGCGCCGACCTGGCGCGCGACCAGCCGAGGAGGCGTCCCATGTGGGCCATCACCGCGAGGCTGACGTCCCGGTGGACCCGGATCTCGGCGAGCGCGCACTCGCGCAGGCTGCGCCGGATGTACGGGCCGTGTCCGGCGGCGGCGTAGCGCAGCAGTTCCTCGTGGGCGTAGGCGAGGTGGTTGTCCTCGTCGGCCGAGATCATCCGGACGGCCCGGCCGAGTTCCGGGTGGTCCGCGAAGTACTTGAGGAGCATCGCCATCTGCTCGGCCGCCCGCTGCTCGGTGACCCTGCTGTGGGCGAGGTAGGTGATGATGTCCCGCACCGTGAGCGGCTGGTCGGCCTTGAGCTGCTCGTGGGCCAGGCCGATGCCGTGCCGCTCCAGGAGCATCGTGTAGTCGGTCTCGGGCGGTACCTCGACGGGTTCGAGGCCGCGCTTCTTCAGCAGGGCGTTGAAGATCCGGCCGTGCTTGTCCTCGTCGGCGCCGTGCCGGGCGATCTTGGGGGCGAGGGCGCGTTCGCTCTCGGGCACCAGCGCCGCGATGCGCGCGTTCTCCCAGCCGCCCTGGGACTCGCCGCTGGCCGCGATGGAGCAGAAGAGACGGTACGACTCGTCGTTGTCGAGGATCTCCTGGAAAAGGCTCTTGGCCGAAAGCATCGGTGGCACCTCTCTGCCGCTGCGTGGACCGCAGGTTCCGCACACTCCGCGAAGCACGAGTCAAATGCGGGACAGGGGGCGCGGCAACAGGTGCGGCGGACAACTCCGCCGAAAGAAGGACGCCGGGCGCGCACGGAGGCGTAACCCCGCGCGCGTCGGCGCGTTGTTCCTCGTGACGGCCGTGGCGGGGAAGACCCCCGAGCCCCCACCACGGCCGCAGAACTTCCCCGCGGTGCTACGCCAGTCCGGCGCGCTCCAGGGCCTCGGTGCCGGCGCGGAGGGCGGCGAGCCGCTCGTCCAGGGTGAAGCCCGCGGGGGCGAGGGTGAGGGTGGTGACGCCGGCCGCGGCGTAGGCCTTCATCCGGTCGGCGATGCGGTCGACGGAGCCGAGCAGGGTCGTCTGGTCGATCAGCTCGTGCGGGACGGCGTCGGCGGCGCCCTGCTTGTCGCCGGACAGGTACTTGTCCTGGATCTCGGCGGCCTCGCGCTCGTAGCCCATGCGCTGGGCGAGCTGGTTGTAGAAGTTCTGCTTGCGGCTGCCCATGCCGCCGACGTAGAGCGCGGTGTAGGGCCGGAAGGTGTCGGCGAGGGAGGGGACGTCCTTGTCGTCGCCGAGGGCGAGCGGCAGGGTCGGGCAGACGTCGAATCCGTCGAGGGTCCTGCCGGCCTTCTCGCGTCCGGCGCGCAGGTGCTTGACGGCGGTCTCCTCCAGGTGGTCGGCGGAGGGGAAGATGAGCAGGGCGCCGTCGGCGATCTCGCCGGTCTGCTCCAGGTTCTTCGGGCCGATCGCCGCGATGTACAGCGGGATGTGCTCGCGCTGCGGGTGCACGGTCAGCTTGATGGGCTTGCCGGGGCCGTCGGGCAGGGGCAGCGTCCAGTGCTGCCCCTCGTAGGACAGCCGCTCCCGGGTCATCGCCTTGCGCACGATCTCGACGTACTCGCGGGTGCGGGCGAGCGGCTTGTCGAACTTGACGCCGTACCAGCCCTCGGAGACCTGCGGTCCCGACACGCCGAGGCCGAGTCGGAAGCGGCCCTTGGAGAGGGAGTCCAGGGTCGCGGCGGTCATCGCGGTCATCGCGGGCTGGCGGGCCGGGATCTGGAAGATGGCCGAGCCCACGTCGATGCGCTCGGTCTGGGCGGCGACCCAGGTCAGCACGGTGGCCGCGTCGGAGCCGTAGGCCTCTGCGGCCCAGCACACGGCGTATCCGAGCCGGTCGGCCTCCTGGGCGACGGCCAGGTTGTCCGCGTCCATTCCGGCACCCCAGTAGCCGAGGTTGATACCGAGCTGCATGGCCGATTCCCCTTACCCATCAGTAACGTGGCTGGTGCCCCGACCTTAGCGCGCGGAAATCGGTTGTCCACAGGCCCCCACAGCGCAAGCCGTGGCCAGTAATGTCGGCGTTCATGGAGCAGAGGCATCTCGGCCGCACCGGCCTGCGCGTGTCCCGCATCGGTCTCGGCACCCTGACCTGGGGCCGGGACACGGACGAGCACGACGCCGCGGACCTCTTGAAGACCTTCTGGGAGGCGGGCGGGACGCTCGTCGACACCGCGGACGTCTACGGCGACGGCGAGTCGGAGTATCTGCTCGGCCGCCTCATGGAGGGCCTGGTGCCGCGCCGGGACCTGGTGATCTCGACGAAGGCCGGCAGCGTTCCGGATCCCGACCGCCGGTTCGACGGTTCGCGTGCCCATCTGCTCTCCGCGCTGGACGCCTCCCTCGCCCGTCTGGGCACGGACCACGTCGACGTGTGGCACCTGCACGCCTACGACCCGCACACACCGCTGGAGGAGACGCTGCACGCCCTCGACGTGGCGGTCAGCAGCGGCCGGGCGCGCTACGCGGGGGTCTCCAACTTCTGCGGCTGGCAGCTGGCCAAGGCGGCGACCTGGCAGCTGTCGGCGCCCGGGGTCCGCAACCGGGTGGCGAGCACCCAGATGGAGTACTCGCTGCTCCAGCGGGGCGTGGAGCGGGAGGTGCTGCCGGCCGCCCAGGACCTGGGCATCGGCCTGCTGCCCTCGTCGCCGCTGGGCCGCGGGGTGCTCACGGGCAAGTACCGCAAGGACGCGACCCCGCCGGACTCGCGGGGTGCCTCGGACCATCTGGCCCCGTTCGTGGAGCCCTACCTCGACGCCACGGCCGGGCACATCGTGGACGCGGTGGCGACGGCGGCGGACGGGCTGGCGGTGACGCCCCTCCAGGTCGCGCTGGCCTGGGTCCGCGACCGGCCCGGGGTGGTCGCCCCGATCATCGGTCCGCGCAACGCGCAGCAGCTCACGGCGGCGTTGTCAGTGGAGACCCTTAGTCTTCCTGACGAGATCTGCCGGGCGCTCGACGACGTGTCGGCGCCGGTGCACCGCTATCCCGATCACGACTGGAGCACGCTGTGAGCACGGAGCCCGAGCCCGTCACCGAGGACACCACGGACGCCGTGGACGCCGGGCCGGAGACCCCGGGCACCGCGGCGGCGCCCGCGTCGGAGGCCGCCGGGGAGACCGTCCGGCCGGAAGGCGAGCCGGAGACGGCCGACGACGGGGCCGGCTCCGGCACGCGGCCGGTGGAGCCCGCCGGACAGGGACCGGACGCCGGGGGCGGGAGCGAGGCGGCCGCGCAGGTGTCCGAGGCCGAGGCAGAACTGGCCGCGCAGCGGGCCGAGCGGGAGCGGATCGAGCGGCGGAAGGCCGAGAAGCAGGGACCGGTCGACGCCGGGGGCAAGCTCAGCGGCACGGCGGCCGACCTGCTCGCCGCCGTACGCGCGGTGGAGAGCGGTGAGAAGCCGGCGGCCGCCGTCTTCGGAGCCCCCGAACCCACGCGCCGCCCCGCACCGGAGCCGGCGGGACGGCCCCGGCCGACGCCCGCCGAGCCGGCCGCCGCGTCCGCCGGTTCCGCGGGACCGGCGCCACAGACCGTGCAGACGGTGCGGCGCGTCCTGGCCGAGGGCGGCGCACCCGAAGCGCTCGCGCCGCAGACGGCCGCGCTCCTCGGTGAGGGCGCGGAGGAGGCGCTGCGTGCGGACCCCTGGCAGCTGCTCAGGGTCGGCGGGGTGCGCCCGGAGCAGGCCGACGGGTTCGCCCGGGCGCTGCTCGGTGCCGAGTGCGGCCCGGACGACGAGCGGCGCGGCCGTGCCGTCACCGTCTGGCTCCTGGAGCAGGCGGCCCTGGCCGGGCACACGGCGCTGGAGCTGCCGCGGCTCGTGGCCACGCTGGCCCAGCGGGGCGTGCCGGATCCCGACGCCGCCGTGCAGAGCACGCTCGCCGAGGGCGAGGCACTCGCCTTCCAGGACGCCCTGGAGGAGACCGGCGCGCACCGGGAGCCCGCGGCGAGCGGCGCGGCGGGTGCGGACCGGGCGGACGAGGAGGGCGCGGAGGCCGAGGACCGCCCCGTCCGGGTGCTGATCGGTCTGGAGCGGTACGCGCTGGCCGAGGAGAGCCTCGCCGACGGTCTGGCCCGGCTGGTCAACTCGACGCCCAAGCAGGACGGGTCCGCGGCGGACTGGGAGCGGGCCGCCGCCTCCGCACAGGGCTCCGCCGCCGAACTGATCCGGGCCGTCGCCGCCCACGGGCTGGTCCTGCACACCGGCGGCGAGGCGTCCCTGGCCGAGCCCGCCGCCCTGCTGCACGCGGCGCACGACCTGGGCCTGCGGGCCTGGGCCGCCGCGCCGGGACCGCTCGGCCGCGACCGCTTCGCCGCCCTGCTGGGCGATCCGCCGGACGAGCCGCCCTCCCCGGGTCCGGCCGCTCCCGCCGCCGTCACCGTGACCGGGCTGCTGACCGGCGCGGAGGGACCGGGTCGGGACGCCGACGGGGCGCTGGACCTCGATCTGCTCGTCGTGCTCGACGCGCCGCAGCTCGACGTCGAGGCGGGTGCGCTGCTCGCGGAGTCGCTGCCGGACGGGGCCCGGCTGGTACTGGCCGGGGACCCGGCGGTGCTCTGGTCCGTGGGCCCCGGGCGGGTCTTCGCGGACCTGCTGGCGGCACGGGTCTGCCCCCAGATCGCCTCGCGGCGTCCGGACCCCGGTCCGCTCGGCGAGCTGGTCTCCGGCATCGGCATCGGCGAGCTGAGCCAGGTGGAGGCGCCCGGCAAGGAGGTCGTGATCGTGCCGGTGCGGGACGCGGGCGAGGCCGTGCACCGCACCGTCCAGCTCGTGGCGGACTCGGTGCCGCGTGCGATCGGCGTCCCGGCCGAGGAGACCCAGGTCATCACGCCGGGCCACGGCGGTGCCGTGGGCACGCGGGCGCTCAACGCCGCGCTGAAGGAACGGCTCAACCCCGGCCCCGGCCGCTTCGGCGGCTTCGACCCCGGCGACCGGGTCGTCCACACCCCCGCGCCCGGCCGGGTGCTGCCGGGCCGGGTGGTCGGCGCAGACGCCGACGGACTGCGTCTGTCGTGCGCGGGCGAGACCGTGGTCGTACCCAGGGACCGGGTGGAAGGGTCCGTACGGCACGGCTGGGCGCTGACCGCCCACCAGGCACTGGGCGGCCGCTGGCCCGCGGTGGTCGTGGTGCTGCCCGGCGACGCCGTGCCGGTCCTCAGCCGCCCCTGGATCTACACGGCGTTCGGCCGGGCCGCCCGGCACCTGTCCGTGGTGCACGGCGTCGAGCAGGCACTCCCCCGCGCCGTGGCAGAGGTCCCGGCCAAACCGCGCACGACCCGCCTGCCGGTGCTTCTCGCACCGCAGACCCCGGCCGCCGGCTGACGCCGCCCGGCGGTGCCCCTCGCGCCGGGAGTCGCGGTCGCGCTTCTCAGCGCTCCGCCTCCAGGCGGGCGGGCTCGTCGTCCTCGTCCAGATCCGTGTCCAGGTCCGTGTCGAGATCCGTGTCGAGGTCGCCGTCCAGCTCCGTCAGGTCGCCGTCCTCGCCATCCTCCTCGTCGCCGTCTTCGTCATGCTCGATGTCCTCAATGTCCTCAATGTCGTCGATGTCGTCGATGTCGTCGTCGAGCTCCTCGTCGAAGACCGTGCTGACGTCGAATCGGCAGACCACCCGCTCCGGGTCGACCTCCTCGAACGGGGCCTCCAGCCACTCGCCGGGGTCGGCGCTCTCGTCCGCGGCCGTCACCCAGAGCGTGGAGTCGCCCTCCTCCAGCCCGAACTCCTTGTGCCGGGAGGCGATCTCGTCCGGCTCGAACTCGCCGAAGAGGAGGCCGAGGGCTCCGTGCACCGTGCCCGAGGCCTCGACGTCCGGCGCGTCCTCGTCCGCCGCCTCGACCCGTCGGGCCTGGGCCATCAGCCGCTGCGGCTCGGCCACGGCGTAGTCGCGGCGGATCAGGACGCTCAGCGCACTGGGTTCCTCGGGGCCCGTGTACGGGGGCAGCGTGTCCTCCCCGGGGATCTCGAAGGGAGTGACCTCGTCGTACCGGTCGTAGAGCAGTTCGTCGTACGCCTCCGCGGCCGCGGCCAGCTCGTTGAACGCGTCGTAGACGGCCGGGTCTTCTTCTCCCGACCGGCGTTCGACCGCGGCAAGGTGGCGGTCGAGCGCGGTCTTGACCGCCTCGGCGGCGGCGCGTACCTCGGCAGCGGTGGGCTGCGCAGCATCAGACATAGTGCAGACGCTATCCGTACCGGGCCCCAGCCCGCACAATAGATTCGATGCCGGAATACGAATTTGTCGATGTGTACCTACCGCGCGGGGTCACCCGCAAGGAGGCGGCACGTCAGCTGACGGACCATGCCGAGTACGGACACTGGGAGTTGTACCGCCTGACGCTCCTGCGCGACGGCAGCCGCAAGGTGCGGTTGCGGCGGCGGATCATCCGCCAGGTGCGCGCCACCTGGTGACGGAGGCGCACCCGGAGCGGGCCCCGCCGGTGCGGTGCCCGCTGCGTGCGCCACGCGCCCGTCTCACGCCGAGGCGCGCGCCTTGCGGTAGAGCACCGTGCCCGCGAGCAGGGCGCCGGCGCCCACCGGCAGGGCGAGGCCCAGCGGCAGGTCGCTGCCGGTCTCGGCGAGCGCCGCGGCGCCGCGGGGCTGGTCGACGGTCTGGGCGCCCGGCTCGTTGCCGTCCGTGGAGTCGCCCGGCGTCTCGTCGTCCGGCCCCGACGGCTTGTCCGGGGTGTCGGGGTTGTCGGGGTTGTGCGGCTCTCCGGGAGGCGTCTCGTGGTCGCCCGGGGGCGTCGAGTGGTCCCCGCCGCCTCCGTTGCCGCAGTCGTTGCCGGTGGTCGGGTTGAGGGCACCGACGACGTCGATGCTGTTGCCGCACACGTTCACCGGCACGTCGATCGGCACCTCGACGTGGTTGCCGGAGCCGACGCCCGGCGAGTCCGTGGCGTGACCGCCCGCGTGGGAGCCGCCGTGCGACCCGCCCCCACCTCCCGAGTCGCCGTGTCCGCCGTGTCCGCCGGAGGCACCGCCGCCCTGGTTGGCGCACGCGTTGCCCATCGCCGGATTGAGGACGCCGACCACGTCCACCGTGTTGCCGCAGACGTTCACCGGCACGTGCACCGGGGCCTGCACCGTGTTGCCCGACAGCACGCCGGGCGAACCGGAACTCGAGCCGTGCGCACCCGAGTCCGCGTGGGCGGTGCCGCCCGCGGCGGCGATCACGCCGGTGGCCGCCGCCATCGTCATCAGGCCCTTGCGGGTAGCCTGTCGCATTTCCTGAATCCCTGCCTTGTCCTGGTCCCGTGGTACCGAGAATGCCGAGCGTGCCGGAATTCCGGCGCTGCCGTCGCCCCCCTGCCTCGAATGTCCCCCGAAAGGCCGTCGGCCCCGGAGCGCATGGCGTGCACTCCGGGGCCGGCGGAATCAGATCCTCACGGGGCGAGGCACAACGTCACTTGTTGATGCAGACGTTGCCGAAGGCGGGGTTCAGCAGACCGATCACGGAGATCGTGTTGCCGCACACGTTCACCGGCACGTGCACGGGAACCTGAACGACGTTGCCGGAAAGGACGCCGGGCGAGTGCACGGCGGCACCCTGGGCACCGGAGTCGGCGACGGCCATGCCCGCGCCCGCGAGAACCAGACCACCGGTGGCTGCCGCGGCGGCGACGACCTTCTTGAGCATTGTTCCTCCTAGTTGGCAAACGCGATCTCAAATTTGCCGATCGCATCACCTGTAACGAGGAGGGAGTAATGAGGCTACGAGCTTATGAGCGCATTCACTCGCCCCGGTCACCTCCCGCACGCACGGGCGAATTCAGGACGCGTCGATGAAGCGGTCGAGCACCCGCACGCCGAACTGGAGTCCCTCCACCGGCACCCGCTCGTCCACGCCGTGGAACATGCCCGCGAAGTCCAGCTCCGGCGGCAGCTTGAGCGGCGCGAAGCCGAAGCCCCGGATGCCGAGTTCGTCGAAGGACTTGGCGTCCGTGCCGCCGGAGAGCATGTAGGGCACCGCCTTCGCGGCCGGGTCCTCGGCCACCAGGGCGGACTGCATCGCGTCGACCAGCGCTCCGTCGAAGGTGGTCTCGACGGCCTTGTTGGCGTGCACGTCCTCGCGCCGCACGTGCGGTCCGAGGATGCGGTCGACGTCGGCGAGGAACTCCTCCTCGTAGCCGGGCAGGTAGCGCCCGTCGATGTGCGCGGTGGCCTCGCCGGGGATGACGTTGACCTTGTAGCCCGCCCCCAGCTGGGTCGGGTTGGCGGTGTTGCTCAGGGTGGCGCCGATGAGCTTGGCGATGCCGCCGAGCTTGGCGAGCGTGCCCTCCATGTTCTCCGGGTCGAGGTCGGTGCCGAGGGCGTCGCCCAGCTCGTCGAGGAAGGCCCGGGTGGTCTTGGTGACGCGGACCGGGAACTTGTGCCTGCCCAGACGCGCGACGGCCTCCGACAGCTCGGTGATGGCGTTGTCCCGGTGGATCATCGACCCGTGCCCCGCGGTGCCGGCCACCGTCAGCTTCATCCAGTGGATACCCTTCTCGGCCGTCTGGATCAGGTACAGGCGGCGCTGCTCGTTCACGGTGAAGGAGAAGCCGCCCACCTCGCTGATCGCCTCGGTGACGCCCTCGAAGAGGTCGGGGTGGTGGTCGACGAGGTGCCGGGCGCCGTAGGTGCCGCCGGCCTCCTCGTCGGCGAGGAACGCCAGCACGATGTCCCGCGGGGGCTTGCGCCCGCTGCGCAGCCGGTCGCGGACGACCGCGAGGGTCATCGCGTCCATGTCCTTCATGTCGACGGCGCCGCGCCCCCACACGCACCCGTCGGCGACCTCCCCGGAGAAGGGGTGGTGCGTCCAGTCGTCCGCGTTGGCCGGGACGACGTCGGTGTGGCCGTGGATGAGCAGCGCGGGCCGGGACGGGTCCTCGCCCTCGATCCGGGCCACCGTGGAGGCGCGGCCGGGGTGGGACTCGAAGATCTTCGGTTCGAGTCCCACCTCGGCGAGCTTCTCGGCGACGTACTCGGCGGCCTTGCGCTCGCCCGGCCCCGAGTGGTCGCCGTAGTTGCTGGTGTCGATCCGGATCAGCTCGCGGCAGAGGTCGACGACCTCGTCCTCGCCGGTGACGCTCCTGGCCGTGCCCGTGCCCGAGTCGCTCACGTGGTTCCTCCCGCTGTCACTGCTGGTGGGTCCCCCTCATCCTCCTCCCTGAGCCGTCCGGACCCAAGAAGGGGGTGATCGGCCACCCCGGAAAGCCTGGTAATGTTTACGTCGTCGCCGAGGGGAACACCCCGCGCGACAGACACCTTGTCCGGGTGGCGGAATGGCAGACGCGCTAGCTTGAGGTGCTAGTGCCCTTTATCGGGCGTGGGGGTTCAAGTCCCCCCTCGGACACCAGCTGAAACCCCTGCTGAGCAGGGGTTTTTTGCTTTCCTCCCGCTGCTCTTCCGCTACGGTGGCCGCTCTACAGTGGTCGCCATGACCACCCCTCTCTGCCCCTGCGGGCGGTCCGAGCCGTACGAGAAGTGCTGCGGCCGTTTCCACGCCGGGACCGCCGCCGCCCCGACCGCCGAGGCCCTGATGCGCTCGCGCTACAGCGCCTTCGTGCGCCTGGACGCGGGCTACCTGCGGCGCACCTGGCACCCCCGCACGCGGCCCGCGCGCCTCGACCTGGACCCGGTCATGCGGTGGACCGGTCTGGAGATCCTGGGCACGAGCGAGGGCTCCGCCTTCCACACCACCGGGACCGTGACGTTCCGGGCGTCCTACCGCGGCGGTTCGCTGCACGAGCGGAGCCGGTTCGAGCGGGTGGACGGGGCGTGGGTGTACGTGGACGGCGAGTTCCTCGACTGACGCCGCTCCCCCTCCCCCCCGGCACGCCCCGGCGCTCAGGGCGCCAGGATGTCCAGCTCCTGGAGGGCCCCTTCCGTGATCTCCCGGGTCAGCCGCTCCGCGCGCTCGGCGTCACGGGCGCGGACCGCCTCGGCGACCTGGACGTGCAGGGTGACGGCGGCCGGGTCGGGGTCCTCGAACATCACGTCGTGGTGCGTACGCCCGGCAAGGACCTCGGCGACGACGCCGCCGAGGCGGGCGAACATCTCGTTGCCGGAGGCGGTGAGGACGACGCGGTGGAAGGCCACGTCGTGGAAGAGGTACTCCTCGAGCCGGTGCCCGCGTGAGTTGGCGACCATGCCGAGCGCGCACTCGGTCAGCTCGGCGCACTGCTCCGCCGTGGCGTGCCGTGCGGCCAGGCCCGCCGCGACCGGTTCGACGGCCGACCTCAGCACGGTCAGGGAGCGCAGTTGCCGGGGGCGTTCGGAGCCGGCCAGGCGCCAGCGGATGACCTGCGGGTCGTAGACGTTCCACTCGCACTCGGGCAGGACGGTGACGCCCACGCGGCGGCGCGACTCGACGAGGTGCATGGACTCGAGCACCCGGACCGCTTCCCGCATCACGGAGCGCGAGACCTCGAAGCGCTGAGCCAGCTCGTCCGTGCGCAGAACGCTGCCCGCGGGGTATTCGCCCGCGGTGATCGCGGGGCCGAGGGTGTCCAGTACGCGGCCGTGCAGCCCCCGGCCCGGTGTGCTCATGCACTCAGCGTACGGGGCACGTCACCGGAATAAAAAGTCAGACTTATATGTCACAGACTCTTGAAGTCGTCGTACCTAATGCGTTTCAGTTACGTCGACATCAGGTGTCGACGAAGACAGCAGACAGCGAGAGTGCGATGCAGCAACTGCACACCCCCCACGTGGTCGTGGTCATGGGCGTCGCGGGCACCGGGAAGACCACCATCGGTCCCCTGCTCGCGGCCCGGCTCGGCGTTCCCTACGCCGAGGGCGACGACTTCCACCCTCCGGCCAACATCGCCAAGATGACGGCCGGCACCCCGCTCACCGACGAGGACCGCTGGCCCTGGCTGGACGCCATCGGCGGCTGGGCGCACGGGCGTGCCGGGCTCGGTGGGGTGGTGAGCAGTTCGGCGCTGAAGCGGTCGTACCGCGACCGGCTGCGGGCCGCCGCTCCCGGTGTCGTCTTCGTACATCTCACGGGCAGCCGTGAGCTGATCGAGGACCGGATGTCGCACCGGCAGGGCCACTTCATGCCGACGGCCCTGCTCGACTCCCAGTTCGCCACGCTCCAGCCGCTGCAGCCGGACGAGGCGGGAGTCGCGGTGGACGTCGCCGGCACCCCCGAGGAGATCACCGAACGGGCGATCGACGCCCTGAAGGACCTCCCCGAGCCGGTCCAGTAACCCCCGCACCCCCCACCTCCCCCGGGGTCGTGCCGCCCTCCGCGCGCACGGCCCCGCACTCCCCCGAATCCCCATCACCGCAAGGGAACCACCGTGACCAGACTCAGCGTCGAGATGCTGGCAGCGGACCCCGTCGAGCCGATCACCTCGGCGGGCCACGCCCAGCTCGGCATCGCCGTGCTCCTGGGCATCGCCGTCATCGTCCTGCTCATCACCAAGTTCAAGCTGCATGCCTTCCTGTCGCTGACCATCGGGTCGCTGGCGCTCGGCGCGTTCGCCGGTGCACCGCTGGACAAGGTCATCACCAGCTTCACCGCCGGGCTCGGCTCCACCGTCGCGGGTGTCGGCGTCCTGATCGCCCTCGGCGCGATCCTCGGCAAGATGCTCGCCGACTCCGGCGGCGCCGACCAGATCGTCGACACCATCCTGGCGAAGGCCACGCCCCGTTCCATGCCGTGGACGATGGTGCTGATCGCCTCGGTCATCGGACTGCCGCTGTTCTTCGAGGTCGGCATCGTGCTGCTGATCCCGGTCGTCCTGATGGTCGCCAAGCGCGGCAACTACTCGCTGATGCGGATCGGCATCCCGGCGCTGGCCGGTCTGTCCGTGATGCACGGCCTGGTCCCGCCGCACCCCGGTCCGCTGGTCGCCATCGACGCGGTGGACGCCAACCTCGGGGTGACCCTGGCGCTGGGCGTGCTGATCGCGATCCCCACCGTGATCATCGCCGGTCCGGTCTTCTCGAAGTACGCGGCCCGCTGGGTGGACGTCCCCGCCCCCGACCGCATGATCCCGCAGCGCGCCTCCGAGCAGCTGGACAAGCGTCCGAGCTTCGGTGCCACCCTGACCACGATCCTGCTGCCGGTCGTGCTGATGCTGCTCAAGGCGCTGGTCGACATCATCGTCGACGACCCGGAGAACGGCGTGCAGCGCGCCTTCGACGTCATCGGCAACCCGCTGATCGCCCTGCTGGTCTCCGTGATCGTCGGCATCTTCACGCTGCTGCGGCCCGCCGGGTTCGGCAAGGACCGTCTCTCCGGCCTGGTCGAGAAGGGGCTGGCGCCCATCGCCGGCATCCTCCTGATCGTCGGCGCGGGCGGCGGCTTCAAGCAGACGCTGATCGACTCCGGTGTGGGCCAGATGATCCTGGAGATCTCCAAGGACTGGTCGATTCCGGCGCTGCTGCTGGCCTGGCTGATCGCGGTGGTGATCCGGCTGGCGACCGGTTCGGCGACGGTGGCGACCGTCTCGGCGGCCGGTCTGGTCGCACCGCTGGCGGCCGACATGTCGACCACGCACGCCGCGCTGCTGGTCCTGGCCATCGGCGCCGGTTCGCTCTTCTTCAGTCACGTCAACGACGCCGGCTTCTGGCTGGTGAAGGAGTACTTCGGACTGAACGTGGGTCAGACCATCAAGACCTGGTCCGTCATGGAGACGATCATCTCGGTGGTCGCCGGTGCCCTGGTCCTGCTGTTGTCCCTGGTCATATAGCCGCACCACGCACCAGCAGGCAGGAACAGCAGGACCAGCAGGAACTGGAGTACGACGATGACGGCCCATCCCCTCTTCGACATCGGCGGGCGCACCGCCCTGGTGACCGGCTCCAGCCGGGGCATCGGGCTGGCGCTGGCCCGGGGCCTGGCGGAGGCCGGCTGCCGGGTGATCCTCAACGGACGCGACGGCGACCGCCTCGCGAAGGCCGCCGCCGGGCTCCCCGGCGAGGTCCACACGGCGGTGTTCGACGTCACCGACGGCCCGTCCGTCACCGCCGGGATCGCGGAGGTCGAGGAGCGGGTGGGCCCGCTCGACATCCTGGTCAACAACGCCGGGATGCAGCTGCGGGCGCCCCTGCTGGAGTTCGCGGACGCGGACTGGCACCGCATCCTGGACACCAACCTCACCAGCGCCTTCCTGGTGGGCCGGGAGGCCGCGCGCCGGATGACGGAACGCGGCCACGGCAAGATCGTGAACATCTGCTCGTTGCAGAGCGAGGTGGTCCGCCCGGGCATCGCGCCCTACGCGGCCACCAAGGGCGCGCTGAAGATGCTCACCAAGGGCATGTGCGCCGACTGGGGCCCCTACGGCGTCCAGGTCAACGGTCTCGGCCCCGGTTACATCGAGACCGAGCTGACCCGGCCGCTCGTCGAGGACGAGAAGTTCAGCACCTGGGTGCGCGGGCGCACCCCGGCGGGCCGCTGGGGCCGTACGGAGGACCTGGTGGGCGGGCTGCTGTTCCTCGCCTCGCCGGCCGCGGACTTCGTCGGCGGACAGATCCTGTACGTCGACGGCGGAATGACGAGCGTCCTGTGAGCGCCGCGGAGAGGACCGAAGAGATCCTCGTCCCGGGCTGTGTGATCCACGGCGCGGGCGACCTGCGGGTGGAGGACGTACCGGCCCCGCTGCCCGGTCCGGGCGAGGCGCTGGTCGCCGTCCGCTACGGCGGGGTGTGCGGCTCGGACCTGCACTACTGGCGGCACGGCGGGGTCGGCGACTTCCACCTGCGGGAGCCGATGCTGCTCGGGCACGAGGTGGTCGGGACGGTCGTGGCGTACGGCTCCCCGGACACGCCGGGTCCGGCGGCCGGTACGTCCGTCGCGGTGCACCCGGCGACCCCGTGCGGGGTCTGCCCGGAGTGCGTGGACGGGCGGCGCAATGTCTGCCGGGACACCCGCTACCTGGGCAGCGCGGCCCGCTTCCCGCACGTCCAGGGCGGCTTCGCGGCGCGGATCGTGGTCCCCGCCGGGCAGCTGCGCCCGCTCCCGGCCGGGCTGGACCCGCGCCGCGCAGCCCTCGCCGAGCCGCTCTCCGTCGCGCTGCACGCCGTACGCCGCGCCGGTGACCTGGCCGGCCGGCACGTGCTGGTCACCGGCGCCGGGCCGATCGGCTGCCTGGTGGTCGCGGCGGCGAAGGCTGCGGGCGCGGCACACGTGAGCGTGACGGATCTGCTGCCCGCGGCCCTGGAGTACGCGCGGGCCGCCGGGGCCGACACCCTCGTGCGGGCCGACGACCCGGACGACGCCGGTTGGCCGGTGGAAGTGGACACCGCCGTCGAGGCCTCCGGGGTGGCCGCGGGCCTGGACGCCTGCCTGCGGCTGGTACGGCGCGGCGGTGTGGTCGTACAGCTCGGCATGCTGCCCCCGGGACAGAGCCCCTTCGCCGGGAACCTGCTGGTGAGCCGGGAGATCGAGCTGCGCGGGGCGTTCCGCTTCGACGGCGAGTTCGACGACGCGCTGCGCCTGCTCGCGGCCGAACCCGCGTTCGACGCGCTGGTCAGCGCGGTGGTCCCGGTGCGCGACGCGGCGTCGGCGTTCGAACTGGCCGCGGACCGGAGCCGGTCCTGCAAGGTGCTGCTGGACTTCGGCACGGCCCCGGCCGCCGCCTGAGTCGGCAAGCGCACCCCGCAGGCGGCCGGGGCCCGGAGGCGTCGGGTCCGGGGCGTTTCCCCGCGCCCGCCCGCGTCAGGAGGACGCGGCCTTGTCCAGCTGGAACGCCTCGTTGCCCTGGCCGATGCGGGCGTGGCGTTCGGGCGCCCGGGAGCGCAGGACGAGGCCCTGCACCACGCCGGCGACCGCGGCCAGGCCGATGATGCCGGGCAGCACCCAGCTCAGGGCGGAGCCGGGTCCCGCGCCGACGAGGACGTCGAAGTCCTTGACCGTGTACCCGGCGATCACCAGCAGGGCGATGCCCGCGACGGTGGAGGTGACCAGGCGTACGCCCTGGGCCCCGGCGGCGCCGCGCCGGACGAAGAAGGCCACGACGGAGAACGAGGCGGCGGCCATCAGCACGATCACGCCGAGGGCCCCGATGTTGCCGCCCCAGGTGAACAGGTGAAGTACGGGCTCGGTCGGGTCGCCGTTCGGCTTGTCGTCGGCGATCGCGAAGCCGATGACGACGACCGCGGACACGGCGGTCTGGAGCAGCGAGCCGGTACCGGGGGCGCCGCTGGTGCCGCTGGTCCGCCCGAAGGCGGCGGGCAGCAGCCCCTCGCGCCCCATGGCGAACGCGTACCGGGCGACGACGTTGTGGAAACTCAGCAGCGCGGCGAACATGCCGGTCACGAACAGGACGTGCAGCACGTCGGTGAAGGTGTCGCCGAGCCGTGACTCGGTCAGGAAGAACAGCAGTCCGGCGCTCTGCTCCTGCGCGGTGCCGACGATCTTGTCGGGGCCGGTGGCCACGGTCAGGGCCCAGCTGCTCAGCGCGAAGAACACGGCGACGCCGCCGACCGCCAGGAACATGACACGTGGAACGAGCACGTGGGGCCGGCTGGTCTCCTCGGCGTACACGGGCGCCTGCTCGAAGCCGAGGAAGGCGGCGATGCAGAAGCAGAGCGCGGTGCCCACCCCGGCGCCGCTGAGGGTGTCCGGGTTGAAGGCGTGCAGCGACAGCCCCTGGGCCCCCGGGTCGGTGACGGCGGCGATGTCGAACACCACCACGAGCACGACCTCGATGAGCAGCAGTACGCCCAGTACGCGCGCGTTGACGTCGATCTTCAGCCAGCCCAGCGCGCCGACGGCGAGCACCGCCAGCAGGGCCGGGATCCACCAGGCCACGTCGAGGTCGGCGTAGGTGGAGAGCAGGCCGGAGACCTCGAAGCCGAAGATGCCGTAGATGCCGACCTGGAGGGCGTTGTAGGCGACCAGCGCGACCAGGGCCGCGCCCGCGCCGGCGGTGCCGCCGAGTCCGCGGGAGATGTAGGCGTAGAAGGCGCCCGCGTTGTGGACGTGCCGGCTCATCTCGGCGTACCCGATGCTGAACAGGATCAGCACCACGCCCAGCACCACGAAGAGCAGGGGCTGCCCGACGATGCCCATGACCGCGAAGGTGGTGGGCATGACGCCCGCGACCACCATCAGCGGGGCGGTGGCGGCGAGCACGGACAGGAGCAGCCCTCCCGTGCCCAGCCGGTCGGCGCGCAGCGCGCGCTCCTCGCCCTTGAAGGTGCTGATGGCGCCACCGCTCGCGGAACTGCTCGTGCTCGAACTGCCCGTGGTCATCGCAGGACGTCCTTCTCTCTCATGGCTTTCGGGTGGGTGGTGTGCGTCGGGGCGGTCAGGCCGTGCCGAGCGCGCCCGCGCGGGCGGCACGGAAGGCGGCGAACGGGTCGCGGTCCGGGTACGACCACGGGGCCGGCGTGGCGTGCTCGCCGATGCGGTGGAACAGGGCCGCGGCCTCGGCGCCGCGGCCCTCGCAGGACTTGGCGTGGGCGAGGAAGTTGAGGTCGATCAGCCGGCGCGGATGGCCGTCCTGCTCCCACTCCAGCCACCAGTCGAAGGCCGCCTTCATCACCAGCCGGGCGCGCCGGCCGACCCAGTGTCCGGAGGCGCGCGGGTCGGGGGACTCGTGGCCCGCGGCGGCCAGCACGCGGTAGCGCTCGGCGTGCGCGACGACCGGGAGGATGGCCAGCGGAGAGTCGGCGGGCGCCTGCTCGGCGGCCCAGTTGGCGAAGTCGTACACCTCGTGCAGCGGGTCGGGGCCGCCGTCGCCGCCGCGCTCGGCGAGCCGCGCCACCATCAGGTGGTGGGCGTGGTGGTGGTCGGCGTACCGTCCGCGCACCTCGTCGAAGACCCGGATGACGTCCTCGTCGGCGCCCAGGGAGCGTTCCAGCACGAGGAGCCCGAGCCAGGGCGTGGGGTCGTCCGGCACGAGCGCGGCAGCGGCCCGGCACGCCTCGCGGGCCCGGTCCGGCTTCTCCTTCCCCCGCAGGGCGCGGTGCACCAGGGCGTGGGCGAGCAGTACCGACGCGTCGGCGGAGTCGGGCTCGGCGAGCAGCCACTCGCGGGCCCAGGGGGCGCAGTGGGACTCCTTGGCGAGTGCGGCCACCCGGTGGCCCCGGCGGTCCCAGTCGTCACCCGTGTGGACGAGCAGCGAGCGGACCGACTGCCAGCGCCCCTGAGCCAACGCGGCACGTGTGGCGACGAGTTCGGCGTCGTCGAGGGCCTCGTCGAAGGCCTGGGCCGCGCGTTTGCGGCCGCGGCCGAGGGGAGGCGGGGGTGGGGACACCGCGGGAACTTCCTCACGCGACGCGGTAGGTCGTCGTAGCCGGACTGCCATGACCGGATTGCCATGAACTGATCACGCACAGCAAACCGGCAGCCAATGCTTGACGTCAAGAGGAATCAGCCTGTTACACGCGTCAACTAGCGTGACGGCAGGGGCACTTGCCCACCGAACAGTCCCTTGACACCACCCCGGACGCCCGCCGCAGCTCCGAATGCGCCACTCACCCCGCACCCGCCGCCCACCCGCACTAGAGTCGTCCCCGACGCCCCCGTGACCCGACTGACGATCGAGGTACGCAGCGTGTCGGTTCTCGTCCTGGTCCTCGCCGTGTGCGCCGCGTGCTGTCTGGGTTTCGGCTTCGTCCTCCAGCAGAACGCGGCCCAGCGCGCCCCCCTGGGCGACTTCCTCTCGCCCCGCCTCCTGCTCGACTTGATGCGGGTACCGCGCTGGCTGGCCGGCATGGGCCTGATGGTGGCCGGCATGGTGCTGGGCGCGCTCGCGCTGGGCGGCGGCGAACTGACCCTCGTCGAACCCCTCCTGGCGACGAACCTCCTCTTCGCCCTCGCCCTCTCCCGCATCCAGACCCGGCAGCCGCTGGGCCGGCAGGGCTGGGCCGGTCTGGCGCTGCTCGCGGGCGGGGTGACCGCGTTCATCCTGGCGGGCGAGCCGCGCGGGGGCAGTGCGGTGACCGACCCGCTGCGGCACTGGCTGATCGTCGGCGTGATGCTGGGCCTGGCCCTCCTGCTCACGCTGTGCGCCGGCCGCCTGCGGCTGACCTGGGGCCCGACCCTGCTGGCCCTGGCCGCCGGCCTGCTCTACGGCGTGCAGGACGCGCTGACCCGGGTCAGCGGCCGGCGCTTCTCGGCGGGCGGCCTCGCGGAACTGCTGACGGGCTGGCAGCCGTACGCCGTGGTGGTGCTCGGGATCACCGGCCTGGTCCTGGTCCAGAGCGCCTTCGAGACGGCGCCCCTGCGCAGGTCGCTGCCCGCGCTGACGGCGGCCCAGCCGCTCGCGGGCATCGCCTGCGGGGTGGGTTTCCTCGGCGACCGGCTGCACACCGACGCCGGAGCGCTCGCCTGGCAGGCGGCCGGCCTCGCGGCGGTCGTGGGGGGCATCGTCCTGCTGGGCCTGCACCCGGCCATGCCGCAGGGCACGGGCGAGAGCGGGCGCGAACGGGCACTGGAGCGGAGCTGAGGCCTGCGGCGCCTGCTGCTTGGATGGGCACATGAGCTCTGCTGACGAGATCCTCGACATCGTCGACGAGAACGACCGCGTCGTCGGGCAGGCCCGGCGGGGCGATGCGTACGCGCAGGGCCTGCGGCACCGGTGCGTGTTCGTCTGGGCCCGGGACCCCGAGGGACGGGTCTTCGTCCACCGCCGCACAGCGACGAAGCTGGTGTTTCCCGCGCTGTACGACATGTTCGTCGGCGGGGTGGTCGGTGCGGGCGAGCCCTACGACGACGCGGCGCTGCGGGAGGCGGAGGAGGAACTGGGGGTGAGCGGACTGCCGCGGCCGGAGTTCCTGTTCAAGTTCCTGTACGACGACGGGGCCGGGCGGACGTGGTGGTCGGCGGTGTACGAGGTGCGGGTGGCGGGGGCGGTGTCTCCTCAGGTGGAGGAAGTGGCGTGGCACGGGTTCCTGCCGGAGGCGGAGCTGGAGGGGCGGCTCGGGGAGTGGGAGTTCGTGCCGGACGGTTTGTCGGCGTATGCGCGGCTGCGGGCTTGGCGGGGGGCGAGTGGGGCGGGGTCGGTCACGTGACCCGGGGTGCGGGCGCGGGGCGGGTCGCGTGACCCGGCGCGTGACCGACACCCGGGGTGGGTGTGGGCGCGGGTGGGTGACGCGGGGTGCCGGGGTGTGGGCGCGGGTGGGTGACGCGGCCCGGCGTAGCGGGGTGCCTCCCCCAGTGCCTGAACGGCCTGGGAGGTACCCCCACCGCCCACCCGTGCCGCCCCAGCGGCACGACTGCCCGCAGTTGCGGAGCGGCGTGGCGACTGGCCGCAGCGGCGGTGGCGGGGGCGGGGACTGCCGATAGCGTTGGCGGGGAAAGCCGCGTACGGCGAGGAGCGGGACGCGGAGCGTTGGCGGGGAAAGCCGCGTACGGCGGTGAGGGGACGTGTCGGGGGGTGTCCGCCCGCAGCGGTTGGCGCGTCAACGCCCCGAGCCTCTTCAAGGAACCGATTTCGCGCCGTTCCGAGGACGGACACCCCCCGGCGCGGCCCCGACCCACCACCGCACGCACCGCGCCACGCGCACCCCCACCGAACCCGCACAGGCCGCCGCAGGCACCCGCGTCCACCGCCTACGCCGCAAGCCAGTCGTCCACCCCCGCCAGCAGCCGCCCCTTCACGTCCTCGGGCGCCGCCGACCCCCGCACCGACTGCCGCGCCAGCTCCGCCAGCTCCCCGTCCGTGAACCCGTGGTGCTCGCGCGCGATCTCGTACTGGGCGGCCAGCCGCGACCCGAACAGCAGCGGATCGTCCGCGCCCAGCGCCATCGGCACCCCCGCCTCGAACAGCCTCCGCAGCGGCACGTCCTCCGGCTTCTCGTACACGCCCAGCGCGACGTTCGACGCCGGACACACCTCGCACGTCACCTGCCGGTCCGCCAGCCGCTTCAGCAGCCGGGGATCCTCCGCCGCCCGCACACCGTGCCCGATCCGGTCCGCCTCCAGGTCGTCCAGGCAGTCCCGCACCGACGCCGGACCGGTCAGCTCACCCCCGTGCGGCGCGCTCAGCAGCCCCCCGTCCCGCGCGATCGCGAACGCCCGGTCGAAGTCCCGCGCCATCCCGCGCCGTTCGTCGTTGGACAGCCCGAACCCGACCACCCCCCGCTCCGCGTACCGCACCGCCAGCCGCGCCAGCGTCCGCGCGTCCAGCGGATGCTTCATCCGGTTCGCGGCGACCAGCACCCGCATCCCGATCCCGGTGTCCCGCACGGTCGTCTCCACCGCGTCCAGGATGATCTCCAGCGCCGGGATCAGCCCACCCAGCCGAGGCGCGTACGACGTCGGATCGACCTGGATCTCCAGCCACCCCGACCCGTCCCGCAGATCCTCCTCCGCGGCCTCCCGCACCAGCCGCTGGATGTCCTCCGGCGTCTGCAGGCACGACCGCGCCGCGTCGTACAGCCGCTGGAAGCGGAACCAGCCCCGCTCGTCCGTAGCCCGCAGTTTCGGCGACTCCCCGCGGCTCAAGGCCTCGGTCAGCGTCTCGGGCAGCCGCACCCCGTGCCTGTCGGCCAGTTCCAGCAGGGTGGTGGGCCGCATCGACCCGGTGAAGTGCAGGTGGAGATGGGCCTTGGGCAGTTCAGAGACATCACGTACACGCTCCATCCAGTGATCCTGCCGCACGACACGCCCGGCACGACAGCACTTTCCCCGTACGTGGTCTTGCTCGCACAAAGAAACAGGGGCCACACCTCGACGTCGAGGTGTGGCCCCGTGGGCGGAGGGAGGCTCAGTCCCGCGCCTCCGCCAGCAGCTTCTGGATCCGGCTCACGCCCTCGACGAGGTCCTCGTCCCCGAGCGCGTACGACAGCCGCAGGTACCCCGGCGTGCCGAACGCCTCACCCGGCACCACCGCGACCTCGGCCTCCTCCAGGATGAGCGCGGCCAGCTCGACCGAGTCCTGCGGACGCTTGCCGCGGATCTCCTTGCCGAGCAGCGCCTTCACCGACGGGTAGGCGTAGAACGCGCCCTTCGGCTCGGGGCACAGCACACCGTCGATCTCGTTGAGCATCCGCACGATCGTCTGGCGGCGCCGGTCGAAGGCCTCCCGCATCTTCGACACGGCGTCCAGGTCGCCGGAGACCGCGGCCAGCGCCGCCGCCTGGGACACGTTGGCCACGTTGGACGTGGCGTGCGACTGGAGGTTGGTCGCGGCCTTGACGACGTCCTTCGGGCCGATGACCCACCCGACCCGCCAGCCGGTCATCGCGTACGTCTTCGCCACGCCGTTGACCACGATGCACTTGTCGCGCAGCTCGGGCAGCAGCGCCGGCAGGGACACGGACACGGTGTCGCCGTAGACGAGGTGCTCGTAGATCTCGTCGGTCAGCACCCACAGTCCGTGCTCGACGGCCCAGCGGCCGATCGCCTCGGTCTCGGCCTCGCTGTACACCGCCCCCGTCGGGTTCGACGGCGACACGAAGAGGACGACCTTGGTCTTCTCGGTGCGCGCCGCCTCCAGCTGCTCCACCGTCACCCGGTAGCCGGTCGTCTCGTCGGCGACGACGTCGACGGGCACACCGCCGGCCAGCCGGATCGACTCCGGGTACGTCGTCCAGTACGGCGCCGGGACGATGACCTCGTCGCCCGGGTCGAGGATCGCGGCGAACGCCTCGTAGATGGCCTGCTTGCCGCCGTTGGTGATGAGGATCTGCGACGGGTCGACCTCGTAGCCGGAGTCGCGCAGCGTCTTCGCGGCGATGGCGGCCTTCAGCTCGGGCAGCCCGCCGGCCGGCGTGTAGCGGTGGAACTTCGGGTTCTTGCACGCCTCGACGGCGGCCTCGACGATGTAGTCCGGCGTCGGGAAGTCGGGCTCACCCGCGCCGAAGCCGATCACGGGACGTCCAGCGGCCTTGAGGGCCTTGGCCTTGGCGTCCACGGCGAGGGTCGCGGACTCGGAGATCGCGCCGACTCGGGCGGAGACCCGGCGCTCGGTGGGAGGGGTTGCAGCGCTCATGACCCCATCGTTCCAGACCGGAAACCTCACGGGCACAGGGGTTTCACGGACTGAACCGGACCGGTCCAGGACCTGAACGCCAGTCCGGTCCCCGGCCTGAACATCAGTCCGGACACGCTTTCTGTTCGACGCCCGGCCCGTGAGCACGTACACTCTCACCTCGTTGGCCTTCAGCGGTCCGCGATCACCCGGTGCACACCAAGCATCCGGGCGGATGCGGTACGTTGGGGGACGAACAAAGGGTCGTAGCTCAATTGGTAGAGCACTGGTCTCCAAAACCAGCGGTTGGGGGTTCAAGTCCCTCCGGCCCTGCTACACACACCATCGCCAGGATGTGTGCGCATGTACGTACAGCAATGCACCGCCGTGCGGCTCCAACCGGGCGCGGCACGGCCACGACCCGGAATCAGGTGAGGACGAGTGACGGACGCCGTGGGCTCCATCGACATGCCTGATGCCCAGGACGAGGCGCCGGACTCCAAGAAGAAGTCCCGCAAAGGCGGCAAGCGAGGCAAGAAGGGCCCGCTGAAGCGGCTCGCGCTCTTCTACCGCCAGATCGTCGCGGAGCTGCGCAAGGTCGTCTGGCCCAGTCGCAACCAGCTGACGACGTACACCACCGTGGTGATCATCTTCGTGGTCATCATGATCGGCCTGGTGACTCTGATTGACTATGGCTTCTCTCACGCCGCCAAGTACGTCTTCGGCTGAGTCGAGAGCGAAGGGCGCCGAGGTACCCGGCGCCCCTTTCGCGTGTTCCACCCCTATGTATCCAGGAAGAAGCAGCCACAGTGTCTGACCCGAACGTGAACGACGCCATCGAGCCGGTCGAGTCCGTCGAGGACGAGCTCGGCACCGTCGAGGGCGCCGACAACGAGGACACCGAGGCCTCCGCCGAGGCCGAGGCTGCCGACGACACGGTCGTCGCGGAGACGGACGAGGACGCGACGGAAGCGGAGGCGGACGAGGACGAGACCGCCGAGGCGACCGACGCGGAGGCCACCGAGGCCGACGCCGACGCGGCGGACGCCGAGGAGTCTGAGGAGTCCGAGGAGGAGCCCGAGGCCGAGGAGCCCGAGCTCGACCCGATCGAGAAGCTCCGTCAGGAGCTGCGCGTCCTGCCCGGCGAGTGGTACGTCATCCACACCTACGCCGGTTACGAGAACCGCGTGAAGACCAACCTCGAGCAGCGCGCCGTCTCGCTCAACGTCGAGGACTACATCTTCCAGGCCGAGGTGCCGCAGGAAGAGGTCGTCCAGATCAAGAACGGCGACCGCAAGACGATCCGGCAGAACAAGCTGCCCGGTTACGTCCTGGTGCGCATGGACCTCACCAACGAGTCCTGGGGCGTCGTCCGCAACACCCCTGGCGTCACCGGCTTCGTCGGCAACGCCTACGACCCGTACCCGCTGACCCTGGACGAGATCGTCAAGATGCTCGCCCCGGAGGCCGAGGAGAAGGCCGCCCGCGAGGCCGCCGAGGCCGAGGGCAAGCCGGCGCCGCAGCGCAAGGTCGAGGTCCAGGTGCTGGACTTCGAGGTCGGCGACTCGGTCACCGTCACCGACGGCCCCTTCGCCACCCTCCAGGCCACGATCAACGAGATCAACGCCGACTCGAAGAAGGTCAAGGGCCTCGTCGAGATCTTCGGCCGCGAGACCCCGGTCGAGCTGAGCTTCGACCAGATCCAGAAGAACTAGTACCCCACCGGTACTCCGCACTCCTCTGGACGTACTGCTTCCGACCAGGTCAGGCGCCCGCTCGCGCGGCGTCTGACCTGCTCGGTTTTTGGCCGCGCATCCATACCCGTTATCGTTGTGCGGTATGCCTGTGTCCGGGTAGCTCCCGAACGCGGGCAGGACCCGAATCGAAAGGACCCGGAGAGCTATGCCTCCCAAGAAGAAGAAGGTCACGGGGCTCATCAAGCTCCAGATCCAGGCCGGTGCCGCGAACCCGGCCCCGCCGGTCGGCCCCGCGCTGGGTCAGCACGGCGTCAACATCATGGAGTTCTGCAAGGCCTACAACGCCGCGACCGAGTCGCAGCGCGGCTGGGTCATCCCGGTGGAGATCACGGTCTACGAGGACCGTTCCTTCACCTTCATCACCAAGACGCCACCGGCCGCCAAGATGATCCTCAAGGCCGCGGGCGTGGAGAAGGGCTCCGGCGAGCCGCACAAGACCAAGGTCGCGAAGATCACGCGTGACCAGGTCCGTGAGATCGCCACCACCAAGATGCCCGACCTCAACGCCAACGACCTGGACCAGGCGGAGAAGATCATCGCCGGTACCGCCCGTTCCATGGGCGTCACGGTCGAGGGCTGACCTCCACCCCCGTAAGCCAGCCACGCGGCGGTAGCCGCAAGGTCAGGACAGTGTGGTAGGGCCTGCTCGGCCCGCACCACGACTCCTCAGAAGCCACCAGGAGCAGTAGTGAGCAAGCGCAGCAAGTCTCTCCGCGCTGCGGACGCCAAGATCGACCGGGACAAGCTCTACGCCCCGCTCGAGGCCGTCCGTCTCGCCAAGGAGACCTCCACGAGCAAGTTCGACGGCACCGTCGAGGTCGCCTTCCGCCTGGGTGTCGACCCGCGCAAGGCCGACCAGATGGTCCGTGGCACCGTGAACCTCCCGCACGGCACCGGTAAGACCGCCCGGGTCCTGGTCTTCGCGACCGGTGACCGTGCCGAGGCCGCGACCGCCGCGGGCGCCGACATCGTCGGCTCCGACGAACTGATCGACGAGGTGTCGAAGGGCCGTCTGGACTTCGACGCCGTCGTCGCCACCCCGGACCTCATGGGCAAGGTCGGCCGCCTCGGCCGCGTGCTCGGTCCCCGTGGTCTCATGCCGAACCCCAAGACCGGCACCGTGACCCCGGACGTCGCCAAGGCTGTCAACGACATCAAGGGCGGCAAGATCGAGTTCCGCGTCGACAAGCACTCGAACCTGCACTTCATCATCGGCAAGACGTCGTTCGACGACACCAAGCTGGTGGAGAACTACGGCGCGGCGCTGGAGGAGATCCTCCGTCTGAAGCCGTCCGCCGCCAAGGGCCGCTACATCAAGAAGGCCGCCCTCAGCACCACGATGGGCCCGGGCATCCCGCTCGACTCCAACCGCACCCGCAACCTCCTCGTCGAGGAGGACCCGGCCGCGGTCTGAGCGAGCAGCTCGCCCACCGGTTCACGGGCCCCGCACCTTCCGAGGTGCGGGGCCCGTCCCCTTTGGCCCGTCCCTTTTGGCCCGTCCCCTTTTCCGGCGCCCTGGGTTAGCGTGCGGGCAACGGACCGCGCACGGGGCGCAGGAGCCGTACGGGGCGCAAGGGGTGGGCGGATGACGGGCACGACGGCACGCCGTACGGTCGTCTCGGTCGCGGTGTCGGCCGCGCTGGCGTGCGTCACCGCGTGCACCGGCGCCGGGGGTTCCGACGACTCCGGCGATTCCACCGGCCCCACCGGCTCGGCCCGGCCGTCCGTCTCCGCTCCGGCCTCCTCCCGCGCCCCGGCCCTCACCGGACCCTCGGCGGACGCCCTGCGGGCGGTCGAGCGGGCCACCGGGCGGGCGGCTTCGGCGCGGGTGGAGTCCACGACCGTGATGGGCCGCGAGCTGTCCCTGGAGGCCGCGGGCGCCCTCGGCTGGGACGACGGCCTCACCGGCACCCTGACGATCACCTACACCGGCGGCACGACCGCCGAGACCATGCGCCGCCTCGGCACCACCGCGATGGAGGCCCGGTACCTGCCCGACGCCTACTACGCCAGGATGGGCGACGAGTTCGCCGAGCGGGTGGGCGGCCGGCACTGGATCAAGTACGTGTACGAGGACCTGGAGGACCTCGGCGGCGGCGCGGGCGCCGGATTCGCCGACCAGATGCGCAACACCACGCCCAACCAGGCCGTGAAACTCCTGCTGACGGCCGAGGACGTGCGCAGGGTGGGCGAGGAGACGACGCGCGGCCGGCGCACCACGCACTGGTCCGGCACGGTGGGCGGGGACACGGCCCAGACCGTCGACATCTGGGTCGACGACCGGGACCTGCTGGTCAAGAAGGTCGAGCGAGGCCGCACGAAGACCGGGGAGCTGACCCAGACCGCGTACTACAGCGACTACGGCGTCAGGGTCTCGGCCGAACGCCCGCCGGCCGCGGACACGGCGGACTTCAAGGAACTGCTGGCGTCACAGGGGCGCTGAAGCCCGCCGGCGGAGAAATCACAAGATCGTTCGAACCGATTCGGCTACGCTCGCGTCCTTGTCACAAACGCATGCTGTGGAGCGGCGGTGCGACTCCTGTGCCCTGCACGCCTTCACGCTCCTGTGTCACCTTGAGTCCCGTGGGGGGATATCGATGAAGACTTCCGTACGTGTGCCCGTGGGCGCCGGACTCGCCGCACTGCTGCTCGCCGCCGGGGCGGTGGGCTGTGCCAAGGAGGACAAGGCCTCCGAGTCCCCGGAGATGACGCCCGCGGCCGCCGTCGCCAAGGCGGCGAAGAACACGGAGGCGATCAACTCCCTCCACTACCGCATGACCGGCAAGGTCCCCGAGGAGGGCCGGGTCAAGGCCGAGGCCGAGATGCAGATCAAGCCGACGCTCGCGATGAGCATGAAGATGACGGCGCTCGACCAGGGCGCCGAGGGGACCGCGGAGATCCGGCTCGTCGACAAGGCCATGTACATCGGCGGCGGCCCCGAGGCGGCCAAGGAGATGGACGGCAAGAGCTGGATCAAGTTCGACCTGGCCGCGATGGGCGCCGGCGACGAGCTGAACCAGCTGGGCGGCGCCTCCCAGGCCGACAAGAACCCGGCCACCGAGTCCACCTTCCTCACCGGGGCCAAGGACGTCGAGAAGGTCGGCACCGAGACCGTCGAGGGCGTGAAGACCACCCACTACAAGGGCACGGTCTCCCTCGCCGACCTGGAGAAGTCCCTCGGGGACGAGGACAAGGCCACCCGGGACAAGCGCCAGAAGAGCCTCGAGCAGTACGAGAAGATGGGCGTCGACAAGCTCACGATGGACATGTGGGTCGACGGCGACGACCAGACCAAGCAGTTCCGCATGCGCGGCGACGCCAAGAAGGGCCCGCTGGACATGACCATCACCTTCCTCGGCGTCAACGAGCCCGTGAAGGTCACCGCCCCTCCGGCCGGTGAGGTCGCCGACCTGGCCGAGATGATGAAGGAGAGCCAGCAGGGCTGAGGCGCCGCGCGCCCGGCCCCGCTCCGGTCGCCGCGGGGGCGGATTTGCTTGACACTGCCCCGTTCACGTACGCTTCCACAGAAGCCAAAGACCGCTGGTCGTTGCCGTGTGTTCGAAAGAGGACACGGTGGCCGAAGGATCCGCTGAACTGCGGACGACCCGCGCAGGTGACTGTGGATGAGCTCCCGGAAGTCCCCGCCCCGTGCGGATGACGAACGGTCGAGCCACGCCCCGTGCGCCTGCGCCGGGGCGTTTCGTTTTCCCCAGTCCTCCTTCGGGTCCGCGCGGTCCGAATCACCCGGAAGGAGGCCGAGGCTCTATGGCGACGCCCGAAAAGGCTGCCGCGGTTGCCGAGCTGACGGACAAGTTCCGCAGCTCCAATGCCGCCGTGCTGACCGAGTACCGCGGTCTCACCGTGGCGCAGCTCAAGACGCTGCGCCGGTCGCTCGGTGAGAACGCCCAGTACGCCGTGGTGAAGAACACGCTGACCAAGATTGCGGCCAACGAGGCCGGGATCACGCTCGACGACCAGCTCTTCGCTGGTCCGACGGCCGTTGCCTTCGTCACCGGTGACCCGGTGGAGTCGGCGAAGGGTCTGCGCGACTTCGCCAAGGACAACCCGAATCTCGTCATCAAGGGCGGTGTCCTTGACGGCAAGGCGATGTCCGCCGACGAGATCAAGAAGCTTGCGGACCTCGAGTCCCGCGAGGTTCTGCTCTCCAAGCTGGCGGGTGCCTTCAAGGGCAAGCAGTCCCAGACTGCTCAGCTCTTCCAGGCGCTTCCCTCGAAGCTCGTCCGCACCGTGGACGCGCTCCGTGCCAAGCAGGACGAGCAGGGCGGTGCCGAGTAACTCGGCTCGCTTTCTGGTCCGGGCCGCCTGAGCGCGGCGCGGATCGCAGCGGGCCGACGTACGCCCGCCACACCCCGTACATCCGGCACCTGCCGAATTAGTGGAAGGACCGCCATCATGGCGAAGCTCAGCCAGGACGACCTGCTCGCCCAGTTCGAGGAGATGACCCTCATCGAGCTCTCCGAGTTCGTGAAGGCCTTCGAGGAGAAGTTCGACGTCACCGCCGCCGCCGCGGTCGCCGTGGCCGGCCCCGCCGCCCCGGGCACCCCGGTCGAGGCCGCTGCCGAGCAGGACGAGTTCGACGTCATCCTCACGGGTGCCGGCGACAAGAAGATCCAGGTCATCAAGGTCGTGCGCGAGCTGACCTCCCTGGGTCTGAAGGAGGCCAAGGACCTCGTGGACGGCGCCCCGAAGCCCGTCCTCGAGAAGGTCGCCAAGGACGCCGCGGACAAGGCCAAGGAGTCCCTCGAGGGCGCCGGCGCCTCCGTCGAGGTCAAGTAAGACCGCACCGGCATCCACGGATCCGTCAGGGTCTGTAACGCCGTAGCACCGAAGAGCGATCATCCATCCGGGTGGTCGCTCTTCGGCGTATCCGGGGTCCGGCGGCGGTCGCCTTGCACGTGTGACGGTGAAGAGTAGGGTGATCTTCGTCGTGCCGTCGCCGGGGCCCTGAGAGCCCCCTGGCGACAACCGGTTTGGGCAAGGGGGGCCTTGACGAACCGCACGCAGCGCGCAATTCTCAGGGCGTCGTCACAAGGATCCGAATCCGAGGCATGGATCGACGGCGAAGAGGGCAGTATCTGGGTGCGTTGAGGGCGAGGCCTTGCCGCACAGGTGGTGAGAACAACGAGGAGCGAACACGGTCCCCGAGAACCGCACTGGACATCAGTGTGCCAAGTGGCTACACTGACCCTTTGCGCTGCCTGTTAGCTGCCCCCTGCCCGTCACCAGGGGTCTGCCCTCGCCCGAGCACTGACGACCAGAGCATGCCCGACCTGGCTCTTTAGCCACATCAGGCACCCCCTGTCTCCGTGCACGGAAGAGGGGCCGGTACGCGCGTAGTGAGTCCGAGCCCTCGGAAGGACCCCCTCTTGGCCGCCTCGCGCAATGCCTCGACCGCGAATACGAACAACGCTGCCAGCACCGCCCCGCTGCGCATCTCCTTTGCAAAGATCAAGGAGCCCCTCGAGGTTCCGAACCTTCTCGCGCTGCAAACCGAGAGCTTCGACTGGCTCCTCGGCAACGACGCCTGGAAGGCTCGCGTCGAGTCGGCTCTGGAGTCCGGTCAGGACGTCCCCACCAAGTCCGGCCTGGAAGAGATCTTCGAGGAGATCTCGCCGATCGAGGACTTCTCCGGGTCGATGTCGCTGACGTTCCGCGACCACCGCTTCGAGCCCCCCAAGAACAGCATCGACGAGTGCAAGGACCGCGACTTCACGTACGCGGCCCCGCTCTTCGTCACCGCCGAGTTCACCAACAACGAGACCGGCGAGATCAAGTCCCAGACGGTCTTCATGGGCGACTTCCCGCTCATGACCAACAAGGGCACCTTCGTCATCAACGGCACCGAGCGTGTCGTCGTGTCGCAGCTGGTCCGTTCGCCGGGTGTCTACTTCGACTCCTCCATCGACAAGACGTCCGACAAGGACATCTTCTCCGCCAAGATCATCCCGTCCCGGGGTGCCTGGCTGGAGATGGAGATCGACAAGCGCGACATGGTCGGTGTGCGCATCGACCGCAAGCGCAAGCAGTCCGTGACCGTCCTCCTCAAGGCCCTCGGCTGGACCACCGAGCAGATCCTCGAGGAGTTCGGCGAGTACGAGTCCATGCGCGCCACCCTGGAGAAGGACCACACCCAGGGCCAGGACGACGCGCTGCTCGACATCTACCGCAAGCTGCGTCCGGGCGAGCCCCCCACGCGTGAGGCCGCGCAGACGCTGCTCGAGAACCTCTACTTCAACCCGAAGCGCTACGACCTCGCCAAGGTCGGCCGCTACAAGGTGAACAAGAAGCTCGGCGCGGAGGAGCCGCTGGACGCCGGCGTGCTCACCACCGACGACGTCATCGCCACCATCAAGTACCTGGTGAAGCTGCACGCCGGTGAGACCGAGACGGTCGGCGAGTCGGGCCGGGAGATCGTCGTCGAGACCGACGACATCGACCACTTCGGCAACCGCCGCATCCGCAACGTCGGCGAGCTGATCCAGAACCAGGTCCGTACGGGTCTCGCCCGTATGGAGCGCGTCGTGCGCGAGCGCATGACCACCCAGGACGTCGAGGCGATCACGCCGCAGACCCTGATCAACATCCGGCCGGTCGTCGCCTCCATCAAGGAGTTCTTCGGCACCAGCCAGCTGTCCCAGTTCATGGACCAGAACAACCCGCTGTCGGGGCTGACGCACAAGCGTCGTCTGAACGCCCTCGGCCCGGGTGGTCTCTCCCGTGAGCGGGCCGGCTTCGAGGTCCGCGACGTCCACCCGTCGCACTACGGCCGCATGTGCCCGATCGAGACGCCCGAAGGCCCGAACATCGGTCTGATCGGCTCGCTCGCCTCGTACGGCCGCATCAACCCGTTCGGTTTCATCGAGACGCCTTACCGCAAGGTCGTCGAGGGCCAGGTCACGGACGACGTGGACTACCTGACCGCCGACGAGGAGGACCGCTTCGTCATCGCGCAGGCCAACGCCACGCTCAACGACGACATGCGCTTCTCCGAGGCCCGCGTCCTGGTCCGCCGTCGTGGCGGCGAGGTCGACTACGTCCCCGGTGACGACGTCGACTACATGGACGTCTCGCCGCGCCAGATGGTGTCGGTCGCGACCGCGATGATCCCGTTCCTCGAGCACGACGACGCCAACCGTGCCCTCATGGGCGCGAACATGATGCGTCAGGCCGTGCCGCTCATCAAGAGCGAGTCCCCGCTCGTCGGCACCGGCATGGAGTACCGCTCCGCCGCCGACGCCGGTGACGTGGTCAAGGCCGAGAAGGCGGGTGTGGTCCAGGAGGTCTCCGCGGACTACATCACCACGACCAACGACGACGGCACGTACATCACGTACCGCCTGGCCAAGTTCTCCCGGTCCAACCAGGGCACCTCGGTCAACCAGAAGGTCATCGTCGCCGAGGGCGACCGGGTCATCGAGGGCCAGGTCCTGGCCGACGGTCCGGCCACCGAGAACGGCGAGATGGCGCTCGGCAAGAACCTGCTGGTCGCGTTCATGCCGTGGGAGGGTCACAACTACGAGGACGCGATCATCCTGTCGCAGCGCCTCGTGCAGGACGACGTCCTCTCCTCGATCCACATCGAGGAGCACGAGGTCGACGCCCGTGACACCAAGCTCGGCCCCGAGGAGATCACCCGGGACATCCCGAACGTCTCCGAGGAGGTCCTCGCCGACCTCGACGAGCGCGGCATCATCCGCATCGGTGCCGAGGTCGTCGCCGGCGACATCCTGGTCGGCAAGGTCACGCCGAAGGGCGAGACCGAGCTGACGCCGGAGGAGCGCCTGCTCCGCGCGATCTTCGGTGAGAAGGCCCGTGAGGTCCGCGACACCTCGCTGAAGGTCCCGCACGGCGAGATCGGCAAGGTCATCGGCGTCCGCGTCTTCGACCGTGAAGAGGGCGACGAGCTGCCGCCGGGCGTGAACCAGCTGGTTCGTGTCTACGTGGCGCAGAAGCGCAAGATCACGGACGGTGACAAGCTCGCCGGCCGGCACGGCAACAAGGGCGTCATCTCCAAGATCAACCCGATCGAGGACATGCCGTTCCTGGAGGACGGCACGCCCGTCGACATCATCCTGAACCCGCTGGGTGTCCCGTCCCGAATGAACCCGGGGCAGGTCCTGGAGATCCACCTCGGCTGGCTCGCCAGCCGCGGCTGGGACGTCTCCGGCCTCGCGGAGGAGTGGGCGCAGCGCCTCCAGGTGATCGGCGCCGACAAGGTCGAGCCCGGCACCAACGTCGCCACCCCGGTCTTCGACGGTGCGCGCGAGGACGAGCTGGCCGGCCTGCTCCAGCACACCATCCCGAACCGCGACGGCGAGCGCATGGTGCTCCCGTCCGGCAAGGCGCGGCTGTTCGACGGCCGCAGCGGTGAGCCGTTCCCGGAGCCGATCTCGGTCGGCTACATGTACATCCTCAAGCTCCACCACCTGGTCGACGACAAGCTGCACGCCCGGTCGACCGGCCCGTACTCGATGATCACCCAGCAGCCGCTGGGTGGTAAGGCCCAGTTCGGTGGCCAGCGCTTCGGTGAGATGGAGGTGTGGGCGCTGGAGGCTTACGGCGCCGCGTACGCCCTCCAGGAGCTGCTGACCATCAAGTCCGACGACGTGACCGGCCGCGTGAAGGTCTACGAGGCCATCGTCAAGGGCGAGAACATCCCTGAGCCCGGCATCCCCGAGTCCTTCAAGGTGCTCATCAAGGAGATGCAGTCCCTGTGCCTCAACGTGGAGGTGCTGTCCTCGGACGGCATGTCCATCGAGATGCGTGACACCGACGAGGACGTCTTCCGCGCAGCGGAGGAGCTCGGCATCGACCTGTCGCGGCGCGAGCCGAGCAGCGTCGAAGAGGTCTGACGGGAGTCAGGCGGGGCCTGTCATCCACAGGCCCCGCCGATCCCGCGACCCCCGTTTCAGACCACAGACTTACAACCCTGAGAGGGATTGACGCATAGTGCTCGACGTCAACTTCTTCGACGAGCTCCGGATCGGTCTGGCCACCGCTGACGACATCCGTCAGTGGAGCCACGGCGAGGTCAAGAAGCCCGAGACCATCAACTACCGCACCCTCAAGCCCGAGAAGGACGGACTCTTCTGCGAGAAGATCTTCGGTCCGACCCGGGACTGGGAGTGCTACTGCGGCAAGTACAAGCGCGTCCGCTTCAAGGGCATCATCTGTGAGCGCTGCGGCGTCGAGGTCACTCGCGCCAAGGTGCGCCGTGAGCGGATGGGCCACATCGAGCTGGCCGCTCCCGTCACCCACATCTGGTACTTCAAGGGCGTCCCGTCGCGCCTGGGCTACCTGCTGGACCTGGCGCCGAAGGACCTCGAGAAGGTCATCTACTTCGCCGCGTACATGATCACCTTCGTGGACGAGGAGCGCCGCACCCGCGACCTGCCCTCGCTGGAGGCCCACGTCTCCGTCGAGCGCCAGCAGATCGAGCAGCGCCGCGACTCCGACCTGGAGGCCCGCGCCAAGAAGCTCGAGACCGACCTGGCCGAGCTGGAGGCCGAGGGCGCCAAGGCCGACGTGCGCCGCAAGGTGCGCGAGGGTGCCGAGCGTGAGATGAAGCAGCTGCGCGACCGTGCGCAGCGCGAGATCGACCGCCTCGACGAGGTGTGGAACCGGTTCAAGAACCTCAAGGTCCAGGACCTGGAGGGCGACGAGCTGCTCTACCGCGAGCTGCGCGACCGCTTCGGCACCTACTTCGACGGCTCGATGGGCGCCGCCGCGCTCCAGAAGCGCCTGGAGTCCTTCGACCTCGACGAGGAGGCCGAGCGCCTCCGCGAGATCATCCGCACCGGCAAGGGCCAGAAGAAGACCCGTGCGCTCAAGCGCCTCAAGGTCGTCTCCGCGTTCCTGCAGACCAGCAACAGCCCCAAGGGCATGGTGCTGGACTGCGTGCCGGTCATCCCGCCGGACCTGCGTCCGATGGTGCAGCTGGACGGTGGCCGCTTCGCGACCTCCGACCTGAACGACCTGTACCGCCGCGTGATCAACCGCAACAACCGCCTGAAGCGGCTTCTCGACCTCGGCGCGCCCGAGATCATCGTGAACAACGAGAAGCGCATGCTCCAGGAGGCCGTCGACGCGCTCTTCGACAACGGCCGTCGTGGCCGCCCGGTGACGGGCCCCGGCAACCGTCCGCTGAAGTCGCTGTCCGACATGCTCAAGGGCAAGCAGGGCCGCTTCCGTCAGAACCTGCTCGGCAAGCGAGTCGACTACTCGGCGCGTTCCGTCATCGTCGTCGGTCCGCAGCTGAAGCTGCACCAGTGCGGTCTGCCCAAGGCCATGGCGCTGGAGCTCTTCAAGCCGTTCGTGATGAAGCGCCTGGTCGACCTGAACCACGCGCAGAACATCAAGAGCGCCAAGCGCATGGTCGAGCGCGGCCGCACGGTCGTGTACGACGTGCTGGAAGAGGTCATCGCGGAGCACCCGGTTCTGCTGAACCGTGCGCCCACCCTGCACCGCCTCGGCATCCAGGCCTTCGAGCCGCAGCTGGTCGAGGGCAAGGCCATCCAGATCCACCCGCTCGTCTGCACCGCGTTCAACGCGGACTTCGACGGTGACCAGATGGCCGTGCACCTGCCGCTGTCCGCGGAGGCGCAGGCCGAGGCCCGCATCCTGATGCTGTCCTCGAACAACATCCTCAAGCCGGCCGACGGCCGTCCCGTGACGATGCCGACCCAGGACATGGTCCTCGGTCTGTTCTTCCTCACCACCGACGGCGAGGGCCGCGACCTCAAGGGCGAGGGCCGCTCCTTCGGGTCCTCCGCCGAGGCGATCATGGCGTTCGACGCGGGCGACCTGTCGCTCCAGTCGAAGGTCGACATCCGCTTCCCGGTGGGCACCATCCCGCCCCGCGGCTGGGAGCCCCCGGCCCGCGAGGAGGGTGAGCCGGAGTGGCAGCAGGGTGACACCTTCACCCTGAAGACCACGCTGGGCCGCGCGCTCTTCAACGAGCTGCTGCCCGAGGACTACCCGTTCGTCGACTACGAGGTCGGCAAGAAGCAGCTCTCCGAGATCGTCAACGACCTCGCCGAGCGCTACCCGAAGGTCATCGTGGCGGCGACGCTCGACAACCTGAAGGCGGCCGGCTTCTTCTGGGCGACCCGTTCCGGCGTCACCGTGGCCATCTCCGACGTCGTCGTTCCCGAGGCGAAGAAGGAGATCGTCAAGGGCTACGAGGCACAGGACGAGAAGGTCCAGAAGCAGTACGAGCGCGGTCTGATCACCAAGGACGAGCGCACGCAGGAGCTCATCGCGATCTGGACCAAGGCGACCAACGAGGTCGCCGAGGCGATGAACGACAACTTCCCGAAGACCAACCCGATCTTCATGATGGTGAACTCGGGCGCACGAGGCAACATGATGCAGATGCGTCAGATCGCCGGTATGCGTGGTCTGGTGTCGAACGCGAAGAACGAGACGATCCCGCGTCCCATCAAGGCCTCCTTCCGTGAGGGCCTGTCCGTGCTGGAGTACTTCATCTCCACGCACGGTGCCCGTAAGGGTCTGGCGGACACCGCTCTGCGTACCGCCGACTCGGGTTACCTCACGCGTCGTCTGGTCGACGTCTCCCAGGACGTCATCATTCGCGAGGAGGACTGCGGCACCGAGCGCGGTCTCAAGCTGCCGATCGCCACGCGCGACGCGGACGGCACGCTGCGCAAGGCCGAGGACGTCGAGACCAGCGTGTACGCCCGCATGCTCGCCGAGGACGTCGTCATCGACGGCAAGGTGATCGCGCCGGCCAACGTCGACCTCGGTGACGTCCTGATCGACGCCCTGGTCGCCCACGGCGTCGAGGAGGTCAAGACCCGCTCGATCCTGACCTGTGAGTCGCAGGTCGGCACCTGCGCCATGTGCTACGGCCGCTCGCTGGCCACCGGCAAGCTGGTCGACATCGGTGAGGCGGTCGGCATCATCGCCGCCCAGTCCATCGGTGAGCCCGGCACCCAGCTGACGATGCGTACCTTCCACACCGGTGGTGTGGCCGGTGACGACATCACGCAGGGTCTGCCGCGTGTCGTCGAGCTCTTCGAGGCCCGTACCCCGAAGGGTGTCGCCCCGATCTCCGAGGCCTCCGGCCGCGTCCGGATCGAGGAGACCGAGAAGACCAAGAAGATCGTCGTCACCCCCGACGACGGCAGCGACGAGACGGCGTTCCCGATCTCGAAGCGTGCCCGTCTGCTGGTGGGCGAGGGCGACCACGTCGAGGTGGGCCAGAAGCTCACCGTGGGTGCCACCAACCCGCACGACGTGCTGCGCATCCTGGGTCAGCGTGCCGTCCAGGTCCACCTGGTCGGCGAGGTCCAGAAGGTCTACAACTCGCAGGGCGTGTCGATCCACGACAAGCACATCGAGATCATCATCCGGCAGATGCTGCGCCGCGTGACGATCATCGAGTCCGGCGACGCCGAGCTGCTGCCCGGCGAGCTGGTCGAGCGGACCAAGTTCGAGACCGAGAACCGTCGTGTGGTCCAGGAGGGCGGTCACCCGGCCTCCGGTCGTCCGCAGCTGATGGGTATCACCAAGGCCTCGCTGGCGACGGAATCCTGGCTGTCGGCCGCCTCCTTCCAGGAGACGACCCGAGTCCTGACGGACGCGGCGATCAACGCCAAGTCCGACAGCCTCATCGGCCTCAAGGAGAACGTCATCATCGGTAAGCTCATCCCGGCCGGTACGGGCCTGTCCCGCTACCGCAACATCCGGGTCGAGCCGACCGAGGAGGCCAAGGCCGCGATGTACTCGGCCGTCGGCTACGACGACATCGACTACTCGCCGTTCGGCACGGGCTCCGGCCAGGCCGTTCCGCTGGAGGACTACGACTACGGTCCGTACAACCAGTAAGCGGGCAGCTTGATACGACCGAAGGGCGGTCACCCCGAGCGGGTGGCCGCCCTTCGGCGTGCCGCCGCCCTGGGGCTAGAGTGCGAAGCACCTGGGGGGGAATGTGCCTGACAAAAGAGAAGTGCCGAACAATCTGCCGGCCGCCGGAATCGCGGTCCTCGTCCTCAACCTGCTGGTCTGGGGCGGGGCGAGCAGCTTCGCCGCGTTCCTGTGGGACTTCGCCGGTCGGGCCTCGAACTGCGGTCCGCGGATCGGCGTGCCGTGTCCGGAGGGCACCGGGTACGGGCTGGCGGGGCCGTGGGTGGCGGCGCTCGCCGTGCTGGCGCTGCTCGTCCACCTGTGGCGGGAGGGCGTCCGAGGACCCATGCCGGCCGCCGCCGTGCCCTTCGTGCTGGGCGCGGTCCTCGGCGTCCGCTTCCTGTGGTCCGCAGTGTTCTTCGCCGACGACTCCCGGAGCCGGATCGTCATGGCGGTCGTAGGAGTGCTGCTCGGCGGTCTGCTCGGCGCGCTGTACGGGCGTTGGCTGTTCGGCAGGTGGGGTGCCGCGCTGCTGCTGTGGGGGGTGCGGCTGGACCGCGGTGGTCCGGTGCCGGCGTCGGGGCCCGCGCAGGAGGGCGCCCGCAACGTACTTCTCGCGCTGAGCCTGACGGGCGCGGTGCTCGGCTGTGTCGGCGGGGCGGCGCTGGTCTGACCGCCCCGCGGCTCTCCTACGGCACGCCCAGTTCGAAGATGACGTAGTGGGCGTACCAGCCGGAGGCGATCGAGGCCGTGGTGAAGAAGACGATCAGGCTCGGCAGCTTCAGGCGGCTCAGGGCCGCGGCCGGGGCCAGGAGGAGGGGGAAGGCGGGGAGCAGGTAGCGCATGGTGTTGCCGAACATCTGCTGGGTGCCCAGGACCGTGACGATGGTCGCCAGGGTGTACGCGACCAGGACCAGCGGGGGCCTCTTGCGCACCATCAGGGCGATGAGGAAGGGCAGCGCCAGGACCAGCTGGAGGGAGAGCAGGTCCGGGGTGGAGAAGGCGAAGGGGTAGTCGCCGCGGCCCACCGCGAGGTTGCGCAGCACGTCCCAGGTGTAGGCGCCGTAGTCGAAGAAGTGCGCCCAGCCCTCGCGCTGGAGGGTGAAGTAGGCCGTGGCCTCACCGGTGCTCCAGCCGACCCAGGCGATGTAGGAGAGCAGGCCGAGCGGCGCGACGAGCATCGCGTACACCGGGCCGCGTACGCCGTGCTCGCGCCGGGACGCGGGGCGGGCCAGCGTCACCAGCGCGGCGAGCCCCACGGCGCCTATGAGGACGGCGGACGTGGGGCGGTTCAGGCCGGCGGTGAAGGCCAGCAGGCCCGCGGCCACCCAGCGGCCCTTCATCACGGCGTAGCAGGTCCAGGCGGCGATGGCGACGAACAGGGACTCGGAGTACACCGCCCACTCGACGCCCGCGCCCGGCGCCACCGCCCACAGACCGGCCGCGACGGTGCCCGCCCGCGCTCCCGCGAGCAGCGAGATCACCGCGTAGATCCCCGCCGCCGCGATGAACGAGGAGACGACGGAGACCAGGATCCCGGAGCCGTACAGGCCGAGGCCGGTGGACTCCGAGACCATGCGGATGAGCGCCGGGTAGAGCGGGAAGAACGCGACCGAGTTCTGCTGGACCGTGAACAGGCCGTCCGAGTCCAGCCGGACCAGGGCGGGGCTGTAGCCGTGCTCGGCGACCTGGAGGTACCACCAGCCGTCCCAGGTGGCCAGCACGTCCCACCAGTGGGCGCCGCCGCCGAAGCGGGGGTTCTTGCCCCGGAAGTCCCCGGCGTGGGTGAGGAGGGTGGCGAAGACCCCGAGGCCGACGAGTTTCGTGACGCCGTAGAGCGCCAGCGGGGCGAGGTAGGGCCGGGCGCCGGGCGGGAGGCCGGGGAGTCGGCTCCGCCAGGAGCGTGCCGCCCCCTCGCCGCCGGCCGGCCGTTCGCCGGTACCGTCCGGCCCGTCGGTCACCGTGTCGTCGGCAGCCGTGTCCATGGCTGTCATCCCCCTCGGGCCACCCTCAACCGTCAATTGCTGCCATAAGATCGCACAAGAGTCGCACATCTGTACTCAAGGTCATGAGGAGGGAGGCGCGGTGCCCGAGGGACGGGACGCGGAACAGCACGGACCGGTCGTGCTGTCGGTCGTCATTCCGATGTTCAACGAGGAAGACGTCCTGCCCGCGCTGGTCACCAGGCTCCGCCCGGTCCTCACCGAGCTGGGCGTCCCGCACGAGGTCGTCGCCGTCGACGACGGCAGCGGCGACCGCACGGCGGAGCTGCTGGACGCCTTCCGGCTGGGCTGGCCGGAACTGCGCGTGGTCGCGCTGCGGCGCAACTCCGGCCACCAGGCGGCCCTCACGGCAGGGCTCGACCGGGCCCGCGGCGCCTACGTGGTCAGCCTGGACGCCGACCTCCAGGACCCGCCGGAGAAGATCCGCGACATGCTGGCGCTGGCCCGCGCGGAGGGCCTCGACATCGTCTACGGCGTGCGCGCCGACCGCAGCAGCGACTCCGGGTTCAAGCGGTGGTCGGCGGGGGTGTACTACCGGCTGATGCGGCGTCTGGCGGGCCCGTCGGTCCCCGCCCAGGCGGGCGACTTCCGGCTGCTCAGCCGGGCCGCCGTGGAGGCCCTCAAGGCCCTGCCCGACCAGCAGCGGGTGTACCGGCTGCTGGTGCCCTGGCTGGGCTTCCCGAGCGGGCAGGTGACGTACGAGCGCGCGCCGCGTACCGCGGGCCGCACGAAGTACCCGCTGGGCCGGATGATCCGCCTGGCGGTGGACAGCGTCACCGGCTTCTCCGCGGCCCCGCTGCGCATCGCCACCTGGCTGGGCGCCGGCGCCTTCGTGGTCTGCCTGGGACTGCTGGTCTACACGCTGACCGCGTTCGCCCTGGGCCGCACGGTGCCCGGCTGGACCTCGCTGTTCACCGGCATCGTCTTCATCGGCGCCGTACAGCTGGTCTGTGTCGGCCTGCTCGGTGAGTATGTCGGGCGCATATACACGGCGGTGCAGAACCGGCCGACGTATTTCGTCCGCCACGACACGGCGGCGACGGTACCCGCGCCCGGCCCCGCGCCCGGCTCCGCCGACACGCTCGCCGAACAGGACAAAGTGGAATGAACCGGGCGGCGATGCCGGTGTCGCCCATTTGTTTTGACCGCAGCGAATGCGCTAGGTACGCTCAGACCTTGTGCCTGGGGTGTGCCCTGGCCCTCGTGCGTGTCTACAGCCGCACCGGGGCCGTGTGTGGCCACCGCATTTCGCGTCTCCTTCCGCCTCGCGGCCGGAGTTCGCGGCTTCGACACACCCGACCGCGTGGGTCGGTGACGTTCCAGGTTAGCTTCACCATTCGGCACACAGAAACCGGAGAAGTAGTGCCTACGATCCAGCAGCTGGTCCGGAAGGGCCGGCAGGACAAGGTCGAGAAGAACAAGACGCCCGCACTCGAGGGTTCGCCCCAGCGTCGCGGCGTCTGCACGCGTGTGTTCACGACCACCCCGAAGAAGCCGAACTCGGCCCTGCGTAAGGTCGCGCGTGTGCGTCTGACCAGTGGGATCGAGGTCACCGCTTACATTCCGGGTGAGGGGCACAACCTGCAGGAGCACTCCATCGTGCTCGTGCGCGGCGGCCGTGTGAAGGACCTGCCGGGTGTTCGCTACAAGATCATCCGCGGTTCGCTTGACACCCAGGGTGTGAAGAACCGCAAGCAGGCCCGCAGCCGCTACGGCGCCAAGAAGGAGAAGTAAGAATGCCTCGTAAGGGCCCCGCCCCGAAGCGCCCGGTCATCATCGACCCGGTCTACGGTTCTCCTCTGGTGACCTCCCTGATCAACAAGGTGCTGCTGAACGGCAAGCGCTCCACCGCCGAGCGCATCGTCTACGGCGCCATGGAGGGTCTGCGCGAGAAGACCGGCAACGACCCGGTCATCACGCTCAAGCGCGCTCTCGAGAACATCAAGCCGACCCTCGAGGTCAAGTCCCGCCGTGTCGGTGGCGCGACCTACCAGGTCCCGATCGAGGTCAAGCCGGGCCGTGCGAACACGCTCGCCCTGCGCTGGCTGGTCGGTTACTCCCGCGCCCGTCGCGAGAAGACCATGACCGAGCGTCTGCTCAACGAGCTCCTCGACGCCTCCAACGGCCTGGGTGCCGCTGTGAAGAAGCGCGAGGACACGCACAAGATGGCCGAGTCCAACAAGGCCTTCGCGCACTACCGCTGGTAGTCGCTACCCACATCGAGACCGAGAGAAGACTGAAGCCTTATGGCTACCACTTCACTTGACCTGGCCAAGGTCCGCAACATCGGGATCATGGCCCACATCGACGCGGGCAAGACGACCACCACCGAGCGGATCCTGTTCTACACCGGCGTTTCGTACAAGATCGGTGAGGTCCACGACGGCGCCGCCACGATGGACTGGATGGAGCAGGAGCAGGAGCGTGGCATCACGATCACGTCTGCTGCGACCACCTGTCACTGGCCGCTCGAGGACAACGACTACACGATCAACATCATCGACACCCCGGGGCACGTCGACTTCACCGTCGAGGTGGAGCGTTCCCTGCGCGTGCTCGACGGTGCCGTGACCGTGTTCGACGGTGTCGCCGGTGTCGAGCCGCAGTCCGAGACGGTGTGGCGTCAGGCCGACCGTTACGGCGTGCCGCGTATCTGCTTCGTCAACAAGCTGGACCGTACCGGCGCCGAGTTCCACCGCTGCGTGGAGATGATCTCGGACCGTCTGGGTGCCCAGCCGCTGGTCATGCAGCTCCCGATCGGTGCCGAGGCCGACTTCAAGGGCGTCGTGGACCTGGTCCGCATGAAGGCGCTCGTGTGGTCCGCCGACGCGGCCAAGGGCGAGATGTACGACACCGTCGACATCCCGGCCACGCACACCGAGGCCGCCGAGGAGTGGCGCGGCAAGCTGGTCGAGGCCGTCGCGGAGAACGACGAAGAGGTCATGGAGCTGTTCCTGGAGGGCCAGGAGCCCACCGAGGAGCAGCTGTACGCCGCGATCCGTCGCATCACCATCGCCTCCGGCAAGTCCAGCGACACCACGGTCACCCCGGTGTTCTGCGGCACCGCGTTCAAGAACAAGGGCGTCCAGCCCCTGCTCGACGCGGTCGTGCGCTACCTGCCGACCCCGCTCGACGTCGAGGCCATCGAGGGCCACGACGTCAAGGACCCCGAGGTCGTCGTCAAGCGCAAGCCGTCGGAGGAGGAGCCGCTCGCCGCGCTCGCCTTCAAGATCATGAGCGACCCGCACCTCGGCAAGCTCACCTTCGTCCGGGTGTACTCCGGCCGCCTGGTGTCCGGCACCGCGGTGCTGAACTCCGTCAAGGGCCGCAAGGAGCGCATCGGCAAGATCTACCGTATGCACGCCAACAAGCGTGAGGAGATCGAGTCGGTGGGCGCCGGTGACATCGTCGCCGTCATGGGCCTGAAGCAGACCACCACCGGTGAGACGCTGTCCGACGACAAGAACCCGGTCATCCTGGAGTCCATGGACTTCCCGGCGCCGGTCATCCAGGTCGCCATCGAGCCCAAGTCGAAGGGCGACCAGGAGAAGCTCGGCGTCGCGATCCAGCGCCTGGCCGAGGAGGACCCGTCCTTCCAGGTCCACACCAACGAGGAGACCGGCCAGACCATCATCGGTGGTATGGGCGAGCTGCACCTCGAGGTGCTGGTCGACCGCATGCGCCGTGAGTTCAAGGTCGAGGCCAACGTCGGCAAGCCCCAGGTTGCCTACCGTGAGACGATCCGCAAGGCCGTCGAGCGCGTGGACTACACCCACAAGAAGCAGACCGGTGGTACCGGTCAGTTCGCCAAGGTGCAGATCGCGATCGAGCCGATCGAGGGCGGCGACGCCTCGTACGAGTTCGTGAACAAGGTGACCGGTGGCCGCATCCCGAAGGAGTACATCCCTTCGGTGGACGCCGGTGCCCAGGAGGCCATGCAGTTCGGCATTCTGGCCGGCTACGAGATGACGGGCGTCCGCGTCACGCTCATCGACGGTGGCTACCACGAGGTCGACTCCTCCGAGCTCGCCTTCAAGATCGCCGGTTCGCAGGCCTTCAAGGAGGCCGCGCGCAAGGCTTCGCCCGTGCTCCTCGAGCCGATGATGGCCGTCGAGGTCACCACGCCCGAGGACTACATGGGCGACGTCATCGGTGACATCAACTCCCGCCGTGGCCAGATCCAGGCCATGGAGGAGCGGATGGGTGCCCGCGTCGTGAAGGGCCTCGTGCCGCTGTCGGAGATGTTCGGCTACGTCGGAGACCTCCGCAGCAAGACGTCGGGTCGCGCAAGCTACTCGATGCAGTTCGACTCCTACGCCGAGGTTCCCCGGAACGTCGCCGAGGAGATCATCGCGAAGGCCAAGGGCGAGTAACGGGCTACTCCGTTCAACGGACCCCGTGAACACGCTTTAGGCTTGACCCCGGAGCCTGCATGGGGCATTCCGCCGCGAACCCGGTGGAATGCCCCCGGCACCCGGGCTTTCCAGCAAAGATCACCTGGCGCCGATGAGTAAGGCGTACAGAACCACTCCACAGGAGGACCCCAGTGGCGAAGGCGAAGTTCGAGCGGACTAAGCCGCACGTCAACATCGGCACCATCGGTCACATCGACCACGGTAAGACGACCCTCACGGCCGCCATTACCAAGGTGCTGCACGACGCGTACCCGGACATCAACGAGGCGTCGGCGTTCGACCAGATCGACAAGGCTCCCGAGGAGCGCCAGCGCGGTATCACCATCTCGATCGCGCACGTCGAGTACCAGACCGAGGCGCGTCACTACGCCCACGTCGACTGCCCCGGTCACGCCGACTACATCAAGAACATGATCACGGGTGCCGCGCAGATGGACGGCGCCATCCTCGTGGTCGCCGCCACCGACGGCCCGATGCCGCAGACCAAGGAGCACGTGCTCCTGGCCCGCCAGGTCGGCGTTCCGTACATCGTGGTCGCCCTGAACAAGGCCGACATGGTGGACGACGAGGAGATCCTGGAGCTCGTCGAGCTCGAGGTGCGTGAGCTCCTCTCCGAGTACGAGTTCCCGGGCGACGACGTTCCCGTCGTCAAGGTCTCCGCTCTGAAGGCCCTCGAGGGCGACAAGGAGTGGGGCAACTCGGTCCTCGAGCTCATGAAGGCCGTGGACGAGGCCATCCCGGAGCCCGAGCGCGACGTCGACAAGCCGTTCCTGATGCCGATCGAGGACGTCTTCACCATCACCGGTCGCGGTACGGTCGTCACCGGCCGCATCGAGCGTGGTGTCCTCAAGGTCAACGAGACCGTCGACATCATCGGCATCAAGACCGAGAAGACCACCACCACGGTCACCGGCATCGAGATGTTCCGCAAGCTCCTCGACGAGGGCCAGGCCGGTGAGAACGTCGGTCTGCTGCTTCGCGGCATCAAGCGCGAGGACGTCGAGCGCGGCCAGGTCATCATCAAGCCGGGCTCGGTCACCCCGCACACCGAGTTCGAGGCCCAGGCCTACATCCTGTCGAAGGACGAGGGTGGCCGTCACACTCCCTTCTTCAACAACTACCGTCCGCAGTTCTACTTCCGTACGACGGACGTGACCGGCGTCGTGACCCTCCCCGAGGGCACCGAGATGGTCATGCCGGGTGACAACACCGAGATGAAGGTGGAGCTCATCCAGCCCGTCGCCATGGAAGAGGGCCTGAAGTTCGCCATCCGCGAGGGTGGCCGGACCGTGGGCGCCGGCCAGGTCACCAAGATCAACAAGTAAGCTCCGCTTGCTTGTCGGTCGACCCGACCTGACATGGGCTGATGCCTGAAAGGGCCCGTACGACTTCGGTCGTACGGGCCCTTTCGTCATGTGCGGCCCGGTCCGGCCGCCGCTCGGGTGGCGGCCGTGAAGGCGCGGAGTTGGCGCCGTGATCGTCCGGTGGACGGTTCCCGGCGGATCATGGGGCGCCGGTTCCCCAAGCGCACCCGCCGGGCCGGCCCCGTCGGTCCCCGTCCGAGGAAGACTCATGCGACGTACCAGACCTGTTCTTCTCGGCCTGCTGGCCGCCGTCCTGGCCGCCGGTCCGCTCGCGACCCCCGCGGGTGCGGTGAGCGGGACCCCCGTCACCGAGATCCCCGACCCGTCCGCGCCGCCGGCCGGCGAGACCGCCTACGCCTTCACCGCCCGCCTCGACATCGGCGACGGCACCCGCGGCTGCTCGGGCACCCTGGTCGAGTCGCAGTGGCTGCTCACCGCCGCCAGCTGCTTCGCCGAGGACCCGGCCGTGAGCCTGGACGTGCCGGCCGGTGCGCCCCGGTCGGCGACCACCGCCACCGTCGGCCGGGCCGATCTGACCGGCACCGCGGGTGCGGTCCGCGACGTCGTCGAACTCGTTCCGCACCCCGGCCGCGACCTGGTCCTGGCCAGGCTCTCCTCGCGGATCACCAACGTCACCCCGGTCGCGCTGGCCTCCTCGGCCCCGGTGGCGGGCGAGGAACTCCGGGTCACCGGCTACGGCCGTACCGCCGACGCCTGGGCGCCCCTGGCCCCGCACGGCGGCGACTTCACCACGGGGACGGTCGGTGCGGCCGAGGTCGGCATCACCGGCCAGGACGGCGCCGCGGTCTGTGCCGGTGACGCCGGCGGTCCGGTCCTGCGCGAGACCGGCCGGGGCGCCGAGCTGGTCGCGGTCAGCAGCCGCTCCGCGCAGGGCGGCTGCTTCGGCACGGACGAGAGCGTGACGAGCACCGACGCCGTCGGCACCCGGCTCGACGACATCACGTCCTGGATCGGCGCCCACGTCGCCCGCTGGGCCCTGAAGTCGAACGTGAACGGCAAGTACGTGTCGACCGAGGTGAACGCCACCGGCGACCAGGCGGGCAAGCTGCGGGCGCGCAGTGACACCAAGTACGGCTGGGAGCAGTTCACCCTGCACACCCGTGACGGCGGTACGACCGTGGCGCTGCGTTCCGAGGCCAACGGCCGCTACGTCAGCGTCGAGAAGAACATGACCGGCGACCACACGGGCATGCTCCGCGCCCGCACCGAAAGCCCCTACAGCTGGGAGATGTTCACCCTGGTGCCCCAGGGGAGCCTGGGATACGCGCTGAAGTCGGAGCTCACCGGCAAGTACGTCACGGTGGAGGCCAACTTCACCGGGCAGGACGAGGGTCTGCTGCGGGCCCGCAGCGACAGCGTCGCCGGCTGGGAGCGCTTCTCGCTGACGCACGCCGACAACTACCAGGTCGTGGGTTCGGACCCGGCCGCCCCGGCTCCGCTGCCGCTGGGCTGACCCGGGCCGTCCAAACGGAACATGGGCCCGGACGCCGCGACGCGTCCGGGCCCCGCCCCCCGCCCCCGGCCTCCCCGGGGCCGGCGTCGGCGCTCAGGTGCGTGATCCGCCCCGGGCCGCCGGTTCCCGCTCGTGGTGATCCCGCTCGTCGTGTTCCCGCTTGTGGTGTTCCCGCGCCGTACGGGTCCGGCCGAGGGCGGTGAGGGCACGGCCCACGTCGTGCAGCAGGTGTCCGGCCCCGACGACGTCGCCGGAACCGCGGCACATCTCCAGCGCCTCGGTGAGGGCGGCCAGCGCCTGCTCCGCGTCCCCCCGCTCCAGCAGCAGCTGGCCCGACCGGCGCAGGGTCCGGGCCCGGCCGATCGTGTGGCCGAGCGACGCGTAGATCCCGGACGCCTCGTCCAGCTGCCGCCGTGCGGCGTCCTCGCGGCCCTCGTGCAGCAGGACATGGGTGCTCTGGGTGAGCACGTCGGCCCGGCCCACCGGGTCGTCGCACGCCGCGAAGTCCTCCATGGCCCGCGCGTACAGCTGCCCGGCGGTGGCGTGGTCGCCCTCCCGCCGGGCGAGGAGCGCGAGGTCCCGGCGGCACAGGGCCCGGCCCCGGGGATCGTCGCAGACCAGGAAGAGGCCCAGCGCCGACTCCAGGAGGTTCCGGGCCGAGGCGGCCTGCCCCCGGCGCAGGTGGAGCGACCCGAGACCGGCGCGCACCGCCGCGGTGCCGCGCAGGTTTCCGGCCCGGGTCACGGCCTCCAGCGCCCGCAGGTGGGTGCGCTCCCACAGGTCGTGGTGGCCGCGCACCTCGAACAGGGTGACCAGGGTGGTCGCCAGGTCCCAGCTCAGGTCGTGCAGCCCCTCGTCCGCCGCGTGCTCCACCATCCGGCACAGGGCGCCGCGTTCCGCGTCCAGCCAGGCCACGGGGTCGGTCAGCAGCCGGTCCACGTACGGCTTCGGCGGGGACCAGCGGGGGGCGTCGCCATGCAGCACCGCGAAGTCGCCGCCGTGCACCCGGCGGTGTGCCTCCTGCGCCAGGTGCAGCCATCCGCCGGCCATCCGGGCCAGGGCCGCGCCGCGCAACCCCGTGCCGTCCTGGGCGGCGAGCAGCTCCCCGGCGTAGACGCGGGTGAGCTCGTGGAACCGGTACTGGAAGTCGCCCGCGCCGTCCACCCCGGCGACGTCCAGCAGACCGGCGCCGACCAGGGGGTCGAACAGGTCGGTGAGGCACGGGCGGCGGTCGTCGGCGAGGGCCCCGGCCAGCCAGCCGGGCAGGGTGGGGGTCCGGGCCATGCTGAGCAGCCGCAGCAGTCGCCGGTCCTTCTCCTCCAGTGCGTCGTACGTCGGCGACAGGCTGCCCCGCACGGTGAGTCCGCCGTGGGCCAGCTCGTCGAGGCGGCGCCGTTCGTCGGCCAGCCGGTGGACCATGGAGGCCAGCGTCCAGTGGGGGCGGGCCGCCAGCCGCGCGGCGACGATGCGCAGCGCGAGGGGGAGCCGCCCCACCGTGCGGACGAGCGCCTCGGCCGCCGGCCGTTCCCGGTCCACCCGTGACCGGCCCACCACACGGGCCAGCAGCTCCAGCGCGCCCTCCTCGTCCAGGAGGTCGACTTCGACCCGGTGCGCGCCGGGCAGTGCCGTCAGCCCGGACCGGCTCGTGACGAGGACCCGGCACGGGCCGCCGCCGGGCAGCAGCGGCAGGACCTGCCCCTCGTCCGCCGCGTCGTCCAGCACGACCAGGATGCGGCGGGAGGCGACCCGCGTGCGGTACGACTCGGCGCGCTCGTCCGGGGACTCGGGAATCAGCTCGCCGGGTACGCCGAGCGCCCGCAGGAACCGGCCGAGCACCTCCGTGGGAGTCGCGGGGGAGGCGGTGGTGCCGCGCAGGTCGCAGTAGAGCTGGCCGTCGGGGAAGGCCGTCGCGGCCAGCCGGTGGGCCAGGCGCACGGCCGTGGCCGACTTGCCGGTTCCCGGCCTGCCGGTGATCACGACCGGCCCCCCGTTCCTCCCCGTCCCGTGGCTCGCCGTCCTGTCGTCGCTCACCGTCCTGTCGTCGCCCGCCGTCCTGTCGCCGCCCGTCAGGACGGCTTCCAGCTCGGTCGGACGACCCGGTCCGACCACGAAGTCGGGTACGTCGGCGGGAAGCTGACGAGGGACCACGGGGCCGGGTCCGGACAGGTCCGAGGCGGCGTCCGGCGGTCGCGGCGCGGGTGGCGCGGCGCTCCCGGCGGGGATGCCGGGCGCGGCGCCGGGGGAGAGGCGGTCGGCCAGGACGGCGGCCTCCAGTCCCCTGAGCTCGGCCCCGGGCTCCAGCCCCAGTTCCCGGATCAGCAGGTCCCGGCCCCGGCGGTAGGTCCGCAGGGCGTCGGCCCGTCTCCCGGAGCGGTACAGGGCGGTCATCAGCTGCCCCCGCAGCCTCTCCCGCAGCGGGTGCTCGCCGACGAGCACCTCCAGTTCCCCGGCCAGGTCTTCGTGCCGGTCGAGTTCCAGTTCCAGCTGGACACGGAGTTCCGTGGCCGCCAGCCGCTCCTCGTCCAGGTGACGGGTCCGGTGGGCCAGCCGGTGGTTGTCCAGGCCGCTGAGGCAGTCGCCCTGCCAGAGCGCCGCGGCCGTGCGCAGCCGGGTCACCGCCTCCTCCCGGCGGCCCTCCCGGCCGAGCCGTCTGGCCTCGGCCACGAGGGCGGTGAAGAGTGCGGCGTCCACGTTGCCGGGCTCCGTGGTGAGGACGTAGCCGGAGGGCCGGGTCGCGATGGTCGCCGGGCGGGCCGCCCGGCCGAGGAGTGTGCGCAGCCGGGAGACGCAGATCTGCACCTGCGCGCGAGCCGTTTTCGGCGGGGTGTCGCCCCACAGGAGATCCACCAGGTGGTCCGTGCCGACCACCTGGCCGGCGCGCAGGAGCAGGGCGGCGAGGATGACCTGCTGACGTCCCGGCGTCACGTGGAGCGGGCCGTCGGGTCCGCGCACCTGGAGCGGCCCGAGAAGGGTGAGGCAGGGGCGCTCTCCGTCCGGGACCGCTCCCGGTGATTCCCCGACCACGCATTCCCCCCCAACACTCCCCGCGCCACGCCGGGAGCGACCGTCCGTTCGATTACTGCCTTTCCTGTCCCCGGGCCTCGGCGCGTATGCCGAAACGCGGGGGGAAACTAGATGGCCGGACGGCGTTCGCCGAGTGTTCGTCTCTCCACGCTTTCCCTCGCCGCTCCCGCCGTGCTGCGCCCGCACCGCCCGCTCCGCCGTGTCACCCGCCGGGGTGCCCGCCGCGCCGTCGCAGCGCCACCGCGGCCGGGACGAGCGACGCGGTGGTCGCGAGCACCGCGCAGACGCCCGCGGCCGTGCCGGCGGCCGCCCACGGCAGTACCGCAGGGGCGGGCACCGAGAGAAGGGCGAGCGCCGCCCACATCCCGGCCAGGTCGAGTCCGGCGACGGCCAGGCCCAGCAGGGCGCCGACCGCGACCACCGTCAGGGACTCGGCGGCCACCAGGCGCAGCACCTGCCCGTCGGTGGCCCCGGCGAGGCGCAGGACCGCCTGCTCGCGGGCCCGGGCGGGCGCCGCCATCAGCACGGTGTTGACCACCGAGATCCCGGTGTAGAGCAGCGCGATGCCGAGGACCAGGAGGAGACCGGCCCGCGTCGCGCCCCCAGAGCCCCCAGAGCCCCCAGAGCCCGAGGACGCCGCCTCGGCCCACGCATGCCCGCTCGACACCCGCCCGCCGGACGGCGCCACCGCCGCCCGCAGCCCGGCGGCCACCGCGTCCGGGCCGGCGCCGTCGGCGAGCGCGACGTCCACCCGGTCGACGGGGGCGCCGGCCGCGTTGGCCGCGGTGACGTAGACGCCGTTGTCACCGGTGCCGGTCTCCATCACGGCGGCGATGCGCAGCACCCGCTCGGTGCCGTCCCCGAGCCAGACCCGCACGCTCCGGCCGACCGTGTGCTCCTGCCACTCCTCGTTCACGACGATCGAGCGGTCGTCGAGGTCGGCGACCCGGCCCGCCACCACCGGGAGCCGGGCGGTCGCCGCGAGGGCCCCGGGGTCGTCGACGGCGCGCGCCTCGGATCGGACGAGGGCCACGCCGTCCTCCAGGACGTACACATCGCCCGCCGCGCTCGGGGAGATCCGTGCCCCGGGGACCGCGCGCAGGCGGTTCAGCGTCGCCGGGTCGAAGCCCGCGCCGGACGGCGCCGCGACCACGAAGGCCGCGGTGGTCCGTGCCCGGATCTCGGCGGCCTTCGCCGCGTCCAGCGTCGCGACGGCGCCGAGCAGGGAGCCCGTGAGCGCGACCGTGACCAGCACGGGCGCCGCGAGGGCCGCGGTGCGGCGGACACCGGCCGCGGCGTTCTCCCGGACCAGCAGGCCCGTGGCGCCCGGCAGGCGGGCCGGCAGCCGGGTGAGCAGCCGCGTCAGCGGGCGCACCGCGACCGGCGCGAGCAGCGCGGCCGCGGTGATCAGCAGCATCGGCCGGGTGACGTAGGTCTTGCGGTGCAGCAGGTCGCCGGGGTCCTCCGCGAGGGCGAGGGCGAGCGTCACCAGCGCGGTCAGCAGCAGCGCCAGCCCGGACAGCCGCCGTCCCCGGGTCGTCGCCCCGGTGTCCGCCGCCGCCTCCCGCAGCGCTTCGACGGGGCTGGTGCGCCCCGCCCGCCAGGAGGCGGCGACCGCCCCGCACAGGGCGACCAGGAGCCCGGTCCAGAAGGCGAGGTGATACGGCCAGGTGTGGTCGCCGAGGGTGAACCAGGCCGGGGCGAGACCCGCGCCGACGACCCGGCGCGTCAGCGGCGGCGCCCCGTACGCGCCCAGCACGCAGCCCGTGCCGGAGGCGAGTACGCCGACCACCGCGGCCTCGGCGAGCACCGTCCGCCGCAGCTGCCCCGGCGTCGCGCCCGCGGTGCGCAGCAGCCCGAACTCCCGGCGGCGCTGGGCGACCGCGAAGGCGAAGGTGGAGGACACGACGAACACCGACACGAAGGCGCAGACGCCGCCGGCCGTGCCGAACAGCGCGTTGAGCGCGGTCAGCGCCTCCTCGTCCCGGTGCGGGTCGGCGTCCGCGTACCGCCGCTCGGCACCGGTGAGCACCCGGACTCCCGCGCTGCCCGGCACCGAGTCCCGTACGGCGTCCCGCACCGCGTCCCGTACGGCGGAAGCCTCCGCGTCCACCACCACCTGCGCACTGAGCGGGGCGAGTTCGGCGGCCCGTGCGTCGGTGAAGAAGACGGCGTCCTCGAAGCCGAGGCCGGGTGCGGTCCCCACGACCCGCAGGGTGCCCCGGTCCGTGCGCACCCGCTCGCCCGGCGCGGCCCAGCCGCCGGTGACGACGACCTCGTCGGCGGCGCGGGGCGCACGGCCGGCGTCGATCCGGTACGGGGCGAACGCGGCGGTGGACCAGGGGTGGCCGACCAGCCCGCCGGGCCCGCGACCGCCCCTCACGCGCACCGGGAAGGACCGGTCCTCGACGACGCCGCCGAGCCGCTCCAGCCGGGCCACGACCGCGGCGGGCACGGCACGCGGCCGCGCCGGCTCCGCCGTACGGTCACCGGAGGGCGTCGGCACCCGCAGGGTGTCCTGCCCCCGGACCACCACCGGCGCCGCGGCGAACCGTTCCGGCGCCCGGTCGGGCGCGTCCAGCGAGGCCGCCAGGGCCTGGCCCGTCACGGCCAGCAGCGCGACCCCCAGCGCCAACGCGACGAAGCTCCCGGTGAAGGCGGCCCAACGGGTGCGCAGCGTGCACAGGGCGACGGTCAGCACGGGGTCCTCCGGTCGGCACGGACGGGCGGGTGGCGTCGGCGCGGGTTCAGCACGGCGCGGCCTCCAGGCGGGTCATGCGGGCGGCGATGCCGTCCGCCCCCGAGCCGGTCAGTTCGTCGTGGACCCGGCCGTCGACGAGGAAGAGCACCCGGTCGGCGTAGGAGGCGGCGACCGGGTCGTGGGTGACCATGACGACCGTCCGGCCCTCGCCGTCGGCCATGGCGCGCAGCAGGGTCAGGACCTCGCGGCCGGCGCGCGAGTCCAGCGCCCCCGTCGGCTCGTCGGCGAACAGCACCTCGGGGCGGGTGATCAGCGCGCGGGCCAGGGCGACGCGCTGCTGCTGGCCGCCGGACAGCTCGGTCGGCCGGTGCCGGGCGCGGTCGGCCAGACCGACCTCGCGCAGCGCCTCGCGCACCCGGCCCCGCGGCGGGCGGCGCCCGGCCAGCCGCAGCGGGAGCGCCACGTTCTGCGCGGCGGTCAGCGACGGCAGCAGGTTGAACGCCTGGAAGACGAAGCCGACGCGTTCCCGGCGCAGCAGGGTCAGCCGCCGCCGGCTCAGCCCCGTCAGCTCCGTGCCGCCGACGACGACCGATCCCGACGTGGGCCGGTCCAGTCCGGCGGCGCACTGGAGCAGTGTCGACTTGCCCGAACCCGAGGGGCCCATGACGGCGGTGAAGCTGCCGCGGCGGAAGGAGAGGGACACGTCGTCGAGGGCGGTCACGGTGCTGTCGCCCGCGCCGTACCGTCTGCTTACGGAACTCAGTCGGATCGCGTCGTCGCTGGTCATCAGTCTCCACTTCCCGATGTCCGAGCTGTTCGATGGGGTGCCCGGTGCGCCAACGAAACCGTGCGGGGCGGCACCGGCGCAGTGCGGCAGGGGCTAGAGCCGGGGTATGGCCTGCCCCACCCCCGTTGCTCCGCCTGGGCCGATGGCCGCGCCGCACGTCGCGGTCCTACGGTGAGCCGCATGCGCTCTCGCGACCTGTGGCAGGCCCTGTCCGCCCGCCGCTATCTGCTCTCCGCCTGGCCGTGGCGGGCGACCGCCTACCTGGTGACCGGGGCGGCGGCCGGCGCCGCGACCCTGGTGGGGCTCGCGGTCGCCCTCGTCGTGGGGGGCGCCCTGACCGTCGTGCTGGTGGGACTGCCGCTGCTGCTGCTCACCGCCCTCGCCGGCATCCCCCTGGCCCGCCTGGAGCGGCACCGGCTGCGCCTGATCGACCGCGCCCCCGCCCCCGCCCGGCCCGTGCGGCAGCCGCCCGCCACCGGGCCGTGGCCCTGGCTGATCACCCGGCTGCGCGAGCGGGCGACCTGGCGGGAACTGGGCCACGCGCTGCTGTTCGCCCTTCTCCTGTGGCCGCTGGACGCCCTGGCCGTCGCCCTCGCCCTGGCGGCACCGCTCCATCTGGCCGCCACCCCGCTGGTGATGGCCACGGCCGGCGGGGGAGAGGAGGCGAAGGTCCTCAAGCAGTGGACGGTCACCACCTGGCCGGCCGCGTCCGGCGTCGCCGCGCTCGGCCTGCTGCTCCTCGCCCTGGGCGGCTACGCGCTGGGCCTGGCCGCGGGCGTACGGGCCGAGCTGGCCCGCGTCCTCGTGGCCGCCCCGGGCGGCGAGGGTGACCCGGAGGCCAGAGTCGTCGAACTCACCCGCTCACGGGCCCGGTTGGTGGACGCCTTCGAGGCCGAGCGGCGCCGCATCGAACGCGACCTGCACGACGGCGCCCAGCAGCGCCTGGTCGCCCTGACGATGGCCCTCGGCCTGGCCCGCCTGGACGCGCCGCCGGGACCGCTGGCCGACCAGCTGGCCAAGGCGCACGGGGAGGCGGGCAGGGCCCTGGAGGAACTGCGCGAGCTGATCCACGGCATCCACCCCAAGGTCCTCGCCGACTACGGCCTGCCCGCGGCGGTCGCCGACGCCGCCGACCGCTCCGCCGTCCCCGTCGACGTCGCCCTGGAGCTGCCCGGACGGCTACCCCGGGCGGTGGAGGCCGCCGCCTACTTCGTGGTCTGCGAGGCCCTCGCCAACATCGGCAGGCACAGCGGCGCCGACCGCGCGGAGGTGACCGGCGGCCACCGCGACGGACGGCTCCTCCTCCGCGTCCGCGACGACGGCCGGGGCGGGGCCGACGCCGCGGCGGGCAGCGGGCTGACCGGACTCGCCGACCGGGTGTCGGTCCTGGATGGCAGACTCTCCCTGTCCAGCCCGCCGGGCGGACCGACCCTGCTGAGCGTGGAGATTCCTTGCGAGTGGACCGAACGCTTCGCGTAGTGCTCGCCGAGGACAGCGTGCTGCTGCGGGACGGCCTGACCGGCCTGCTGGCCCGCTTCGGCCACGAGGTCGTCGCGGCCGTCGGCGACGCGGACGCACTCGTCGCCGCGGTCACGGAGCACGCCCCGGACATCGTCGTCACCGACGTGCGCATGCCGCCCGGCTTCCAGGACGAGGGTTTGCACGCGGCCGTACGCCTGCGCGAGGAGCGGCCCGCCCTGCCCGTCCTGGTCCTCAGCCAGTACGTGCAACGGGCCTACGCGGCCGAGTTGCTGGACTCCGGCGACGGCACCGGCGTCGGCTATCTGCTCAAGGACCGCGTCGGCCAGGTCGAGGAGTTCGTCGACGCGCTGGCCGAGGTCGCGAACGGCGGCACGGTCGTCGACCCGGAGGTGGTACGCCAGTTGCTGCGCCGCCGCCGGGACCCGCTGGAGCGGCTCAGCCCGCGCGAGCGGGAGGTGCTCGCCCTGATCGCGGAGGGCAGGTCCAACGCGGCCGTCGCCCGCGAACTCGTCGTCTCCGAGGCGGCCGTGGGCAAGCACATCGGCAACATCCTCGCCAAGCTCGACCTGCCCCCGGCGACCGAGACGCACCGCAGGGTGCTGGCGGTGCTGACGTATCTGCGGGGCTGACGCGGTCCGGCGACGCGCAGCGGTGGCGCGGGTCGAGCGAAGGTGTACGGGTTCGGTCACAAGTTCCGCACGGAACGGCACTCCTCCTTCACTCGGCGGCAGGATGGATCACCGTCGACGCCCCCGCACCGAGGCAGAAAGTGAGCCCGTGAGTTCCGTCCCGCCCCCAGACCGTTCCGACGACGACCAGGCCCCCTCGATCTCCGACGAGCAGTTGGAGGCGTTCCTGCGGGAGGCCGCCGAGGGTGGTGGTCGCTCAGCGCCCAAGGAGCCGTCGGCCCGGGCGCGGATGGTGGCCCGGCGGTTGCGCGAGGAGGCGGAGCCGACGCCCTGGCGGGCCCCGCAGGGCAACCCGAAGGGCGACGCCCGCGGCCGTCGGCGCCTGGTGGGCGCGGTGGTCGGCGTGGTGGCGCTGGCCGCGCTCGCCCTCGTCGCCGTTCGGCCCTCCCTGGTCCTGGACCGGCTGCCCGGCGGGGACGACGCCTCCGCGTCGCCGACCCTGGCGGCCGAGTCGGCGCGGCCGACCGGCGCCCCCGGGGAGGCGGCCGGGGCCGAGCGGGCCACGCGCGAGCACCCGTTCCGCGGCTCGCCCGCCGAGCGGTGGGCCGAGGGCGCCGACGCCATCGAGGTCCCGGCGGCGAAGCCGCTGTCCGGCATGAGCAAGGACGACGTGGCGTTCGCGCTGCGCCGCACCAAGGAACTCCTGGTCGCCGCCAACCTGGACCCCGCCGTACTGCGCGGGGAACGGCCGGACGAGGCGCTGGACGTGCTCGACCCGAAGCAGCCGGAGCTGCTGCCCAAGCTGCGCCGCTCACTGAGCGACCCGGACGCCGACCACGACCCGCTCCGGCTTTTCACCCGCTTCGACCCGGCCGAGACCCGCCTGGCCGGTGACGTCGTGAAGGTCCGTGGCCGCATGACGCTCGCCGCGGGCGAACCGGGCGTGGTGAAGGTCAACGCGGACTACACCTTCGTCTACCCGCTGGTCCGGGCCGACGACGCCGACGGGCCGGTCGCCCGCACGATCATCCGCCGCGTGCTCACCCTGACCCTGAACGACCCGGCGAAGTGGCACGTGACCGAGGGCAAGCTCCTGGTGGAGAAGTACTTCTCCGAGTACGGCAACACCGACTGCGACGTCTACGACGGCTACCTGCACCCCGGCTTCCCCGACGACGACGGTCCCGGCGGGGCGCGGCCCACCGGCCCCCTCACCGACCCCTACGACCGCAGCCGCCCCCTCACCGGCTCGGATTCGGGAGGCTGCGGCCAGGTCACCCGTACCTGACCCGGACGTGACCGGGCCCGGGCGCTCTCCCTCACGCACGCCCGGACCCGTCCCCCGTTGTCCCCTGTGGGGGTCAGTGGGGTGTCACACTCGCTGCCACAGCGCCGGAACGTTCGGCGGCTCCCAGCCCGCGTAGGCCTGGTGGCCCTGGAGGCAGCGGAAGGTGGCGCCGCCGTAGGTCACGGTGTCGCCCGGCTGGTAGACGGTGCCGGCCGCCCAGGTGCCGCCGGGCTCGCCGGGCTCCTCGCCGCCGTCGTCGCCGCCGGTGGTCTTGAGCGTGAGCCCGTAGTTCTGGAGCAGCGCGTTGATCGGCTGGAAGAAGGTCTCGCCGCCGGTGCGGCAGTCGCCCGAGCCGCCCGAGGTGACGCCCTGCGCCTGGCTGCCGGAGATGTAGGAGCCGCCGGAGTCACCGGGCTCCGCGCACACCGTGGTCTTGGTGACCGGGGAGATGGTGCCTTCCTGGTAGGTGACGCTGGTGTTCAGCTGCGTGACGGTGCCGCAGTGCCAGCCGGTCGTGGAGCCGGACCGGCACACGGACGCGCCGACCGGGGAAGCAGTGGAACCGGTGACCTGGACGTTCTGCCCACCGGCGCCGAGCACGTACGGGGTCGCCGTCCAACTGGAGTTGGTGGCCACCCACGCCATGTCGCGACCCGGGAAGATCGAACCCTGGAAGGTGCCCTGGGCCACCCGGTTGGCGCCCGTGGTGCTGGATCCGGCCCGGCCGCAGTGGCCCGCGGTGGCGAAGCCCTGCTGGGTGCCCTTGGTGACCGGGAAGCCGATCGAGCAGCGGCTGCTGTTGTTGATGTAGTACGCCTCGCCGCCGCGCAGGTCGTAGAAGGTGCGGGGCCGCTCGGTGCGGCTCTTCACGCGGGCGAGGGACCGGTCGACACCGGCCGCCGTCAGCAGCGAACGCGCCGCGGCCGGGCGTATCGCCTCGACGACGACGGAGTTGGTGCGTGTGTCCACGTACCAGACGGGCGCGTCGGCGGTGTTCACACCGGCCGCCGCCTTGTCCAGGCGGGCCTTGGCCGTGTCCAGGTCGGCGAGCGAGTGGCGCACGACCTTCGCCTCGGCGCCCCGCGCCTCGATCGCGGCGACGTCGCCCGCGTCGGTCGTCGCCACGGTCAGGGTGCCGGACTCGGCACCGCGCACCCACGCGCCCGCGAAGTCGCCGCCGAGCGCGGCCCGCAGCCGGCCCGCCGTGGCGCCCGCCTCGGCCTCGTTGACGAGGCGGCGCTCCGCCTGCCGGCGGTCGAGGCCGAGGTCCCGCTGCATGGCCTTGAGGAGAGCGGGGGGCGCGGCGTCGGTGCGCAGGGTCTCGGCGGCGGTGGGTGCGGAGTCGGCGGGTGCCGTCCCGGCGCTCGCGGAGCCGCTGAGCCCGGCCACGAGCAGGGCCGCGGTCGCGGCGACGGCGGCACCCACGGCTCTGTGATGTCGGTGTCGGTGGTGCATGGGGGATCTCCTCGGTCTCGGTGGGGAGGTGCCGAAACCGTAGGGAGGAGCGACCGGCCGGCATAAGAGGTCAGCCGTCCCTCTGCCCGGCGTTATGGAACCGGGTGTTACGGAACTGGGGGTTACACAACCCGGTGTTACGGAACCGGGTGTTGAGCAACCCGGCGTCACGGAACCCGGTGGGCCGACATCCACTCCGTGTAGCTGTCGCTGTTGGCCGCCACGCCCGCGTGCGCCATCCTTGCCTGCGAGAGCACCGCCGCGGCGGTGTCCTGCCGCTGCGTCGCCGCGTGCCAGCCGAGCAGGTGCCGCCAGGTCAGCGGGGTGTCGGCCAGCGGACGGGTCACGATCTGGGGGGTGGTCGGGAAGGTCGCCCGGCACAGCCCGACCGCCCGCCCCACCTGCACCAGGTGCACGAGGGACGCGGTGTCCGTCTCGTACATGCGGCGCGGGGTGAAACCGGCCCGGGCGCACGACGCGGTGAAGCAGTCGCCGAAGCAGCCGTCGCCGGGTACGCACGCCCACTCCTCGTCGGCCAGCGCGGTCAGGTCCACCTCCGCGCGGTGGGCCAGCGGGTGGTCCTCGGTCATCATGACGAACACCGGGTCGACGGCGACCTCCCGCCACACCAGCCCCTCACCCGGGGGCGGCGACGCGGTGCCGCAGGTCCCGGCCAGCGCGAAGTCCAGCCGCCCCTCGGCGAGCTGCCCGGCCAGCTCCCGCTCGGACCAGGAGGTGCAGGTCGTCATCCGGGCGTCCGGCGCCACACCGGCCAGCCGGTCGAGGAGGGCGCCCAGTAAGGGCCCGTGGGTGCCGCCGATCCGCAGCCGCTCCGCCGTGCGCGGCGCCCGGGCGAACCGGGCCGCCTCCTGCTGCAACTCGGTCACCGCGGGCAGCACGATCCGGCTCCGTTCCAGCACCAGTTCGCCCAGCGCGGTGGCCCGCACTCCGTGCCGGCCACGCACGAACAGCGCGCCGCCCAGGGCTCGTTCGATCCGCTTGAGCTGTGCGCTCAACGCGGGCTGCGCGAGACCGAGAGCCGTCGCCGCCCTGGTGAGGCTGCCGGCGTCGGCGATGGCCCGGACCGTCTTGAGATGCCGCAACTCCAGCTCCATGAGGGGAGCTTGCGACGCGGCGAGAGCGGGGGCAAGAGGTTGGTACGGACCTCTGGAGGAAACTTCAAGTACTTGTGTCGCCGTTCGCCGCGAGCAGCTCCCGGGTCCGGCGCAGCAGCGCCTCGCGCACGGAGTCCGGTGCCAGCACGCGCAACGGCGTGGCGAGGCTGAACAGATACCGGGCCAGCCCCTCCGCGCTCGACCCGCCGATCTCGACGACCGTGGCGTCCGGCCCGTCGGCCCGGTGCAGCCCGACCGTGGCGGGAACGGACCGCAGCGCCTGCTCCATGGGCACCGGCAGGCGGACGGTGGCCAGCACGGCGTACGGCCCGGTCGCGCTCGCGCGGGACACGAGCAGCGCCGGATCGGGCAGCGGTTCGGTGAACTCGACGGGCCGCCCGGTCGGCTGCACCCGCTCGACCCGGTCCGCCCGGAACGTCCGCCACTCGCCCCGCTCGACATCCCGTGCCACGAAGTACCAACGCCGCCCGGTGTGCACGAGCCGGTACGGGTCGACGTCCCGCACACTGGCCCGCCCTCCCCAGTCCCGGTACGCCATCCGGGCCCGTTCGCCCCGCCGGCACGCGGCCGCCAGCTCCAGCAGCATTCCCGCCGCGACCTGCGGTTCCCCGGCCCTCGGCGTCTGTACGAACGCGGCATCCATGTCCCCGAGCCGGTCGCCCAGCCGCTTGGGCAGCACCTGCCGCAGCTTCAGCAGCGCCGACAACGCCGCCTGGTCCCCGCCGAGCGCCCCGCTCAGCGCGGCCTCCCGCAGTCCGACGGCCACGGCGAGGGCCTCCTCGTCGTCGAGGATCAACGGCGGCGTACGCGTCCCCGGCCGCAGCCGGTACCCGCCCCACGGCCCCGGGTCGGAGTCGACGGCGTACCCCAGTTCCCGCAGCCGCGCCACGTCCCGCCGCACGGTCCGCTCCGTGACCTCCATCCGCTCGGCCAGCTCACCGCAGGTCCAGGCGGGACGGACGGCGAGCAGGGAGACCAGGCGCAGCAGCCGGGCGGAAGTACTGAGCACGGTCCCGAAGTCTTCCACGCATCCGGTGCCGACCAGGACCGAACCTGTCCTGGTCACGTCCTACGGTCTCTCCCATGACGACAACGCAGAACACCCCGGCACCGACCTTCCGCTACTCGGCCGTCACCTTCGACTGCTCCGACCCCGCCGCGCTGGCCCGCTTCTGGGGCGAGGCCCTCGACCTCCCCGTCGCCTTCAACACCGACGACTTCTACCTCCTCGGCGGCAAGGACGGCGCCCCCGGCCTCGGCTTCTGCCGTCTGACCGACTACCGCCCGCCGACCTGGCCGGGCACCGACCAGGAGAAGCAGGCCCACATCGACGTCGGCGTCGACGACCTGGACACGGGGGAGGCCCGCCTGCTCGCCCTGGGCGCGACCAAGCCCGACTTCCAGCCTTCACCGGACCGCTGGCGAGTGCTGCTGGACCCGGCGGGCCATCCGTTCTGCGTGTCCACGGTGGCGTGAGGGCGGGCGACTCGCCCCTCCGTTCAGAAGCCCAGGTAGACGATCTGCACGACGAAGACGCGCTCACGTCGCACGACGACTTGGTACGTGAACATTCCGCCGGGGACGATGACGTCGCCGCCCTTCACGTCGGCGCCTTCGTGCCCCCGGCCGTGTACGTAGAGCGCCTCCGCCGCTCTGACCAGTTCGTCGGCCTTGGCCTCCACCCCGATCAGAAAGACCCGCGGAACAGTGCGCGCGGCTTCCTCCGCGCCGAAGGCGTACTCCCAGCACCAGCTCAAGTGCGCACGGCCTTCATCGCCTCGCTGAGGACGTCATTGAGCTCCCGCAGTGCTTCCTGCGCCACTGTCGGGTCCTCGTCCTCCAGCTTGCTCTTGGCGTGGGCGTGGCGCGCCGTAAGGTCGGGGCGCCGGGCGATCTCGATGTCCCTTGCCCAGGCCAGGACCCAGCTGCGCACCGGGCTGAGGGACTCCCACTCGACGGCCTTGGCGAAAGCCTCATCCTTCGACCGCTGCATCTCCGTGAGGCGGCCGGGGGCGACGACGACGAGCGCGGCCCGCAGGGCGTCCGGCGTCTGTTCGGGGCGGGGAATCAGCTCGTTCCCGTGGTCGGCCTGGGTGCTCATGGTGTCCTCCCGGGAGTGCACTGGCCAGGTTAGTCGCCCGGGAGGGCAGGGGCGGGAGGTTGCGGACACGGCGCTGAGGGTCCTGTTCACGGTCGGGACGAGGCTGACGGGGTGGGGCACCTGGACTCACGGCAGTCGCGGCAATGGGATTCGGTCCCGGGGGCCCGGAAGCCGCGGTCGCAGCCTTCGCAGTTCTGGAGTGGGTGGCGCGGTGGCGGTACGGCGGCCGACGGCGTGCGGAACGGGGGCGGTGGTGGCAGCCGGTCGGTGAGGCGGTGGGCGAGGAGGGCGGCCGGGCGGTGCAGTGGCTCGTCCGGGAGGCCGGTGGTCAGGGCGTGGCGTACGGCGCCGGGGGTGACGTCGCGCTCCAGCCAGGCGGCGACCCCTGGGACCAGGTGGGCCGTGTCCGTCGCCGAGAGCAGCAGCCGGGGGTCGTGGCGGCGCAGGGTGGCGAGGAGGTCGAGGGCCGTCTGGAGCAGCGCGGGGGCGGTGCTGCTCGGCTGCGGTACGGCGGGGAGCGCCTTGTGTCCCGTACGGCGCGGGGGCAGAGGCGTGCGTTTCGCGGGTGGGCACCCCGTGTCGGCCGGTTCGCGGCGGCTCGCGTGCGGCTGGTTGCAGGAAACCGTGCGGGTGACGATCCGGCCGGTCTCCGTGCGGTGGCGCTCGCGGCGCAGGTAGCCGTGGGCCTCCAGTTCGCGCAGGGCGGCAGCGATACGGGTCGGCCCCTCCGGGAAGCGGGCGGCGAGCGACTTGATGTCGGCGCCCGCGCCGGTGGGCAGCGACTGGAGGTGGCAGCCGAGGCCGATCGCGAGGAGCGACAGCTCCTTGTGCTGGACCAGGTGGTTGCCGATCACCACGAAGCGGGTGGTGTGGCGGGTGTTCTCGTGGGTGATGCCGCCGCCGTGGCGACGCGTACGGGTCGGATTGTCGGCGAGGGCTGACTCGGCGCGCGGGGGCGCGCTAGGGTTTTGGGTACCCATCGGGAAGGTTTCCTTTTCCTTGCTTCCTTGGTGGTAGGCCCTCGCACCGGGATGCCAGTCCCAGCGGGGGCCGAAGTCTTTTCGGTTGTTTGCGCTGAGAGTAGGGGAGTTGAGGGCCCCGAAATCCAGCTCAGCCGGTGATGTTCACCCACCCGAGTGACGACGCGCCTCGGGCGGGAGGGGTGGGGCTTGGTGGGGTCATTTCCCCCGGTTTCTTTCTCTTGGTAGGGCACCGACGGCACCGGAACCTCAGAACGTGGGTTCCGGTGGCGTACAGCGCAGTTCGGCCCACACGGTCTTGCGCGGGAAGCGGCCCTCGGTCACTCCCCAGCGGTGCGCCAACGCCTCGACCAGCAGCAGACCCCGGCCGGATTCGGCGTCGGAGGCCGGCTTTTGAGGGGCGGGGAGTTCCTGGCCCCGCGTGTCGGTGACCTCGACGCGGAGGATGTCGCCCACGACGTACAGGGTGAGTCGGAAATCGCGGCCGGGGACGCGTCCGTGGTCCGCCGCGTTGTTGGCCAGCTCGGCGACGAGGAGGCGTGCCGGGTCCAGGGCCAGACCCCAGGCGCGGAGCTGCTCGGTCGCGAGCAGGCGGGCGAGGCGGGCGCCTCGTGGGGTGGGCGACAGTTGCACGCTGAAATTGCGGACGGACGCGGCGAGTTCGGTGGTGGATTCCTGATTCACGTCACTCAGCGTGGCGGCGTGTGCGTACCGTGAGAAGTGACTCAGCGGGTACGTACGGTGACTGTCCGGCGCTTGTCCAGTGGTGTCGGCGCTGTCGGGGAAGGGGCGGAGGATGGCGGTCGAGACGGACGAGTCGGGGTGGGAGGTCGACCCCGACGACGAGTGGGGAGTCGCGGTCATCACCACGGTGGGACGGCAGTTGAAGCTCCGCCGGGAGGCGGCGGGTATGCGGGCCGGCGACTTCGGAGTGGCGGTCGGGTACGGGGAGGACCTCGTCTACAAGGTCGAGGGCGGCAAGCGGATTCCCCGACAGGAGTACCTGGACAGGGCGGACGAGGTACTGGAGGCCGGTGGGCTTCTCTCGGCGGCCTGGGAGGACGTGAAGAAGGTCCGGTACCCGAAGAAGGTGCGGGAGCTGGGGAAGTTGGAGGGGAAGGCGGTTGAGATCGGCATCTACGAGTGCAACAGCGTCCATGGACTCCTGCAGACGCCGGATCACGCTCGCGCGCTGATGGAAGCGGCCCAGCCCCCGTACTCCGCAGACGACGTTCAGCGCATGGTGGCAGCCCGCATGGCTCGGCAGTCGGTCTTCGAACGTGAACCGGCCCCGTCGATCCACTTCGTCCTGGAAGAGGCGCCGTTGCGACGGCCGGTAGGGGGCACAATGGTGCAGCAACAGCAGCTCGAACGCCTGTTGGAGGTGGGGTCGTTGAACCACGTCTCGCTTCAAGTGATGCCGACGAGCACTGATGCCCACCCGGGTGTGGACGGCAAGATCGAGCTGTTGAAGTTCCCGGACGGCACGGCAGTGGGACGTAGTGATGGTGCGTTCAACGGTCGGCCGACTGCTGAGCCCAGGGAGCTGCGCATCCTTGAGCTGCGGTATGGCACCATCCGGGCGCAGGCTCTCCCACCGAGAGCATCGCTTGCCTTCATCGAAAAACTGCTGGGAGAGACATGACCCGCGAGACCGAACTGGTCTGGTTCAAGAGCACCTACAGCAGCGGTACGGACGGCAACTCCTGCGTCGAACTGGCCCTCACCCCCGCCACCGTCCACGTCCGCGACTCCAAGACCACCGACACCGACGGCCCCCGCCTCACCCTCACCCCTGCCGCCTGGGCGAGCTTCCTGCCGTACGCGTCGCAGCGCTGACCTCGCTGACCTCCTGCGTGCCGACGACCGACAGCAGCTCCAGCAGCCCCGCGCTGTCGGTCCCCACGGCCGGGGTGAACCACAGGAGCCGCTGGCGGCCGTCCTCGCTGAAGAGGTTGAGGCAGTTGACCTCGATCAGGCCGACCGCCGGGTGGACCAGCCGTTTCCGGTCGTCGCGCCGGAACGCCACCTCGTGGTCGGCCCACAGCGCGGCGAACTCGGGGGAGACACCGAGCAGCGTACGGATCATCGAGCCGGCCTCCGTGTCCTTCGCGTCCCGCCGGGCGGCGGCGGCCCGCAGATCGGCGACGAAGGAACGGGACTGGTACGCGTGGTCGGCCTCGGGATACAGCAGCCGGGCCTCCGGCTCGGTGAACCACCGGTGGACGAAGCTGGCGCGGGGCCCCCGGTAGCCGGACTGGTCCCCGAGCAGCGCCACGGCCAGCGGATTCTGTACGAGGGTGACGTGCAGGTCGGTGATCACCTGTGCCGGGGTCGAGGTCATCCGCCCGAGCAGGTCCAGCATGCCGGGGTGCACGTGCGAGGCGGGCCCGCCCTGGACGGGAACCGGCCGGTCGGCGAGCCGGTACAGGTAGTCCCGCTCGTCGGCGGACAGCCGCAGCGCACGGGCCAGCGCGGCGATCATCTGCTCGGAGGGCTGGGACCCGGCGCCGCGCTCCAGCTCGTTGTAGTAGTCCACGGACGCCCCGGCGAGGTGGGCCACCTCCTCGCGGCGCAGCCCCGGCACCCGGCGGCGCGGTCCGGCGGGGAGTCCGACGTCGGCCGGGCGGATCCGCTCCCGCCGCGACCGCAGGAACGCTCCCAGCTCGGCGTACTTCACAGCGCTCATACGGTCTATTCTGCGCCGGGCCGGGCCGCTGACCCAGGGGATGGCATCCCCTGGCTGCGCCGCCCGACCGGGCGCATCGTGGAGCCATGACCACGCACACGAAGCAACAGACCACCGGCGAACGCGTCGCCGTCGTCACCGGCGGATCCCGCGGCATCGGCCGTGCCGTCGCACAGAAGCTCGCCGAGGACGGACTGGCCGTCGTCGTGAACTACGCCCGCGGCGCCGCTGCCGCCGACGAGACGGTGGCGGCCGTCACCGGGGCCGGCGGACGGGCGATCGCCGTACAGGCGGACGTGGCGGAGGAGAAGGAGGTCGCCGCCCTGTTCGACCGCGCGGAGGAGGAGTACGGCGGTGTCGACGTGGTCGTGAACGCGGCCGGGCGGATGACGCTGTCGCCGATCGCCGACCTGGACCTGGCGGCGCTGGACGCCATGCACCGCACCAACATCCGCGGCACCTTCGTCGTCGCCCAGCAGGCGGCACGGCGACTGCGCGCCGGGGGCGCCTTCATCGGGTTCTCGACGTCCGTCGTCGGCACGCAGTTCCCCACGTACGGCGCCTACGCGGCGAGCAAGGGCGCCGTGGAGGCCATGACGATGATCCTGGCGCGGGAACTGCGCGGGCGGGACATCACCGTGAACACGGTCGCCCCCGGGCCGACGGCCACCGACCTGTTCCTCGACGGCAAGACGCCCGAGCAGGTGGAGAGGCTCGCGAAGACGCCGCCGCTGGAGCGGCTGGGCACACCGGACGACATCGCGGCCGTGGTCGCCTTCCTCGGCAGCCCCGCCGGGCACTGGGTGAACGGCCAGATTCTGCGCGCCAACGGAGGAATGATCTGACATGCCTTTCGCCCACTTCAAGGTCCCCGCGGGCACGCTCTCGGCGGAGGACAAGCGGAAGATCGTCGAACGCACCACCGACCTCTACGCGGAGATCTACGGGGAGCGCGCCCGCCCGACCACCGTCGTCCTGGTCGACGAGGTCCCGGACGGAGGCTGGGGCGTCGCGGGCAATGTCCTGACCGCCGCGATGCTGAACGGGGAGGGGTAGCGTCGCCGGGAGGCCGACGTTGCCGGGAGGCCTTCGTCTCATCCAGTGATCGGGTGCTGGCCACGGGGTTTACATGCGCGTAACACTTAAGTGTCCCGCGCGCGGCAACGGCGCCGAGCGCCTCCCACCGGTCGCTGCATGCGACCGGTGCCCGCCGTGCCAGAAAGGGCCCCTGTGACGACGCGAAGCGAGACGCAGACCACCCTCGACCACCTGCTCACCGAGATCGAGCACCGCAACCCGGCCCAGCCCGAGTTCCACCAGGCGGCCCACGAGGTCCTGGAGACCCTGGCGCCGGTCGTCGCGGCCCGCCCCGAGTATGCCGAGCCGGGCCTCATCGAGCGGCTGGTCGAGCCGGAGCGGCAGGTGATGTTCCGGGTGCCGTGGCAGGACGACCAGGGCCGCGTCCGCGTCAACCGGGGCTTCCGCGTCGAGTTCAACAGCGCGCTGGGCCCGTACAAGGGCGGTCTGCGCTTCCACCCGTCCGTGAACCTGGGCGTCATCAAGTTCCTGGGCTTCGAGCAGATCTTCAAGAACGCGCTGACCGGCCTCGGTATCGGCGGCGGCAAGGGCGGCAGCGACTTCGACCCGCACGGGCGCAGCGACGCGGAGGTCATGCGGTTCTGCCAGTCCTTCATGACGGAGCTGTACCGGCACATCGGCGAGCACACGGACGTCCCGGCGGGGGACATCGGCGTCGGCGGCCGCGAGATCGGCTACCTCTTCGGCCAGTACCGCCGGATCACCAACCGCTGGGAGGCCGGCGTCCTCACCGGCAAGGGCCAGGGCTGGGGCGGCTCGCTGATCCGCCCGGAGGCGACCGGCTACGGCAACGTCCTGTTCGCGGCGGCGATGCTGCGCGAGCGCGGCGAGGACCTGGAAGGCCAGACCGCGGTCGTCTCCGGCTCCGGCAACGTGGCGATCTACACCATCGAGAAGCTGACCGCCCTCGGCGCCAACGCCGTCACCTGCTCGGACTCCTCCGGCTACGTCGTCGACGAGAAGGGCATCGACCTCGACCTGCTGAAGCAGATCAAGGAGGTCGAGCGCGGCCGCGTCGACGCGTACGCCGAGCGCCGGGGTGCCTCGGCCCGCTTCGTGCCCGGCGGCAGCGTCTGGGACGTTCCGGCCGACCTGGCCCTCCCGTCCGCCACGCAGAACGAGCTGGACGAGAACGCCGCCGCCACCCTTGTCCGCAACGGCGTGAAGGCGGTCTCCGAGGGCGCGAACATGCCGACCACCCCCGAGGCCGTCCACCTGCTCCAGCAGGCCGGCGTCGCCTTCGGCCCCGGCAAGGCGGCCAACGCGGGCGGCGTCGCGGTCAGCGCCCTGGAGATGGCGCAGAACCACGCCCGTACGTCGTGGACGGCGGCGCGGGTCGAGGAGGAGCTGGCGGACATCATGACCAGCATCCACACCACCTGCCACGAGACGGCCGAGCGGTACGACGCCCCCGGCGACTACGTCACCGGCGCGAACATCGCCGGCTTCGAGCGCGTGGCCGACGCGATGCTGGCCCAGGGCGTCATCTGACGGACCCGACGGACCGGACGGACCGGGGGGCCCGCCACCCTTATATCTGCACTCGCGAGGCGAAGTTTTCACGGAGGGCACGGGCAGTTTTCTTACAGCCGCGAACGGAATGGAATTACTCGGCGCACAAAGACCGCTGCGACGTGCTACTGTCGATTTCAGTTGCAGTTGTGGTTCCCGAATTTGACACCGGTTTTTCCGGCGGGGTGATCATCACGGCGACACGGCGTTCGTACAGTGCGGACGCCGGCGCACTGCCCCAAAGGAGACAAGACATGGCTACTGGCACCGTGAAGTGGTTCAACGCGGAAAAGGGCTTCGGCTTCATCGAGCAGGACGGTGGCGGCGCGGACGTGTTCGCCCACTACTCGAACATCGCCGCCCAGGGCTTCCGCGAGCTGCTCGAAGGCCAGAAGGTGAGCTTCGACATCGCGCAGGGCCAGAAGGGCCCGACGGCCGAGAACATCGTCCTCGCCTGACGTCGGCGCGTCATCCGGCGCACACTTTGCAGCTGGGGCCCGCATCCCTCGGGGTGCGGGCCCCAGCTGCATATACGTTTCGCAGCTGCTCCAGCCCGTGGGACCACTGCGAGGAATTCGCAGTTCCAAGAACACGGATTCCCGCTCATTCGGCATTCTCGTGCAATTCTCCACGCGCTCTGCGCTGCGGAAATTCCCTGGTATGTGCCGCGCAATGCCGTCCCATCTTTGCAGGAGGAACTTCGTGACGCTGCTCCAGACGTGTCCCCGCTCGACGGGCACCAACGCCGTGCACGGGACGGTTGCCGACGCCGTGGACGCGGCCGGACCCCAGGTCTGGGACGACATGACGGTCGAGGTGGCGTTGTCCGTCATGGCCGCCGCCCGCACGGGTCACCTCGTCGTCTGCGACCAGGACGGCCAGTACACCGGCCTGGTCACCCGGACCCGGCTGACCGCCGTACGCAACGGTTCCGCGTACACGGACCGGGTCCGCCTGCGCGACATCACCGACGAACTCGGCAACGCCCTGGGCGCCCCCGTCCTCGCCCGCTGAACCGCCCCCGCCACGGCGGGTCGCCGGGAAGCGGCCTCAGTGGTCGGAGTAGCTGAAGTCGCCCACGGTCCAGGCACTGACGTCCTCCAGCGCCACGCGGTACATCCCGCCCGTCTCCGGGATCCCCATCGTGCCCTGGAGGATCCGGGCGACGTGGAAGTGCAGATGCGTGGGCGGTCCGTCATGCTTCGCGGGGGCCTCGAAGACGGCGGAGAAGTCGCCCAGGTCGGCGGAGTCCGTCAGCACTTCCGAAACCCTCTGCCTCCACACCCTCTCGGGGGCCAGGCGACCGGTGATGACAGCACCGTGGGTGACCACGGTCAAGGACATCCGGCTGCTCTGTCCGGACTCCACGAGAGCAGCGATGTCAATGAGCAGCTCGTCAGGCTTCGACATGAGGACCGATTTTATCCGCTGCTCCGCCCTGGTGGAGAGGCCGCCTTGCCCTACCGTGAGGGACGGCCGCTCCCGGACCCGTCGCCCGGGGCTTCGGCGCCACCGCGTCGCAGTTCCTCGTTGATGCGCTGGGCCTCTTCGAGCTGGTCCTCCAGGATGATGATGCGGCAGGCTGCCTCGATGGCAGTCCCCTGGTCGACCATCTCGCGGGCGCGAGCGGCGATCCGCAGCTGATAGCGGGAGTAGCGGCGATGGCCGCCCTCCGAGCGCAGCGGGGTGATCAGCCGGGCTTCACCGAGGGCCCGCAGGAAGGCGGGCGTGGTGCCGAGCATCTCGGCGGCTCGTCCCATGGTGTACGCGGGGTAGTCGTCGTCGTCGATCCGGTCGAGCGGTGTACCTGCGGTCATCTGCACCTCTGTTCGGGGAATGCGTCGAGGGGCCTTGGTGCCGAACGGCACCAAGGCCCCGAGGGATTTGTAACACCATCTGTCGGCCTACTGTGCCGACCTTCTGATTCCGCGCCGCCCCTTCAGAAGGGACGGGCAGTTGAGGGATCGCGGATGCGTGACCGTGGGACCACCTTCCGTTCCGGGGCCTGCGGTACCCGGTGAGAACCTTCTCGCCCGGGCGATCCTGATGGCGTCCTCCTCCTTCTCTCTGCCGTACCTGTGTGTCCTCGTTCTGTGTGTTGCCGACGGGCAGTTCGTCTCTGCCGCGCCTTGCTGACTTCTTGGCTACAACAGAACACTAACCTCAACGACGCCCGCATGTCTACATCGGCCACTACAGTTTTTGCTCCATGCGAGTGAGCGACTTTCTGTAACGGGTCCACTTGCGTGTTCCGGTGGCCAAGACCGGCTCACCGGCTGACCGGCGCCCCCGGGGGCGCCGGCTGAACCGGAGGCGAACAGCCCGGGAACACACCACGGAGTCCGGGCGGCGGCTTGCCGAACCCCCTACCGTTCGCGTGCGCACTGTTCTTGTCTGTTCGAATGGTGCGTGCAGTGGACAACGGAACATCGGTGCCCGAGCGGGCGGAGGTCCGGCTGAGACAACCGCTCCCCCCGCTCGTCGTCACCCCGCCGGACCCGAAGCCCGCGGGGCACAGGCGGGCGGGCGGCCGGCTGTACGTCATCGACGGCATCCGCCTGCTGGCCGCGCTGATGGTGGCCGCGCACCACTACGCCGGGACCTGGCGCGCCGACCGCCCCGGCAACCCGATCTGGGACCGCCCGGTCTCCGAGATCATGCCCACGGTGTTCCGCCTCGCCTCCTACGGCTGGATAGGCGTCGAGATCTTCTTCGTCATCAGCGGCTTCGTGATCTGCATGTCGTGCTGGGGCCGCACCCCGCGCCAGTTCTTCGTCTCCCGGGTGATCCGGCTCTACCCGGCGTACTGGTTCGCGGTCCTGTTCACCACGGCCGTACTGATCGCCGTCCCCGGCGTGTGGGAGCGCCTCCGGCTGCGCGAGGTGCTGCTCAACCTGACCATGCTCCAGTCCGGCTCCGGCGTCCCCAACGTCGACGGCGTCTACTGGACCCTCTGGTCCGAACTGCGCTTCTACCTGCTCTTCCTGGTCGTCGTCGCCATGGGCCTGACGTACCGCAGGGTCGTGGTCTTCTGCTGCGTGTGGGGCGCGGTCGCGATGCTCGCGCCGGCCGCCCGCCTGCCGCTGCTCGAACTGGTCGCCAACCCGGACGGCGCCTGGTACTTCATCGCCGGCCTCGCCCTCTACCTCATGCACCGCTTCGGCCAGGACCTGCTCCTGTGGGGCATCCTCGCCATGGCGTGGCTGATGGGCCAGCTGGAGCTGGGCAACCGCATCGAGGACGTCGAACGCGTCTCCGGCTGGCGCGGCAGCGTGGCGATCTTCACGGTCTTCCTGCTCTTCATGGTCGCCGTGGCGCTCGGGTACACCGACCGGATCCGCTGGAAGTGGCTCGTCACGGCGGGCGCCATGACCTACCCCCTCTACCTGGTCCACTACGCGGCCGGCACGGCCCTCATCGCCCGCCTCCGCGACACGATGGACGCCCGCCTGCTGATCGCCGTACTCGTCACGGGCTTCCTGCTCCTGAGCTACCTGATCCACCGCTTCGTGGAACGCCCGCTGTCCCGCCTGCTGAAGCACGGCCTGAACACTTCCTTCGCCCGGCTGCGCAACGCGGACAACCGCCCCTGAGACGGCGGTGACCGATGACCGGCCTCCCGGTCGGTGGGACCATGTCGGAACATCGGATCGAACGACGACGACGCACGGGGAGGCCGCGCACGACATGGCCCGGTACACGGAGGCACTGACCGTCGAGCGGGGCGGTTTCCGGATCAAGGTCCCGGAATCCTGGTGGGAGTTCGACGTACGCCCGGAGTCGCGGGACGACTCCATCCGCCGCATGGTCGACGACCGCATACGCCGACACCCGGAGCTGAAGCCCTCCCGCGCCGCCTATGTCACCTTCCTCCAGAAGGCGGCCTCCGACGCGTGGAAGTCGGGCGCGCTGTACTGCGGCTGCATGGCCGAGAGCTTCGGCGGCGACACCCCGATCACGGGCTCGGTCACGGTCTCCCTGATCGGCGGCCGCACGCCCTCCGGCGCCCCTCTCCCCACCGACCCGGCCGCCATCGCCGCCCAACTCGCCGTCAAGGAGGCGAAGAAGCCGGGCGACTCCTGGCGCAAGGTCACCACGGTCGACATCCCCGGCGTGGGCCCCGCCGCCCGCACTCAGGGCGTCGAGGACATCCCGGTCCCGGACGACGCCCTGAACCGCACGGTCCGCGCCGTGCTCATGCAGACGTACATCCCGGTCCCCGGCCAGGAGGGCAAGGTCGCCCTGGTCGCGGGCAGCAGCCAGGTCCTCGACCTCGCGGACTCCTTCTTCGACATCTTCGACGCGATCACGTCGACGTTCCGGTTCGCGGGGTGACGAAGGACTGGGACTGGCGGACCGGCGAACGGCTGCTGGCTCTCGACGACCCGGCGGAGTGGGACGCCGCTTTCGCGCGCGGCGAGCGCAGCCTCGGCACGGCGGCCATCGGACTCGCCTTCAACTGCTCGCTGGAGGAGGCGTCACCCCGGATCGTCAGGGCGATGCAACTCCCGGACATCGCCCAGCGAGGCTTCGCCTTCACCGCGGCGGGGACGGCGGCCCGTCTCAACGGCACGCTGACGCCGGAGTTGTACGCCGCACTGCGGGCGGCAGGCCCGGGCCGCAGGAGCATCGCCGTGAACGCCATCGACGACACCCTGACCTTCGTACCCTTCCGACGACTGCCGACGTGGCTGAAGTGCTGGCGCGTCGCCTCAACGGTGCGGAACAAGCTGGACGCGTGGCGGCTGAGCCTCGCCTACGCGGCGAGCGACGCCTGGAAGGCGATGCGCAGACGCTGATCCCGCGGCGTCCACGCGGGCGCACCACGGTGTCTTGCCCTGCGGAGCCATCTTTCTTCGAACTGCGGTGCCTTGTAGGTTCACGTGTGCGTACGGGTGGTCGCTGGTGCGGCGTGTGAGCCGACGGGGGTTGCGGAATGGTGGGCCACAGGCCGAGTGACTGGCATGTGCTGGACCTGGACAAGGACCCGACCCCGGGGGATCCGCAGCGGGTGCGGACGCTCGCGAAGACGTTGCACGACTTCGCCGACGACGTCTCGGAGGCGTTGCGTCTGGTGAAGGGGATGGCGGGGGAGTCGACGCTCGCGGAGTGGGCGGGGAAGTCGGCGACGGTCTTCAAGGAGGAGTTCTCCGGGGTCCCCAAGAACCTCAAGAAGCTGGAGAAGTCGTACGGGATGTGCGGCGACGCGCTCGCGGACTTCTGGCCGAAGCTGGAGCGGGCGCAGGCCCTGGCGGACAAGGCCCTGGTCAAGGCGCGGGAGGCCCGCCAGGACCTGGCCTCGGCGCAGTCGAAGTTGTCCTCGGCGGACTCGTGGGTGACCCGGGCGTCGAAGGAGGCGGACAAGTACAAGGACGATCCGACGGGCAGCAAGTCGGACGGGGACAAGCCGGACGAGGCGAAGGTGCGTGCCGCCACCCGTGACGCGCAGCACGCCAGGACCGCGCAGACCAACGCGCAGTCGGCCGTCGACTCCGCGCAGGGTGCGCTGGACGCGGCGAAGAAGATGGCCGAGGACGCGCGCAAGATGCGTGACGACGCGGCGCGGGAGGCCAAGGGCAAGATCGACGAGGCGTCCGACGCCGGTATCCAGAACCGGTCCTGGTGGGAGGACGTCGGCGACTGGTTCTCCGACAACTGGGACTCGATCGTCGCGGTCTGCAAGGTCGTCGTCGCGGTCGTCGGCATCGTCGCGATGATCATCGGCGGGCCGATCCTCGGCGCGATCGTCCTCGTCGCCGCCCTCGTCGTCCTAGCCGACACGCTCTACAAATACAGTAAGGGGCAAGCGTCCCTGTGGGACGTGGGACTGGCCGCGCTGGACTGCATACCCGGCATGAAGGGGCTCACCACCCTCGGCGGACTCGCCAAGGGAGCGAAGGCACTGGGAAAGACCGGGCTCAAAGGCATGGCTCTCGGCGTGAAGGGGCTGGGCAGAAGCGCCCGGTCGCTCGGTCGGCAGATGAAGAAGCTACTGACGCGCGGCGACCCGGTCGACATGGCCACCGGCGAAATGGTGATGTCCGCGACGGATGTGTCGTTGGACGGGATGTTGCCGCTGCTCTTCGAACGGCACTACCGCACCGGCACCCGGGGAGGGCGGCTGCTGGGGCGGAGTTGGACCACGACACTCGACCAGCGTCTCGCCCTCGACCCGACCGGGGTGCGCTACGTGACCGAGGACGGAATGATCCTCACTTACCCGGTGCCGGAGCCCGACCTGCCCGTGCTGCCGGTCGAGGGCCCGGCATGGCCCATGGCCTGGGACGGCACTTCCGAGGGCGAGATCACCGTGCACCGGCCCGAGGACGGGCGGACCATGGCCTTCCGGCCACTGTCGCAGAGCCCACCCGCCGAACTGCCGCTCACGGCGGTCAGAGACCGCAACGACAACACGATCACGGTCTCGTACAGGGCCGACGGCACTCCGGAGGCCATCGCACACCACGGCGGATACCGCATCGGCGTGACCTGCGAGAGCGGCAGGATCACGGCTTTGTGCCTGGACAGCGACCCGGACCGGCCCGTTCTGGTCCGCTACGGCTACGACCCGGCCGGCAACCTCGCCTCGGTCACCAACTCCTCGGGCCTCCCCCTGTGCTTCAGCTACGACGAGCGCCGCCGCCTGACGCGCTGGGAGGACCGGAACGGAGGTTGGTACCGCTTCGCCTACGACGACGCCGGACGCTGCACCGCAGGCCAAGGCACCGAGGGGTTCCTGGACTACACGTTCACCTACGACGACGAGGCACACCGCACCACCGCTGTCGACTCGTTGGGCCACACCACGGTCTACCAGTTCAACGATGCCTACCAGATGGTCGCCGAGACGGACCCGCTGGGGCACGTGGTCCGGCAGGAATGGAGCCGACGCGACCAACTCGTCGCCCGTACGGATGCGTTGGGCCGCACCACCCGGATGGAGTGGGATACGGCCGGGAACCTCGAGGCCGTCCACCTTCCCGACGGCTCCACCTCCACGGCGCGGTACAACGAGCTCAACCTTCTCGTCGAGCTGACCGGCTACGACGGGGCAGTGTTCCGCCAGGAGTGGGACGACCGGGGCAACTGCACGGCCGTGACCCAACCCGACGGCGCCACCGTGGCGTTCACTCGGGACAGGACCGGTGCCCTCACCTCTCTCACCGACCAACTGGGCGCGGTGCAGTCCTTCACCAACAACGCGGCCGGGCAGCCACTGTCCGCGACGGACCCGCTCGGAGCCGTCTGGTACTACACCTACGACACCTTCGGCCGGAGCGCCACTGTCACTGATCCGCTGGGTGCCACGACCGCGACGACCTGGACCGTCGAGGGCCATGAGGCGTCCCGGCGCGACCCGGACGGCAGCGGTGAACACTGGACCTACGACGGCGAGGGAAACTGCGTCACTCACACCGACGCGCTGGGTCAGGTCACCCGTTACACCTATGGCCCGTTCGACCTGCTGACGTCCCGGACGACACCCGACGGAGCCCGGTACGACTTCGTGCACGACACCGAGCTGCGCCTCGTCCAGGTCGGTGGTCCGCGCGGAGCCACCTGGGACTACGTGCACGATGCGGCGGGCCGACCAGTCGCGGAGACCGACTTCGACGGCCGGACGGTGACGTACGCGTACGACGCGGCCGGGCAACTGCTCAGCCGTACCAACCCGCTCGGCCAGACGACGGCCTTTTGCTACGACAGCGTGGGCAACCAGGTGGAGAAGAAGGTCGACGACTCGGCCACGACCGTCTTCTCCCACGACGCCGCCGGCCGGCTCCTCAGTGCCACCGGTGCCGACGCCACGCTCAGCTACGTCTACGACACCGCCGGACGCATCACGAGGGAAGCGATCGACGGGCGCGCGACCACGACGGCGTACGACGAGCTCGGCCGGCCGACGCTCCGTACGACGCCGAGCGGAGTCACCACCCGGTACGACTACGACGCTGCGGGCAACCGCACCAGGCTGACCGCCTCCGGACGGGCCCTGGTCTCGTCGTACGACGCCGCGGGACGGGAGACCACGCGGCGGCTGGGCCGGTCCGGCCTCCTCCTCGGGCAGTCCTGGGACACCGAGGACCGACTCACGGGCCAGACCCTGTCCGGCGCGCCGTCCGCCAGGCCGCTCAGGCAGCAGACGTACACCTACCGGGCCGACGGCTGCGTGACGGCGCTGGACGAACAGGGCGCAGGGCGCCGTACGTTCGACGTCGACACGGTGGGACGGGTCACGGCCGTTCGTGCGCCGGACTGGACCGAGACCTACGCGTACGACGAGACGGGAAACCAGACCTGGGCCTCGTGGCCCGAGGGACAGCCGGCGCCGGAAGAGCGCGGGGGGCGCGAACACTCGGGTCACCGGGTCTCGCGAGCCGGTACGGTCCGCTACGAGTACGACGCGGCGGGCCGCGTGACCGTGCGCCGTAGGACCCGGCTCTCCCGCAAACCCGACATCTGGCGCTACACCTGGGACGCCGAGGACCGCCTGACCTCCGTACTCACGCCCGACGGGACGCTGTGGCGCTACCGCTACGACCCCCTCGGGCGCCGCGTCGCGAAGTTCCGCATGGACACCGACGGAACAACGGTGGTGGAGGAGACCCGCTTCACCTGGGACGGCCCGCACCTGGTGGAGCAGAGCACGCGCACGCACGACGGCCCGGAGGAGCACTCACTCACCTGGGACCGCGAAGGAGTGCGCCCCGTCGCGCAGACCGAACGCACCACACTGGCCCACGCCCCTCAGAAAGTCGTCGACGAACGGTTCTTCGCCGTCGTCACCGACCTCGTCGGTACGCCGACCGAGCTCGTCTCCGAAGAGGGCGACCTCGTGTGGTGCTCCAAGGCCACACTCTGGGGACTCACCGCCCCCGACCCGGAGGCCACGGCGTACACGCCGCTTCGCTTTCCCGGGCAGTACTTCGACGAGGAGACAGGGCTCCACTACAACTACTTCCGGCACTACGACCCGGCGACAGCGGCCTATATCAGCCCCGATCCCTTGGGGACCGAGGCCGGCCCGAATCCGTACCGTTACACCCTCAACCCGCTGCTCTGGATCGACTACCTGGGTCTTCTCACGTGTCGGCAGAACGCACGGCGACTGCGGAGAAACATGAGGCGTGAGGGCCGCCGGGTGCCGCGCGGCCACGCCGCCGCCCATATCGTTCCGTCCGGAGGCAACGCGGGTCACTGGGTACCCGGAGCCCGCAGCCGTGCACTGCTGGAGAGGTATGGAGTCGATGTCAACGACGCAGCCAACGGAATCCCGCTCCGTCACCCGTCCCCCCACAACTACACCCACCGCGAACCCTTCCTGCGCCGCGTCAACCAACACCTCGAGCAGGTCGTGCGTGACGGCGTGGACCAGGGAATGGGTGTCCGCGCCATCCGTGCCCAGCTCCGTCGGGAGTTGCGCGGCATCGGCCGCCAGGTCGAGGGTGAGCTCGCCACCGGTGCACCGGGCCCCGGCGCGGTCTGGACGGCGTGATGACCACTGACCGCCTCGGTGGGCCCCTCGCGGTCTACCGTCTGATGCCGAGCCTGGGAGACTTCCGGGCCCTGTCCCTGGAGGAGTACGCCCACCGCGGGCTGATCCGCTGGCTGCGCACCGGGGACCGCGCGGACCTGCCGGAGTCGTTCGGCGCGGAATGGGTCGGCAATCCGCGGCTGCGACCGGCGGAGTTCCCTTGCGCGTATCCCGGAGCCCCCGTCTTCAGCCGTCGTGTCGCCGCGCTCCTCGCGGACGAGTTGTCGACGGCGGGACGGTACCTTCCGGTCTTCCCGGAAGGCAGCGACCCGGATGCCGAGCCCGACTACCTCCTGCTCCTGGCGGAGAAGGTCGTCGACTGTGTCGATCGGCGCCGGTCGTCCAAGCCGAAGAAGGGCACGGGCCAGATGAAGACGACGGTCTTCCTCCCCGAAGCCGTACCCGCCGGGCTGCCCGCCTTCCGGGTGCCGGAGTTCCCGGGAGCCGTGCAGTGGACCGGGTGGGCCGTCGACCGTCTCCGGGAGATCCTGGGCGCGGACCTGGAAGCCCGCCTCATCTGGTCGGAGGAGCGTGCAGCCGTGCCCCACCCCGATCCGTGGGGCTTCTGACATGCCCGCGGAAACGGCCGCCTCGGGCTTCCGGGAGCACGTCGTCCGCGGCGTGCGGCACCTGGTCGAAGCGTTTCCGGCCGGGCTCCGTTCCGACATCTACGTCGTGTCCCTCCGCGTCGATCACGTCGACCAGGACCCCCGGTTCCCCTACGTGGCCGTCGGCCACAACACGCGGCGCGAGGTCCGCCGGGTGCTGGCCCACGAGTGCTCGCACGAGGGAACGGCCGCGTGGGAGTACGCGTACTGGCCGCTGGAGGGGTTCGGGAGAGTCGGCCACGTTCCCGAGGACCGGACCGGCAGCGTTCTCCACCTGGCCGAGGCCGAGGCCACGGGACTCTGGTACGAGGAGGACGGGGACGGGGACGGGGACGAGGAGCGTGGCGATCTGCTCGTGCGCGAGTTCGACGTCGTCTGCACCGCCGCCGCCCGCAGCCTGCACGCCGACGGCTGCCTGCGTCGAGTGTTCGGCAGGTCGCTGCCCGTCGTCCTCTTCGACATGGACCGCCCTGGCTGGGAGCTGGAGGCCACCGAGGCTGCCAACCCGCCGGGCGCGATCGACGGCTTCCTGGAGCACCACCGCACCTGAGGTGCCCGATGGAGGAGACGCATCCGCAAGGGCCTGGGTTTGATCTCCGTCACCCCCGGGGTATTCTCTCCGGCCCGATTGGCCAGCCCCGCGCCTCGTATGGCAGACTAGCGGGGTTGCTCGGTCGAGTGCCGATGCTGCGCGCCTCCCGCCGGGGGGACCGGAAGCGAGTCCCACAGTACTCGTCGTCCCTGCTCAGGGGCGGACGTACGGGAATCTTCCGGGAAGCGTCAGCGGGGTGCAGGCCAGGCACCCGGTGGGCCTCTCGCCCCCGGCCCGCGGTTCCGGAAGGGTCCGCACTCCCATGCAGGGAAGTCCCGAAGAGGGACATCCATGTCAGCGAGGGTGCGACACGCCCGACCGCGTGGGTCGGAGGGGGAGCGGAATGGACAAGGGCCACCGGGTCCAGAGCGTTACGAGAGACAGGACTACTGAGTAGCCATGGCGGGACAGAAGATCCGCATCCGGCTCAAGGCCTACGACCACGAGGTCATCGACTCTTCGGCGAAGAAGATCGTCGAGACGGTGACTCGCACTGGTGCGTCGGTCGCGGGCCCGGTGCCGCTGCCCACTGAGAAGAACGTGTACTGCGTCATCAAGTCGCCGCACAAGTACAAGGACTCGCGCGAGCACTTCGAGATGCGCACGCACAAGCGCCTGATCGACATCCTCGACCCGACCCCCAAGACCGTTGACTCTCTGATGCGACTCGACCTCCCGGCCGGTGTCGACATCGAGATCAAGCTCTGAAGGCCGGTGATCTGAGAATGGCTAAGCAGATCAAGGGCATCCTGGGCGAGAAGCTCGGCATGACGCAGGTGTGGGACGAGAACAACCGTGTTGTTCCGGTCACCGTCGTCAAGGCCGGCCCCAATGTCGTCACCCAGGTCCGCACGAACGACGTCGACGGCTACGAGTCCGTCCAGATCGCGTTCGGCGAGATCGACCCGCGCAAGGTGAACAAGCCCCTCAAGGGCCACTTCGCCAAGGCCGACGTCACCCCCCGCCGTCACCTCGTCGAGATCCGTACCGCCGACGCCTCCGAGTACACCCTCGGTCAGGAAGTCAGCGCCGAGGTCTTCGAGTCCGGCGTGAAGGTCGACGTCACCGGCAAGAGCAAGGGCAAGGGCTTCGCCGGTGTCATGAAGCGTCACAACTTCAAGGGCCTCGGCGCCGGACACGGCACCCAGCGCAAGCACCGCTCCCCGGGCTCCATCGGTGGCTGCGCCACTCCGGGCCGCGTGTTCAAGGGCCTCCGCATGGCGGGCCGCATGGGCAACGAGCGGGTCACCACCCAGAACCTGACCGTCCACGCCGTTGACGCGGAGAAGGGTCTGCTGCTCATCAAGGGCGCGGTTCCCGGTCCGAACGGCGGCCTCGTCCTGGTCCGCACCGCGGCCAAGGGGGCCTGAGGTACCGATGAGCACTGTTGACATCCTTTCGCCTGCCGGCGAGAAGACCGGAAGCGTCGAGCTCCCCGCGGAGATCTTCGGCGTGGAGAAGATCAGCATCCCGCTGATCCACCAGGTCGTCGTCGCGCAGAACGCCGCTGCCCGCCAGGGCACGCACAAGACCAAGCGTCGCGGCGAGGTCCGCGGTGGCGGCAAGAAGCCGTACCGCCAGAAGGGCACCGGCCGCGCCCGCCAGGGTTCGACCCGTGCGCCGCAGTTCGCCGGCGGTGGCGTCGTCCACGGCCCGCAGCCGCGTGACTACTCGCAGCGGACCCCGAAGAAGATGAAGGCCGCGGCCCTGCGCCACGCCCTCACCGACCGGGCCCGCCACGACCGCATCCACGTCGTCACCGGCGTCATCGAGGGCGAGACCCCGTCCACGAAGGCCGCCCGGACGCTGTTCGGCAAGATCTCGGAGCGCAAGAACCTGCTCCTGGTCGTCGACCGCGCCGACGAGGCCGCGTGGCTGTCCGCCCGCAACCTGCCCCAGATCCACATCCTGGAGCCGGGCCAGCTGAACACGTACGACGTTCTCGTCTCGGACGACGTGGTCTTCACCCAGGCCGCTTTCGAGTCCTTCGTGTCTGGCCCCAACAAGGCCGCTGACACCGAAGGGAGCGAAGCCTGATGGCTACGCGTCACCCGAGCATCGCCTCCAAGGCGGCCAAGGCCGCCAAGGCCGCGCGCGTCGCCAAGGCGCGCCGCCACGAGGCCGAGGGCAAGAACACCGTCGTCACCCCGGCCAGCAAGGCCTTCACGGACCCCCGTGACGTGCTGCTGAAGCCGGTCGTGTCCGAGAAGAGCTACGCGCTCCTCGACGAGAACAAGTACACGTTCATCGTCGCGCCGGGCTCCAACAAGACCCAGATCAAGGAGGCCGTCCAGGCGGTCTTCTCGGTCAAGGTCACCGGGGTCAACACGATCAACCGCCAGGGCAAGCGGAAGCGGACCCGCACGGGCTTCGGCAAGCGTGCCGACAGCAAGCGCGCGATCGTGACCCTCGCCGAGGGCGACCGTATCGACATCTTCGGCGGTCCGACCTCCTGACGGAGGTCCGGATCGTCCGGAATCGGACGAGGACTGAGAAATGGGAATCCGCAAGTACAAGCCGACTACGCCGGGCCGTCGTGGCTCCAGCGTCGCCGACTTCGTCGAGGTCACGCGGTCCACGCCGGAGAAGTCGCTGGTCCGCCCGCTGCACAGCAAGGGCGGCCGTAACAACGCCGGTCGTGTGACCGTTCGCCACCAGGGTGGCGGACACAAGCGCGCCTACCGTGTCATCGACTTCCGTCGGCACGACAAGGACGGCGTGCCGGCGAAGGTCGCGCACATCGAGTACGACCCCAACCGCACCGCGCGCATCGCGCTGCTGCACTACGCCGACGGCGAGAAGCGCTACATCCTCGCCCCGCGCAACCTGCAGCAGGGCGACCGCGTCGAGAACGGTCCCGGGGCCGACATCAAGCCGGGCAACAACCTGGCGCTCCGCAACATCCCGGTCGGTACCACGATCCACGCGATCGAGCTCCGTCCCGGTGGCGGCGCCAAGTTCGCCCGCTCCGCCGGTGCCTCCGTGCAGCTGCTCGCGAAGGAGGGCTCGATGGCCCACCTGCGCATGCCGTCCGGAGAGATCCGCCTGGTCGACCAGCGCTGCCGCGCCACGGTCGGCGAGGTCGGCAACGCCGAGCAGAGCAACATCAACTGGGGCAAGGCGGGCCGTAAGCGCTGGCTGGGCGTTCGCCCGACCGTGCGTGGTGTGGTCATGAACCCGGTGGACCACCCGCACGGTGGTGGCGAAGGCCGTACCTCGGGTGGTCGCCACCCGGTGTCCCCCTGGGGCAAGAAGGAAGGCCGTACTCGTTCGCCCAAGAAGGCGTCGAACAAGTACATCGTCCGCCGCCGCAAGACGAACAAGAAGCGCTAAGGACGGGTTGAGATGCCTCGTAGCTTGAAGAAGGGACCCTTCGTCGACGACCACCTGATCAAGAAGGTGGACGTCCAGAACGAAGCCGGTACCAAGAACGTCATCAAGACCTGGTCCCGTCGCTCGATGATCGTCCCGGCGATGCTCGGCCACACGATCGCGGTGCACAACGGCAAGACCCACATCCCGGTGTTTGTCACCGAGTCCATGGTCGGCCACAAGCTCGGCGAGTTCTCGCCGACGCGCACCTTCCGGGGTCACGTCAAGGACGACCGGAAGTCGAAGCGCCGCTAGTCAGCGGGGTGTGAGAGATCATGACAAACACTGAAGGGACAACCATGGAAGCCAGGGCCCAGGCGCGGTACATCCGCGTCACGCCCATGAAGGCCCGCCGCGTGGTGGACCTCATCCGTGGCATGGATGCCACGGAGGCTCAGGCGGTCCTGCGTTTCGCCCCGCAGGCCGCGAGCGTGCCGGTCGGCAAGGTGCTGGACAGCGCCATCGCCAACGCCGCGCACAACTACGACCACACCGACGCCGACAGCCTCTTCATTTCCGAGGCGTACGTCGACGAGGGCCCGACCCTGAAGCGGTTCCGTCCGCGTGCCCAGGGCCGCGCCTACCGGATCCGCAAGCGGACCAGCCACATCACCGTGGTCGTCAGCAGCAAGGAAGGAACCCGGTAATGGGCCAGAAGGTAAACCCGCACGGGTTCCGGCTCGGTGTCACGACCGACTTCAAGTCGCGTTGGTACGCCGACAAGCTGTACAAGGACTACGTCAAGGAAGACGTCGCCATCCGTCGGATGCTGACGTCCGGCATGGAGCGCGCCGGCATCTCCAAGGTCGAGATCGAGCGCACCCGTGACCGCGTCCGCGTGGACATCCACACGGCTCGTCCGGGCATCGTCATCGGCCGCCGCGGTGCGGAGGCCGACAAGATCCGCGGTCAGCTCGAGAAGCTCACCGGCAAGCAGGTCCAGCTGAACATCCTCGAGGTCAAGAGCCCCGAGACCGACGCTCAGCTGGTTGCCCAGGCCGTCGCCGAGCAGCTCTCCTCCCGCGTCTCCTTCCGTCGCGCCATGCGCAAGAGCATGCAGGGCACGATGAAGGCCGGCGCCAAGGGCATCAAGATCCAGTGCGGTGGCCGCCTCGGCGGCGCCGAGATGTCCCGCTCGGAGTTCTACCGCGAGGGCCGTGTGCCCCTGCACACGCTCCGCGCGAACGTGGACTACGGCTTCTTCGAGGCCAAGACGACCTTCGGCCGCATCGGTGTGAAGGTCTGGATCTACAAGGGCGACGTCAAGAACATCGCCGAGGTCCGCGCCGAGAACGCCGCCGCCCGTGCCGGCAACCGCCCGGCCCGTGGCGGCGCCGACCGCCCGGCCCGCGGTGGCCGCGGTGGCGAGCGTCGTGGGCGCAAGCCGCAGCAGCAGTCGGCTCCGGCCGCCGAGGCCCCCAAGGCCGACGCGCCCGCCGCTGCCGCTCCGGCTGAGAGCACCGGAACGGAGGCCTGACCGTCATGCTGATCCCCCGTAGGGTCAAGCACCGCAAGCAGCACCACCCGAAGCGCCGCGGCATGGCCAAGGGCGGTACCACGGTTGCGTTCGGCGAGTACGGCATCCAGGCCCTCACGCCGGCGTACGTGACCAACCGCCAGATCGAGGCCGCCCGTATCGCGATGACCCGCCACATCAAGCGTGGCGGCAAGGTCTGGATCAACATCTACCCGGACCGCCCGCTCACGAAGAAGCCGGCCGAGACCCGCATGGGTTCCGGTAAGGGTTCTCCCGAGTGGTGGATCGCGAACGTGCACCCGGGCCGGGTCATGTTCGAGCTGTCCTACCCCAACGAGAAGATCGCCCGTGAGGCGCTGACCCGTGCGGCCCACAAGCTGCCGATGAAGTGCCGGATCGTCAAGCGCGAGGCAGGTGAAGCGTGATGTCGGCCGGTACCAAGGCGTCCGAGCTGCGCGAGCTGGGCAACGAGGAGCTTCTGGCGAAGCTCCGCGAGGCCAAGGAAGAGCTGTTCAACCTCCGCTTCCAGGCGGCGACGGGCCAGCTCGAGAACCACGGTCGGCTCAAGGCCGTCCGTAAGGACATCGCCCGGATCTACACCCTGATGCGTGAGCGCGAGCTGGGCATCGAGACGGTGGAGAGCGCCTGATGAGCGAGAGCAACGTGACTGAAGAGACGAAGGCCGCGCGCGGCTTCCGCAAGACCCGTCAGGGTCTGGTCGTCAGCGACAAGATGGACAAGACCGTCGTCGTCGCCGTCGAGGACCGCGTGACCCACGCCCTGTACGGCAAGGTCATCCGCCGTACCGAGAAGCTCAAGGCTCACGACGAGCAGAACGCCGCGGGCGTCGGCGACCGTGTCCTCCTCATGGAGACCCGGCCGCTGTCCGCGACGAAGCGCTGGCGCGTCGTCGAGGTCCTCGAGAAGGCCAAGTAAGAAATCTCCTGCGGGGCATTCCTCGCAGGACAGTTCCGCCAGGCTCCGGGAGTCGTTCACCAAGGTGACCGACTCCCGGGGAACCGGCAGACATTCAGGAGATAGACGTGATCCAGCAGGAGTCGCGGCTGCGTGTCGCCGACAACACGGGTGCGAAGGAAATCCTGACCATCCGTGTGCTCGGTGGCTCGGGCCGCCGCTACGCGGGTATCGGTGACGTCATCGTCGCCACCGTCAAGGACGCGATCCCCGGTGGCAACGTGAAGAAGGGTGACGTCGTCAAGGCGGTCATCGTTCGCACCGTCAAGGAGCGCCGCCGTCCCGACGGCTCGTACATCCGCTTCGACGAGAACGCCGCCGTCATTCTGAAGAACGACGGCGACCCTCGTGGCACCCGTATCTTCGGCCCGGTGGGCCGTGAGCTGCGCGAGAAGAAGTTCATGAAGATCATCTCCCTCGCGCCGGAGGTGCTGTGAGCATGAAGATCAAGAAGGGCGACCTGGTCCAGGTCATCACCGGTAAGGACAAGGGCAAGCAGGGCAAGGTCATCGCGGCCTTCCCCCGTGAGGACCGCGTCCTGGTCGAGGGTGTCAACCGGGTCAAGAAGCACACCAAGGCCGGTCCGACCGCTCGCGGTTCGCAGGCCGGCGGCATCGTGACCACCGAGGCCCCGATCCACGTCTCCAACGTTCAGCTGGTCGTGGAGAAGGACGGCAACAAGGTCGTCACGCGCGTCGGTTACCGCTTCGACGACGAGGGCAACAAGGTTCGCGTTGCCAAGCGGACGGGTGAGGACATCTGATGGCTACCACCACCATTCCGCGTCTCAAGACGAAGTACCGCGAGGAGATCGCGGGCAAGCTGCGTGAGGAGTTCTCCTACGAGAACGTCATGCAGATCCCCGGCCTCGTGAAGATCGTGGTCAACATGGGTGTCGGCGACGCCGCCCGTGACTCGAAGCTGATCGAGGGCGCGATCCGCGACCTGACCACCATCACCGGTCAGAAGCCGGCCGTCACCAAGGCCCGCAAGTCCATCGCGCAGTTCAAGCTGCGTGAGGGTCAGCCGATCGGTGCCCACGTCACGCTCCGTGGCGACCGCATGTGGGAGTTCCTGGACCGCACCCTGTCGCTGGCGCTGCCGCGTATCCGCGACTTCCGCGGCCTGTCCCCCAAGCAGTTCGACGGCCGTGGCAACTACACCTTCGGTCTCACGGAGCAGGTCATGTTCCACGAGATCGACCAGGACAAGATCGACCGCACCCGGGGTATGGACATCACCGTGGTGACCACGGCGACCAACGACGCTGAGGGCCGCGCGCTCCTTCGTCACCTCGGCTTCCCCTTCAAGGAGGCGTGAGCGAGATGGCGAAGAAGGCTCTGATTGCCAAGGCTGCTCGCAAGCCCAAGTTCGGTGTCCGCGGCTACACGCGCTGCCAGCGCTGCGGCCGTCCGCACTCCGTCTACCGCAAGTTCGGCCTGTGCCGCGTGTGCCTTCGTGAGATGGCTCACCGTGGCGAGCTGCCGGGCGTGACCAAGAGCTCCTGGTAATCCGGTAATTCCGGGTTATTCAGACTCTCGGTAAGCAACTGGGTCGGCAGAAGCCCGCCCGCGCATGCCTTAGGCTTGCGGGGTTGGGCGTCTGCCGCCCGTACGACTTACTACGCCGTAGGTCCACCGCGCCGCACCCGTCCCGTCTCGGATCGGGGAGAGGGATGGCGCACCAGGAAACCCCGGCGAGAGAGGCCGAAGGCCAATTCATGACCATGACTGATCCGATCGCAGACATGCTTACGCGTCTGCGGAACGCGAACTCGGCGTACCACGACTCTGTGACGATGCCGGCGTCCAAGATCAAGTCTCACATCGCGGAGATCCTCCAGCAGGAGGGCTTCATCACGGGCTGGAAGACCGAGGACGCCGAGGTCGGCAAGAACCTCGTCCTCGAGCTGAAGTTCGGCCCGAACCGTGAGCGCTCCATCGCGGGCATCAAGCGGATCTCCAAGCCCGGTCTCCGGGTGTACGCGAAGTCCACCAACCTGCCCAAGGTGCTGGGTGGCCTCGGCGTGGCGATCATCTCCACGTCCCACGGGCTCCTCACCGACAAGCAGGCCGGCAAGAAGGGCGTAGGCGGAGAAGTCCTCGCCTACGTCTGGTAACGGAAGGGAACGGAGGAAACAGCTATGTCGCGCATCGGCAAGCTCCCCATCGCGGTTCCCGCCGGCGTGGACGTCACCATCGACGGCCGTACGGTTTCGGTCAAGGGCCCCAAGGGCTCGCTGACCCACACCGTCGTGGCGCCGATCGACATCGCCAAGGGTGAGGACGGCGTGCTGAACGTCACCCGCCCCAACGACGAGCGTCAGAGCAAGGCCCTGCACGGCCTGTCCCGCACGCTGGTGGCGAACATGATCACCGGCGTGACCCAGGGTTACGTGAAGAAGCTCGAGATCAGCGGTGTCGGTTACCGCGTGCTCGCCAAGGGTTCGAACCTGGAGTTCTCCCTCGGCTACAGCCACCCGATCCTGGTCGAGGCCCCCGAGGGAATCACCTTCAAGGTGGAGAACCCGACCCACTTCTCGGTCGAGGGCATCGACAAGCAGAAGGTCGGCGAGGTTGCGGCCAACATCCGCAAGCTGCGCAAGCCCGACCCGTACAAGGCCAAGGGCGTCAAGTACGAGGGCGAAGTCATCCGCCGCAAGGTCGGAAAGGCGGGTAAGTAAGCCATGGCATACGGACAGAAGATCCTCAAGGGCGACGCCTACAAGCGCGCCGCGATCAAGCGCCGCCACATCCGGATTCGCAAGAATCTCTCGGGTACGGCGGAGCGTCCCCGTCTGGTCGTTACCCGCTCGAACCGCCACATCGTGGCCCAGGTGATCGACGACATCAAGGGTCACACCCTGGCGTCGGCGTCCACCCTGGACACCTCGATCCGTGGTGGCGAGGCCGACAAGTCCGCGCAGGCCAAGCAGGTCGGCGCCCTGGTCGCCGAGCGCGCCAAGGCTGCCGGTGTCGAGGCCGTCGTGTTCGACCGTGGTGGTAACCAGTACGCCGGGCGCATCGCCGCCCTGGCGGACGCCGCCCGCGAAGCCGGACTGAAGTTCTGAGCCGGTTCCGTAACGCTAGCGGAAACAGAGAGAGGTAATTCCAATGGCTGGACCCCAGCGCCGCGGCAGCGGTGCCGGTGGCGGCGAGCGGCGGGACCGGAAGGGCCGTGACGGTGGCGCAGGTGCCGCCGAGAAGACCGCTTACGTTGAGCGCGTCGTCGCGATCAACCGCGTCGCCAAGGTTGTGAAGGGTGGTCGTCGCTTCAGCTTCACCGCGCTGGTCGTGGTGGGCGACGGTGACGGCACCGTGGGTGTCGGATACGGCAAGGCCAAGGAGGTGCCGGCCGCCATCGCCAAGGGTGTTGAGGAGGCCAAGAAGCACTTCTTCAAGGTCCCCCGCATCCAGGGCACCATCCCGCACCCCATCCAGGGTGAGAAGGCTGCCGGCGTCGTGCTGCTCAAGCCCGCGTCCCCCGGTACCGGCGTTATCGCCGGTGGCCCGGTGCGCGCCGTGCTCGAGTGCGCCGGTATCCACGACGTGCTGTCGAAGTCGCTCGGCTCCGACAACCAGATCAACATCGTGCACGCGACCGTGGAGGCCCTCAAGGGCCTGCAGCGTCCCGAGGAGATCGCGGCCCGCCGTGGTCTGCCGCTCGAGGACGTCGCCCCCGCGGCCCTTCTCCGTGCGCGTGCCGGGGCGGGTGCGTAATCATGGCGCAGCTCAAGATTACGCAGGTCAAGTCCTACATCGGCAGCAAGCAGAACCACCGTGACACCCTGCGCTCCCTTGGTCTCAAGGGGATCAACACGCAGGTCGTCAAGGAGGACCGCCCCGAGTTCCGCGGCATGGTGCACACCGTCCGCCACCTCGTGACGGTCGAGGAGGTCGACTGATCATGGGTGAGCAGAACCCGCTCAAGATCCACAACCTCCGTCCCGCCCCGGGCGCCAAGACCGCCAAGACCCGTGTGGGTCGTGGTGAGGCGTCGAAGGGTAAGACGGCCGGTCGTGGTACGAAGGGTACGAAGGCCCGTTACCAGGTTCCGGAGCGCTTCGAGGGTGGCCAGATGCCCCTCCACATGCGTCTTCCGAAGCTGAAGGGCTTCAAGAACCCGTTCAAGACCGAGTTCCAGGTCGTGAACCTCGACAAGCTGGCCGCGCTGTACCCCGAGGGTGGCGAGGTCACCGTCGAGGGCCTCGTGGCCAAGGGTGCCGTTCGCAAGAACAGCCTCGTCAAGGTCCTCGGCCAGGGCGAGATCTCCGTGGCGCTGCAGGTGACGGTCGACGCCGTCTCCGGCTCCGCCAAGGAGAAGATCACCGCCGCCGGCGGTACCGTCACCGAGCTCGTCTGAACCCTTCAGGCGTCTCGATGACTTGAGCGATCCCGACCGGGGATGCCCCACAAAAGGGGTATCCCCGGTTGGTCGTTCCTAGGGGAGTGCCTCCGCCGGTAAGGTGGCCTGCGCTGCCCTCTTTCACGGGTGCGTCACATGAGGCACTCTTGGCGGCGGTTCAGCGTTACTCCCTTAGCCGTCCACTTATCAGTCGTCAGTCGAACCTCAAGACCGTCACCCTTGACGCAGTAGCGCGGGGGTCGCAGGAGGCACCGTGCTCACCGCGTTCGCCCGGGCGTTCAAGACGCCCGACCTGCGCAAGAAGCTGCTCTTCACGCTCGGCATCATCGTGGTGTACCGACTCGGTACCCACATCCCCATTCCAGGCGTCGACTACAAGAACGTCCAGGAGTGCGTGGACCAGGCGTCCGGCAACCAGGGCCTCTTCGGCCTGGTCAACATGTTCAGCGGTGGCGCCCTGCTGCAGATCACGGTCTTCGCGCTCGGCATCATGCCGTACATCACGGCGAGCATCATTCTGCAGCTGCTGACCGTCGTGATCCCGCGCCTGGAAGCCCTCAAGAAGGAGGGCCAGGCCGGTACGGCGAAGATCACGCAGTACACCCGCTACCTGACCGTCGCGCTCGCCATCCTCCAGGGCACCGGCCTGGTGGCCACCGCTCGCAGCGGCGCCCTCTTCTCCGGCTGCACCGTCGCCGGTCAGATCGTGCCCGACCAGGCGATCTTCACCACCGTCGTCATGGTCATCTGCATGACCGCCGGTACCTGTGTCGTCATGTGGCTCGGTGAGCTGATCACCGACCGCGGCATCGGCAACGGCATGTCGATCCTGATGTTCATCTCGATCGCCGCGACCTTCCCCTCCGCCCTGTGGGCCATCAAGAAGCAGGGCGAGCTGGCCGACGGCTGGATCGAGTTCGGCACGGTCATCCTCGTCGGCCTGGTCATGGTCGGCCTGGTGGTCTTCGTGGAGCAGGCCCAGCGCCGGATCCCCGTGCAGTACGCGAAGCGCATGATCGGCCGCCGCTCCTACGGCGGTACCTCGACGTACATCCCGCTCAAGGTGAACCAGGCGGGTGTCATCCCCGTCATCTTCGCCTCGTCGCTGCTCTACATCCCGGCTCTGATCGTCCAGTTCTCGAACTCGACGGCGGGCTGGGCCACCTGGATCACGAAGAACCTCGCGGACACCGCGGCGACGCCGCACATCATCCTGTACTTCTTCCTGATCGTCTTCTTCGCCTTCTTCTACGTGGCCATCTCGTTCAACCCCGAGGAAGTCGCGGACAACATGAAGAAGTATGGTGGCTTCATCCCGGGCATCCGGGCTGGCCGACCGACCGCTGAGTATCTGAGCTACGTACTCAACCGGATCACCTGGCCGGGTTCGCTGTACTTGGGTCTGATCGCTCTCGTCCCGACAATGGCGTTGGCTGGTTTCGGGGCAAACCAGAACTTCCCGTTCGGTGGCACCAGCATCCTGATCATCGTGGGTGTCGGTCTCGAGACGGTGAAGCAGATCGAGAGCCAGCTCCAGCAGCGCAATTACGAAGGGTTCCTCCGCTGATGCGAATCGTCCTCGTCGGGCCTCCGGGTGCCGGAAAGGGAACGCAGGCCACCCGCCTTGCCGAGACGCTGCACATTCCGCACATCTCCACGGGTGACCTGTTCCGCGCGAACATCAGCCAGCAGACCGAACTGGGCAAGCTCGCGAAGTCCTACATGGACGCCGGCAATCTCGTGCCGGACGAGGTCACCATCGCCATGGCGAAGGACCGCATGGAGCAGCCCGACGCCGAGGGCGGCTTCCTGCTGGACGGCTTCCCGCGCAACGTCTCCCAGGCCGAGGCGCTGGACGAGCTGCTCGAGACCGAGGACATGAAGCTCGACGCGGTGCTGGACCTGGAGGCCCCGGAGGACGAGGTCGTCAAGCGGATCGCCGGCCGGCGCGTCTGCCGCAACGACTCCGCGCACGTCTTCCACGTGACGTACACGCCGCCGAAGAAGGAAGGCGTCTGCGACGTCTGCGGCGGCGAGCTGTACCAGCGGGACGACGACTCCGAGGAGACGGTCCGCAAGCGGCTCGAGGTCTACCACACGCAGACCGAGCCGATCATCGACTACTACAAGTCGCAGGGCCTGGTCGCCACCATCGCCGCGACGGGGTCCGTGGACGAGGTCACCCGCCGTGCGCTGGAGGCGCTCAAGCGCGACCAGTAGTACTCCGCCCGGCTCCAGCCGCGGTCCCTCGCTCAGGGGGCCGCGGCTGTGCTGTGGGGTGGGGCGGCCGCGCCCCGTATCGTGGAACCGCGTCCCCGTCCGTCCTTCCCTCCACGTCCTTCCCTTCTCCGGTCCAGTCCAGAAAGGCCGCAGCCCTCATGGTGCAGATCAAGAACCCCGAGCAGATCGCCAGGATGCGCGAGGCGGGGCTGGTCGTCGCCGCCATCCACGCGGCCACGCGCGAGGCCGCCGTGCCCGGCGCGACGACCAAGGACCTGGACCAGGTCGCCCGCAAGGTCCTCGCCGAGCACGACGCCAAGCCGAACTTCCTGGGGTACGGCGGCTTCCCCGCCACCATCTGCACCTCGGTGAACGAGGTCGTCGTCCACGGCATCCCGTCCGACGACGTGGTGCTCAAGGACGGCGACGTCATCTCCATCGACTGCGGCGCGATCATCGACGGCTGGCACGGCGACGCCGCCTACACGGCCTTCGTCGGCTCCGGTCACTCCCCGGAGCTGGTCGAGCTGTCCCGGGTGACCGAGGAGTCGATGTGGGCGGGTATCGCCGCCATGAAGCAGGGCAACCGCCTGGTGGACGTCTCGCGCGCCATCGAGACCTACATCCGCCGCCAGCCCAAGCCCGGTGGCGGCAAGTACGGGATCATCGAGGACTACGGCGGCCACGGCATCGGCACCGAGATGCACATGGACCCGCACCTGCTGAACTACGTCGACCGCCGCCGCGGCAAGGGCCCGAAGCTCGTCCCCGGCTTCTGCCTCGCCATCGAGCCGATGGTCTCCCTCGGCACCCCCCGCACCGAGGTCCTCTCCGACGAGTGGACGGTCATCACCACGGACGGCACCTGGTCCTCCCACTGGGAGCACTCGGTGGCCCTGACGGAACAGGGCCCGCTGGTCCTCACGGCCCCCGACGGGGGCAGGGCGAAGCTGGCCGAGCTGGGGATCACGGCGGCGCCCGACCCCCTTGCATAACGATCTCGCATCCGGGGCAGACTTCCTCGTTTCGCCTTTCCGGGTTTGCTGACGTAGACTGACTCGTCGGCTCCCGTGCACCCCCATGTCTTGTGGGTTGTGCGATGAGTCGATCAAGGTAGTCGATTCGAAGGGCGAAGCGTGGCCAAGAAGCAAGGTGCCATCGAGATCGAAGGCACTGTCGTCGAGTCTCTTCCGAACGCCATGTTCAAGGTGGAGCTCCAGAACGGCCACCAGGTCCTGGCACACATCAGCGGCAAGATGCGTATGCACTACATCCGCATCCTCCCTGACGACCGGGTCGTGGTGGAGCTGTCTCCGTACGACCTGACGCGTGGCCGGATCGTCTACCGGTACAAGTAGATCTTGCCCACGTCCTGCGTGCTCCGCGCGCGGGTCCGCCGGCAACTGACCCGGAGAACCTCACACCCATGAAGGTCAAGCCGAGCGTCAAGAAGATCTGCGACAAGTGCAGGGTGATCCGCCGTCACGGTCGGGTCATGGTCATCTGCGACAACCCGCGCCACAAGCAGCGCCAGGGCTGAAGCCTGACCGTTCCCTCCGCGATTCGCATGACTTCGCGCGACGCGAGCTGAACATGTTCATACGCAGGACCCGGGCGCCCAGGCGTCCGACACCCCCGGTTCGGAGGCCGGGGACCCGATACGTACCTCATACGGCGGCCGGGGACCGGTTCTGTGGAAGACCTCCGACAATCAACTGGAGCCATTGAATGGCACGCGTTTCCGGTGTTGACATCCCGCGCGAAAAGCGCGTCGAGATCGCCCTCACCTACGTGTTCGGCATCGGCCGGACCCTCTCGCAGCAGACGCTCGCCGCCACCGGCGTGGACCCGAACACCCGTGTTCGGGACCTCTCCGAGGAGCAGCTCGTCGCGATCCGCGAGTACGTCGACAACAACATCAAGACCGAGGGTGACCTCCGTCGCGAGGTGCAGGCCGACATCCGCCGCAAGGTCGAGATCGGCACGTACCAGGGTCTGCGTCACCGTCGTGGCCTGCCCGTCCGCGGTCAGCGCACCAGCACGAACGCCCGCACCCGCAAGGGCCCGCGTCGCGCCATCGCCGGCAAGAAGAAGCCGGGCAAGAAGTAGTCCGCAGCGGACTTCGCCGTCCAGCGGTCTTCGCTGTAGGACCGACCACCTCCCGTAGGAGAACGACATGCCCCCCAAGGGACGTCAGGGCGCTGCCAAGAAGGTGCGCCGCAAGGAAAAGAAGAACGTCGCTCACGGCCACGCGCACATCAAGAGCACGTTCAACAACACGATCGTGTCCATCACGGACCCGACCGGCAACGTGATCTCCTGGGCCTCCGCCGGCCACGTCGGCTTCAAGGGCTCCCGGAAGTCCACGCCGTTCGCCGCGCAGATGGCCGCCGAGTCGGCTGCCCGTCGCGCGCAGGAGCACGGCATGCGCAAGGTCGACGTCTTCGTCAAGGGCCCGGGTTCCGGTCGTGAGACCGCCATCCGCTCCCTGCAGGCGACCGGCCTCGAGGTCGGCTCCATCCAGGACGTCACGCCGACCCCGCACAACGGCTGCCGTCCGCCGAAGCGTCGTCGCGTCTGATCTCGCTTCACCGCGACATCGCTTCACCAGGGTTTTCCGGGCGGTACGGCTCTTTCGGGTCGTATCGCCCGTACCCTTGCAGTACTAGTCGGGCGTCAAATAGCGGGCGCCCCTGACTGAAGGATCACCACATGCTGATCGCTCAGCGTCCCTCGTTGACCGAAGAGGTCGTCGACGAGTTCCGCTCCCGGTTCGTCATCGAGCCGCTGGAGCCGGGCTTCGGTTACACCCTCGGCAACTCCCTGCGCCGCACCCTCCTGTCGTCGATTCCCGGTGCTGCTGTCACCAGCATCCGCATCGACGGTGTCCTGCACGAGTTCACCACCGTGCCGGGCGTCAAGGAGGACGTCACCGACCTGATCCTCAACATCAAGCAGCTGGTCGTCTCCTCGGAGCACGACGAGCCCGTCGTGATGTACCTGCGCAAGCAGGGCCCGGGTCTGGTCACCGCCGCCGACATCGCGCCCCCGGCCGGTGTCGAGGTGCACAACCCCGACCTCGTCCTCGCCACGCTCAACGGCAAGGGCAAGCTGGAGATGGAGCTGACCGTCGAGCGCGGTCGCGGCTACGTCTCCGCCGTGCAGAACAAGCAGGTGGGCCAGGAGATCGGCCGTATCCCGGTCGACTCCATCTACTCGCCGGTTCTCAAGGTCACGTACAAGGTCGAGGCCACGCGTGTCGAGCAGCGCACCGACTTCGACAAGCTGATCGTCGACGTCGAGACCAAGCAGGCGATGCGTCCGCGTGACGCCATGGCCTCCGCCGGTAAGACCCTGGTCGAGCTGTTCGGTCTCGCCCGCGAGCTGAACATCGACGCCGAGGGCATCGACATGGGTCCGTCCCCGACGGACGCCGCGCTCGCCGCCGACCTGGCGCTGCCGATCGAGGAGCTCGAGCTCACCGTTCGGTCGTACAACTGCCTCAAGCGCGAGGGCATCCACTCCGTGGGTGAGCTCGTGGCCCGTTCCGAGGCCGACCTGCTCGACATCCGCAACTTCGGTGCGAAGTCGATCGACGAGGTCAAGGCGAAGCTGGCCGGCATGGGCCTCGCGCTCAAGGACAGCCCGCCCGGATTCGACCCGACCGCCGCCGCGGACGCCTTCGGCGCCGACGACGACGCGGATGCCGGTTTCGTGGAGACCGAGCAGTACTGATTCGGCTGCCGGTCCGTAGTGGCTGGTCGCGCAGTTCCCCGCGCCCCTTTAGGGCGCGGACCCTCCGGGGCGCTTGCAAAGGCGCCCCGGATCTCCGACGGGCGACCGCCCGCTCGGATACTGACTCCGGTACCTGATACGGCCGGGGCAGACACCTAGGAGAAACATCATGCCGAAGCCCACCAAGGGTGCCCGTCTGGGCGGCAGCGCCGCGCACGAGAAGCTGCTCCTCGCGAACCTCGCGAAGTCGCTCTTCGAGCACGGCAGGATCACGACCACCGAGGCGAAGGCGCGCAAGCTGCGTCCGTACGCCGAGCGTCTGGTCACCAAGGCGAAGAAGGGCGACCTTCACAACCGCCGTCAGGTGCTCCAGGTGATCACGGACAAGAGCATCGTCCACACGCTCTTCACCGAGATCGGCCCGCGCTACGAGAACCGTCCCGGTGGCTACACCCGGATCACCAAGATCGGTAACCGTCGTGGCGACAACGCGCCCATGGCCGTCATCGAGCTGGTCGAGGCGCTGACCGTGGCGCAGGAGGCCACGGGTGAGGCCGAGGCCGCGACCAAGCGTGCCGCCAAGGACGCCGAGGGCACCGAGGCCGTCGAGACCAAGGTCGACACGACCAAGGGCGACGACGAGGCTGCGGCCGAGGAGTCCAAGGACGCGTAAGCGTCTGCCGGGGGCTGTGCGATTGCGGCTGCGGCTTCGTTGTGGTTGTTCGCGCAGTTCCCCGCGCCCCTTGAGGGTGATTGCGGGTCCGTTCCTTTCGAGGAGCGGGCCCGCTTTCGTGTGGGTGAGAGGATCTCTGGGTGAGTGACGAAGTTGAGGCCGGGTTTGTGCGGGTGCGGCTGGATCTCTCCTATGACGGGAGCGAGTTCTCCGGGTGGGCCAAGCAGGCCGGGGGGCGGCGGACCGTGCAGGGGGAGATCGAGGACGCGCTGCGGACGGTCACGCGGTCGCGGGAGACGTACGAGCTGACGGTCGCCGGACGGACCGACGCGGGTGTGCACGCCCGGGGGCAGGTCGCCCATGTCGATCTGCCGCGCGAGGTGTGGGCCGAGCACCACGTGAAGCTGCTCAAGCGGCTCGCGGGGCGGCTGCCCAGGGACGTGCGGGTCTGGGCGCTGCGGGAGGCGCCCAGTGGCTTCAACGCCCGTTTCTCGGCGGTCTGGCGGCGCTACGCCTACCGGGTCACCGACAATCCGGGCGGCGTCGACCCGCTGCTGCGCGGACACGTGCTGTGGCACGACTGGCCGCTCGACGTCGATGCCATGAACGCGGCCGCCCGCGGACTGCTGGGCGAGCACGACTTCGCCGCCTACTGCAAGAAGCGGGAGGGGGCCACGACCATCCGCACGCTCCAGGAGCTGAGCCTGGTGCGGGGCGGGGACGGGATCGTCACCGCCACCGTGCGGGCCGACGCCTTCTGCCACAACATGGTGCGCTCGCTGATCGGGGCGCTGCTGTTCGTCGGCGACGGGCACCGCGGGCCCGAGTGGCCGGCCAAGGTGCTCGCCGCGGGCGTACGGGACTCGGCCGTGCACGTCGTACGGCCGCACGGGCTGACGCTGGAGGAGGTCGGTTACCCGGCCGACGAGCTGCTGGCCGCCCGGAACAAGGAGGCGCGCAACAAGCGGTCGCTGCCGGGCACCGGCTGCTGCTGACGGGGCGGGAGGCGGGCGTCAGCCCGCCTCCGCCGCCGCAGACGCCTGGGCCTCACCGCGTCGGCGGATCTGCCGGAAGGCGAACTCGGCCAGGTCGTCACCGGCCCGGAACACGCCGGTGGACTTCTCCGTGACGTCCTTGGCGCCGGTGAACCCGGCGACCGTGAAGTAGGCGTAACGGCCGTAGGAGTTGGTGGTGGAGCGGCAGACGGCGCCGGTGCAGAAGGACTTCACGCCGCCGCCGGACAGGGAGCGCACGATGCTCTTCTTGTCGGCGTCCTTCTTGGCCTTCGCGGCCTGCGCCTCGGTGTCGAAGACGGCCACGCCGACCGTCACGGCGGTGTCGCCCTTGGTGTAGGTGACGCGGAGCAGGCGCGTGCACTTGTTGGCGTCGAGGACCTTCGGCAGGGTGCCCTGGACGGCGGAGCCGCAGGTGCGGGTGTCGGCCGTCGGGCCCTTCTTGTAGACCGTCTCGCCCATGGTCAGCTGGGTCCCCGGGAAGAGCAGGTCCGGGCTGAGCGGGGCCTTGTCCTTCTTGACGCTGGAGACGAAGTCCTTCGGGTCCAGCGGCGGCGGGGCGCTGGTCGGGGCGAAGGACGGCTCGGTGGCCGTCGAGCTGGGTATGTCCGCCGTCGAGGGGAGCTGCGAGGAGGGGCCGTCGGAGGCCTGGTCCGAGCCGTTCGCCGAGACCACGGCCACCGCGACGGCACTGGCTATGGCCACGGTGGCCAGCGCGCCGCCGCCGATGAAGAACAGCCGGCGCCGCTTGGCACGGGCCTCGGAGGCCTCGGCGAGGGCAGCCCAGTCCGGCGTGTTGTCACTGTTCCCGCTGTTCCAGGGCTGCTGGGACTGCGGCGGCTGCGGCTGCTGCTGCGATTGCGGTGTCCAGGGATCCCACTGTGACTGAGGTCCCCCCTGCCCAAAGCTCATGGGGCGCATCTTAGACGGGCCGAAGGGCGTGCTGGTGCCGGGACTTGGGGGCGGCAGGGCCTAGCGTTCCGTGCATGCGGACGGGCAAAAGCGACATCTCCGGGTGGTTGGTGCGGCCGGCGGGAAGGCATCCGTGGGCGGTGCTCGTGACGGTGCTGGCGGCGTCCGCCGCGCACGCGGCACGGACGACCTCGGACGGCGGCATGGACAACTCGATCGTCGTGCGGGCCGCCCGCACCTGGCTGGCCGGTGGCTCCCCCTACGACGACCCGCACTTCCTCTACCTGCCGAGCGCCGTCCTGGCCGCCGTCCCGCAGGCGCTGCTGCCCGGGGCCGTGCTGCGGGTCCTGGTGCCCTGCGCGGTGACCGTCCTGCTGACGCTGGCCTGGGCCTGTGCGCTGCGCCTGCACCGGGTGCCGCTGGGCAGCAGGCTCGCGGTCCTCGGGCTGACCGGGCTCGCGCTGGGCTTCGCGCCGTTCGGGCACCTGGTGCGGCTCGGCAACTGGACGGTGACCGCGACGGTGGCGCTGCCGCTGGCCCTGCTGCTGGCGAGCCGGGGGCGCTGGACGGGGGCGGGGGTCGTCATCGGGGCGGCCGTGGCGCTCAAGCCGCTGCTCGCGCCCGTCGTCCTGCTCTTCCTCTTCGCCGGGCGGTGGCGGGCGCTGCTCGCGGCCGTCCTGGTGCCCGCGCTGGCCTCCGCCGCGGCGGCGCTGGCGATGCCCGACCCGGCGGGTTTCTTCACCCGCACCCTGCCCTTCCTGCTGCACGGCGACGACGGCTTCGTACGGCTCTACGAGGCCTCCCCGGCGGCCGTGCTGCCCCGGCTCGGGGTGCCGCCGGCGTTCGCGCAGGGGCTCGCGGTGGCGGCGGCCTCGGCCGGGGTGCTCTGCGCGTACCGGCGCTGGCGCCGTGCCGACCCCGGTCCGCTGCGGCTCGCGGAGACCGGGGCGGGACTGATGCTCTCGGCGTTCCTCGTCTCCCGGCCGTCCTACGACCACTACCTCCTGGTCGCCCTGCCGCTGCTGCTTGCCGGGCTGCCGTACGCCGGGTCGGTGGCCCGCGGGGTGTGGTTCTGGATCGCCCTGGTGCCCCAGGCACCCGGCCTGACCTGGCCCTGGCTGGAGGGGGAGCGGCGGCGTGCCTTCCGGGACGCGTTCACGCTGTGCGTCCTGGCCGTGACGGTCGCCCGGCAGGCCCGGACCGGTCCGGCGGGCGCCGGAGAGCGGGTGCCCCCGGGGCGTGCGCCGGAGCCGGAGCGCGCCCCGGCGGCCCCGTTTTGACCCGGCCGCCGGGGCCCGGGTATTCTGCACAGTCGTATGTGTATTGGCTTGCTCATTCTCACGTGAGGGGCCCTTACACCGGTCCACCGGGACCGATGACCAGCGACCTGCACGCGGTATGCGTCACCGCGGTGCGGTCAGGGCTGTCGTGATCGTCTTCGGTGACCATGTCAGGACCACTCACTGAAGAAGCGAAGGCTACGAACCGTGCGTACGTACAGCCCCAAGCCCGGCGATGTGACGCGCCAGTGGCACGTCATCGACGCCCAGGACGTCGTCCTGGGTCGTCTGGCCACCACTGCGGCCAGCATCCTGCGCGGCAAGCACAAGCCGATCTACGCGCCCCACGTCGACACCGGTGACTTCGTCATCATCATCAACGCCGACAAGGTGCACCTCTCCGGCAACAAGCGGACCCAGAAGATGGCGTACCGCCACTCCGGCTACCCGGGCGGTCTGCGCTCCGTGCGCTACGACGAGCTCCTGGACAAGAACCCGGAGAAGGCCGTCGAGAAGGCCATCAAGGGCATGCTCCCGAAGAACTCCCTGGGCCGTCAGATGCTCTCGAAGCTGAAGGTCTACAAGGGTGACCAGCACCCGCACGGCGCGCAGCAGCCGCAGCCGTTCGAGATCACCCAGGTCGCGCAGTAGTCCCGGCCACCCTTTAAGACTGAAGAGAATCTGAGGAGCATCGTGGCCGAGACCACTCCCGAGCAGCCGCTCGAAGAGATCGACATCGACAGCTACACCACCGAGTCCGAGGTGCCCGTCGAGGGCGAGTACACCTCGGAGTCCATGGCCTCCGCGTTCGGCGAGCCCCAGCCGGCCGCCGGTCTGGGCCGTCGCAAGAACGCCATCGCCCGCGTCCGGATCGTCCCGGGCACCGGCAAGTGGAAGGTCAACGGGCGCACGCTCGAGGACTACTTCCCGAACAAGGTGCACCAGCAGGAAGTCAACGAGCCCTTCAAGGTGCTCGAGCTCGACAACCGCTACGACGTCATCGCCCGCATCTCCGGCGGCGGCGTCTCCGGTCAGGCCGGTGCGCTCCGTCTCGGTGTCGCCCGCGCGCTGAACGAGGCCGACGTGGACAACAACCGCGGCGCGCTCAAGAAGGCCGGTTACCTCAAGCGTGACGACCGTGCGGTCGAGCGCAAGAAGGCCGGTCTGAAGAAGGCCCGCAAGGCCCCGCAGTACAGCAAGCGCTAAGTCGTACCGGCTGGTACCGGCTGTACTCCGAACGCCCCGGCGGCACGCCACTGTGCTGCCGGGGCATTCGTTTATCCCTGCCGTTGGGCGTATAACGGCACAAGACGTTCTAAGGCTTATGTGATCGATGGTCGGGCGATGCGTGCCCGGGCCTTCGGGAGCCGACTGCGTGGGCCGCACTCAGGGCAGCCGCTTCCGGATCTGACGTTTCCTCAGGAGGACAAGTGGGACGACTCTTCGGCACGGACGGCGTGCGCGGCGTCGCCAACGCGGATCTGACGGCCGAGCTGGCGCTGGGCCTCTCCGTCGCCGCGGCGCACGTACTGGCCGAGGCGGGCACCTTCGCCGGGCACCGGGCGACCGCGGTGGTCGGCCGGGACCCACGTGCCTCCGGGGAGTTCCTGGAGGCCGCGGTGGTCGCGGGCCTCGCCAGCGCCGGTGTGGACGTGCTGCGGGTCGGCGTGCTGCCGACGCCCGCGGTGGCCCACCTCACCGGCGCGCTCGGCGCCGACCTCGGCGTGATGCTGTCCGCCAGCCACAACGCCATGCCCGACAACGGCATCAAGTTCTTCGCCCGCGGCGGCCACAAGCTCGCCGACGAGCTGGAGGACCGCATCGAGGCCGTCTACGCCGACCACCGCACCGGCGCCCCCTGGGACCGCCCGACCGGCGCCGGTGTCGGCCGCGTCCGCGACTACGACGAGGGGCTCGACCAGTACGTCGCCCACCTCGTCGGTGTCCTGCCGAACCGCCTCGACGGACTGAAGATCGTCCTCGACGAGGCGCACGGCGCGGCCTCCCGGGTCTCCCCGGAGGCGTTCGCGCGGGCCGGTGCCGAACTGGTCACCATCGGCGCGGTGCCCGACGGCCTCAACATCAACGACGGCTGCGGCTCCACCCACCTCGACCTGCTCAAGGCCGCCGTCGTCGAGCACGGCGCCGACCTCGGCATCGCCCACGACGGCGACGCCGACCGCTGCCTGGCCGTGGACCACACCGGCGCGGAGGTCGACGGCGACCAGATCCTCGCCGTGCTCTCCCTGGCGATGCGGGAGCGCGAGGCGCTGCGCTCGGACACCGTCGTGGCGACCGTCATGTCCAACCTGGGCTTCAAGCTCGCCATGGAGCGCGAGGGCATCCGGTTCGTGCAGACCGGGGTCGGCGACCGGTACGTCCTGGAGGAGATGAAGGAGCACGGCTACGCCCTCGGCGGCGAGCAGTCCGGCCACGTCATCATCCTCGACCACGCCACCACGGGTGACGGCACGCTGACCGGCCTGATGCTGGCGGCACGGGTCGCGCAGACCGGGCGTACGCTGCGGGACCTCGCGTCCGTGATGGAGCGGCTGCCGCAGGTGCTGGTCAATGTGCCGGACGTGGACAAGTCGCGGGTGACCAGCTCCGCCGAGCTGGCGACCGCCGTGGCCGAGGCCGAGCGGGAGCTTGGCAGCACCGGGCGGGTGCTGTTGCGTCCCTCCGGGACGGAGCCTCTTGTGCGGGTGATGGTGGAGGCCGCCGATATTGAGCAGGCTCGGTCTGTGGCGGGGCGGTTGGCCGATTCGGTGAAGTCTGCGCTCGGTTAGTTTTCGGGGCCGGGTTCGGGGTGGGGGGGTGCTGTGTGATGCGGGTTCGTCGTGGCTGGTCGCGCCCGCGCGGCGGAGCCGCAGATCAGCAGAGCCCCGCGCCCCTAGGTTGGCTTGCTCATCCGGCGTCGTTGGGTTGACCACAATGCCTTCTGCGCCAGCAAGGTGAGGGTTCCGGCGACCACGATGCCTGCCAGGTTGAGCAGGAGTTGTTCGGTGGAGCCCACTGTCTGGTTGGTGTCGCCGAAGCTCAGGGCGACGGCGGCGTTCGCTGCCGCCGGGACCGTGGTGACGGAGATGGCGACGCCCACCAGGGCGCCGGACTTCGCCGAGGTCAGGGACAGCGTGCCCGCGATGCCGGCGAGGACCGCCACCACGAAGGAGAAGGCGTCGGGGGCGTAGACGAAGCCGGTGTTGGGGCGGTCGCCCTCCAGCTTGCCCTCGCTGAAGAGGTCGAGGGCGGCCATGATCCAGCTGAAGCCCACCGTCACCGCCATCGCCACGGCGAAGCCCACCAGCAGGGCGATCGCCGAGCGCAGGGCGAGCCGCGGGGCCCGCTGGACGATCGCCGTGCAGATCCCGGCCAGCGGGCCGAACTCCGGGCCGACCGCCATCGCGCCCACGATCAGGATCGCGTTGTCGAGGACGACACCGCAGGCGGCGATCATCGTGGCGAGGGTGATGAAGGCGACGTAGGTGATGGAGAGCGTCGACTCCTCGTGCGTCGCCTCCTCCAACTGCTCCCACAGCACCGCGTCGGCGGCCTCGCCGGGTGCGTCCCGCTCCGCCTGGTCGGCGCGCTCGGACAACGACAGGTCGATGTTCTCGGCGGTGATGGCGCCGCAGCTGTCGATGCCCAACGCCCGCAGGCCGTTGATGAGTTCGTCCCCGGCTTCGCGGGCCACGTCGCACATGACGACGTCGCCCTCGGGTTCGCGGGCGGCGCCCGGCAGAACGACGAGGTGGGTTGTGCCGACCGTACGGTCGATCAGGCGGACCACCTCGTCGGTGCGGTCGGCCGGAGTGATCAGGCGCAGATGCAGCATCCGGTATTTCTATCGCGCCGCCGGGCCCACGTGCCCAGCCCGCCCCACATGCGTCGCCCGCCCCGCATGTGTCGCCCGCCCCGCATGTGTCGCCCGCCTCACAGCTTGCGCAGGCTCAGGCGCTGGACCTTGTGGTCGGGGCCCTTGCGCAGCACCAGGGTGGCCCGGCCCCGGGTGGGGGCCACGTTCTCCACCAGATTGGGCTTGTTGATGGTCCGCCAGGTGGTGCGGGCGTAGTCGAGGGCCTCCTCCTCCGACACCTGCGTGTACTTGCGGAAGTACGAGGACGGGTTCTGGAAGGCGGTCGCGCGCAGCTTGCGGAAGCGGTTGAGGTACCAGCGCTCGATGTCCTCGGTGCGCGCGTCGACGTACACGCTGAAGTCGAAGTAGTCGGCGAGTCCGACCCTGGTGCGGCCGTCCTTGCCGGGCAGCGCGGGCTGGAGCACGTTCAGGCCCTCGACGATCAGGATGTCGGGGCGGCGGACCACGAGCCGCTGGTCCGGCACGATGTCGTAGATGAGGTGGGAGTAGACGGGGGCGGTCACCTCCGCCTTGCCCGCCTTGATGTCGGCGACGAACCGGGTGAGCGCACGGCGGTCGTACGACTCGGGGAAACCTTTCCGCGACATCAGGCCGCGCGTCTCCAGCTCCCGTGTCGGCAGCAGGAAGCCGTCGGTGGTGACCAGTTCCACGCGCGGGTGCTCGGGCCAGCGGGAGAGCAGCGCCTGGAGCAGGCGGGCGACGGTGGACTTGCCGACCGCGACCGAGCCCGCGACCCCTATGACGAAGGGGGTGCCGGACTGGGAGCCCTGCTCGCCGAGGAACGTGTTCAGCGCGCCGCGCAGGCCGTCGGTGGCGCCGACGTAGAGGTTGAGGAGCCGGGACAGCGGGAGGTAGATGTCCCGCACCTCGTCCAGGTCGATGACGTCGCCGAGGCCGCGCAGCTTCTCGACCTCCTCGGCGGTCAGTGGCAGCGGCGTCTTGTCGCGCAGCGCGCTCCACTCGGGGCGGGTGAGGTCGACGTAGGGAGTCGCCTCCGGCCGCTGCCGGTGGGCGCTCCGGGGAATCGAGGGGACCGGAGAGATCACAGTCCATTGTTAACGGAGTACGAACGGGGCGGCAGGTGGGCTGTGTCACGTCGGCCGGTCCGCCGTGGCCCGCTGGGCCCCGGCGGGACCGGTCTGGATCACGGTCGGGTTTCGGATGGCCGGTTATCGATCGTACGTGCGAATGTCGTAGGTATGGTGCGGGCAAAGTCGACCGGATCTCATCACCGGCCTCGACGTGACTCGACAGATTCCGACGCGAGTCGACATCCCCTGAAGTGAACCGACGAAAGAGTGCCGCCGTGAGTCCGACCGCTGTCCGCCGTACCGCCCTCGCCGCCTCCGCCACCGCCCTGGCCCTGCTCGCCACCGCCTGCGGCGGGTCGTCCGACGACGACGGAGCGGCCGCCGAGGAGACGGCCAAGACGGAGCAGTCCGCACCGGCGGAGGGTGCCGCGGCGTCCGCACCGGCGGGCAAGACGCTGACCGCCGCCGAGCTGGAGAAGGTCGCCCTCGCCCAGGCCGACGTCAAGAACGGCGAGGTCGCCACCGAGCTGTCGGCGGACGACCAGGTGGCCAAGGACCAGGTCTCCACGAGCGACAAGGCCTGTCTGCCGCTCGTCTATGTCCAGGGTGCGGTGGCCCAGGGCGAGCCGGCGGCCAACGTGCAGCGTTCCTGGCAGGGACAGACGGAGGCGCCCTCCGAGAGCAAGGGCCCGGACGGCCAGGAGATGACCGATATCGACGTGAACAAGATCCTGCTGAACGTCGCCTCCTACGCGGACGGCGGCGCCGAGCAGGCGATGGCGGGCCTGAAGACGGCCGCCGAGAAGTGCGCGGGCGGCTTCGACACCACCGTGGGCAGCGACAAGATGCGGGTCACCGAGGTGAGCGGCCTGGGCCGCCTCAAGGCCGGTGACGAGGGGCTCACCGTCAACCTCGGTGTGGCCACCGGCGGGGACAGCAGTGGGCTCATGAAGCTCGTCGTGGTCCGCAAGGGCGCCACCCTCGCCACCTTCGGCGCCGTCAACCTCTCCTCGATGATGACCGGCGCGGAATTCGAGGTCCCCTCCGAGGTCGTCGACGCGCAGGTCGCCAAGCTCGGCTGACGGGCCGGGAGACGGCGGACGGCGTTCGTACCCCGGTGGGAATTTCCGATATCGGGCACAGGATGCCCGCTTTGCGGCCGCCGCGCGGTCGATCCTGCTCGTAGGCTGCCGCTTATGTGCGGAATCGTGGGATACGTAGGGCCTCAGTCGGCACTCGATGTCGTGATGGCCGGACTGAAGCGGCTCGAATACCGGGGATACGACTCGGCGGGCGTCGCCGTGCTCGCGGACGGCGGCCTCGCCACCGCCAAGCGGGCCGGCAAGCTCGTCAACCTCGACAAGGAACTGTCCGAACACCCGCTGCCGTCCGCCGCCACCGGCATCGGCCACACCCGCTGGGCCACCCACGGCGGCCCCACAGACGCCAACGCCCACCCGCACCTCGACAACGCGGGCCGGGTGGCCGTGGTCCACAACGGCATCATCGAGAACTTCGCGCCGCTGCGGGCCGAGCTGACGGAGCGCGGCCACGAACTGCCCTCCGAGACCGACACCGAGGTCGTCGCCCACCTGCTCGCCGAGGAGTACTCGGCCTGCGCCGACCTCGCCGAGGCGATGCGGCTGGTGTGCCGGCGGCTGGAGGGCGCGTTCACGCTGGTCGCGGTGCACGCGGACGCGCCGGACGTGGTGGTGGGCGCGCGCCGCAACTCGCCGCTCGTGGTGGGCGTGGGGGAGGGCGAGTACTTCCTCGCCTCGGACGTCGCGGCCTTCATCGCCCACACCCGGGACGCCGTCGAACTGGGCCAGGACCAGGTCGTCGAGCTGCGCCGGGACGGCGTGCGGGTCACCGCCTTCGACGGCACCCCGGCGGACGTCCGCTCCTACCACGTCGACTGGGACGCCTCGGCCGCCGAGAAGGCCGGCTACGCCTCCTTCATGCTCAAGGAGATCGCCGAGCAGCCGAAGGCCGTCGCCGACACCCTCCTCGGCCGCATCGACGGCTCCGGCACGCTGAGCCTGGACGAGGTACACATCCCGCCGGAGGTGCTGCGGGAGGTCGACAAGGTCGTCGTCATCGCCTGCGGCACGGCGTACCATGCGGGGCTGATCGCCAAGTACGCCATCGAGCACTGGACGCGGATCCCCTGCGAGGTGGAGCTGGCCAGCGAGTTCCGCTACCGCGACCCGATCCTCGACCAGCAGACCCTGGTCGTCGCGATCTCCCAGTCCGGCGAGACCATGGACACCCTCATGGCCCTGCGCCACGCCCGCGAACAGGGCGCCAGGGTCCTCGCGATCTGCAACACCAACGGCTCGACGATTCCCCGCGAGTCCGACGCCGTGCTCTACACCCACGCGGGCCCCGAGGTCGCCGTCGCCTCCACCAAGGCCTTCCTCACCCAGCTCGTGGCCTGCTACCTGGTCGCCCTCTACCTCGGCCAGGTGCGCGGCACGAAGTACGGCGACGAGATCGGCGACGTCGTCCGCGACCTGTCCGGCGTCTCCGGCGCGGTCGAACGGGTCCTGGGGACCATGGACCCGGTGCGCGAGCTGGCCCGCTCCCTGGCCCACAAGAACACGGTGCTCTTCCTCGGCCGGCACGTCGGCCACCCCGTCGCCCTGGAAGGCGCCCTCAAGCTCAAGGAGCTGGCGTACATGCACGCCGAGGGCTTCGCGGCGGGCGAGCTGAAGCACGGGCCGATCGCGCTGATCGAGGAGGACCTGCCGGTCGTGGTCGTGGTGCCGTCCCCGCGCGGCCGCTCGATCCTGCACGACAAGATCGTGTCCAACATCCAGGAGATCCGCGCCCGCGGCGCCCGCACCATCGTCATCGCCGAGGAGGGCGACGAGGCGGTCGTCCCCTACGCCGACCACCTCGTCCGGATCCCGGCCACCCCGACGCTGCTGCAACCCCTGGTGGCCACGGTGCCGTTGCAGGTCTTCGCCTGCGAACTGGCCACGGCCCGCGGCAACGAGGTGGACCAGCCGCGGAACCTGGCGAAGTCGGTGACGGTGGAGTAGGTCCGCGACGCCTCCTCAGCGGCCGGTGACGGGCAGCACGGTGACGACCCGGAAGCGTTCCAGGACCACCGGTGTCGCGTCGTCCACCGTGAACTCCGGGTCGCCGAGCGCCGCGCGCATCTCCGCACCGTGCCAGAACCGCTCGTGGCCCGCCCGCCACTCGGCCACGCTCGTGTCCCCCTCGCCCTCGTCGACCGCGTGGGCGAGGTCCACCTCGGCCAGTGGGACGACACGCACCTCCGTCACCTCGATGACGGCGACGGGGAGTTCGCGCGAGTCGACCACCACCTCGCGGCGACCGGCCTCGGGCAGCGGTTCGCCCTCGTGCTCGTAGTCGGCGACCAGTCCGGTCGTGGCGGTCTTCGAGCCGTCCAGGACCGCCGCGACGAGCCGGTCGCGCAGGGGGCCCGGGAAGCCGAACTCGGCCCTGGGGAGCGAGCCGAGGTCGGGGAGGGACGGGGCCGGGAAGGAAGGGCTCGGGGAAGAGGGGCTCGGGGAAGAGGGGGTCGGGGAAGAGGGTGTCGGGGAAGAGGGGGTCGGGGCCGAGGGAGTCGGGAACGAGGGGGGCGGGTCCGGTTCGAGGGCCATGTGGGCACCGTACCGGCGCGGCCCACGCCCAAAGTGCCGGTTCAGTCCCCGCGTACATCCCGCCAGGCCCGCGGGATCGCCGCCGCCACATCGTGCGCCCCCGCCGGGGCACCCTGGGCCGCGAAGCGGCCCGCCAGACCGTGCAGGTACGCGCCCACGCTCCCCGCGTCCACCGCCGACAGGCCCGCCGCGAGCAGCGACCCCGCCAGGCCGGACAGCACGTCCCCGCTCCCGGCCGTGGCGAGCCACGACGTCCCCGTCGCGTTGACCCGGACGGGACCGCCCTTCGCACTGGCCACCAGGGTCGTCGAGCCCTTCAGCAGCACAGTCGCCCCGTACCGCGCCGCCAGCTCGCGCACCGAGGCCAGCCGGGCCGACTCGACCTCCTCCCGGCCCACCCCGAGCAGCGCCGCCGCCTCCCCGGCGTGCGGGGTCATCAGCGTCGGTGCCGTGCGCGCCCGTACCGCGTCCGCGTCGGCCAGCCGCAGGCCGTCCGCGTCGATCAGCACCGGTACCTCCGCCGCCAGCACCTGAGCCACCGTCGCCGCGTCGTCACCGGCGCCCGGTCCGACCACCCACGCCTGCACCCGCCCGGCCCGCTCCGGCCCCTGGTCGGACACGAGCGTCTCCGGGAAGCGGGCGATCACCGCGTCCCCCGCCGGACCGACGTACCGCACCGCCCCGGCCCCGCCCCGCAGCGCGCCCGCGACGGCGAGTACGGCCGCGCCGGGATAGCGGGCCGACCCGGCGGCGATGCCCACGACCCCGCGCCGGTACTTGTCGCTCTCGCCCGCCGGGACCGGCAGCAGCCGGGCCACGTCCGGATGCTGCAACGCCTCCAGCTCGGCCGCCTCGCCGGGCAGCGGCAGACCGATGTCCACCAGCCGCACCGAACCCGCGTACTCCCGCGCCGGATCGATCAGCAGCCCCGGCTTGTGCGTCCCGAACGTCACCGTCAGGTCGGCCCTGACCACGTCCCCCCGCACCCGGCCCGTGTCCGCGTCCACCCCGCTCGGCAGGTCGACGGCGACGACGGCGGCCCGGGACCGCGCGGCCGCGTCCGCCAGCGGTACCGCCTCCTTGCGCAGCCCGCCCCCGCCGCCGATCCCGACGATGCCGTCGAGGACGAGGTCGGCCCGCGCGATCAACTCCTCGGCGGAACCGGAAGCCGCGCCTTCGGCAATCCGTCCGCCCGCGCGCCGCAGCGCCGTCAGTCCGCCGCCGTGCGCCCGCTCCGGCGCGAGCAGCACCGCCGTCACGCCCGCGCCCCGCCGGGCCAGCCGCGCGCCCGCGTACAGGGCGTCGCCGCCGTTGTCGCCGCTGCCGACCAGCAGCACCACCCGGCTGCCGTAGACCCGCCCGGCCACCCGGACCAGCACCTGGGCACAGGCGGCGGCCAGTCCGGCCGCGGCCCGTTGCATCAGCGCCCCCTCCGGCAGCCGTGCCATCAGCTCCCGTTCGGCGTTCCTGACCGTTTCCACGCTGTACGCAGTCCGCATGCCGTCGAGTCTTCCCCGTACGCCGGGAACACGCACGGCCCGCCGCTTCCCGGAATCCGCGATGGGGGACAGTGGTCCCATGAGCGGCGGCGACGACGAGACGGCACAGGTGATGACCTCGCTCGGAGCCCGCCTGCGCGCCATCCGCCAGGCCCGCGGGCTCACGCTGGCCCGGCTCGCCGCCGCCACCGGCATCTCCGTGAGCACCCTGTCCCGGCTGGAGTCGGGGCAGCGCGAGCCGGGGCTGCGGCACCTGCTGCCGCTGGCCCGGGCCCACCGGCTGCCCCTGGACGAACTCGTCGGCTCGCGCACCGGCGACCCCCGCGTCCATCCCCGCCCCTTCACCCGGCACGGACAGACGTGGGTCCCGCTCACCCGGAACCCCAACGACGGGCTGCACGCCTACAAGCAGATCCTCCCCACCCCGGCCGTTCCGCGGACCGAGTGGACACCGCGCCCCGAACAGGGGGCGCACGAGGGCCACGAGTGGCTCTACGTGCTCTCCGGCCGCCTGCTCCTCGCCCTCGGCGAGCACGACCTCGTCCTGACGGCCGGGGAGACGGCGGAGTTCGACACCCGCGTCCCGCACGGCATCGCCAACGCCGGGGACCAGCCCGTCGAGTGGATCGCCCTGTACGGCGCGCAGGGCGAGCGCATGCACATCCGGGTCCGGCCGACCGCCGACTGACCCCGAGGGCCGACCCGGGGGGCTACCCCTCCGCGATCACCACCGCCGACGCGATCCCCGCGTCGTGGCTCAGCGACACGTGCCACGACGCCACGCCCAGCTCCGCCGCCCGCGCCGCCACCGTCCCCGAGACCCGCAGCCGCGGCTGCCCGCTCTCCTCGACGTACACCTCCGCGTCCGTCCACAGCAGCCCCGCCGGTGCGCCCAGCGCCTTGGCCAGCGCCTCCTTCGCCGCGAAACGGGCGGCGAGCGAGGCCACACCCCGGCGCTCCCCGCCGGGCAGCAGCAACTCGCTCTCACGGAACAGCCGCCCCGCCAGGGCCGGTGTGCGCTCCAGCGCAGCCCCGAACCGCTCGACCTCGGCCACGTCGATCCCGACCCCGATGATGCTCATGCCGGGAACCCTAGGGCCTGCCCGGCGGATCAGGTCGCAGGAACGAAGCGGTACCTCAACGGCGCAGATGCGCGTGCCGGACCCCGCGTCTGCGGCATGATCCGCCGGACGGGCCCCAACCACCGCCAGGCGCCGTGCGGCCGGGGCGGCCGGGTGCTCTGAGAGACTGGGGGCACGATGAGCGAGACAACTGCTCGGCGGGACGCGGACGCGGTACTGCGCGCCCGGGCCGAGATCGACCTGGCCGCCCTGCGGGCCAACGTACGCGCACTGCGCGAACGGGCCCCCGGGGCGGCTCTCATGGCCGTCGTCAAGGCGGACGCCTACGGCCACGGCGCGCTTCCCTGCGCCCGCGCGGCCGTCGCGGCCGGTGCGACCTGGCTCGGCACCGCCACCCCGCAGGAGGCCCTCGCCCTGCGGGCGGCGGAGCCCGCACTGCCGGACGACGTACGGATCATGTGCTGGCTGTGGACGCCCGGCGGGCCCTGGCGGGAGGCGGTCGAGGCCCGTCTCGACGTGTCCGTCGGCGCCATGTGGGCCATGGCGGAAGTCGTCGAGGCGGCACGGGCGGCCGGGGTGCCCGCGCGGGTCCAGCTCAAGGCCGACACCGGGCTCGGCCGGGGCGGCTGCCAGCCCGGCGCGGACTGGGAGGAACTGGTCGGGGCCGCGCTGCGGGCCGAAGCGGAAGGGCTGCTGCGGGTCACCGGGCTCTGGTCCCACTTCGCCTGCGCCGACGAGCCCGGCCACCCCTCCATCGCCGCGCAGCTCACCCGTTTCCGGGAGATGACGGCCTACGCCGAGCGGCAGGGCCTGCGCCCCGAGGTGCGGCACATCGCCAACTCGCCGGCCACCCTCACCCTGCCCGACGCCCACTTCGACCTCGTACGGCCCGGCATCGCGATGTACGGCGTCTCGCCCAGCCCCGAGATCGGCACCCCGGCCGACTTCGGGCTGCGCCCGGTGATGACGCTGGCCGCCTCGCTGGCCCTGGTCAAGCAGGTCCCCGGCGGCCACGGCGTCAGCTACGGGCACCACTACACCACCCCCGGCGAGACCACCCTCGGCCTCGTCCCGCTCGGCTACGCGGACGGCATTCCCCGGCACGCCTCCTCCAGCGGCCCCGTGCTGGTCGACGGCAAGTGGCGCACGGTCGCGGGGCGGATCGCGATGGACCAGTTCGTCGTCGACCTGGGCGGGGACCGGCCCGAGCCGGGCGCCGAGGCGGTGCTGTTCGGACCGGGCGACCGCGGCGAGCCCACCGCCGAGGACTGGGCCCAGGCGGCGGGCACCATCGCGTACGAGATCGTCACCCGGATCGGAAGCCGCGTCCCGCGCGTCTACGTCAACGAGTGACGCCCCCGTCGGCAAAGTGACGCGCGCGGGCACGCGCGTTCAGGTGAATCAGCGGCCGGCGGGTGTCCGCACGGCCCGGCGAAGGCGAAGAGGAGCGGTGCACGTGAGCGAGAGCAACGCGGAGGCCGTCGCGGCGGCCGTCGCCTCCGCCACGGAGGCCGCCGGCGAGGCCGCCGCCGGCGGCTGGCGCCGGGCGACCGGCATCGCCGGGGTCGCGATAGGCGTGGTCGCGGCGGGCGCCGCGGCCGGAGTGGCGATAGAACGGCTCACCGTCGGCCGCGGGATGCGCCAGAAGGCCCGCCTCGCCCTCGACTCGACGGGCCCCTACGGCGGACTGCGCGGTACGCCGGGCAAGGCGTACGCCGAGGACGGCACCGAGCTGTACTACGAGGTCGACGACCTCGACCCGGAGGCCGGGGCCGACCCCGCCCCGCGCCGCAGGCGGCTGTTCGGTCGCAAGGCGCCCGCACCCGTCACCGTCGTCTTCAGCCACGGATACTGCCTCAACCAGGACTCCTGGCACTTCCAGCGGGCGGCCCTCAGGGGCGTCGTCCGCACCGTCTACTGGGACCAGCGCAGCCACGGCCGGTCCGGGCGGGGCGTGGCCCAGACGCGGGACGACCGGCCGGTCAGCATCGAGGAGCTGGGCCGCGACCTCAAGGCCGTCATCGACGCGGCCGCTCCCGAGGGCCCGATCGTGCTGGTCGGCCACTCCATGGGCGGCATGACCGTGATGGCGCTGGCCGACGCCTTTCCCGACCTGGTCCGCGAGCGCGTCGTCGGCGTCGCCCTCGTCGGCACGTCGTCCGGGCGGCTCGGCGAGGTCAACTTCGGGCTGCCGGTGGCCGGGGTCAACGCGGTGCGGCGGGTGCTGCCGGGTGTGCTCAAGGCGCTCGGGCAGCGGGCCGAGCTGGTGGAGCGGGGGCGGCGGGCGACGGCGGACCTGTTCGCCGGGATCATCAAGCGGTACTCGTTCGCGTCCCGGGACGTCGACCCGGCCGTGGCCCGGTTCGCCGAGCGGATGATCGAGTCGACGCCGATCGACGTCGTCGCCGAGTACTACCCGGCCTTCAACGACCACGACAAGACCGAGGCCCTCGCCCACTTCGCCGGCCTTCCGGTGCTGGTCCTGGCCGGGGTGCGGGACCTGGTGACGCCCAGCGAGCACAGCGAGGCGATCGCCGACCTGCTGCCGGACGCGGAGCTGGTGCTGGTCCCCGACGCCGGGCACCTGGTGATGCTGGAACATCCCGAGCTGGTCACCGACCGCCTCGCCGACCTGCTCGCCCGCGCGGGCGCCGTGCCCGCAGCGGCTACCGTGGACGGCTATGGAAGCACCAGCAGCAGCGCAGGGCCCGGCTGAGCCCTCCGGTCCCTCCTCCGCAGCGTCCCCCGACAGCTCGTCCCCGGGCGTCGAGATCACCGTCACCTCGCCCGAGCAGATGCGGGAACTGGGCCGCAGGCTCGCCAAGCTGCTGCGCGCCGGTGACCTGGTGATGCTCAGCGGGGAGCTGGGCGCGGGCAAGACGACGCTGACCCGCGGTCTCGGCGAGGGGCTCGGCGTGCGGGGCGCCGTGACCTCCCCGACCTTCGTGATCGCCCGCGTGCACCCCTCGCTCGGTGAGGGGCCGCCGCTCGTCCACGTGGACGCCTACCGGCTGTCCGGCGGCCTCGACGAGATGGAGGACCTCGACCTCGACGTGTCCCTGTCCGACTCGGTGATCGTGGTCGAGTGGGGCGAGGGCAAGGTCGAGGAGCTGACCGAGGACCGGTTGCGGCTCCGGATCGACCGGGCCGTCGGCGACACCACGGACGAGGTGCGGCACGTGACGGTGACCGGCCTGGGCGAGCGGTGGGCCACGGCCGACGTGAGCGTCCTCGCCGGCTGAGCCGCCCCGGCGCACACCTCCCGCCGGATTTTCCGACAAAGCGTCGGCAAAAGATTGCGTTCCGGGTCTTGCGCGTGGTCACATGGTACTCGGCTCGTAGTTAGGCATGCCTTACTGCGCCCGCCCCCGAGCTTCAGGAGGCGTCCATGTCGTCCGTGTCCCAGGCCCAGCCGCAGGGCCGTCCGAGCCATCAGCCGCCCGCGCCCGCCGGGGTGTCGATGCGTGACCTGCTCGCCTCCTGCGCCGCCGCGACGGCGGTCTCGACGCCGCCGCGCGCCCCCGAACCCGAGACCCGCCGGCCGGTCCGCGACCAGCAGGGCCACCGCGACGACCGGGGCCACCGCGAGGCCGCCTGACGCTCGGCCGGTGCCGGTGCCGGTGCCGGTGCCGGTGCCGGTGCCGGAGCCGGAGGCCCGCGGGCCGTCAGGGGACGACGACGACCTGCCGTCCGATCGTCGCGAACTTCCACATCGCGTCGCCGTCCGCGCGCGACTCGCGGATGCCGCCGGTGGGCCGGTCCGGGTCGGGCGCGGCCGTCGAGCCGTCGACCGCCGCGCTGAACCCGATGGCCACGCCCTCGGCGCCGGTGAAGCGCACCACGTGCTCGACCGGGACGCCGTCGGACCCGGTGATCCGGTTGGACCGGGACGTGACCGTGTAGGCGCCCGGTGCCGGATCGACCGTGCTGGGCGTGACCCCGAAGGTGCGCCGCACCTTGTTCCCCGGGCCGACCAGCCACACGCGGTCGTCGTCCACCGAGTACACCACCCGTTCACCCCGTCCGGACATGGCGGGCAGCGCGTCGGGGTGCCGCCGGTCGCGCGGCGCCTTGGCGGCGCCCGGGGCCGGGCTGGCGGTCGCGTGGGTCCTGCCGAGGTCGGCGGGGACGCTGACGGAGGCCTGGTGGGCCAGGACGCCGATGGTCACGAGGGCCGCCGTGATGAGGCCGGTGACGATTCCGGCGCTGCTGCTTGCCACTGGCGACCACCTCGTCGTCGTACTCGTGTGTCCTGCGCGTACGTCCCGCGTGCCCCACCCCCGGGCGACGGTAGCAGTACGTGAGCACGTGACCGCGGTGTGCGACACGGAGTGCCCGGCCCGGACCGGGCGGGAGCCCCCGGGTTGTCCACAGGGCGTCCGACACGGGCTCCGCGGCGCCGTAGGCTGTTTGCGTGCTCTTGCTCGCTCTGGATACCGCCACGCCCGCCGTGACCGTCGCGCTGCACGACGGTACGGACGTCATCGCCTCGTCGAGCCAGGTCGACGCACGCCGGCACGGTGAGCTGCTGCTGCCCGCCGTGGACCGGGTGCTCGCGGAGGCCGGCCTGCGGCTCGACGCCGTCACCGCCGTCGTCGCCGGCACCGGCCCCGGCCCGTACACGGGGCTGCGGGTCGGCCTGATGACCGCGGACGCCTTCGGGCTCGCGCTCGGCGTGCCCGTGCACGGCGTGTGCACCCTGGACGGCCTCGCGTTCGCCGCCGACCTGGCGGGCCCCTTCGTGGTGGCGACCGACGCCCGCCGCAAGGAGGTCTACTGGGCGCGGTACGCCGACTCCCGCACCCGGCTCACCGACCCCGCCGTGGACCGGCCCGCCGACATCGCCGAGCAGGTGGCCGGGCTCCCGGCCGTCGGCGCGGGCGCGCTGCTCTACCCGGACACCTTCCCCCGGGCGCACGAGCCGGAGCACGTGTCCGCCGCCGCCCTGGCCCGGCTGGCCGCCGAGAAGCTGGCGGCGGGCGAGGAGCTGCCCGCGCCCCGGCCGCTGTACCTGCGCCGGCCCGACGCTCAGGTCCCCAAGAACTACAAGGTGGTCACCCCGAAGTGACCGAGCCAGCCACCGCCGAGTCCGTACCCGCCGTGCTGCGCGAGATGCGCTGGTGGGACATCGACCCCGTGCTGCGCATGGAGCGTGAGCTGTTCCCGGAGGACGCCTGGTCGCGCGGGATGTTCTGGTCCGAGCTGGCCCACGCGCGCGGGCCCGGGGCGACCCGGCGCTACCTGGTCGCCGAGGAGGACGCCCACGTCGTCGGCTACGCGGGCCTGGTCACCTCCGGCGAGCAGGCCGACGTGCAGACCATCGCCGTCGCCCGCGACCACTGGGGCACCGGCCTCGGCGCGCGGCTGCTGACCGAGCTGCTGCACGCGGCGACCGACTTCGAGTGCACCGAGGTGCTGCTGGAATGCCGGGTGGACAACACTCGGGCCCAGCGGCTGTACGAGCGCTTCGGCTTCGAGCCCATCGGCTTCAGACGCGGCTACTACCAGCCGGGGAACGTGGACGCCCTGGTGATGCGCCTGACCGACCCGTCCACCTCCGTACCGGGAACCGAACGAGGAACCGAGAACCATGGCTGACTCACGCGACGAGCCTCTCGTCCTGGGGATCGAGACCTCCTGCGACGAGACCGGTGTCGGTGTCGTGCGCGGCACCACCCTGCTGGCCGACGCCGTCGCGTCCAGCGTCGACGAGCACGCCCGCTTCGGCGGCGTCGTGCCGGAGGTGGCCAGCCGCGCCCACCTGGAGGCGATGGTGCCGACCATCGACCGCGCCCTCAAGGAGGCGGGGGTGAGCGCGCGCGACCTCGACGGCATCGCCGTCACCGCCGGACCCGGCCTCGCGGGCGCGCTGCTGGTGGGCGTCTCGGCGGCGAAGGCGTACGCCTACGCGCTCGGCAAGCCCCTGTACGGCGTCAACCACCTCGCCTCGCACATCTGCGTCGACCAGCTCGAACACGGTGCGCTGCCCGAGCCGACGATGGCGCTGCTGGTCTCCGGCGGGCACTCCTCCCTGCTCCTGTCCACGGACATCACCTCGGACGTCCGCCCCCTCGGCGCGACCATCGACGACGCGGCCGGCGAGGCCTTCGACAAGATCGCCCGCGTGCTGAACCTGGGCTTCCCGGGCGGTCCGGTCATCGACCGGTACGCGCGCGAGGGCGACCCGGAGGCGATCGCCTTCCCGCGCGGGCTGACCGGCCCGCGCGACGCGGCGTACGACTTCTCCTTCTCCGGTCTCAAGACGGCCGTGGCCCGCTGGATCGAGGCCAAGCGGGCGGCGGGGGAGGAGGTGCCGGTGCGCGACGTGTCGGCCTCCTTCCAGGAGGCGGTCGTGGACGTGCTGACCCGCAAGGCGGTGCGGGCCTGCAAGGACGAGGGCGTCGACCACCTGATGATCGGCGGTGGCGTGGCCGCCAACTCGCGGCTGCGGGCGCTGGCCCAGGAGCGCTGCGACGCGGCCGGGATCCGGCTGCGGGTGCCGCGCCCCAAGCTGTGCACGGACAACGGCGCGATGGTCGCGGCCCTCGGCGCCGAGATGGTCGCCCGGAACCGGGCCGCCTCCGACTGGGACCTCTCCGCGGACTCCTCCCTGCCGGTGACGGAGCCGCACGTGCCGGGGCAGGGCCACCCGCACGGCCACGGCCACGACCACGACCACGACCACGTGCACGAGGTCAGCAAGGAGAACCTCTACTCGTGACCGTCGCGCTGATGTGGGAGGCGCGGGCCGTGCCCGGCCGGGGCGGGGAGCTGCTGGCCTGGGCGCGGCGGCAGGAGCTGCCCCGGCGGCCGCTGCGCCGGGAGACCCTGCGCGCGCCGCAGGACCGTGTCCTCGTCATCACCTGGTGGGACGCCGCGTACGACGCCGGACTCCCGGAACTGCCCGAACCGGACGAGAACCTGGTGACGCGGGCGGTGCACCGCTGGCGGTTCGAGTCGGTCGAGTCGGCCGAGCCGGTCGAATCGGCCCGGAGTGCCGACGGTCTGGTCGAATGATTCGGCACTGACGTCGAATGTTCCGATGGGCCTCGGTTCGCCGGCCCTTCGTCAAGCGGCCTGATGGGGTTACGATCGCCGCCATGACATCCCCGCAGCCCGCTGAAACCCGGACGCAAAAGCGGTCCGCTCAGACCGCGACCCTCGCCGAGATCGCGCGTGAGGCCGGTGTGTCGGCACCGACTGTTTCGAAGGTGCTCAACGGCCGCGCCGACGTCGCCCCGTCGACCCGGGCCCGCGTCGAGGAGCTGCTGCGCGTCCACGGCTATCGGCGCAGGCGGGCCGAGTCCACCCGCTCGCCCCTGATCGACCTGGTCTTCCACGAGCTGGAGAGCGCCTGGGCGATGGAGGTCATCCGGGGCGTGGAGAACGTGGCCCGGGACACGGGGCTCAGCGTCGTGCTCTCCGAGAGCGCGGGCCGCCTCACGCCCGGCCGGACCTGGGCCGACCAGGTCGCCGCCCGCCGCCCGCACGGCGTGATCCTCGTCCTGTCCGGCCTCGACGAGTCCCAGCGCGCCCTGCTCACCAGCCGCTCCATCCCGTTCGTGGTGATGGACCCGGCCGGCGACCCCGGCGCCGACGTGCCGTCCATCGGCGCCACCAACTGGCAGGGCGGCCTCGCCGCCACCCGGCACCTGGTCGACCTCGGCCACACCCGCATCGGCGCCATCAGTGGACCCACCCGCATGATGTGCAGCCGCGCCCGCATCGACGGCTACCGGGCCGCCCTGGAGACGGCGGGGCTGCCGGTCGACCCCGGCCTGATCGTGACCGGCGACTTCCACCACGAGGCCGGCTACCGGCAGGGTCTCGAACTGCTGCGCCGCCCGGACCGCCCGACCGCCGTCTTCGCCGGCAACGACCTCCAGGCGCTCGGCCTGTACGAGGCGGCGCGTGAGCTGGGGCTGCGCATCCCGCACGACCTGAGCGTGGTCGGGTTCGACGACCTGCCGGTGGCCCGCTGGGTGGGGCCGCCGCTGACGACCGTACGGCAGCCGCTGATGGAGATGGCCGAGGCGGCGGCCCGGCTGGTCCTGGACCTCGGGCGGGACGACGGTTCCTCGACGGCGACCCGCGTGGAGCTGGCCACCAGCCTGGAGGTGCGCAGCAGCACGGCGCCGCCCCAAGAGGGCCGGGCCGTGACGGGATGAGCGGATAAGCCCGCAGTCTGAGAATTTCCGCAGAAGCCCGACCCACCTGTTCCAGTTTCAATAATTCGGACTTATGTTCCTTCCGGTGGGGCATCCGGGTGGGGACGCGGACGGGACTGGCAGGGCGGGGGCTGACGCATGGCGGCGCGGGGCGGACAGGACGGACGGGGCGGCCGCCGGAAGGGGCTGAGGGTGGCCGGCCTGGCCCTGGCCGGTTCCCTGCTGCTCGGCGCCGGTGCGGCGGGCTGGGCCTACTGGCACCTGAACGGCAACATCAAAAGCGTCGACATCAACGGCGCGCTCGGAGACGACCGCCCCGCTCGACCGGTCACCGTCCCCTCCGCCTCCCCGGTGCCCACCGGCGCCCTCAACATCCTCGTCCTCGGCTCCGACTCGCGCAGCGGCGAGGAGAACCAGGAGCTGGGCGGCGGCGACAGCGGGGGAGCCCGCTCGGACACGGCCATGGTCGTCCACCTCGACGCGGGCCGCACCGCCGCCACCGTCGTCAGCATCCCGCGCGACACCCTCGTCGAGCGCCCCTCCTGCCCGCTGCCGTCCGGCGGTACGACCAGGGCGGCGAGCGGCGCGATGTTCAACACCGCCTACGAACTGGGCGGGCCGGTCTGCGCCGTGAAGACCGTCGAGTCGCTCACCGGCGTGCGCATGGACCACTACGTCGAGGTCGACTTCTCCGGCTTCGCCGACCTCGTGGACGCGCTCGGCGGGGTCACCGTCACCACGGACGTGGACATCGACGACGACAAGAGCCACCTGCACCTGGACGCCGGCACCCACCACCTCGACGGCACCGAGGCCCTCGGCCTGGCCCGCACCCGGTACGGGCTGGCCGGCGGCAGCGACCTCGCCCGGATAGAGCTCCAGCACAAGCTCGTCAAGGCGCTCCTCGAGCAGATCTCCGCCACCGACCTGCTCACCGACCCCGCCCGCCTCTACCAGGTCGCCGACGCTCTCACCGGCAGCCTCACCACCGACACCGGCCTGGACTCGCTGGGCGAGCTGACGAACCTGGGCCGCAGCCTCGGGGACCTCGCCGCGGACGACGTACGCACGCTGACGATGCCGGTGCTGCCCGCCCCCTCGGACCCCAACCGGGTGGTGGCCGACCAGCCGGACGCCGCCGAGCTGTGGGAATCGCTGCGCTGAGATGCGCCGACAGAGGTCCCGGAAATCTTTCCGGCGTGTGTCGATCCGCGGCCGGCCCGTTCGACGCAAGGGTGAGAGGCCGGGAGAAGCCCGGCTGCCGAACCGTCCGAGGAGTCACCATGCCCCGCTACCTGTCCCTCATCCGCATCGAGGAGTCCGACGCCCTCTCCGGCGGCCCCAGCCCCGAGCTGATCCAGCGGATGGAGAAGCTGATGGAGGAGATGACCAAGGCCGGCGTCCTGCTGGACACGGCCGGCCTGACCCCGACCAGCGAGGGCACCCGCGTCCACTACGAGGGCGGACAGCTCTCCGTCACCGACGGGCCCTTCACCGAGACCAAGGAGGTCATCGGCGGCTACTCCCTGCTCCAGGCCAAGGACCGGGCCGAGGCGGTCGAGTGGACCAAGCGGTTCCTGAAGGTGCACGAGGAGTACTGGACGGTGACCTGCGAGGTGCGCGAGCTGATGGAGGGCTGAGAGGCTGAGCCCGCGGAGGGCGGTCCGGTCCCGTTTTGCCCCGGCCGCCCGAGGGTGTTGCATGGTGGGCTGTGCAGCCGCAGCCCACCGCAGCCTTCGAAACCGTCTTCCGGCTCGAGTCGCCCCGCGTGATCGCCGGGGTCGCCCGGCTCGTCCGGGACGTCGGCATCGCCGAGGAACTCACCCAGGACGCCCTGGTCGCCGCCCTGGAGCAGTGGCCGAGGGACGGGGTGCCCGACAACCCGGGCGCCTGGCTCATGACCACCGCCCGCCGCCGCGCCGTCGACCTGATCCGGCGCCGGGAGACCTACGCCCGCAAGCTCGCGGAGATCGGCCGGGACCTGCCCGCCTCGGCGCCCCCGCCCGAGGAGCCCGCCGACCCCGAGGACATCGACGACGACCTGCTGCGGCTGATCTTCACCGCCTGCCACCCGGTGCTGTCCGCCGAGGCCCGCATCGCCCTCACCCTCCGCCTGCTCGGCGGCCTGACCACGCCCGAGATCGCCCGCGCCCGCCTCGTGCCCGAACCGACCGTCGCCCAGCGCATCGTCCGCGCCAAACGCACGCTGGCCAGGAAGAACGTCGCCTTCGAGGTGCCGTACGGACCGGACCGCGCCGCCCGCCTCGGCTCGGTCCTGGAGGTCATCTACCTGATCTTCAACGAGGGCTACGCGGCCACCGCGGGCGACGACTGGCTCCGCCCCGCCCTGTGCGAGGACGCCCTGCGCCTGGCCCGCGTGCTGTCCGCCCTGATGCCGAAGGAGCCCGAGGTCCACGGCCTGACCGCGCTGCTGGAGTTCCAGTCCTCCCGCACCGCCGCCCGCACCGCCCCCGACGGCGAGCCGGTGCTGCTGAAGGACCAGAACCGCCACCGCTGGAGCCGCCTGCTCATCGCCCGCGGCGTCACCGCTCTCGGCCACGCCCACGCGACCACCGGCGCCGCGGGGCCGGGCCCGTACGCCCTCCAGGCCGCGATCGCCGCCTGCCATGCGACGGCCCTCACCTACGAGGAGACCGACTGGCCCCGCATCGCCACGCTCTACGGCCTGCTCGCGGCCCGTGCCCCGTCCCCGGTCGTCGAACTCAACCGCGCCGTCGCCGTCTCGATGGCCGAGGGCCCGGCCCCCGCCCTGGCCCTCGTCGACGCCCTCGCCGCGGAACCGGCCCTGCGCGACTACCACCTGCTCCCCAGCGTCCGGGGCGACCTCCTGCTCCGCCTGGACCGCACGGCGGAGGCCCGCGAGGAGTTCGAACGGGCCGCCTCCCTGACCCGCAACGCACGCGAACGCGCGCTCCTGCGGCGCCGCGCGCGGGAGACGGACGCCCTCTAGCCGTCCTGGCGGACGGGGTGCCCGATCAGCATCGTCGGCGCCCCCGCGACCCGCGTCAGGAACACGGTCGCGGCGTTCGGCCCCTGCGGCCTGACCTTCCTCCGCAGCTCCTCCGGCTCGACCGCCGAGCCCCGCTTCTTCACCGTCAGCGTGCCGACCCCGCGCTCCCGCAGCAGCGCCTTCAGCTTCTTGACGTTGAACGGGAGCTGGTCGGTGATCTCGTAGGCGGTGGCGTACGGCGTGCTGTGCGCTTCGTCGGCGGTGACGTAGGCGATGGTCGGGTCGATCAGCCCGCCGTCCAGGTCGTCGGCCACCTCGGCGACCAGGTGGGCGCGGATAACGGCGCCGTCCGGCTCGTACAGGTACCTCCCGACCGGCCGCGCCCCGGGGTCCGGGAGCATGGTCTCGGGTGTCACGTAGATCCCCGCCATGGCGGGCAGCAGCGTCGCCCGCCGCGCCCCCGGCGTCACGTCCGGGCCGAACCACAGCACGGCCTCCTTGACGTCCCCGCCGTCCGAAACCCACTCGGCCGTCGCCTCCGGGGGGATCGCCTCGTGCGGAATGCCGGGCGCGATCTTCAGCAGGCCGAGCGGCGCCCCGAGCGCGGCGGACACGGCCCAGGACAGGGGCGGGGAGTACGCCTCCGGGTCGAAGATCCGGCCGCGTTTGGAGGAACGCCGGGCGGGGTCGACGAACACGGCGTCGTACCCGGCCGTGTCCACCTCCGTCACATCGGCCTCCCGCACCTCGATCAGGCCGGCGAGACCGAGCGCGTCGGCGTTGGCACGGGCCGCCGCGGTGGTGACCGGGTCGTGGTCGACGGCGAGGACCCGGATCCCGGCACGGGCGAACGCGATCGCGTCGCCGCCGATCCCGCAGCACAGGTCGGCGACGGACCGCACCCCGAGCGCCTGGAGGCACTCCGCCCGGTACGCCGCCACGCTCGCCCGCGTCGACTGCTCGACCCCGTTGGGCGTGAAGAACATCCGCCCGGCGTCCTCGGCCCCGAACTTCGCCACCGCCCGCTGCCGCAGCCGCGCCTGCCCGAGCGCCGCCGACACCAGCTCGGCGGGATGCGTGCGCCGCAGCCGGGTCGCGACCGCCAACTCCCGGGCGGGGTCGGTGTCGCGCACCTCGTCGAGGAGCGCGCGGCCTTCGGGGGTCAGGAGGAAGTCGAGGTCGTTCACCGGGTCATTGTGGGCCAGTCGGTGGATGGTGTGCCTCCGGCGCGGTGTCGGGCCGGGTCCGGCGGCCGGGGACTGCGAGGATCCGGCACCATGCGAGAAGTCGTACAAAATGATAAAAGTCGGGCGTCGCGTCGCGTGTCCCGGGCCCCCCGTGCCACCGCCGTCCTCGTCGTCGCCGTAGCCGCCCTCGCCGCCGGCTGCGCTCAGGACGACGGGCAGGGGGTGCGCGGCGCCTCCGGCCAGCAGGCCCCGAAGGCGCCCCCCGCACGCGCGGTCGACGGCGCGGCCGAGGCGCGCGAGGCCCGGGCCGCCCTGGCCGCCGCCGCCAAGCGCTGGGACCTGAAGAAGGTCCCGCTGGCGGCCCCCGTACCCCCCGCGAAGAAGCCGGAGATCAAGGCCCGCGAGGGCTTCGAGGTCGACGGCCAGGAGGAGGACGGCCTTCCGCCGGTCTTCACCACCGTCCCCACCAAGGAGAAGATCGTCTTCCTCACCATCGACGACGGCGCCGAGAAGGACCCGGCGTTCCTGAAGATGATGAGCGAGCTGAAGATCCCGTACACCGTCTTCCTCACCGACGAGGAGATCAAGGACGACTACGGCTACTTCAAGAAGATGCAGGCCCGCGGCATCACCCTCAACAACCACACCCTGAGCCACCCCTACCTCCCCGGGCTCTCCTACGAGGACCAGAAGCGGGAGATCTGCGGCATGCAGGACGTGATGGAGAAGCACTACGGCAAGCGCCCCACCCTCTTCCGCCCGCCGTACGGCAACTACAACCGCGACACCCTGCGTGCCGCCAAGTCCTGCGGGATCAAGTACGCCCCGATCTGGAGCGAGGAGGTGTACGTCGACCACTGGGAGTACCGCGAGTGGGACCAGGACCTGCACCCCGGCGACATCGTCCTCACCCACTTCCGGGGCGAGAACGACTGGGACGGCACCATGACCGACATGGTCCGCCGCTTCCTGGACCGGATCACCGCCGACGGGTACGCGGTGGCCCGCCTGGAGGACTACCTGTGAGGCGAGGGCGGTCCCGCCCGGCCGGCGCCGCCCCGGCCGCCCTCCTGCTCCCCCTGCTCCTGCTGCTCCCGCTCACCGGCTGCGACCGGAGCGCCGCCGCACCCGCCGAACACGCGGCGGCGGCCGGGGACCCCGCGCAGGACGCCGACCGGGGCCGTCGCCTGCCGCCCGTCGTGGACCACGTGCGCACCGACGACCCGGTCGTCTTCCTCACCTACGACGACAGCGCCGAACGCGACCCCGCCTTCGCCGCCCTGGTCCGCGAACGGCGGCTCCCGGTCACCCTGTTCCTCACTGACACCGTCGCCGGACCGGCGTACGGCGACCTCGCCCGGCTGCGCCCGTTCGGCGCGAGCCTGCAGAACCACACCCTCGACCACCGCTCCCTGCGCGGCCTGCCCTACGCCGGCCAGCGCGCCGAGATCTGCGGCCAGCAGACCAAGCTCAGGTCCCGCTTCGGCGTCCGCGCCCGCCTCTTCCGTCCGCCGCACGGCACGTACGACACCACGACCCTGCGCGCCGCCGCCGACTGCGGCATCACGGCCCTGGTCCTGTGGCGCGCCACCCTCGACACCGACGGCGCCCTCACCTACACCCGCGGCGACCACCGCCTCCACCCCGGCGACATCATCGCCGTGGACCCGGACCACCCGACGGCCACGAACCTGACGGCCCGCACGGAACGTCTGCTGGAGACGGCCGAGGAGCAGGGGCTGAGGGTGGGCGACTTGGAGGACTACGTCTGACTTCTTGCCGCAGACCGGTGACCTTTCGACCCAGGCCGGCATCATCCAGCCCGTCCGGCGTTTGAGGACGAGGCCCGTTCAGGGCCGAAGCGGGGGCCTGGGGGCGGCAGCCCCCAGCGACGCCCACACCCACGCAGGGTGCCTCCACAAACCGGCGTTCACCCGAAAACCCCGCCGACGCGCCGCCGGCATTGGCACTCCGCTTGACCGAGTGCTAATCGCAGTCATAGGCTCGGCTCTGGCACTCCCCACTGGAGAGTGCCAACTACGCGACGGGCAGGTCCGGCACCCGCGACGACGGATCCACCTGGTCGCCACCTCAGACAGTTAACCCCGTGAGATCTCCGAAGGGGGAGGTCGGATCGTGACGACCACCAGCTCCAAGGTTGCCATCAAGCCGCTCGAGGACCGCATCGTGGTCCAGCCGCTCGACGCCGAGCAGACCACGGCTTCGGGCCTGGTCATTCCGGACACCGCCAAGGAGAAGCCCCAGGAGGGCGTCGTCCTGGCCGTGGGCCCGGGCCGCTTCGAGGACGGCAACCGTCTTCCGCTCGACGTCAGCGTCGGCGACGTCGTGCTCTACAGCAAGTACGGCGGCACCGAGGTGAAGTACAACGGCGAGGAGTACCTCGTCCTCTCGGCCCGCGACGTGCTCGCGATCGTCGAGAAGTAGTTCACCCGAAGCACCTTGCTTTCCAGCTGCGCCCCTGGCTCCCGCGACCTTAAAAAGCCGGGCGTCGGGGGCGCAGTTGCCGTATAACCCCAAGATTTCCGGAAGAGGGCTCACGCTCCCATGGCGAAGATCCTGAAGTTCGACGAGGACGCCCGTCGCGCCCTCGAGCGCGGCGTCAACAAGCTCGCCGACACCGTGAAGGTGACGATCGGTCCCAAGGGCCGCAACGTCGTCATCGACAAGAAGTTCGGCGCCCCCACCATCACCAACGACGGCGTCACCATCGCCCGCGAGGTCGAGGTCGAGGACCCCTACGAGAACCTCGGCGCCCAGCTGGTGAAGGAGGTGGCGACCAAGACCAACGACATCGCGGGTGACGGCACCACCACCGCCACCGTGCTCGCCCAGGCGCTCGTGCGCGAGGGCCTGAAGAACGTCGCCGCCGGTGCCTCCCCGGCCCTGCTGAAGAAGGGCATCGACGCGGCCGTCGCCGCCGTGTCGGAAGACCTCCTCGCCACCGCCCGCCCGATCGACGAGAAGTCCGACATCGCCGCCGTGGCCGCGCTGTCCGCCCAGGACCAGCAGGTCGGCGAGCTGATCGCCGAGGCGATGGACAAGGTCGGCAAGGACGGTGTCATCACCGTCGAGGAGTCCAACACCTTCGGTCTGGAGCTGGACTTCACCGAGGGCATGGCCTTCGACAAGGGCTACCTGTCTCCGTACTTCGTGACGGACCAGGAGCGCATGGAGGCCGTCCTCGACGACCCGTACATCCTGATCAACCAGGGCAAGATCTCCTCCATCGCGGACCTGCTGCCGCTGCTGGAGAAGGTCATCCAGGCCAACGCCTCCAAGCCGCTGCTGATCATCGCCGAGGACCTGGAGGGCGAGGCGCTCTCCACCCTCGTCGTCAACAAGATCCGCGGCACCTTCAACGCGGTGGCCGTCAAGGCCCCCGGCTTCGGCGACCGCCGCAAGGCGATGCTGCAGGACATGGCCGTCCTCACCGGCGCCACGGTGATCTCCGAGGAGGTCGGCCTCAAGCTCGACCAGGTCGGCCTCGAGGTGCTCGGCACCGCCCGCCGCATCACCGTCACCAAGGACGACACCACGATCGTCGACGGTGCCGGCAAGCGCGACGAGGTCCAGGGCCGCATCGCCCAGATCAAGGCCGAGATCGAGAACACGGACTCCGACTGGGACCGCGAGAAGCTCCAGGAGCGCCTCGCGAAGCTGGCCGGCGGCGTGTGCGTGATCAAGGTCGGCGCCGCCACCGAGGTGGAGCTGAAGGAGCGCAAGCACCGTCTGGAGGACGCCATCTCCGCGACCCGCGCCGCGGTCGAGGAGGGCATCGTCTCCGGTGGTGGCTCCGCGCTGGTCCACGCCGTCAAGGTCCTCGAGGGCAACCTCGGCAAGACCGGCGACGAGGCCACCGGTGTCGCGGTCGTCCGCCGCGCCGCCGTCGAGCCGCTGCGCTGGATCGCCGAGAACGCCGGCCTGGAGGGCTACGTCATCACCTCCAAGGTCGCCGAGCTCGACAAGGGCCAGGGCTTCAACGCCGCCACCGGCGAGTACGGCGACCTGGTCAAGGCCGGCGTCATCGACCCGGTGAAGGTCACCCGCTCCGCCCTGGAGAACGCCGCCTCCATCGCCTCCCTCCTGCTCACGACCGAGACCCTGGTCGTCGAGAAGAAGGAAGAGGAAGAGCCGGCCGCCGGGGGCCACGGCCACGGCCACGCCCACTGAGCGACACGCTCGTAGAAGGGCCCGGCATCCTGGTGGATGCCGGGCCCTTCCCGTTCCACCGGCGCATACGCCAGTGGCGAGACGCGGTGATGTGTCATGAGCAAGGGGGAAACATGCCAGAAATCCCGTCCGGCGAGGTGTTCACCGGCCGTGTGCTGGAGTGGCACAGCGAAGAGGGTTGGGGCGTACTCGCGTCCGACGCCCTTCCGGAGCGGGTCTGGGCGCATTTCTCGATGATCGAGGCCGAGGGCTTTCGCGAACTGACCGCAGGCCAGGGTGTCGTGTTCTCGGCCGAGCGGGCCGAGCAGGACGAGTACCACTGGCGCGCCGTGTGCGTCCGGCCGAAGACGGCCACGCACCACCGTCCGGACGAAGCGGACGGGCCGGGCTACGCGTCCGGTCCGGACATCGACTTCGACTCCTGACCGGGCAGCGGCTTCGGCACCCGCTCCTTGATGATCTCCGGCAGGTTGCGGTCCTCCAGGACGACGATCTCGAACCGCTCGTTGAGGTACTCCAGCTGGGACAGGTCGCGCTGCCGGGAGATGAAGGACGCGACCGGTGCCGCGTCACCCGGGGGCCGTCACAGCAGCCCGCTCAGCGGCAGCACCCGCTCGGCGAGCCGCCCCCGCAGCCGCTCCCCGGAGGTGTCGACCTCCTCCTCGAGCCAGCCCGCGGCGACCAGCAGTCCGGCGTGCTCGGCGACCTCCTCGGGCCGCAGGCCGCAGAAGGAGGCCACCGTGTCCAGCGCGAGCCCGTCGCCGTCCTCGCCGGCACCTCCGAGGCGCCCGTCGGGACGGCTGTGGGCCGCGGTGTACACGGCGAGGAGCCGTGTGGCGGCCCCCGCCTTCTTCTTCCGCAGCTTCCGGTCGCCCACCACCTTCTGCGCCCACCCCGACAGCCGCGCCCGCGTGACCTTGCCGAAGAAGAAGGGGCGGGGCTGGGTGGGAATCAGCGTGGGCACCGTGACCTGGGTGGGTTCCTCGGGCCGGGACATCAGCGCGTCGTCGGCGGTGACGTCCTCCGGCAGCAGCAGCCAGCCCGCGTCGGCCAGCGCCTGGAGCACCCGCTCGGCGTCGCCCTGCAACCAGCCGCTGAGGTCCTGCCCGGTGACGTTCCCGGTACCCGCACGCGCGGCCCGCAGGGTGAGCATCAGCACCGCGAGCCGTGCCTCGGCCTCGGGGAACGGGGAGTCGGCCCGGACGTGCTCCAGCACACTGCGGACGTGGACGCCCTGGCCCCGGGTCAGCAACCGCTCGACCACCGGCCCGCCCCCGCCCACCGGGACGCCGTGCCGGTTGGCGTCCATCTCCCGGGTGGTCCGCGCCGCCGCCGCGGCCCGGTCCGCCTCCTCCCGCAGGGAGGTGTCGCCGGTGACGTCGGCCCACAACGCGAAGGCGCGGGCCTTGCGCTCGTGGAGTTCGGCCAGCACGGCGAGGTCCGGCTCGGGCCGCCGCTGGTACGCGCGGAACGCGTCCCCGAGCTCGGTCAGCTCCACGCGCAGCACCTCGGGCTGGAGGTCGTCCGGCACGATCCGCTGCGCGACCTTCGCCCATCGCCCCGCCTTGCGGGACCTGGCAGGAACGCCGCCGGGCCGGGGGCGCGGGGTGGACCGGGCGCGCGGGACGGAGGGGGCCCCGGATTCGGCGACCCCGACGGCGCCGGGACCGCCGGAAGTGGGCACCGCCGACGGAGCCCCACTCCCACCGCCCGGAGCGTCGGAGAACAGCACCGTCCCCCCACCGGGCGCCGCCCTCAGGCCTCGGCCCGCCTTTCCCCTGTCCGTACGCTCCCCGTCGGCGCCGTCGACGAACAGTCCGCCCCCGTCACCAGTGCCCGCGTTCACGTGATGCCGTCCTCTCCCTCGCCGAACCTGCGACCTCCCGCCCGCTGCGGGCGCAGCCACCCGACGCTAAGTCGCAGCGGCACCTCGCCAGAGGCGGACGGGCATGGACCACACGTTCGGGTGAGTGGTCGTACCCGGGAGCGCCGTGGTCCGTTCTACGCAGCGACCGCCCTGCAGTGTGTGGACGACGAGCAAGGGGGCGGGGACGAACTCCAGGCGCCCTCGTTCAAGGGCACCCTGGAGGCGTGCTGTTGGGTGACCCAGAGTCCGCAGCGGGCAGCGCGGGGTCCGGCCGAGTCGGTCCGCCGAACGAGTTCCTGCGCGAACTCCGTGGCCGGATGCCGCGGAGCCGGAACGCGGGGCGGAGTTACGCGATGCGCTGCCCTCGCCAAGTCTTCGTCGGTCAGAGGCGTGGACCGAGGAACAGGCCACCGCTCGCGTCGAGGATCTGCCCAGTGACCCAGCGGGCGGCTTGATCGCACGGGCACTCGCCGCGTCCTTCGGCGATGACGCCGTCGCCACCCGCCGGAAGGACTGAAGCGTCACCGACCGGGCGCTGTCATCCCTCTCGGCCATCGAGCACGGCGCGGTGCCGACGCCTCCCGGAGCGCTGAACAATGGCTGTCGAAACTCGTGAACAGAGTCAGTGCATGAAGTCCTTGTGATCAATCATTGCGCCACCCCCGCCGCCGATATGAGGCGGCGCAAGGTCACCGCGCCGTCGTTTCGGTCAGGAGAGGTCCTCACCGGGCCTGGCCCCCTACCGCGCTACTGCGGGCCGTACCTGCGCCCCGTCCGCGACGTGATCCCGCCCAGCAGCCCCCGCGGCACCAGCTTCGCCGCGCCCATCAGGGTCTTGTAGCGGGGGTCGGGGATCGACAGGGACTTGCCGCGGGAGAGGTCCGCGAGGGCCGCGGCGACGACCTTGTCCGCGTCGAGCCACATCCAGTTCGGGATGTTGTCCGTGCCCATGCCGGCGCGCTGGTGGAACTCGGTGCGGACGAAGCCGGGGGCGAGGGCCATCAGGCGTACGCCGCTGCCGGCCAGGTCCTTGGCCACGCCCTGGGTGAACTGGACGACCCAGGCCTTGGAGGCGCCGTAGGTGCCGCGCGGGACGAAGGCGGCGACCGAGGCCACGTTGACGACGCCGCCGCGGCCGCGCTCCCGCATGCCCGCCACCGCCGCGGAGGTCAGCCGGAGCACCGCCTCGCAGTGCACCTTGAGCATGGTCAGCTCGTCGGCCATGGGGACGTCGAGGAAACGGCCCTTGTTGCCGAAACCGGCGTTGTTGATCAGCAGGTCGACGGGGTTCTTGCGGTCGGACAGCCGGGCCGCCACCGCGTCGATGCCGGCGTCCGCCGACAGGTCCGCCGTCAGCACCTCCGCCTCGATGCCGTGCCGGTCGTGCAGCTCCGTGGCCTGCTCGCGCAGCCGCTTGGTGTCACGGGCCACCAGCACCAGGTCGTGTCCGTCGGCCGCCAGCCGCCGCGCGAACGCGGCGCCGAGGCCCGCCGTCGAGCCCGTAATCAATGCCGTTGTCATGGCGCAAGGTTAGGGCGCGGGGCGAGGACTGCGGACCGAGCCCGTCCGCTTCGCTCCGGCGCCGTACTGCTCCACGTACTTCCGCGCCGACGCCAGTGCCTCCGGATGCAGCGCGTCGCCCGCCGCGAGCAGCCGGGGGAGCAGGTCCCGCTGGGTCGTCACCGCCCGGAACTGCAGGGCCACCGTCACCTCGTGCGCGGGCCGGTGCACGATCCGCACCGGATCGCCCGCACGGATCTCACCGGCTTCGAGGACGCGGAAGTAGGCGCCCGGCGCGCCCTTCTCCGTGAAGCGCTTCACCCAGCGCTGTTCACCCATGTGGCCCTGGAAGGTGCGGCAGGGGATGCGCCCGGACGTCACCTCGAGGAGCAGCTCGGGACCGATCCGCCAGCGCTCGCCGATGAGGGCCCCGGCGAGGTCCAGTCCCGTGGTGGTGAGGTTCTCGCCGAACGAGCCGTTCGCCAGCTCGCGGCCCAGTGTGCCCTCCCAGTCGTCCAGGTCCTCGCGCGCCATCGCGTAGACCGCCTGGTCGGGGCCGCCGTGGTGACGCGTGTCGCAGACGGTGTCGCCGGCCAGGCCGCTCGCCCCGAAACCCTGCGACCCGGGCGCCGCGACCCGCACGGGCCCGTCGGTCGGCCGCTTGTCGATGCCGGTGACGCCCTCGGGCTGGTCCGTGTACGGCACCGCATTCGCGCGTCCCAGGTTGACGGACAGGAGCCTCATGGCGGAAAGGTGCATGACGGAACGGTAGGTCATGCGAGGTCAAAGCGGCGACGCATTATTCGTGGTCCGGTCAAAGGGTCGCTTATCCTCGGGGGTGTGATCGAGGCCCGTCATCTCCGCGTGCTGCGCGCCGTGGCATCCACCGGTTCCTTCTCCGCCGCGGGGCGCGAGCTGGGCTGCACCCAGCCCGCCGTCAGCCAGCAGATGAAGGCCCTGGAGTCCTCCGTCGGCACCCCCCTGCTCGTGCGCACCGGGCGTGAGATGCGGCTGACCCAGGCCGGAGAGGCGCTGGTGCGGCACGCCGCCGGGATCATCGCCGGGCTCACCGCGGCCGAGGAGGAGGTCGCCGCGATCGCCGGGCTGCGCGCCGGGCGGGTCCGGCTGGTCTCCTTCCCCAGCGGCAGCTCCACGCTCGTACCGACCGCCCTGGCCGCGCTGCGCGCCGCGCACCCCGGCACCCGGGTCTTCCTGGAGGAGTCCGAGCCGCCGAAGTCCGTCGAGCTGCTGCGCGAGGGCGACTGCGACGTGGCGCTCGCCTTCCGCTACGAGGGTGCGGCCGGTGCCGAGGAGTGGGACGACCTCGTCGTACGGCCGCTGCTGACCGACCGGCTGGTGGCGCTGGTCCCCGAGGGGCACCGGCTCGCCCGTGCGGAAGGGGTCGGATCCGTGGCGATCGGGGAGCTGGCCCGGGAGTCCTGGATCGCGGGCTGCCCGCGCTGTCGCGGCCAGTTGGTCGAGGTGTGCGAGGGGGCCGGTTTCACTCCGCGCATCGACTTCGCGACCGACGACTACCCGGCGGTGGTCGGCCTGGTCGGCGCGGGCCTCGGCGTGGCCGTACTGCCCCAGCTCGCCGTCGAGTCCGTACGGCCGCGGGGCGTGCGTACGGTCACGCTGGAGCCGGCCGTGCGGCGGGAGATCGTCGCGCTCACACTGCCCGACCTGGCGCAGGTGCCGGCGGTGACGGCCACCCTGGACGAGCTGGCCCGGGCGGGGGCGCGCCAGTCGGCGCGGCGCTGACCGCGTCGGCGGAGTCCTGCCGGGGTCCTTGGGGGCTTGCCGTCGAGTCCTTCCAGAGAAACGTTCCTTCAGTGAGGGGCGGCCGCCTCCCCGCCGGCCGACGCCGATGCCGTCGCCGCCACCAGGCGGTTGCGGGCCCGTCCCATGAGTTCTTCGCGCTCGTCCTCGGTCAGCCCGCCCCAGACGCCGTACGGCTCGCGCACCGCCAGCGCGTGCGCCGCGCACTCGGCGCGGACCGGGCACCTCATGCAGACCTCCTTGGCCGAGTTCTCGCGAGCACTCCGTGCCGCACCGCGTTCACCTTCCGGATGGAAGAAGAGCGAGCTGTCCACCCCGCGGCACGCAGCCAGGAGCTGCCAGTCCCACAGGTCCGCGTTCGGTCCGGGAAGGCGGGAGAAATCTGCCATTGCGTGACCCCTTGTAGCCGTTCTGGGTGGATACGGTGTCCACGACCGTACAACTACGATCTAAGGAGATGAAAATATGACTCATTGCGAATCTAGCCTCAGACACCAGCGAAGTGGAAGAAAAGCGGCTGAATGGGGCACCGCTTGTGATGAAACGGCGCGGGTCCCGCCCGCACGTCTGCTGCGTGGCCGCCCCCTCACGTAGAGTGCCGAAGACGACACACAGCCCCGTAACTCTTTCGAGTGACCATCGTTGAGAGTGCGGAGGCGGTTGAAGGAACAAGTGCTCGGGCGGGCGTCCGGGACGGTCGACCGCACAGGTGACGATTTCGTACCAGCCTGGAGGCTCAACGTGACGCGCATCAGCTGCGGAGGACGGCCATGACTTCCGTCCTCGTCTGCGACGACTCCCCGCTTGCCCGAGAGGCGCTCCGCCGCGCGGTCGCGACCGTGCCCGGCGTCGAGCGCGTGACGACGGCCGCCAACGGCGAGGAGGTCCTCCGCCGCTGGGGTGCCGACCGCTCGGACCTGATTCTGATGGACGTGCGCATGCCCGGCCTGGGCGGCGTCGAGACCGTACGGCGGCTGCTGTCCGCCGACCCCGGCGCGCGCATCATCATGCTCACCGTCGCCGAGGACCTGGACGGCGTGGCCCTCGCGGTCGCCGCCGGCGCACGTGGCTATCTGCACAAGGACGCCTCGCGCGCCGAGCTGCGCGCCACCGTGACCCAGGCCCTGGCCGACCCGACCTGGCGGCTCGCCCCGCGCCGGCTGCGCTCGGCCGAGATGGGTGCCGCGCCCACGCTCACCGCGCGGGAGATCCAGGTCCTGGAGGGCATGAGTCACGGCCGCTCCAACGCGGAGATCGGCCGCGAGCTGTTCCTCTCCGAGGACACCGTCAAGACCCACGCCCGTCGGCTCTTCAAGAAGCTCGGCGCCTCGGACCGGGCACACGCCGTGGCGCTCGGCTTCCGGTGGGGCCTGGTCCGCTAGGCGCCCCCGTGCGAGGGAGTCCGAAAGGGCCCGTCGGGGACGTGACGATCCCCGCTTATCGCGAGGTGGGCGGGGGTGACAAGGCGCCCCGCCGGGTGCCCGCTGCTCGTTTCGCCGCGGATGACGCATCCTTGAGGTGTGGAGTTCCTCGGGGACGAGTCGGTCGAGCGGAAGGGGAGGGCGCAGGGGATGAGTTCCGGCGCACCTGCTCATAACGCTTCGGTGCACAACAACGGGCACGGAGCCACGGATCGGACGGCCGCAAGGCACCATGGACCGATGCGTGACGACGATGCGCCCCCGGACCAGGGGACGGTCGGTGGGCTCGTCCACCGCGCCGTGGACGGGGACGAGCAGGCCACGCACGACCTGCTCGCCCATGTCCACCCCCTGGCGCTGCGCTACTGCCGCACGCGCCTGTCCCGGCTGCCCGGCGACGCCCGGCACTTCGTCGAGGACCTCGCCCAGGAGGTCTGCGTCGCGGTGCTGCTCGCGCTGCCGCGCTACAAGGACACCGGACGCCCCTTCGAGGCGTTCGTCTTCGCCATCGCCGCCCACAAGGTCGCCGACCTCCAGCGCGCCGCGATGCGCCACCCCGGCTCGACGGCCGTCCCGTCCGACGAGATGCCCGAGCGGCCGGACGACTCCCTGGGCCCCGAGGAGCGGGCGCTGCTCAACAGCGACGCCGCCTGGGCCAAGAAACTGCTGGCCAACCTGCCCGAGAACCAGCGCGAGCTGCTCCTGCTGCGCATCGCGGTCGGGCTCACGGCCGAGGAGACCGGACAGATGTTGGGAATGTCACCGGGTGCCGTGCGGGTCGCCCAGCACCGGGCGCTGAGCCGGCTGCGGGCGCTGGCGGAGCAGTAGTCCGGGCGACCACCCGTGCGGCGGCCCCTCTCGTACAAAAGCACGAAGGTCGCACGCTTCCTTGATCGTGGAATGAGCCACGTCCACTTCCCGTTAGCATGGACATCCGCACCGATCAAGGCCATTTGGGGAAGGTGTCATGACTGCCAACGTCGACGGAGTGCCCGAGAAATTCGCGACACTCGGGCTGACCTACGACGACGTGCTGCTGCTGCCGGGCGCCTCCGCGGTGCTTCCGAACGCGGTCGACACCTCGTCCCGCATCTCCCGCAACGTGCGGGTCAACATCCCGCTGCTCTCCGCGGCCATGGACAAGGTGACCGAGTCCCGGATGGCCATCTCCATGGCCCGCCAGGGCGGCGTCGGCGTCCTGCACCGCAACCTGTCCATCGAGGACCAGGCCAACCAGGTCGACCTGGTGAAGCGCTCCGAGTCGGGCATGGTGGCCAACCCCATCACCATCCACCCGGACGCCACCCTCGGCGAGGCCGACGCCCTGTGCGCCAAGTTCCGCATCAGCGGCGTCCCGGTCACCGACGGCGCGGGCAAGCTGCTCGGCATCGTCACCAACCGCGACATGGCCTTCGAGACCGACCGCACCCGGCAGGTGCGCGAGGTGATGACGCCGATGCCGCTGGTCACCGGCCAGGTCGGCATCTCCGGCGTGGACGCCATGGAGCTGCTGCGCCGCCACAAGATCGAGAAGCTGCCGCTGGTCGACGGCGACGGCGTCCTCAAGGGCCTGATCACGGTCAAGGACTTCGTCAAGGCCGAGCAGTACCCCCACGCCGCCAAGGACGCGGACGGCCGCCTGCTCGTCGGCGCCGCCGTCGGCGCCAGCCCCGAGGCCCTCGACCGCGCCCAGGCACTCGCCGAGGCCGGGGTGGACTTCCTCGTCGTGGACACCTCGCACGGCCACAACAGCAACGCGCTGAGCTGGATGTCGAAGATCAAGTCGAGCGTCGGCATCGACGTCGTCGGCGGCAACGTCGCCACCCGCGACGGTGCCCAGGCCCTGATCGACGCGGGCGTGGACGGCATCAAGGTCGGCGTCGGCCCCGGCTCCATCTGCACCACCCGCGTCGTCGCCGGCATCGGCGTCCCGCAGGTCACCGCGATCTACGAGGCCTCGCTCGCCGCCCGCGCCGCCGGGGTGCCCCTGATCGGCGACGGCGGCCTCCAGTACTCCGGCGACATCGGCAAGGCGCTCGCCGCCGGCGCCGACACCGTGATGCTGGGCAGCCTGCTGGCGGGCTGCGAGGAGTCGCCGGGCGAGCTGCAGTTCATCAACGGCAAGCAGTTCAAGTCCTACCGCGGCATGGGCTCGCTGGGCGCCATGCAGTCCCGCGGCCAGGGCCGCTCGTACTCGAAGGACCGCTACTTCCAGGCCGAGGTCGCCTCCGACGACAAGCTCGTGCCCGAGGGCATCGAGGGCCAGGTCCCCTACCGGGGTCCGCTGGCCAACGTCCTGCACCAGCTCGTCGGCGGCCTGCGCCAGACCATGGGCTACGTGGGCGCCGCCACCATCGAGGAGATGGAGTCCAAGGGCCGCTTCGTCCGGATCACCTCCGCGGGCCTCAAGGAGAGCCACCCGCACGACATCCAGATGACGGTCGAGGCGCCGAACTACAGCCGCAGCAAGTAAGCACAGCAGGCAGCAGCCTCCCGAGGGCGGCTCCGGAGCATCCGGGGCCGCCCTCTGCGGTGCCCCGGCGTACCCGTCGGGGATACTGGAAGGCGCTGCAACGCATCAGGGAAAGGCCACAGACGTGACTGAGATCGAGATCGGGCGCGGCAAGCGCGGCCGCCGGGCGTACGCCTTCGACGACATCGCCGTCGTCCCCAGCCGCCGTACGCGGGACCCGAAGGAGGTCTCGATCGCCTGGCAGATCGACGCCTACCGCTTCGAGCTGCCGTTCCTGGCCGCTCCCATGGACTCGGTCGTCTCCCCGGCCACCGCCATCCGCATCGGCGAGCTGGGCGGCCTCGGCGTCCTCAACCTGGAAGGGCTGTGGACCCGGCACGAGGACCCGCAGCCGCTGCTCGACGAGATCGCCGAGCTGGACACCGACAACGCGACCCGCCGCCTCCAGGAGATCTACGCGGCTCCCATCAAGGAGGAGCTGATCGGGCAGCGCATCAAGGAGGTGCGCGACTCGGGCGTGGTCACCGCCGCCGCGCTCTCCCCGCAGCGCACCGCCCAGTTCTCCAAGGCCGTCGTGGACGCGGGCGTCGACATCTTCGTCATCCGCGGCACCACCGTCTCCGCGGAGCACGTCTCCGGCTCGCACGAGCCGCTGAACCTGAAGCAGTTCATCTACGAACTCGACGTCCCGGTGATCGTCGGCGGCTGCGCCACCTACACCGCCGCGCTCCACCTGATGCGCACCGGCGCCGCGGGCGTCCTGGTCGGCTTCGGCGGCGGCGCCGCCCACACCACGCGCAACGTGCTGGGCATCCAGGTGCCCATGGCCACCGCGGTCGCCGACGTGGCCGCGGCCCGCCGGGACTACATGGACGAGTCCGGCGGCCGGTACGTGCACGTCATCGCCGACGGCGGCGTCGGCTGGTCCGGCGACCTGCCCAAGGCCATCGCCTGCGGCGCCGACTCCGTGATGATGGGCTCCCCGCTGGCCCGCGCCACCGACGCGCCGGGCAAGGGCAACCACTGGGGCATGGAGGCCGTCAACGAGGAGCTGCCGCGCGGAAAGAAGGTCGACCTCGGCACGGTCGGCACCATCGAGGAGATCCTCACCGGCCCGTCCCGCAACCCCGACGGCTCGATGAACTTCTTCGGCGCCCTGCGCCGAGCCATGGCCACCACCGGCTACAGCGAGCTGAAGGAGTTCCAGCGCGTCGAGGTCACGGTCGCGGACTCGCAGCACCGGCGGTAGCCGCGCTACGGCACGTGAAGGGGCCGGTCACCTGGTGGGTGACCGGCCCCTTTCGCGTGCTCGGGGGCTCTTGAGGGGGCGCGAGACGCGGCACGGGGGCGTGCGGTGGTGTTCGGGACGAATACGCCGGGGAGGGCCGTGCCGGATCGGTAATGTCCCTGCTCGGCGACCCCGTTCTTTGGGGCGCCCCCTTCCAAGGAACCGTTCCGGACCCCGCTCCTCGGGGCCCGGCCCGAATTCCAGACGGACCGCCTCACCGGGATATGGGCGGCATCGTGGAAGGGGGCGCGCCATGGGCCGTCACCGCAAGCCCACCCGCTGGGACCGGATCCGTCTGCGGATGGTGAAGTTCCGGAGGAGGTGGATCCTGCGGATTTACGGGAAGTGAGCGGCCGCCCCCACGAGAACTAGGGGCGGACACTCCGATCACTTCTTGGAGCCTGCCGCAGACCCACTGCGGTGGGCTCCACCTGCTCCCCCACCGTACCGGCGCAGCCGCCCTCTCACCACCACCCCCGTGGCACGGTCACCCCCGTGCGCCCCCGCCTCACAACCGGTGCGCCGCCCCCGTCGGTGTGGCCCCCCGGGTGTCCAGGAGGAGCTGGGCCTTGACCGACAGGCCCTGGAGGTCGTACGTGCGGTGCTGCTGGAGGAGGATCGTGAGGTCGGCGTCGGCGGCGGCCTCGTAGAGGGAGTCGGCGCGGGGGACGGGGCGGTCGGCGACGTTCCAGGACGGGATGTGCGGGTCGTGGTAGCTCACGGCGGCGCCCATGGACATCAGGCGGGTCGCGATCTCCTCGGCCGGGGTGGCCTGCTGGTCGGCGAGGTCGGCCTTGTAGGTGACGCCGAGCAGGAGGATGCGGGCGCCGCGTGCGGACTTGCCGTGCTCGTTGAGGAGGGCGGCGGCGCGCTGGACGACGTAACGGGGCATCTGGGCGTTGACCTGCTGGGCCAGCTCCACCATGCGCAGGCTGTGCGGGGCCCGGCCGGTCAGGTCCTGGGCGACGGAGTGGCCGCCGACGCCGGGGCCGGGGCGGAAGGCGTGGAAGCCGAAGGGCTTGGTCTCCGCGCAGCGCAGGACGTCCCACAGGTCGACGCCTAGATCGTCGCAGAGCACTGCCATCTCGTTGACCAGGGCGATGTTCACGTGCCGGAAGTTGGTCTCCAGGAGCTGCACCGTCTCCGCCTCCCGCGGGCCCCGCGCGCGGACCACCTTGTCCGTGAGGCGGCTGTAGAAGGCCGCGGCCGACTCGGTGCAGGCGGGGGTGAGGCCGCCGATGACCTTCGGCGTGTTGGCCGGGGTGAAGTCGCGGTTGCCGGGGTCCACGCGGCTGGGGGAGTAGGCGAGGTGGAAGTCGCGGCCGGCGCGCAGCCCGGAGCCCTGCTCCAGGAGCGGGCGCAGGAAGTCCTCCGTCGTCCCGGGCCGTACCGGCGACTCCAGGATGACGGTGGTGTGCGGGCGCATGTGGGCGGCGAGGGTGCGGGCCGCGGCCTCCACCTGGGTGAGGTCCAGGCCGCCGTCCGCGCCCGGCGGGGTGGGCGCGCAGATGACGGCGGTGCGGACCCGGCCCAGCTCGGCCGGTCCGGCCGGTCCGGTCGGGGTGCGGAAGCCCGTGGCGAGCATCCGGCGCACCTCGGCGGGGGTGAGCGGGTCGGCCTCGGGTCCTGTGCGGTAGCCGAGGGTGGGGATGCCGGCGGCGACGGCGGCCTGGGCCAGCGGCAGGCCGTACGGGCCGAGTCCGATGACGGCGAGATCTGCGGGCATGGCGTGGGCCGTCCTTCCCAGTAGCCGAAGCGGGACAGGTGCGCAAGCCCGGTGGACAGGACGGGCGAGCACAACGTCAGACTAGGAGTAAATATGACCGATTTGCGGTATTGATCTGCGGAGTTTCGGCGAGTGTCGACGGCGCGCCGCCTGCCGGTACGGGCCGGTGGGCAAGTTGTCCACAGGTTGGGGCCTGCGGCTGCCGAAGTCGGGCAGGCCGGTCAGAATCTGGGCATGGTGGGTACCAGGAACGGGGCTCGCCCGACGGGTGCGGCCGACGCGACCGACAGCGGGAGGCAGCAGTGAGGACAGCGACCCTTGGGCCGGCGCAGCGCGCCGAGTCACTCGCGGCCATGGCCGAGCGCGAGCTCGACGTGCTGGTGGTGGGCGCCGGTGTGGTCGGTGCGGGCACCGCGCTCGACGCCGTGACGCGAGGCCTGTCCGTCGGCCTGGTCGAGGCGCGGGACTGGGCCTCGGGCACCTCCAGCCGGTCCAGCAAGCTGATCCACGGCGGCCTGCGCTATCTGGAGATGCTCGACTTCGTGCTCGTGCGGGAGGCGCTGAAGGAGCGCGGACTGCTGCTCGAACGGCTGGCGCCGCACCTGGTGAAGCCGGTGCCGTTCCTGTATCCGCTCCAGCACAAGGGTTGGGAGCGGCTGTATGCCGGATCGGGCGTCGCGCTCTACGACGCCATGTCCATGGCCCGCGGGCACGGGCGCGGCCTGCCGCTGCACCGGCACCTGAGCCGCCGTCACGCCCTGCGCGTGGCGCCCGCCCTGAAGAAGGACGCGCTGGTCGGTGCGTTGCAGTACTACGACGCCCAGATGGACGACGCCCGCTTCGTGGCCACGCTGGTGCGCACCGCGGCGGCGTACGGCGCCAAGGTGGCCAACCGTGCGCGGGTCACCTCCTTCCTGCGCGAGGGCGAACGGGTGGTCGGCGCGCGGGTGCAGGACGTCGAGGCGGGCGGCGAGTACGAGGTCCGCGCCAAGCAGGTGGTGAACGCGACCGGGGTGTGGACCGACGACACCCAGGCGATGGTGGGCGAGCGCGGCCAGTTCCACGTGCGGGCCTCCAAGGGCATCCACCTGGTCGTGCCCAAGGACCGCATCCACTCCAGCACCGGCCTGATCCTGCGCACCGAGAAGTCCGTGCTGTTCGTCATCCCCTGGGGGCGGCACTGGATCATCGGCACCACGGACACCGACTGGGACCTCGACAAGGCCCACCCGGCCGCGTCCAGCGCAGACATCGACTACCTGCTGGAACACGTCAACTCGGTGCTGTCGGTGCCGCTCACCCGCGACGACGTCGAGGGCGTGTACGCCGGACTGCGCCCGCTGCTGGCCGGCGAGTCGGACGCCACCAGCAAGCTGTCGCGCGAGCACACCGTCGCCCACCCGGTGCCCGGCCTGGTCGTCGTGGCGGGCGGCAAGTACACGACGTACCGGGTGATGGCCAAGGACGCCGTGGACGAGGCCGTGCACGGGCTGGACCTGCGGGTCGCCGACTGCGTCACCGAGGAGACCCCGCTGCTGGGCGCCGAGGGCTACCACGCGCAGTGGAACGCGCGGGCCCGGATCGCCGCCCGCACCGGACTGCACGTCGTACGCGTCGAGCATCTCCTCAACCGCTACGGCTCGCTGACGGAGGAACTGCTCGAACTCGTCGCCGCCGACCCCTCCCTGGGCGAGCCCCTCACCGGCGCCGACGACTACCTGCGCGCCGAAGTCGTCTACGCCGCCTCGCACGAGGGCGCGCGGCACCTGGACGACGTGCTCACCCGGCGCACCCGCATCTCCATCGAGACCTTCGACCGGGGCACCCGCTGCGCCCGCGAGGCCGCCGAGCTGATGGCGCCGGTGCTCGGCTGGGACAAGGGCCAGGTCGAGCGGGAGGTCGAGCACTACGAGAAGCGGGTCGAGGCCGAGCGGGAGTCGCAGCGCCAGCCCGACGACCTGACGGCCGACGCGGCGCGGCTGGGGGCGCCGGACATCGCGGCGCGGTAAGGAGGGCGGGGAGGGAACCCTGCGGGCACCCTGGGCGTAGAGCACTTGTCGGGTGAGGGACAATGAAGGCTCTGTCAGGGCGGGTTGCATGAGGGGACGCATGTCGGAGGCGGAGCGGGCGGGGACATCCCGTACGGACAAGAGCGCACGTCTCCTCGCCGGGCGGTACCGGCTGGGAGACGTGCTCGGCCGCGGCGGCATGGGGACGGTGTGGCGGGCGGAGGACGAGACCCTCGGACGCACGGTCGCCGTCAAGGAGCTGCGGTTCCCGGGGAACATCGACGAGGAGGAGAAGCGGCGCCTGATCACGCGCACGCTGCGCGAGGCCAAGGCGATCGCGCGGATCCGCAACAACAGCGCGGTCACCGTCTACGACGTGGTCGAGGAGGACGACCGGCCGTGGATCGTGATGGAACTGGTCGAGGGCAAGTCGCTCGCCGAGGCCATCCGTGAGGACGGACTGCTGGAGCCCCGGCGCGCCGCCGAGGTCGGCCTCGCGGTCCTGGACGTGCTGCGCTCGGCGCACCGCGAGGGCATCCTGCACCGCGACGTGAAGCCGTCGAACGTGCTGATCGCCGAGGACGGCCGGGTCGTGCTCACCGACTTCGGCATCGCCCAGGTCGAGGGCGACCCCTCCATCACCTCCACCGGCATGCTCGTCGGCGCCCCCTCCTACATCTCCCCCGAGCGCGCCCGCGGCCACAAGCCGGGCCCGGCCGCCGACCTGTGGTCGCTGGGCGGACTGCTGTACGCCGCCGTCGAGGGCACCCCGCCCTACGACCGGGGCTCGGCCATCGCGACGCTCACCGCGGTGATGACGGAGAACCTGGAGGAGCCGAAGAACGCCGGCCCGCTGCGGGACGTCATCTACGGGCTGCTCACCAAGGACCCCGACCAGCGGCTCGACGACGCGGGCGCCCGCGCGATGCTCAACAAGGTCATCCACGCCCCGGAGCAGGCGGCCGGGGACGAACCGGCCGACGCCACCAAGGTCGTGCCGCTGCCCCCGCAGCCGGACGGGCGCAGGCGTCGCGGCGGTGCCCAGGGCTCCGGCGGCAAGCTGGGCGAGGAGGCCGGGGAGAAGCTCCGCGGAGCGCTGCGTTCCGTACGCAAGGCCGCCGTCGGGGCCGGTGCGGCGGGCGCCGCGGCCGCCTCGCGGGCCAAGCCCGGGGACGGCGGCCGGAACGCGGCGGGAGCCGCGGGGACGCCCACCGCCCACGGGTCCCCTGCCCATGGGTCTCCTGCCCACGGGTCCCCTGCCTACGGGTCCACCGCCCACGGGTCCACCGGAACGGCCGCCGCCGCCCCGCCGGCGCCGAGGGCGGGATCGGCCTCGGGACCTGGCGCGGGCGCGAGTGCGGGCACGCGCCCCGGTGACGTCGGCACGGGGGCCGGTGCGGCGAACGCGGCGGGGAAGGCGCGGAGCTCCGGCTGGCCCGTCGTACCGCCGCCGGACCTGCCCGCCCGGCCCGTGCCCCGGGCCCCGCTCACCGACGTGGTGCCGCGCCGGACGCTGATCATCATCGCGGTGGTCGTGGCGCTGGCCGTGCTCGGCACCGTGCTGGCGCTCACGCTCGGCGGTGGCGACGACGAGAAGGGCGCCGAGGGCGGCAGCGGCGGCAAGGCCGTGGCCTCCGCCGGCGCGAGCGGCGACACCAAGCAGGACGGGGAGAGCGGCACGGGGACCGACGGCTCCGCCTCCGACCCCGCCACGAACGGGGACCCGACCGGCGCCCCGGACACCGGAGCGAGCGCGTCCGGCAAGACCGACGGCGAGCCGGAGGACGCCGGGAAGTCCGACGACGACGAGGACGTGGCCGCCACCCACCAGGGCGGCCAGGGCTACCGCATCGGACTGCCCGAGGGCTGGAAGTTCGCCTCCAAGGGCTCCTCGGGCGACCGGTTCACCGGGCCCCGCGGGCAGAAGCTGCTGGTCGCCTGGACCTCCACGCCCAAGGACGACCCCGTCGCGGACTGGAAGAGCCAGGAGCAGTACATGGTCCGCTCGAACTACCAGAAGGTCCGCATAGAGAAGGTGGGCTACCGGGGCTGGAACGCGGCCGACTGGGAGTTCACCTACACCGACGGCGGCACCAAGTACCGCACCATCGACCGCGGGTTCGTCGTCAACGACCACCAGGGCTACGCGCTCATGTACACCGCGAAGGCCGCCGACTGGGGCGACGATCTGCGCCGGGACACCTGGCGGACCCTGTCGAAGACCTTCGAACCCAAGTCCTGAGCGGAGGGACCCGGGACCCGCGGCGACGGGACCCGGGTTTGAGCCGCCCGAGATCTGGCATCAGCTCATTGCGGGTTGCCTCCGGCACGTATCGTGAGTGGTTGCGGACCGTACGCAGCCGGAACGGCCCGCCGGGCGAACGGAATTGACCGACGGCTGCCGGGGGTGGCGACGTGGACGACTACGCGGGACGGGTACTCGCCGACCGCTACCGCCTGCCCCTGCCGCCGTCCGACGAGTACGAACTCACCGAGACCCGGGCCTTCGACACCTACAGCGGCCAGGAAGTCCTGGTCCGCCAGGTGCCGTTGCCCGAGGTCGTCGAGGCCGAGGTGCTCGACGCGGAGGGTCTGCCCGACGGCTTCACCGCCCGGGACGGCGGTGTCCGGCACCCCGGCAGGCGGCCCCCGGCCGCGGGCGGCGGACCCAGGCGTCCGGCCGACCCGGTGGTGCGGCGCGCCGTCGAGGCCGCGCAGGCCGCGGCGGCGGTGCCCGACCATCCGCGCCTGGACCAGGTCTTCGACGTCTTCGCCGAGGGCGGCTCGCTGTGGATCGTCAGCGAGCTGGTGGCCGCGAGGCCGCTGGCCGCGCTGCTCACCGAACAGACCCTGACGCCGTACCGGGCGGCCGAGGTGGCCTCCGACGTCCTCCTGGCGCTGCGGGTGCTGCACTCGTACGGCTGGGTGCACCGCAACATCACCGCGCGCACCGTGCTCGTCTGCGACGACGGGCGGGTCATGCTGACCGGCCTGGCGGTCGGGGCGGCGGAGGAAGCGCTGTGCGGGTACGACCCGGTGCCCCCGCCGCCCGGCGGCGAGCCGGGCGGCGCGCCCGAGCCCGACGCAGCCTCCGGTGCGGGCGGCGGCGTCCCCCGCGCGGGGGTCTTCGGCCCGGGGGACGCCGACCCGGAGGCCGCCCGGCGGGCCGCCATCGAGGCGCGGGGCGTCGGCGGTCTCCCGGTGCCCGGGACCCCGGTGCCGGGCGCCGCCCCCGCCGGACTCGCACCCGCCTCGCTCGACGCCGCCGCGGACGCCCGCGCCGCCCGGGCCGGCGCGATCGCCGCCTACCGCGCCGGAGCCAGGGCCGCGGCCCGCGTCCAGGAGGCCCAGAGCGGCCGCGCGGCCCTGCCGGGCGCCCGCCCCGCCCCTGACGACGCCACCCGGGCCGGTGGCCCCGGCACGAGCGGCGGACGCCCGGGCCTCGCCGCCGGTCCCGGCTCCTCGTACGACGACGGCGACGGCGACGGCGATGCCGACGGCCGGTCGCCGCACGGCACCGCGCCCGGCGGCGCCCGGCCCGGCCCGGGAAGCGGCCGGGCGGCCTTCGCCGCCGGTTCCGGCCAGGCTCCGTATGCCATAGGGCCCGACGCCGCGTCCGGCGCACCATGGGACGAGGAGAGCGTCGGCGACCCCGCCTCCTCGGGTACCGCCGTGCCGCCGGGGCAGATCACGGACCCCTACGGCGTACGCACCACCGCCTGGCACGGCGCCACGCCCCGTACCCCCGGTGACCCGGCCTCCTCCGCCGCACGTCCCACGGGCGACCCGGCGTTCCCCGCCCCCCGCCCGGCCGGGGAACCGGCGGCCGGTACCGGCCCGGCGACAGGACGGGCCCGGCCCGGCGCGCGGCCGGAGGACACCGCGGGCCCCGCCGCCCCGTGGCCGGAGACCGCCTCCGGGCCCGCCGCGGGCTGGGACGACCTGGCCGGCCGGGCAGCGGGACGGCGAGGTCCGGCCACCGCGCTCGCCGCCGAGCGGGCCCGGCAGACACGCATGGCCGTGGTCGGGCCCGTGACCGAGCGCTGGGCGCCGGAACAGGCCGGACCCGTGCACGAGAACTGGCAGCTGGCCGCGCCCATCGGCCCCGCCACCGACCTGTGGGCCCTGGGCGCGCTGCTCTTCCGTGCCGTACAGGGGCACGCGCCCTACCCGGAGGAGTCGACCGCCGAGCTGGTGCAGATCGTGTGCGCGGAGCCGCCCGCGTTCGCCGAGGAGTGCGGGCCGCTCAGGCCGGTCGTGGAGTCGCTGCTGCGTCAGGACCCCACCGAGCGCATCGACTTCGAGGAATTGAGCGGCTGGCTGCGCTCACTCGTCCGGTCCGCGCCCGAGCCGGAGGCCGGTCTGCACGTCATCTCGGCGCCCCCCGTCGAGACCGGCCGGCTGCCCATCGTGCGCCGCCGCGGCGAGCTGGTGCGCAGGCGACGCGCCGGACTGCCCGCGCACCACGGGCGGCACAAGCGGGGCAGGGCGGAGACCGAGCGCTCGCCACGCAGCCTCGGCCGCACCCTGCTCCTGCTGATACTGCTGGCGATGGCCGGGGCGGTCGCCTACGCCATGTTCTTCATGCCGAAGAGCGACACGAGCGGGGCCGGGGCCGCCGACCGCACCGGCGCCGCCGGCGAGGCGAGTCAGGCACCCCCCGCGAAGTCACCGGACGCCGACGGCGAGCCCCGGCCGGACCGGACCTCCCCGGAGCCCGACCCCGACGCCTCGCGGACGTCCGGCGGCTCCACCGAGCCCCAGTCCAACGTCGCCGACGGATTCATCCTGCGCAAGGACGCCGAGGGCTTCCGCGTCGCCGTCGCCGAGGGCTGGAACCGCACGCCCCGCAACGGCAGCGGTCAGGTCGTCTACGGCAAGGGCGACTTCGAGCTGATCGTCGTGCCGGGCCGCGACCGCGCCTCGGAGTTCGGCGACGACCCGATGACCTACCAGCGCGACAGCGAGCCCGAGTTGGCCTCGTACCGGGCCTCCAGCTGGGCCACCTCCAGCGGCCTGAAGACCATCGAGGTCGGCGGACGGACCATGGCGGAGGGGCAGTTCACCTGGACCGGCGCCGGCGGCGAGCTGTACGTGCGCAACGTCGCCATCCTCATCGACGGCCGCTACCACGTGGTGCAGGTCCGCGGCCCGGAGTCGGAGCGTGACGAGGTGACCCGGCTGTTCGAACAGGCCTCGGCCACCTACCAGTACACGCACTGAACGCAGTTCGGCCCGATGGTTGCCTCCTGTCACGGAAAGCGACAACCGTCACAGAGCGGTTTCCGTGCCACCCCACCCGTTCCCCGGGCGGGGGCCGGTCCCTAGTCTGGCCCTGACAAGACCATTGCGGGGCAACGTGAATCAGATGCAGGGCCGGCTCGTCGCGGGACGCTACCGGCTCGGGGAAGCCATCGGCAGCGGCGGCATGGGCCGGGTGTGGCGCGCTCACGACGAGGTGCTGCACCGGACCGTCGCCATCAAGGAGTTGACCGCCGCGCTCTACGTCTCCGAGAGCGACCAGGCCATCCTCCTGGCACGCACTCGGGGCGAGGCGCGCGCGGCCGCGCGGATCAACCACTCGGCCGTCGTCACCGTGCACGACGTACTCGAACACGACGGCCGGCCGTGGATCGTGATGGAGTTGGTCGAGGGCCGCTCGCTGGCCGACGCCGTCAAGGAGGAGGAGCGGGTCGACCCGCGGGAGGCGGCCCGTATCGGCCTGTGGGTGCTGCGCGCCCTGCGCGCCGCGCACACCGCCGGGGTACTGCACCGCGACGTCAAACCGGGCAACGTGCTGCTCGCCGACGACGGCCGGGTCCTGCTCACGGACTTCGGCATCGCGCAGATCGAGGGCGATTCCACCATCACCAGGACCGGAGAGGTCGTCGGCTCCGTCGACTACCTCGCGCCCGAGCGCGTCCGCGGCCACGACCCCGGGCCCTCCTCCGACCTGTGGGCACTCGGCGCGACGCTGTACACGGCGGTGGAGGGCAGATCGCCGTTCCGCCGCACCTCACCGCTGACCACCATGCAGGCGGTCGTCGAGGAGGAGGCCACCGAGCCCCGGTACGCCGGTGCGCTCGCGCCCGTCATCAGCGCCCTGCTGCGCAAGGACCCGGCCGAGCGGCCCGACGCGACCGAGGCCGAGCACCTGCTCGCCCAGGCGGCCGAGGGCCGACGCCCGGACGCGGCCCAGGCCTATGTGCCGACCACCCAGTACGCGGGGCCGCCGCGCGCGGGCGACACGGCCGTACAGGGGATGCCGGCCGGCGGGAGCGGTGCCACGCCGTACCAGCAGGCGGGCGGGACGGGCGCCACGCCGTACCAGCAGGCCGGCGGAGCGGGCGCCACGCCGTACCAGCAGGCCGGCGGGACCGGCGCCACGCCGTACCCGCCGACGACCGGCCCCACGGCGGTCGGCCCCGGGCCGACCGGACACCCCCGGGGCGGGCACGCCGCGCCGGGCTACGCGCCGGCCCCGGCGGCGGGCGGCGCCGCTCCCGCACGCGCACGGCGGGTCCGCATGCGCACACTCGCCCTGGTCGTCGCCGTCGCCGCGCTGATCGGCGCGGGTACCGCCGTGGTGCTGCAACAGCGCGACGAGGGCGGCTCGTCGGCCGGCGCCGACCCCACCCAGGGGCCGACCGGTTCGGCCGCTCCCTCCCCCTCCGCCTCCGCCACGACCGGCAAGGGCCCCGGTGGATCCGTCCCGGCCGACTGGACACGCCGCGACGACCCGCTGGGTTTCAGCCTCTACCTGCCCGAGAACTGGCAGCGGAGGGACTTCGACGGCGACAGCGGCGAACTCCGGCAGATCGACTACACCCCCGACGGCGGCAGACACGTCCTGCGCATATCCGTCGACACCGCTCCCGACTACAACGACCCGTACGCCCACCAGCAGGACCTGGACGCCCAACTGCTCCAGCGGCTCGTCGACTACCGGCGCGTCAAGCTCGAACGCGCCGGCTACCGCGACCGCGACAGCGCCCGCTGGGAGTACACCTGGACCGCGCTGGCGAAGGACACCGAGTTCCCCGGCCCGCGCCGCGCCGTGTCGCAGATGTACATGTCCCGCGACGGCGTCGAGTACGCCCTCAACATGACGGGACCGGCGGGCGACTGGCCTACCACGCAACGGCGGTTCAAGGCGGTGCTGCAGAGCTGGCAGGAGAAGACCGGCTGAGCCGCCCCCCGTCGCGACACCGTCCGCACACCCGTCGGTTGTCGGCCACCCGTGTGACAGCGGCCCGGAGCCGGTGCGTCCGGTGGGGCATGATGGGACGCATGGTGACCGAGGGGGCGGGCGGGCGTGTCATCGCGGGCCGTTACCGGCTCCATGAGCGGCTCGGCCACGGCGGCATGGGCATCGTGTGGCGGGCCACCGACCAACTGCTCGCCCGCGAAGTGGCCGTGAAGGCCCTCCCCCTCGACGAGACCCTCTCCGCGGCCGAGGCCCGACGGCGCCGTGAGCGCACCCTGCGCGAGGCCCGCGCGGTCGCGCAGCTGCGGCATCCGCACGTCATCGTCGTGCACGACGTGGTCGAGGACGACGAACGCGCGTACATGGTCATGGAACTGGTCGACGGCGGTTCGCTCGCCGACCGCGTCCTCGCGCGCGGTCCGGTGGACGCCGTCGAGGCGGCCCGCATCGGCGTCGCCCTGCTCGACGCCCTGGACACGGCCCACGCGTCCGGGATCCTGCACCGGGACGTGAAGCCGTCGAACGTGCTGGTCGCCGACGACGGCCGGGTCGTCCTCACCGACTTCGGGGTGGCCCAGGTCGCGGGCGCCACCACGCTCACCGAGAGCGGTTCGTTCGTCGGTTCCCCCGAGTACACCGCGCCGGAGCGGATGTCCGGGGCCGGCACGGGGCCCGAGTCCGACCTGTGGTCGCTGGGCGTGCTGCTGTGCGCGGTCCTCAGCGGCGCGTCCCCCTTCCACCGGGACTCGCTGGGCGGTGTCCTGCATGCCGTGGTCACCGAGGAGATCCGCCCGCCCGCGCAGGCCGGACCGCTCCTCCCGGTCGTACGGGGCCTGCTGCAACGCGATCCGCGACGGCGCCTGGACGCGGCGTCGGCCCAGCGGATGCTGCGCGCCTTCCTGAGCACGGGTCGTACGCCCGTGACACCGGAGGAGGCCGCCACCGGCCGGCCCCTGCGCGCGCGGCGGAGCGTGAAGCGGAGCGTGCTGACAGCGGTGCTGCTGGTCGTCGCGGCGGCGGGCGCGGGCGTCACGGCGGCCGCGCTGTTCGCCGACGGAGGCGACGACGGGGGCGGTACGCCGACCAGTTCGGTGCCCGCCACGCCGACGTCGACACCGCCGCCGACGACGACGGAGCCCGCGTCTCCGGCCGTGTCCGGTTCCGGCAACGCCACCTAAACGGGAGATAAGCGGCATCGTGCGTCACGGGTCTGTGACCGCCGGGCATCCGCGGTGGAAAGGGTCACGTCCGGCGCGATATGGATGGACCCATGAGCAGCAACGGGGGGCCCCGCAGTGGGGCGGACGAGCCGACGAGTTTTGACCTGCAACCGCCGAACCGGCCGGCCGCGGTGCCGCATCCGCATCCCGGCAATCCGTACGCGGCACCGACCCAGGTCGTACCGCCGCGGTCGCAGACCCCCTCGTCCACTCCTCCGGCGGCTCCTCCGCCGGCCCCGTCGCCCGCTCCTGAGGCCGCCGCCCCGGACCCGGGTGCCGGGCGGCTGATCGCCGGCCGCTACCGGCTGATCGCGAAGCTCGGGCACGGCGGCATGGGCACGGTCTGGCGGGCCAAGGACGAGACCGTCGACCGCGAGGTCGCCGTCAAGGAGCCCCGCGTCCCCGACCACCTTCCCGAACGCGAACGGGACAACGCCTTCGAGCGGATGCGCCGCGAGGCGCGCGCCGCCGCCCGGCTCGACCACCCCGCGGTGGTCGACGTGCACGACGTGGCGGTCGTGGACGACCAGCCGTGGATCGTGATGGAACTCGTGCGCGGACGCTCGCTCGGCGACGCCCTCCAGGAGGGCACCCTGAGCGCCCGCGAGGCGGCCCGGATCGGCCTGGAGGTGCTCGGCGCGCTGGAGGCCGCGCACGCCGCCGGTGTCCTGCACCGGGACGTGAAGCCGGACAACGTCCTGCTCGGCCGGTACGACCGGGTCGTCCTCACCGACTTCGGCATCGCCCAGATCGAGGGTGAGACCAGCCTGACCGACACCGGCGGCTTCGTCGGCTCGCCCGAGTACATCGCCCCGGAGCGGGTGCTGGGCCAGCGCCCCGGCCCGGCGAGCGACCTGTGGTCGCTGGGCGTGGTGCTGTACGCCGCCACGGAGGGCGTGTCGCCGTTCCGCCGCAGCAACACCCCCGCCACGCTCCAGTCGGTGCTCAACGCCACGCCCGCGCCGCCCGCCTCCGCGCAGGGCCCGCTGGCCGAGGTGATCACGGGCCTGCTGGCGAAGGACCCCGCGCGCCGCCCGGACGCCGCCCGGGTCCGCGCCCTGCTGGACGCCGCCGCGAACCCGCCCGCGCCGCAGCCCACCCAGGTGGTCCGGCTCGACGGCCCCGAGGAGCCGGGCGCGGCGCCCGTGTCCCGCTGGAGCGTCCGGCTGGGCCGCAACGCGTGGGTCACGCTCGGTGCGGTGGTCGTCGCGGCGGCGGTGGCCGCGTACCTGGTGCTCGCGGACCCCTTCGCGGGGCCGCTGCCCGACGGTTGGGAGACCCCGCACGAGAAGCAGCTCGCCGCGACCCTGGCGGTGCCCGAGGGCTACAAGCGCACCGTTCCCGACGAGGCCGGCCAGCACTGGGTCACCTACACCGACGAGAGCGGCGCCGTCTGGATCGGCCTGACCCTGGACAAGAAGGCGGAGGACACCGGCGGCAACATCGCCGGGTCCGCGGCCGCCGAGATGTACGACGACGACGGGAAGTTCAAGGAGAGCGGGGAGTACGAGCTCTCCATGCCGCCCGAGAGCCCGAAGACCGACCCCAAGGAGACCGAGTACCGGGGTGAGAAGTCGGCCGAGAACACCGTCGTCTACACCACCACCGACAGCCAGCATCCCCGCCCGCGCGAACTGCGGATCTTCTACTACCGGACGTCCGCGGGCGACATGTACAAGCTCACCGTCAGCTATCCGGGCAAGGGCGACTTCACCGAGCGGGGGCGTGAGGTGGCCGGGACGGCCGTCGCCAATCTGGACATCGACGGCACCTGAGCGCCCCGCTCGCACAACGCCCTGATCAGCGGGTTTGTTGCCAGCGATCACTGGCGTTGTGTGAGCACTCGGTGAATCGTGGTGAATCCCCATTACCGACGGGTACACAAAGCCCGCCCGGCGTCATACCCTGCGGCTCATGACGGACGCGCAGGCCCCGGAACTCACCGGCACGAACCCCCTCGCCCCCACCCCGGAGGGCGCCCGCACGGCTGCCGACGTGGTCACGCCCGAGCTGGTCGCCCAGCTCACCAAGGGCGTGGCCGGCTCCGGCCGCACCGCCAACCACACCCCGTTCACCGGCGAAAAGCTGGCCGACCTGCCCGAGGCGACGCCCGAGGACGTGGCCGCGGCCTTCGAGCGGGCCCGCGCCGCCCAGGCCGTGTGGGCACAGGTACCGGTGCGGGAGCGTGCCGCGGTCCTGCTGCGCTTCCACGACCTGGTCCTCGCGCGCCAGGCCGAGGTCCTCGACCTCATCCAGCTGGAGACCGGCAAGGCCCGCCTGCACGCCCACGAGGAGGTCCAGGCCGTCGCCGTCGCCGCCCGGCACTACGGCCGCAAGGCCCCCGCCTACCTGCGCCCCAAGCGGCACACCGGCGCCGTACCGACCCTCACCAAGGTCACCGAGCTGCGCCACCCGCGCGGCGTCGTCGGCCAGATCGCCCCCTGGAACTACCCGCTGGAGCTGTCCGTCGGCGACGCGCTCCCCGCCTTCGTCGCGGGCAACGCCGTCGTGATGAAGCCCGACACCGAGACCTGCCTGACCGCCCTGTGGGCCCGTGACCTGCTCATCGAGGCCGGGCTGCCCGCCGAGGTCTTCCAGGTCGTCCTCGGCGAGGGCCCGGTCGTCGGCCCCGAGGTCGTCAAGCACGCCGACTACGTCTCCTTCACCGGCTCCACCCGCACCGGCCGCGAGGTCGCCCAGGGAGCCGCCGCCCGCCTGGTCGGCGTCTCCCTGGAACTCGGCGGCAAGAACGCCATGCTGGTCCTTCAGGACGCCGACATCGACAAGGCCGCGGCGGGCGCCGTCCGCGCCTGCTTCTCCTCGGCCGGCCAGCTCTGCATCTCCATCGAGCGGCTCTACGTCCACGCGTCCGTCGCCGACGCCTTCCTGGAGCGCTTCGCCGCCCGCACCAAGGCCATGCGGCTCGGCACCTCCCTCTCCTACGGCGCCGACATGGGCTCGCTGGTGGGGGAGCGGCAGCTGGAGACCGTGAAGGCGCACGTCGCGGATGCCGTGGAGCGGGGCGCGAAGCTCGTCGCCGGCGGGGTCGCCCGCCCGGACATCGGCCCGTACTTCTACGAGCCGACCATCCTCGACGGCGTCACCGCCCCCATGACGGTGTGCGCCGAGGAGACCTTCGGCCCGGTCGTCTCCGTCTACCGCTTCACCACCGAGGACGAGGCCGTCGAGCACGCCAACTCGACGCCGTACGGCCTGAACTCCTCGGTCTGGACGAAGGACGCCCGGCGCGGCCGCGAGGTCGCCGCCCGGCTGCGCACCGGCACCGTCAACATCAACGAGGGGTACGCGCCCGCCTACGGCAGCGTCCAGTCCCCGATGGGCGGCATGAAGGACTCCGGCCTCGGCCGCCGGCACGGTTCCGAGGGCATCCTCAAGTACACCGAGGCCCAGACGGTCGCCCACCAGCGGCTGCTGCCGATGGCGCCCTCGCTCGGCATGGACGACGAGAAGTACGCGGCGTTCATGAGCCGGAGCCTGCGCCTGATGAAGGCGTTCCGCTTCCGCTGACCGACCCGACCGACGCCCACCACCGTCCGTTCTCAACGAGGAGAGCACGTGTCGCAGGAGAACTCCGTCCAGACCCGGGACGAGAACGGGTACGACTACGACGTCCTCGTCGTGGGATCCGGCTTCGGCGGCTCCGTCTCCGCCCTCCGCCTCACCGAGAAGGGCTACCGCGTCGGCGTCCTGGAGGCCGGCCGGCGTTTCACCCGGGAGTCGCTGCCCAGGAACTCCTGGGACCTGAAGAACTACCTCTGGGCGCCGAAGCTCGGCATGTTCGGCATCCAGCGCATCCACCTGCTCGGGAATGTCATGGTCCTGGCAGGAGCCGGGGTCGGCGGCGGCTCGCTCAACTACGCCAACACCCTGTACGTGCCGCCGAAGCCCTTCTTCGACGATCCCCAGTGGCGGGGCATCACCGACTGGCACGAGGAACTGACGCCGTACTACGACCAGGCCCGGCGCATGCTCGGGGTCCGTCTCAACCCGACGATGACCCCCTCCGACGTGCACCTGAAGGCCGCCGCCGAGAAGATGGGCTGCGGCGACAGCTTCCACATGGCCCCGGTCGGCGTCTTCTTCGGGGACGGCGAGGACGCCGACGGCACCGCGAAGGCCGGGCCGGGCGAGCGGGTGCCCGACCCGTACTTCGGTGGCGCGGGCCCCGACCGCAAGGCGTGCAACGAGTGCGGCGAGTGCATGACCGGCTGCCGGCACGGCGCGAAGAACACCCTCAACGAGAACTACCTCTACCTCGCCGAGAAGGCCGGGGCCGTCGTCCACCCGATGACCACGGCCGTCTCCGTCACGGACGACTCGCGCGGCGGCTTCGCGATCGCCACGCTCCCCACCGACCGCAAGAGGGGCGGAAAGGGCGGGAAGGGCGGGAAGCGCGGGAACAAGGACGCGGGCCGCACCTTCACCGCTCGCCGCGTCGTCATAGCCGCCGGCACCTACGGCACCCAGACCCTGCTGCACCGCATGAAGGCGGGCGGACAACTGCCCTACTTGTCCGACAAGCTCGGCGAGCTGACCCGCACCAACTCCGAGGCACTGGTCGGCGCCCAGACCGACGACCGGCGCTACCGCAGTGCCACCGGCGAGCCACGGGCCGACTTCACGCGCGGTGTGGCCATCACGTCCTCCATCCACCCGGACGCCAACACCCACATCGAGCCGGTCCGTTACGGCAAGGGATCCAACTCGATGGGCGGCCTGTCCATCCTCCAGGTCCCCTACGCCGGGCAGACCGCCTCGGGCGCCTCGCGCGTCCTGGGCTTCCTCGGTCACGCGGCCAAGCACCCGCTGCTGGTCCTGCGTTCGCTCTCCAACCGCAAATGGTCGGAGCGGACCATCATCGGCCTGGTCATGCAGTCCCTGGACAACTCCCTGACCACGCACCTGAAACCGACGGGCGTCGGCAAGGGCCTGCTCACCGCACGCCAGGGCCACGGCTCGCCCAACCCCAAGCAGATCAAGGCCGCCACCGAGGGCGCCTCCGCACTCGCCGCCGAGATCAACGGCTTCGCCGGCTCCAACGTCGGCGAGCTGATGGGCACCCCGCTCACCGCCCACTTCCTCGGCGGCTGCCCGATCGGCGCCTCCCGCGAGACCGGCGTCATAGACCCCTACCACCGCCTCTACGGCCACCCCGGCATCTCGGTCGTCGACGGCGCCGCCGTCTCGGCCAACCTCGGCGTCAATCCGTCCCTGACCATCACGGCGCAGGCCGAGCGCGCCATGTCGTACTGGCCCAACAAGGGCGAGAGCGACCCGCGCCCCGCGCAGGGCGCCGGGTACGAGCGGGTGGCCGCCGTCGCGCCCCGGTCGCCGGCCGTCCCGGAGCAGGCCTTCGGCGCGCTGCGTCTGCCGTTCGTGGAGATGCCGACGGTGCCGCCGAAGAAGTAGCGGCCACGGAGGAGCGGCCGCTGCCCGGGCATGAGAAGGCGGAGGGGACCCGCGCCCCCCTCCGAGCGCGGGTCCCCCTCACCCAGCCTGTGTCACGCCGCTCTCGCGAGCGTGGGCGTCAGGCGTCCGAGCCGGCCTTGCGCCGCCGGACCACGAACACCGCGCCGCCGCCGACCACCACGGCGAGCCCGCCGACGAGGCCGATCACCGGCAGCGCCGAGCTGGAGCCGGTCGCGGCGAGGCGCCCGGTGACCTCCGGGGTGTCGGCGGCCGGTTTCCGGACGGTCACGGGCGCCTTCCCGCCCTCCTGCGGCCGGGTGCCGTCCGTGTCCGTGCCGGGGGCCACGATCCGGAACCTGTAGGCGACGTCGCCGAAGCCGGTGCACTCGCCGTCCGCGTCGCCGTAGATCGTCGCGCCGAGCGTGAAGCCGGTGCCGACGGGCGCATCGGCCCGCACGTCGATCCGCATCGGGATGACGACCTCGTAGTCGGGCTCCAGCTCGTCGGTGTCACCGACGTAGCCCACCGCGTAGCCGAGTTCGTCGAGGTCCATCCAGGCCCTGTCCTCGGGGTTCCAGGCCTGGAGACGGACCTTCTCGCTCTCGAACAGCTCTTCGCCGTCGCGGTCGGCGGAGGCGCCGGCCAGGTACGCGAGGTTCTGCAGAGTGGAGCCGGAGTCGTTCGCCACGTTCAGCGAGAACTCGTGCCAGCCGCTGCCCGCCGCGATCTCGCCGGGCAGGCCCTCGATGCCGACGTCGACCTTGGTGTCCTCGCACACGGACGGCTCGGGGTCCGGGCTCGCGGTCTCCTCCGGCTCGGAGGTGCTCGGCTCCGGCTCGGAGGTGCTCGGCGAGGGGTTCGCGGGGGCGGCCGTGGTGGTCTGCGTGCCGTCGGGGGCGGGGGTGCCCGCGCCCGACGTGCTCGGAGAGGCCGGAGAGGCCGGGGAGGCGGAGGAACTGGTGGACGGGCTCGTGGAGTCGCTCGGGGCGGGCGAGGTCCCGCTCGTCGGCCCGCCCTGGGACGGTGAACCGTCCGACGAGGCGGACGGGGTCGGCGATGTACTGCCGGTCGCGGAGGCGGCCGGGGCCGCGAGCAGCGCGACGGGGGAGATCACTGCCGTGGCGGCGGCTGCGGCCAGGGCGCGACGAAGCTTCATGCCCGTTTGATCACTGGAACCTGTGAATGGTTGTCTCCGTATTCACAGAATCCTTATGTGTCCTGTGTCACTACCCGTCCCGTCGGCCGGCCCCGGGCGTCCCCGGAGCCGGCCGTTCTCTTGGGTGACCGGGCTGCTGTCCCCTGCCGTCCGGTCACTTCCTGGAGCGAGGTCCCACGACGCACGGCATGATCCGTACGTCTCATCGCTCCAGCGAGCCACGCGTGGTTCTTTCGGGCCCGCCCCTGGCTGACACGGACACCGGGACCAACGAAGCCGCTCGCGTGCCGGTCACGCGCCGTACGGGTGAGAAGGGGACCGAACTCAGATACGAGCCCCACGGCGGCGCCGCGGCCCTCACACGCGTCCGCGACACAGCTCCAGCATCGTCATCGCCAGCGCCGTGCCCGGCTTGCCCAGCGCCTCCCGGTAGTGGTCCAGCACCTCCATCTCGCGGGAGAGGTTCACACGCCGGCCGCCGGAGGTGATCCGCGCCTCCTGGATGACGGCGGAGACGGCCATCCGTTCCTGGATCAGCCCGATGATCCGGTCGTCCAGAGCGTCGATCCGCTCCCGGGCGCCGGTGATCACGTCGGCGGCCTCGGGGGTACGGGCGCCGGTCTTGTCTGCTGCGGTGACGGTCATGTCGGTGGCTCCTCGCCGAAGGGTGGCGGCACCCCGGACCGGCACGGTCCGCAAACGCCAGGCGCCCCGGACCTTGTCGGCCCGGGGCGCCTGGGAAGTCGCTTGTCAGTTGCTCAAGCAGCACGACCATGGCAGCCGGTGGGCCGGTTGCCATAGGTAAACAGGAACGTCTGGTGCTTGAGCATGGGCCCAGTATGCCCCGGCCGCGGCCGGTGTCCAAGCCGGTTCGCATGGTGGGACGCCCGGGGGACTGGAGCGGGGGCGACGGCGAGGTCGGGGGTACCTGCCCAGCTCGGTAGAATCGGGGGCACAAGCCCCCCGCCCGACCGCCGGAAGGCACCCCGTGTCATCAGCGACTCCCGCTGCCGCCGCCCCCGACACCGTCCTGGTCGTCGACTTCGGCGCGCAGTACGCCCAGCTCATCGCCCGTCGTGTCCGCGAGGCGCGGGTCTACAGCGAGATCGTGCCGAGCTCCATGCCGGTCGAGGAGATCCTCGCCAAGAACCCGGCGGCCATCATCCTCTCGGGCGGACCCTCCTCGGTGTACGAGCCGGGCGCCCCCACCCTCGACCGCTCCCTGTTCGAGGCCGGCGTCCCCGTCTTCGGCATGTGCTACGGCTTCCAGCTGATGGCGCAGACCCTCGGCGGCACCGTCGACAACTCCGGCGCCCGCGAGTACGGCCGCACCGAGCTGGCCGTCTCCAAGCCGTCCTCCACCCTCTTCGAGGGCACCCCGGCCGAGCAGTCGGTGTGGATGTCGCACGGCGACGCCTGCTCCGCCGCCCCCGAGGGCTTCACCGTCACCGGCTCCACGGACGTCGTCCCGGTCGCCGCCTTCGAGAACGACGAGAAGAAGCTCTACGGCGTCCAGTACCACCCCGAGGTCATGCACTCCACGCACGGGCAGCAGGTGCTGGAGCACTTCCTGTACCGGGGTGCGGGCCTGAGCCCCGACTGGACCACGGGCAACGTCATCGAGGAGCAGGTCGCGGCCATCCGCGCGCAGGTCGGCGACAAGCGCGCCATCTGCGGGCTGTCCGGCGGCGTGGACTCCGCGGTCGCCGCCGCCCTCGTCCAGAAGGCCATCGGCTCCCAGCTGACCTGCGTCTACGTCGACCACGGCCTGATGCGCAAGGGCGAGACCGAGCAGGTCGAGAAGGACTTCGTCGCCGCGACCGGCGTGCAGCTGAAGGTCGTGGACGCCGAGGAGCGGTTCCTCAAGGCGCTCGCCGGGGTGTCCGACCCCGAGGAGAAGCGGAAGATCATCGGCCGCGAGTTCATCCGGGTCTTCGAGCAGGCCCAGCTGGAGATCATGCAGGAGGACGGCCCGGAGGTCGCCTTCCTCGTTCAGGGCACGCTCTACCCGGACGTCGTCGAGTCCGGCGGCGGCACCGGCACCGCCAACATCAAGTCCCACCACAACGTGGGCGGCCTCCCCGACGACATCGAGTTCGAGCTGGTCGAGCCGCTGCGCCAGCTGTTCAAGGACGAGGTCCGGATGGTCGGCCAGGAGCTGGGCCTGCCGGACGAGATCGTCCAGCGCCAGCCGTTCCCCGGCCCCGGGCTCGGTATCCGCATCGTCGGCGAGGTCACCAAGGAGCGGCTGGACCTGCTCCGCGAGGCCGACGCCATCGCCCGCGAGGAGCTGACCGCGGCCGGCCTCGACCGCGACATCTGGCAGTGCCCGGTGGTGCTGCTCGCGGACGTCCGCTCCGTCGGCGTCCAGGGCGACGGCCGCACCTACGGCCACCCGATCGTCCTGCGCCCGGTCTCCTCCGAGGACGCCATGACGGCCGACTGGTCCCGGCTGCCGTACGAGGTGCTCGCCAAGATCTCGACCCGGATCACCAACGAGGTCAAGGACGTCAACCGCGTCGTCCTCGACGTGACCTCCAAGCCGCCGGGGACGATCGAGTGGGAGTGAGGCTCAAACGCGCCTGACGGTGCGCAGGGGCTTTCCCGGCTGCCAGATCTCGACGACGAGGTACCTGTCGTCCTCGACGCGGGTGCGCACGACCTCCGTCAGCTCGGTGCGGAAGAGGTGGAACGGCTCCGGCGGTTCCACCTCTTTCACGTACCCGGCCTTGGTCTTCCCGTCCCCGTCCTCGACCTCGATCGCCCGGCCGGCGATCCGCACGTCCCCGCTGCCCATGCCGGTGCCCTCCCCGGGGTTCGCCTGAAGTGCGAAGCGCGGGTCGCGGCGCAGGTCGAGCGCCTTCAGCGAGTCCGGCATCATGCCGAACCACAGCTCGCCGGTGAGGAAACGCACCTCCAGGCCGGTGGTGCGGGGCGCGCCGTCCTTGCGCAGGGTGGCGAGGACGTGGTGCGTGTACGCGCCGAAGCGCGCCTCGACGGTGTCGGCCAGTGCGGGTTCCGCGGCGGCGAAACCGGCCCAGTTCACAGGAGTGCCTGAAGTCATGCACCGAGTGTGAACGCCAAAACCGACATCCTCTGTCGCGTATTGGTCCCCGAACCTGTCCTCCAGGCCGCACCGCCGGTAACTTCCGGCACGTAGGGCACATCCGGCGCCGAAGGACAGAGAACACATGCACGGGACGCCCGGGGCCGCCGAGCCCCCGCCGCTGCCCACCGACCGGCTGCGGTTCGCGATGCCGCCGCGGCACGACTCGGTCGAGGACGAACGCCTCCATCGCAAGGAGCGGCTCGCCTGCGCGCTGCGCCTCTTCGGGCGGTACGGGTTCGAGGACGGGGTCTCCGGTCACATCACGGCCCGCGACCCCGAGTACACCGACTGCTTCTGGGTCAATCCGTTCGGCGTGGCCTTCGCCCACATCAGGGTGAGCGATCTGGTGCTGGTCAACTCCGAGGGGCAGGTGGTGGAGGGCGGTCACCACGTCAATCAGGCCGCCTTCACGGTGCACTCCCAGGTCCACGCCGCCCGTCCGGACGTCGTCGCGGTCGCCCACTGCCACTCGGTGCACGGGCGCGCGCTGTCGGCCCTCGGCGAGCCGCTCGAACCGATCACCCAGGAGAGCTGCGCCTTCTACGAGGACCACGCCCTGTACGACTCCTACTCGGGCGTCGCCGTCGACGCCGAGGAGGGGCGGCGCATCGCACGGGTGCTCGGCTCCGGCAAGGCGCTCGTGCTGCGCAACCACGGGCTGCTGACGGTCGGCGACTCCGTGGACGCGGCGGCCTGGTGGTTCCTGTCCCTGGAGCGGTCCTGCCAGGTGCAGCTGCTGGCGAAGGCGGCGGGGCGGCCGGTGCCGATCGGCCACCGGCAGGCCGTGGCGACCCGGGAACAGCTCGGCGGCGACCTGGTGGCGTGGATCAACTACCAGCCCTTGTGGCAGGAGGTCACCCGCCGCGAACCGGACCTGTTCGACTGACCGCCTCCGAGGCGGCTCGGGGCGGCGTCAACACGGTGATCCGCGCATCACCCGCGCTGAGCAGACGTTGGGCGGGGCAGCGCGCGGGCGCGGGCCGGGATACGGCACAATTCGCTGTCGTTCCAAGGGACTTAGCGGGTGCGGGAAGGCGGGCGTCGGGCGTGGCGGTGCAGGAGGCGAGACGCGGGAGCGGCTCGGACAGGGACGCGTACGAGGCGGCGCACGGTGGTGGCTGCACCTGCGGGGACTGTCCGCACGGCGCCCGCGAGGGGCACCGCCGGGCGGTCGCCGCGTTCCTGCTGCGGCGGGACGAGTTCGCGGCCGGGCAGGGGCTGCCCGCCGCGGTGGCCCACTCGGCCTCGGCCTCCCGCCAGTGGGTCTCGGAGGAACTGACCCAGTCCGCGGAGGCCGTCGCCGAACGCGGCCGCGCCGAGGGCGACGCGTGGCTCGCGGCGCTGGGCCGGCGTACGGCGGCCGTCGTGTGGGCGGCGGTCGTCCTGCTGCTGCTCGGGCAGTCGCTCACCGTGGTCGGCACCGGCTGGTCCGCCGCCCGCACCGCCGGACTCGCGGCCGCGCTCGTGGTGGGCGGCGCGCTGACGGCGGCGTCCTGGTTCCACCGGGCCCGGGGCGGCGCGCTGGCCCCGGTCATCGGCGAGGACAACCGCCTGTCCACCTCCCGTGCCGTGGCGGCCGCCTGGGTCCTCTTCGTCGCCTACGCGGTGCTGGTGCTCGCCGGGCAGCTGGCCGTCGCCTCGGGGCACGACCGGCGGGACGCGCTGATCTCGGGCCTCGAACTCGGCCGCGGCACCGGCGCGGTGACCGTGCTCGCGGTGGTCTGCGGGATCGCGGTCCTGGTGCGGCGGGTGGTCGGCCTCAGGGTGCTGGGACAGCGGTTGCAGAAGGTGCGGGCCGACCGGCCGCGCGCCTCCGACCTGCTGACGGACGACGCGGGCCGCGGGACCTTCGCCGACATCCAGTACGTCGTGATCAGCACCGTGGCCCTGGTGTTCGCGGCGGTACGGCTGGCCCGGCGCCCGGAGCAACTGCCGGACCTCCCGTGGGGCCTCGCCGTGGTGGTGCTGGTGTCGGCGGCGACCTACGTGGCCGGGAAGTACGCCGAGGGCGGCCGGCCGGTGATCCTTTCCGTGGTCCGGGCGCGCGAGGCCGGTGACCTGGACGCGCCGATCCGCACGGGCGACGACATCGAGATCCGCGGGGCGGGCTTCGTGCCGCCGGGTGCCCAGCGGGCGGACCGGCTGTCCCGCATGGTCGTCCGCATCGGCGCGGTCAACGTCCACGTCCCCCTGGTGCCGGTGACGGGCGGCTTCAGCAACCCCACGGACGACCTGCTGACGGTCCCCGTCCCGGCGGACGTGGAACCAGGGCGGGTGGACGTCCAGGTGGTCACGGGCGCGGGTGTGGAGACCAACCGGTACGCGATCGACGTGACGGACTGACGCCTCGTCCGCCCCCGGCCGGCAACCGCTCGGGGCCGATGACGAGAAAACGGTCGCGAGGCTGAGCCGGACCGGCGTGCCGTACGTATGGTCTGGTGGGGGGTCTGGGCACGCGCGGCGAGAGGCGGCTGGCAGTGATGACGCACGGTATGCGGACGGATGCGCACATCTCACCCGGGGGCGGGGGCGACTGGCGGGACAACGCCGCCCGGTACGCCCTGCTGCCCCTGCGGATCTTCCTCGGTGTCACCTTCGTCTACGCCGGTCTGGACAAGCTCACCGACAGCGCCTTCATGAAGGACTCCGGCGCCGGTTCCGTCGGCGACATGATGCGTACCGTCCGCGACTCCTCGGCCGTCCCCGCCCTGGTCGACCTCGCCCTGAAGAACCCGCCCGGCTTCGGCTACGCCATCGCCCTGGGCGAGCTGGCCGTCGGCATCGGCACCCTGCTCGGGCTGCTCACGCGCCTGGCGGCGCTGGGCGGTGCGCTGATCTCGCTCAGCCTGTGGCTGACCGTCAGCTGGGCCTCCGACCCCTACTACTACGGCAACGATCTCGCCTATCTGATGGCCTGGCTCCCCCTCGTCCTCGCGGGCGCCCCGCTGCTGTCACTGGACGCCGTACTGCGTACCCGGCGCAGGCGACGGACGGGCGGGTACCGCTAGGGCCTGTCCGGCGCCGCGTGGAGCTCCGCGCGGCGCCGGTGCGCGGACCGGGCCACCATGCCGACCACGCCCGCCAGGCAGAGCCCGCCATTGACGACGGGGATCACCACGAACCACGGCGTCTGCCAGAGGCCGCCCGCGTCGCCCGCGTAGAGGACGCCGGCCAGCATCAGGAAGACACCGGCCACCAGGCGTCCGGGCTGGAACCTATGACGCAGCACGGGACACCTCCGCCTGGCCCACGCCGACCTGGAGGTCGAGGTCGAGCGTGCCGGAATCCTTGCCGCCCACGGTGGGGGACAGGGTGATCTCCTCGCGCTTGCCCGGTGCCACGTCCACGTCCTTCTTGTCGTCGCCGGGCAGCTGGATGTCGCCCACGCCCACCTCGACGTACAGCCGCACGGTCACGTCCGGCGGCACGACGACCCGTATTCGGCCCAGGCCCACGTCGGCCCGGGTGGTCACCGTCTGCCCGCGGGCCAGGTCGAGGCGGGACAGGTCGAGGGTGCCGCTGCCCGTGCCGAGGTCGTACTGGTCGCGTACGTCGGCCGCCACCACGGGCTTCCAGGTGGTCCGGACCCATTCGGTGCCGACGTCGTCCGGGACGGCGGCCGATCCGGCCAGCAGGCCCGCCGTGATGACGGCCAGGAAGATCGAACCGGCTCCCGTGCGCCCGAGGAAGGCACTGACGGCGATACCGAGGCCGAAGACGGCCAGCGCGCACGCCAGTCCGGTCTGCAGACTCGTGCCGAGCGGGTGGTCGTCCCAGGTCAGCCGGGTCCCGAGGAAGCCGGCGAGCGTGGCGAGGAGGAACACCCAGCCGCCGATGCCGAGGGTCTGCGGGGACCGGGAGCGCCGGTCGCCCGCGGTGGCGCGGTCGCCGCGCCCCGGGATGCCCCGGCCGATGTTGACGGCCGCCGCGATGTCACGCTCCGCGGAGTCCGGCGGGCCCCACATGTAGCCCGTACCGCCGTCGTGGGTGCCGTCCTTGACGATGGGGTCGCGCCACCAGGAGGGCCAGGTGTACATGATCGGCGGTGCCTTCGCCTCCGGCGGGGCGTCCGCGACGGCCTGCGCCGACAGCGGGTCCGGCTCGGGGGCCCTGCGGTGCCGCGACCAGTACCCGGCGCCCGCGAGGAGCAGGGAGAGGACGACGGCGAAGGTCAGCACCCCGCCGTTGTGCAGCATGGTGAGGAAGACGCCGCAGCCGACCAGGGCGAAGAGCACCGCCGCCAGCGCGTGGCCGTCGACCCGGCCGGTCAGCAGCTTGCGCACCTCGTTCTCCTCCTCGTCGTCGTAGGGGACGAAGAGCCAGGCGAAGCCGTAGAAGATCAGGCCGATGCCGCCGGTCGCGGAGAGGACCGCGAGCGTGATCCGGAAGATCACCGGGTCCAGGTCGCACTGCCGCCCGAGGCCGGCGCACACTCCGGCCAGCGCCTTGTGCCGCCGGTCGCGCCGGAACCGGTGCGGCGGCCCGGGGCCGTCCGTGCCGCCGACGGCGCCCGGGCCGGCCGCACCGGCATCCGCGGCGGGCGCGGCATCCTGCGGCCCGGCGCCCGGCGGGGGGTGCGGGCCGGAGCCGGGTCCCGGACCCGTCGCGGCGTGCTCGTGATCGGTCATGGGTCCATGGTGACGGGCGCGGCGCCGTGACGGCAGCCGGTTCGACCCTGGTCGGACCCTGATATCGGCCCTGACTCCGGGCCCGGGTGGTGTTCGACACCCCCAAGGTCTCCCGCGGTCCGAAGATCAGGGGTGATTGGGGGAACGACCCTGATGCTCCGCCTCCCGCACCCGTGTGACCATCGGTGTCATGCCGGAAGCCGCAGCAGCACCCGTCGTCGAACCGCGGCCGCCGCGCAAGCTCTACCGGAGCAGCGACGGACGCTGGCTCGGTGGGGTGGCGCGGGGGCTCGCCGGGCATCTCGGGCTGCCCGTCGTCTGGGTCCGGTTCGCCTTCGTCGGCCTTTTCATGGCCGACGGCCTGGGTGCGCTGCTGTACGCGGCCTTCTGGTTCTTCGTGCCGCTGGGCGTCGGGGGAGTGGAGGCGCAGAAGCCGCCGTCCCTCGTCACCTCCGAGACCGCGCCGGACGGCCGCCGCAGACTCGTCGCCCGCAAGCCGGACAAGGGGCAGATGGTCGCCCTGCTCCTCATGGTCGTCGTCGCCCTGGTCTTCGTGGGCAACGTCGACCTGGGCGGCGGCGCCAAGGCCTATCTCTGGCCGACCGTGCTCGTCGGCGCCGGCGTCGCCCTCGTCTGGCGCCAGGCGGACAACGCGCGCCGGGCCCGCTGGGCCGAGGTGGGACGCCATCGCCGCACGGTCACCCTGCTGCGTTCGGTGGGGGGCGTCCTGCTGGTGACGGCCGGTGTCACCGGCATCTTCGTCCTCCAGGGATCCGCCGCCCACCTCGGCTCCGTCCTGCAGGCGGCCCTGGCCGTCCTCGTCGGCATAACCCTCCTCGCCGGTCCCTACCTGGTGCGGATGACGCAGGACCTCTCCGAGGAGCGGCTGATGCGCATCCGCGCGCAGGAGCGCGCCGAGGTCGCCGCACACGTCCACGACTCGGTGCTGCACACCCTGACCCTGATCCAGCGCAACGCGGAGAACGCGGGCGAGGTGCGCCGCCTGGCCCGGGCCCAGGAGCGGGACCTGCGCTCCTGGCTCTACAAACCCGAGGGCAACGGCAAGGACGAGGACGACGAGCCCACCACCCTCGCCGAGGCCGTGAAGCGCAACGCCGCGGAGGTCGAGGACAAGCACGGCGTTCCTCTGGAGGTGGTCGTCGTCGGCGACTGCCCGCTCGACGAGCGGATCAGCGCACAGATGCAGGCCGCGCGCGAAGCGATGGTGAACGCGGCCAAGTACGGTGGCGAGGGCGGCGCCGTACAGGTCTACGCCGAAGTCGAGGGCAGGACGGTCTTCGTGTCCGTCCGCGACCGCGGCCCCGGCTTCGACCTCGACTCGATACCCGCCGACCGCATGGGCGTCAGAGAATCGATCATCGGCCGCATGGAGCGCAACGGCGGCACGGCGCGGCTGCGCGCGGTGCCGGACGGCGGCACGGAGGTCGAACTGGAAATGGAGAGGGCGGAGAAGACGTCATGAGCGACCCGACCGAGGCGAACGGAACGGCGGGAGCGGGCGAGGCGGCCGAGCCCGCACAGCCGGCCAGTGGCGGCGCGGGGGAGCGCCGCGTGCGCGTGGTGCTCGTCGACGACCACCGCATGTTCCGCACCGGCGTCCAGGCCGAGATCGGCCAGACGGACGTGACCGGGGTCGAGGTCGTCGGCGAGGCCGCCGACGTCGACCAGGCCGTCACGGTCATCACCGCGACCCGCCCCGAGGTCGTGCTCCTCGACGTCCACCTCCCCGGCGGTGGCGGGGTCGAGGTGCTGCGCCGCTGCGCACCCCTGATGAGCGACGCCGAGCGGCCCGTCCGCTTCCTCGCCCTGTCCGTCTCGGACGCGGCGGAGGACGTGATCGGGGTGATCCGCGGCGGCGCCCGGGGCTACGTCACCAAGACCATCACCGGCACCGACCTGGTCGACTCGGTCTTCCGGGTCCAGGAGGGCGACGCCGTCTTCTCCCCGCGCCTGGCCGGCTTCGTCCTCGACGCGTTCGCCTCCACCGACGCCCCGCCGGTCGACGAGGACCTCGACCGTCTCACCCAGCGCGAGCGCGAGGTACTGCGCCTGATCGCCCGCGGCTACGCGTACAAGGAGATCGCCAAGCAGCTCTACATCTCGGTGAAGACCGTCGAGTCCCACGTCTCCGCGGTCCTGCGCAAACTCCAGCTGTCCAACCGGCACGAGCTGACCCGGTGGGCGACGGCACGGCGGCTGGTCTGATGCCGGGGTGACCGCGCTGCTCGACGGCGATCTGTCGAAGTGCGCTCCCCCAAGCCCCCGTTGCGCGGTCGCCGGAGTGGTCTGGACGGCGTTCGTCGCGTACGCCCGTTCCGACGCCCGAGCTCGAGCCTCGGGTTCAGGACAACAAGCCGTCCGTGACCCGGGCCACCCACGTGCCGGTGCACCCGCCCACCACGTTCGCCGTCAGGAACGCCGTGTTCTGCGTGGCCGACAGTCGCCGCGACTCCGAGTCCGGGCCCAACGCCGACAGGCGGGCGGGTGCCATGAGCCAGAACGCGCCGCGTGCCCCGATCGTCCGGACCGTCCACACCACGACCCCGGCGGCCGCCACCACGCACAGAACCGCACCGGCGATCTGCCAGAAGCCGACGCGTTCGCCCCCCAGCATCTGGGCGAGCCCCACGACCGGCACGCCCAGCAGCACCATCCGGTACGCCTCGTGGCCCCGCCGCTCGGGGCCGTAGACGGCACGGTTGTAGAAGCCGACCGCGATCATCAGCAGCGGGGTGGCGAGGTCAGGACGCGTTTTCAGGGACGGCGACGACGACATGTGGATCCCCCCCGGGAGGTGCGTCGAAGCCGTCAGATTATCGGCGTGCCCGCTGCCGCGACCGCGCGCCTCCCCGCGGGATCGGCGCGCGGCCGGAGCGTCATGCCACCCGCGTCGCCCCCGCGAACGGCATCTCGTCGACCGGTGCGACGCGGACCGGAGCCGACGGGTTCGGGGCGTGGATCATGCGGCCGTTGCCGACGTAGATGCCGACGTGGCTGATGCCCGAGTAGAAGAAGACCAGGTCGCCGGGGAGGAGTTCGGAGCGTGAGACGCGGCGGCCCGCGTCGATCTGGGCGTAGGTGGTGCGGGGGAGGGAGACGCCGGCGGCGCGGTAGGCGGCCTGGGTGAGGCCCGAGCAGTCGAAGGCGTTCGGGCCGGTCGCGCCCCACACGTAGGGGCTGCCGAGCTTCTGGTAGGCGTAGGCGACGGCTGCGGCGGCGCGGGAGTTGGGGGCCTGGGACGAGGCGGACAGGCCCTCCCGTGGACCCGGCGCCGAGCGAGAGGCCCGGTCGCCGACGCCGGCGCGTTCCTCGGCGGTCAGCCGGGACAGCAGGCGGCGGGCCTTCTCCAGCTTGCCGGTGACGGTCTCGCGGTGACGTTTCAGCTCGGCCCGGCGCGACTTCAGCGAGGCCGCCTCGACGCGGGCGGCGCCGCGCAGTCGCTCGACGTCGCGGAGTTCCTTGCGCACGCGGCCCACGGTGGCGTGCTGCCGGCTGCCCGCGCGCTCGACGAACGCGGCGCCGTCCAGATACCGGTCCGGGTCGGAGGAGAGCGCGAGCTGCAGCGCCGGGTCGAGACCGCCGCTACGGTACTGCGCCGCCGCGGCCGAACCCAGTGCCTCCCGCGCCGAGTTCAGCCCGTCCTCCTTGCGGGCGGCCTCGTCCCGCAGTTCCTCCAGGCGGCGTTCGGCGGCGTCGGCCTTCTCCTTCGCGCCGTTGTACTTCTCCGTGGCCACCTCGGCCTCCTGGTAGAGCTTGTCCACCTTGGCCCTGACCTGGGCCGCCGTCGGCTGCGGGTCGGCGTGTCCGGTCCCGCCCAGCCCCGTCGCGGTGGCGGCGCCCGCGAGGGTGATCGTGGCCGCCGTACGGGCCCTGCTCCCGCCCTTCGCGCGCTGTCGCGGCCTGCGGTGCGTTCCCACCTGCGATCCACGTCCTTCCGTACGACTCGACTCCGGCCGGCGCCGGACCGGCCCCGGTCCGTTCCGGCTGCCTGGGCCAGGACGCTAGGCGCGTCGGTAACGGTCCGGTGACGGGATGCGCGGAAGTGGCGGTAGGGGATCAGACGGCGACCGTATGTGATCGCCACGGCCTCCGAGGCCCGGCGCCTTCACGCAGGGTGATGACCGATATGCCGGACCGGGGGCGGGTGGGGGACGTGAGCTGTTATGGGAGGGTCGGGGCGGCCCGGTGTCCGTGCGGGTCAGGCCCCTCATTAGGCTCCGGCCTCATGGACGTACTCATCCACCTCTTCGTCGGCCTGCACATCGTCGGTATCGCCGCGCTCCTCGGCGGCTTCCTGACCCAGATGAAGGCGATGGGCCGGGGCGAGGCCCGGTTCACCCCCGCGATGCTGCACGGCGCGCTGACGATGCTGGTCACCGGTGCCGTCCTGGTCGGTCTCAACCAGGCCCAGGACTACTCCGTGGACAACGTCAAGATCGGGGTGAAGCTCGCCGTACTGATCGTGATCCTGGGCCTCGTCTACGTGAAGCGCGACGACGAGAAGGTGGACAAGCCGCTGTTCGGCCTGGTGGGCGCGCTGACGGTGGTGAACGTCTTCATCGCGGTGCTGTGGACCTGACGGTCGCCCCGGAGCCCTCGCCCGCGGACCGCAGCCCGGCCCGGGCCCGGCCGACCGCCCCTACAGCGACCGCCAGCCATCCGGCCACCGCGATCCACAGCAGCGCCCGGCCGGGCGCGTCCAGCCACGGGACGTCGACGACGGCGGCCACCGACAGCGTCGCCGCCGCCGTCATGCCGAGCGGGAAGACGGTCGACCAGCGGCGCACGTCGTAGCGCGGGCGGGGCCAGGCGATCTCGGCGGCCAGCAGCACGGCGTACCAGGCGAGGTCGAGCGTGAGCAGGAAGACGGTCACGTCGTGCAGGACGGCCTGGTCGTCGGCGTTCCACAGGTACATGCCGGTCCCGGCCGCCGCGAGCAGCTTGGCACCGGCGAGCGCCGAGATGGCGAGCGCGCCGCCCGCCACCCAGTGGTCCCCGGAGCCCCGGGCCACCTGTCGCAGGTCGAAGCGGAACAGCGCGATCAGGTAGAGCACGATCCCCAGCCAGAACGGCACCAGCGCCGCGTGCGCCAGCCACGGCGTCGAGGTGGCCGCGGCCAGCGTGGCGGCGAGCACGGTGAGCCCCTCCGTGGCCACGCAGCCCAGGAACACCGCCCCGGGCATCCGCCGCCCCCAGTGCCGCACCACCAGGAACAGCAGCCACGGCCACAACAGGGCCGCCAGCGCCAGCAGCACCGCCGCCAGGAGCGACCAGCCGAGCAGGGAGAAACGGGTGCCGAGCACGGTCGTCGCGGCGACGGCGGTGAGCGCCCCCGGCGTCCCCGCCCGCTTCACCCACTGCACCCGGTCGGCCAGCAGCAGGTAGACGAAGTTCGCCGCCAGTATCAGCCAGGCCGCGCACGCCAGGACCAGGGCGATCCGGGACAGGACCTCGCGGCCCGTCAGATGCAGGGCGACCGACACGATGCCGGTCGCCATCACCGCGGCCCCGGCCGCCGGTGGACGCTGCGCCCACCAGGCGCGCAGCGCGGAGGTATGGGTGGCCGATGACATGCGCCCGATGCTAAATACCGCGCCGATCAGCCCGGGCGCACCACGCTGTAGATCGAGGACTCGCCGTCGTAGAAGATCGACTCCTCGCGGACGTACGCGCCCGGCTTCGGGGCGTGGATCATCATGCCGTCGCCGATGTACAGGCCGACGTGGCTGATGTCGTCGTAGAAGAAGACCAGGTCACCGGGTTGCGCCTGGGAGACGGAGACGGTGGTGCCCGCGTTGACCTGGTCGTAGGTGACGCGCGGCAGCGTCACGCCGGCGGCCTTCCAGGCGGCCTGGGTGAGGCCCGAGCAGTCGTAGGAACCGGGGCCCGTGGCGCCCCAGACGTACGGCTTGCCGATCTGCGCGCGGGCGAAGGCGATGGCCTTGTCGGCCTTGGTGCCGGTCGAGGTGCCCGGCGTCGACGAGTCCGACGACTCGGAAGAGCCGGTGCCGCCGGATCCGGAACCGCTCTCCTGCTGCTGGGCGGCCTCCTCCCGGCGCTTGCGCTCGGCCTCCTCCTGGGCCGCCTGCTGCTTCGCCAGCTCGGCGGCCTTGCGCTCGGACTCCTCCTGCTTCTTCCTCTCGATCGCCGCGAGCCGGGCCTTCTCCTCGGCGGTCAGTTCCGAGAGCAACTCCCGCGCGGTGGCGAGTTTCTTCTGGACGGTCGACTTGGCCGTCTTCAGGTCGGTCTGCGACTCGGTGAGCGTCTCGAGGCTCTCGGTGGCCTCCCGGCGCTTCTTCATCGTCTCGGACTGCTGCGTGACGTAGTCGTCGACGGCGGTCTTCTGCCGGCCGGTGAGCCGGTTCATCAGCTGGTTCTGGTCGAAGTAGTCCTGCGGCGAGTCCGCGAGCAGCAGCGTCGCGGTCTCCGGGACCGAGGCGCCCGTGCGGTACTGGGCGGAGGCGAAGGAACCCAGCTCCTCGCGCGCGTCGTTGAGCTTCTGGGTGCGCCGGGCGACGTCGTCGAGGAGGCCGTCGACCTTCTTGCGCTGCTTGGTGGTCTTCTCCTTGGCCGCGTTGTACTTCTCGGTCGCCGACCCGGCCTGGCGGTAGAGGTCGTCGACCTTCTTCTCGACCTCCTCCAGGGTCGGCCGGTCGTCCGACGGCGTGGCGTTCGCCGTCTGGGACAGCAGCGCGACGGAGGTGAGGGCCGCGGTGGCGAGGGCCGGGGTCCGTATGCCCGCGACGCGGGTACCGGTGGGGCGCGACTTGCGGTGCGACGCCAAGGAGGCGACTCCTTCCAGTGCTCCGCCTACCGGGTTAGCTGTCGGGTTCGGGCGGTGGTTCGGAAGGGTTGCCCTACGGCGGCCCGCCCTCTTCGTGCAGTCGAGGGCGGTGCGGCCGATTCACCCCAAGGTCTCGGTGGGTCCCCGGCTCCGGTGCCGTGCGGGCAGGCCGGACTCGGCGGAGGCCGCGCGGACCGGCGAGGTTCGCCGGAGGGGGTCGAGCGGCCTGCCCCGCACCGTAGCCAACTCGTGTGGCCGCTGTGAAGGTTGGTGGGTGATATGCCCGATACATTTTCGTGACCTTTCGTTCGGGTGCCTCCGGGGCGGTCGCGAGCGTCACTCTTCGTGGTTCCGCTGGTCGCAGGGCGTGCCCGCGCCGAGAGGGTGGGGGGCATTTTCCGGGGTGGCACCGGGTTGTCGGTGGGGCGCCCTAGACTCGGAGAGCGATGAGCAGCCTCTTTGACGACAGCTTCCTGGCGAGCCTCCAGACCCCCCGGGGTCACGAGGAGGAACCCCCGCCGCCGCCCGAGGACGATCACGGACCGGAGCCGGTTCCGCACGATCTGTTCGGCGGGAAGTTCGACGCGCCCCCGGAGCGGGACACCCACTACCGGGACGGCGCCCCGCGCCCCGCCCTGGACGCCGCGGCGCTCCTGGAGGGGCTGAACGAGAACCAGCGCGCCGCCGTCGTCCACTCCGGCTCCCCGCTGCTCATCGTGGCCGGTGCCGGTTCCGGCAAGACCCGCGTGCTGACCCACCGCATCGCCCACCTGCTGGCCGAGCGGAACGTCCACCCGGGCCAGATCCTCGCGATCACCTTCACCAACAAGGCCGCGGGCGAGATGAAGGAGCGCGTCGAGCAGCTCGTCGGCCCGCGCGCCAACGCCATGTGGGTGATGACCTTCCACAGCGCGTGCGTCCGCATCCTGCGCCGCGAGTCGAAGAAGCTCGGCTTCACCTCGTCGTTCTCGATCTACGATGCCGCCGACTCCAAGCGGCTCATGGCGCTGGTCTGCCGCGACCTGGACCTGGACCCCAAGCGCTTCCCGCCGAAGTCGTTCAGCGCGAAGATCAGCAATCTGAAGAACGAGCTGATCGACGAGGAGGACTTCGCCGCCCAGGCCGCCGACGGCTTCGAGAAGACGCTGGCCCAGGCCTACGCGATGTACCAGTCGCGGCTGCGCGAGGCCAACGCCCTCGACTTCGACGACCTGATCATGACGACGGTCAACCTGCTGCGCGCCTTCCCGGACGTCGCCGAGCACTACCGCCGCCGCTTCCGGCACGTCCTGGTCGACGAGTACCAGGACACCAACCACGCGCAGTACGCCCTGGTGCGCGAGCTGGTCGGCGTGCCCTCGGAGCACCCCGTCGACGTGCCGCCCGAGGCCGAGGTGCCGCCCGCCGAGCTGTGCGTGGTGGGCGACGCCGACCAGTCGATCTACGCGTTCCGCGGCGCCACCATCCGCAACATCCTCCAGTTCGAGGAGGACTACCCGGACGCGACGACGATCCTGCTCGAGCAGAACTACCGCTCCACGCAGACCATCCTCAGCGCCGCCAACGCGGTCATCGAGCGCAACGAGTCCCGCCGCCCCAAGAACCTGTGGACCAACCAGGGCAGCGGCGCCCGGATCACCGGGTACGTCGCCGACACCGAGCACGACGAGGCGCAGTTCGTCGCCGACGAGATAGACCGTCTCACCGATGCGGGCGAGGCCAAGGCAGGCGACGTCGCGGTGTTCTACCGGACCAACGCCCAGTCCCGTGTCTTCGAAGAGGTCTTCATCCGCACCGGCCTGCCCTACAAGGTCGTCGGCGGCGTCCGCTTCTACGAGCGCAAGGAGGTCCGGGACGTCCTGGCCTACCTGCGGGTGCTGGCCAACCCGGAGGACTCGGTGCCGCTGCGCCGCATCCTCAACGTCCCCAAGCGCGGCATCGGCGACCGCGCGGAAGCGATGATCGACGCCCTCTCCCAGCGCGAGAAGATCAGCTTCCCGCAGGCGCTGAGGCGTGTCGACGAGGCGTACGGCATGGCCGCGCGCTCCGCGAACGCCGTCAAGCGGTTCAACACGCTCATGGAGGACCTCCGTACGATCGTCGAGTCCGGCGCCGGACCGGCGACCGTCCTGGAGGCGATCCTCGAACGCACCGGGTACCTGGCGGAGTTGCAGGCCTCCACCGACCCGCAGGACGAGACCCGTATCGAGAACCTCCAGGAACTCGCGGCCGTCGCCCTGGAGTTCGAGCAGGAGCGGGCCGAGGGCGAGGAGGCCGGGACCCTGGCCGACTTCCTGGAGAAGGTCGCGCTCGTCGCGGACTCCGACCAGATCCCCGACGAGGAGGACGGCGACGGCGTCGTCACCCTGATGACCCTCCACACCGCCAAGGGCCTGGAGTTCCCGGTCGTCTTCCTCACCGGCATGGAGGACGGCGTGTTCCCGCACATGCGCGCCCTCGGCCAGGCCAAGGAGTTGGAGGAGGAACGCCGCCTCGCCTACGTCGGCATCACGCGCGCGCGTGAGCGCCTCTACCTGACCCGGTCGACGCTGCGCAGCGCCTGGGGCCAGCCGTCGTACAACCCGCCCTCGCGGTTCCTGGAGGAGATCCCGGCACCCCACCTGGAGTGGAAGCGGACCGGGGCGAACGGCCCCGCGCCCTCCGCGCCGGTCTCGGGCGTGGCGGCCTCGCTGTCCTCGTCCCGTTCCCGCTCGTCGGCGTCGGGCGCGTCCGGCTTCGCCACCCGCAGGTCGGCCGGCGCCGAGCAGCCCACGGTCTCGCTGGCGGTCGGCGACCGCGTCACGCACGACCAGTTCGGACTCGGCACGGTGGTCGGCGTCAAGGGCACCGGGTCGAACGCCGAGGCGACGATCGACTTCGGGGACACCAAGCCGAAGCGGCTGCTGCTGCGGTACGCGCCGGTGGAGAAGCTCTAGCGGCGGTGAGGGCGGTGGGCCCGGGATTCGACCCGGGCCCGGCCGGGCCCGTGCTGCTGAGACGTTACGGCGTCACGTCGGGCTGATGCCGTGGCTGCGCAGCCAGGGAAGCGGGTCGATCGACGAACCGCCGGCGGGGCGCACCTCGAAGTGCAGGTGCGGACCGGTCGAGTTGCCCGAGTTGCCGGAGAACGCGATCGCGTCGCCCGCCTTCACGGTCGTACCCGAGGGCACCTGGTAGCTGGAGAGGTGGCAGTACCACGTCTCCGTGCCGTCCTTCGCGGTCACGATCATCATGTTGCCGTACGCGCTGTTGTACTGCGTCCGCACGGTGCCGTCGGTCGCCGCCATCACCTTCGTCCCGTACGACACGGGGAAGTCGATGCCGGTGTGGACGGACATCCAGTTGATGCCGGCCTGCCCGTAGTACGCGCTGAGGCCGTGCTGTGCCACCGGGAGCGCGAACTTGGGGCGCAGCCGCTCCTTGCGGGCCGCCTCCTGTGCCGCCCGTTTCTTCTCGGCGGCCTGCTGGGCCTTGAGGTCGATGCGCTCCTGGGTCCGGCTGGCGCGGTCGGCGAAGTCGTCGGCCCCGGCGGCCAGGCTGGTGAGCTGGGTGTCCAGCTTGTTGTTGGCGGCGGACGGTTTCACCGGCGCGGCCTCGGCGTTGCCCGGGTCCGGCGCGGACGCCGCGCTCTCCGTGCCCTCGTCGCCGGTCAGACTGCCGACGGAGGCGGCCGCGATACCGGCGACACTCATCACACAGGCCGACGGCACGGCGATGGTCAGCAGCGCGGAGCGCTTGGCGGGCTGGCGGCGACGGGAGCGCGCCCCGGCGCGGGAGCCGGTGCGGGCGGCCGGGATCCGCGCGGCCGGCGTGACCTCTTCCTGGTCGTCCAGCAGGGCGGTCACGGCGGGGAGTTCGCCGGTGGCGGCCAACTCGCCGTCGTACGGGGCCGGTTCGGTGCCGTGGTCGACGGGTGCGAGGTCGTCAGGTGCGGGGTGCTCGGCCGGGCGGGCCGGGTCCTCGACGGCGTCGGGGGCCGCGTGGCCCGCGTTCCACTGCGTGGCGTCGTAGGCGCCGGTGTCGAAGGTCTGCGTGCCCCAGTCCCACTGCTGGGTCGCGTCGGCCGGAGCGCCGGACTGGTCCGGGTGGCTCCAGGCGCCGGTGTCCCACTGCCCGGTGGCCTCGGCACCCGTGCCGTGCGGCGGTACGGGCTCGTGCTGCTGGTATCCGGACGTCCACGTCGTCGTGTCGTAGGCGCCGGTGTCGTAGGCGGCGTGGTGCTGGGCCGCGTACGCGTCGTAGTGCAGGGCCTGCTCGCCGCCGGTGGACCACTGGGTGGCGTCGTACGAACCCGTCGCCTCGTGGGCGCCGGTGTAGTGGCCCGGCATGCTGCCGAAGAGGGGGTCCGCGTCGAAGGCCGAGGTGTCGGCGGTGCCGGTGGAAAAACCGGTGGAGGCGTAGCCGCCGAACGTGGTGAGGTCGCCGTACTGGGCCTCCCCCGTGCCGTACGACGCGTACTGCGCCGAAGCGGCGTCGGAAGCCGGAGCCGGGGTGGTCCTTGTCCCCGACGGGTGACGGTCGTTCACCAACTTCTCTTTCGCCTCGACAACAGGGGCTGCCAGAGCAGTGCGGCGACTGTACCCGGCGGTATACGGGCACGACAATCTTCGTCAGGTTTCGCGAGCGAAGGAAACGGGCAATCGGCCGTGTTTTGGGGGACGGCGGGCACGAGTTTGGCTTTGTGTTCGAGAATTGTTCGAGTCCGAACGGGTTGCTTCGTTCTCAGGCGACGGTCAGCCCGCCGGATCGTTTGCCCGGTTCCCCGTCCGTTTGCCCCGCTGTCTCCGGTCCGGCGGTGTCGAGTGCCTGCCGGATCCCCGTGGCCACGGCGGGGTGCACGGGCAGGGCGAGATGGCCGATGCCGCTCACCCGTACGTTCTGCACGCTCAGGTCGGGGTGGTCGAGGCAGGCCGTCTCCAGCGGGTCCATCACGCGGTCCAGATCGCTCCAGAAGCTGACGAACCGGGTGTGGCAGCCGGGCGCCGGGCGGGCCAGCTCCTCGATCACCGCCGATCCGGGGCGCATCTGGCGCACGATCGGGTGCGCGTTCGCCAGCGGGACCACCTTGGTGCCGGTGTGCGGGGTACCGAGCGTCACCAGCGTGCGCACGCGGAGGTCTCCGCCGAGGCGCTGCACGTAGTAGCGCGCGATCAGCCCGCCCAGGCTGTGCCCGACGACGTCGACCTGCTCGCTGCCCGTCCGCTCGCAGATCTCCTCGATGTGCCGTCCGAGCAGCTCGGCGGCGGTACGGATGTCGCAGGTCAGGGGGGAGTAGTTCAGCGACTCGATCTCGTGCCTGCCGTGCTGGGCCAGGCTGCGCCGCAGCAGCAGGAAGACCGAGCGGTTGTCGATGAAGCCGTGCAGCAGCACGACCGGGGGGCTGGCCGGGGCCGGGAGCCTCGGGGGCGGAGGCGACGGCTGGGGGTCCTGGGCGCTCGTCGGGCGCAGGGCCTGGACCGGGTGGCGCTCCTGAATGATCCCCGAGGGGTAGAGGAGGAGGTGCCCGGCCAGGATCGCGGCCTCCAGGGCGCTGGCCTTGAGCAGGGTCAGGGAGAGGCCGGTCAGCCGGCCCGGAAGGCTTGCCAGCTCCGGCAGTCCCGGGACCGCGGGGAGTCCTGGAAGGCTGGGGAGCCCTTGCAGACCGGGGAGTCCCGGGAGCCCGGGCAGGAGACGCTGGAAGAGCGGGAGAAGGGGCAGTGCTGCCGTGGTGACCTTCATGGGCCGACCTCCTGTCGGCACGCGCAGGGACGCCTCTGTCCCCCGTGTGCCCTCGTGGAGCGCCGTGACACCAGTGACTGGTGCTGTTTGCGAGGTTTATGCCTACCCGTGTTTCGGCATGCCGTATCAGAGGCCGGTGGGTCTGATGAGGTCTGTGTGGCTCACGGCTCCCCGTGCGCGTGTTGCCGCCGGGCCCTGGAGCGGTGCCGGGCGAACGTGTCCCACCGTGTGATTTCCCCCTCTGTATCCACCGCGAAACTGCCGGTTGCGGGATGCTGGCGATAACGTTCGTTCACTTCCCCCGGACGCTGTGGTGCGGGGATCCGCGCCGCGAGGACGTGAAGTGTGCGGTACTTGTCGGTACGGATGGATGTAGTCGCTTCATGGAGGCAGTGATGGGTGTGGCAGCCGGTCCGATCCGCGTGGTGGTGGCCAAGCCGGGGCTCGACGGCCACGATCGCGGGGCCAAGGTGATCGCGCGGGCCCTGCGTGACGCCGGTATGGAGGTGATCTACACCGGGCTCCACCAGACGCCCGAGCAGATCGTCGACACCGCGATCCAGGAGGACGCCGACGCGATCGGGCTGTCCATCCTCTCCGGTGCGCACAACACGCTCTTCGCCGCCGTGATCGAGCTGCTCCGGGAGCGGGACGCCGCGGACATCCTGGTCTTCGGCGGCGGGATCATCCCCGAGGCGGACATCGCCCCGCTGAAGGAGAAGGGCGTCGCGGAGATCTTCACGCCCGGCGCCACCACGGCGTCCATCGTGGACTGGGTCCGGGCGAACGTGCGGGAGCCCGCGGGAGCGTAGGCCCGGTGGTGGTTCACGGGGTGGTGGCTCATGACCCCGCCCCGAGTTCCCCGGCCATCGCCGCCCGCAGGCGCAACGTGGTGACGAGCCGCTGGAACGCCTCCGCCCAGTACCCGCCGGCCCCCGGCGAGGCGTCCTCCGGCTCGTCCGGTATCGCCAGCAGGCCGTCGAGCCGGCCCGCCTCCGAGGGATCGAGGCAGCGTTCGGCCAGGCCCATGACGCCGCTGAAGCTCCACGGGTAGCTCCCGGCGTCCCGGGCGATGTTGAGCGCGTCGACCACCGCCCGGCCGAGCGGCGTGGCCCACGGGACCCCGCACATGCCGAGCAGCTGGAACGCCTCGGACAGCCCGTGCGTCGCGATGAACCCGGCGACCCACTCGGCGCGTTCACCGGCGCTCAGGGTGCCGAGCAGTTTGGCCCGCTCGGCCAGGGAGACCGCACCCGGACCACCCGCCTCCGGTGCCGTGGGCGCGCCGAGCAGTGCCCTCGCCCACACGCCGTCGCGCTGCCGTACGGCCGCACGGCACCAGGCCGCGTGCAGCTCGCTCTGCCAGCCGTCGGACACGGGCAGGGCCACGATCTCCTCGGCCGTGCGTCCCGCCAGCCGCGTCGGCCAGGTGGCCAGCGGGGCCGCCTCCACCAACTGGCCGAACCACCACGACCGTTCTCCCCGCCCGGCCGGCGGCTTGGCCACCACGCCGTCCCGCTCCATGCCCGCGTCGCACTCGTGCGGCGCCTCTACGGCGATCGCCGGCGGGGTGAGGGTGCGGTCGAGGGACACGCACGTCGCGGCCCGCGCCGCCATCCGCGCGGCCAGCGCCGAGTGCGGCAGCGCCGACAGCAACTCCGCCGCCGTGGCCCGTACGTTGCGGCTGCGGTCGGCCAGCGCCTGCTCCAGGAACGGCTCGTCCGCCGCCTCCAGCCCCGTCCGCAGCGAGTCGAGGAACATCAGCCGGTCCTCGGCCCGCTCGGTCGCCCAGGTCGACGCCAGCAGCTCGCGGGCACCGGCCGGGTCGCGGGCGCGCAGGGACGCCAGGAGGGCGACCCGTTCGGCGAACAGGCCCTCGTCCCAGAGCCCGCGCACTCGCTCCGTGGCATCGGAACCCGGGAGGGCGGTCCCTGCACCGGACGTCGCGCGCAGGGCGAACCGCCAGTCCGGATTCAGCCGGGCCAGCCACAGGGCCCGGGGCCCCGCGAACGTCAGCGCCGCCGGCCGCAGGTCCGTACGGCCCCGGGCCGCGTCCAGCAGCGCCGGAAGCGCCTGGGGCGGCGCCGCGAAACCACGGGCGTTCGCCGTCGCCAGCCACTGGGGCAGCAGCTCCATCAGATCGGGCGCGCTGCCTCTGCGGCCGCCGCCCGCCGCGCCGGGGCGGTCGGCGAGCAGCGTCGTGAGCCGACGGGCGGCGGCGGCCGGCAACGGCGGGCGGGGGTCCTCGGGTGCGGGCTCGGGGCGCCGGGCCGCACGGGCCGGTCGCAGTCCGGCGCGGCGGCGGACGGTCTCCGCGGCCGCCGCGTCGAGCAACGCGGCCGCGGCACCCGGCCCGCGCTCGCCACCCGGTGGCGTACGCCGGTCCGTACCCAGCAGCGCCGAGGTGACCAGCGCCTCCCACACGCCGGGCCCGGGTCCCGTTTCGGAGCCGGGACCGGTGGTGGCGGTCGAAGGGGCGGCGGTCCCGGGAACGGTGTCGGTGTCCGCCCCGGGCCGGGGCTCGGCGTCGGCCCGGGGGCCGGTGCCCGTCCCGTCCTCCGCGAGGTGCGTCGGCGGGGCGGCCGACGCCGGGGCGGACGTGTCCGTGGGGGCGGGCGTCCTGGTCATGTCGTTCGCCTCCGATTCGAAACGCCTGGGACGGGTCAGCACAGCGGCACCGCAGGGCCCGGTCCGGCCGGCCAGGCCGTCAGCGGCGTGAAGCCCCGGTGGCCGCACTCGCCGAAGACCGTGACGGGCGCACCGCCCGCCAGCGCGACCAGCCGCCACAACCCCGGTTGGCTGCCGGTCGCCCCGGCGAGCGGCAGAGCCGTGTCCCCGTCGGCGTCCGCCAGTTGCCAGCCGTCGCCGTCCGGTACGGGCACCACCCGCTCCAGGACCACCGGCACCGAGTCCAGCCACGGGTCGTCGCGGAGGGCCTCGCCGTACCGGACGGCCGCCTGCGAGGTCGTCACCCCCGCCGGGCGTATCCGCCCGGGCTCGGGGGGCGCGAACCGGCGGCCGAGAGCCGCTCGTTGCCGCCCCGCATCCGGATACGCGGAGATCTCGGCGTCCAGCACCGCCCCCACCGGCAGCGTCAGCTCGGGCGCCCGGCCCGCGGCGCCGTAGGAGAGGAGCAGCGCCGTGCGGTCCGACTCCGCGCCGTACAACCAGACGCGACGGGTCGTCAGCCGGGCGTCCGCGGTGTCGTACTGCGCGAGGACCAGCCAGTGGTCCCGCTCCGGAGGGCCTGTGGCGGACGTGGGCAGGCCCACACGGGAACGGACCGTCGCCGCCAGGCCGTCCGGCAGTCGCCCGCGGCCCAGCCAGCCCCGGTCGAGCAGGTGGAGCAGGGCGCACTCCTCGAGCAGCCGCACCGGCCAGCCCGGGCCCGACGACGGTATGGCGCCCAGCTCCCGCACGCGCGAGGCCAGCCCCGGCGCCTGGGCGTCCACCATGCGGGCCGCGGTCTCCTCCCACAGCCCGTACCCCGCCCGTTCGGCGCCCGCCAGGCCGGTGCGCAGGAGGTCCGCGAGCCGCTGCTCCAGCTCTGTCGCGCCCGCGGTGACCCGCTCGGCCCGCCGCTCCGCCCGGCGCCGCGCCGCCTCGGGATCGGACGTGGCCGCGGGAGCGGACGGGCCCGCGGTCCCCTCCTCCGCGTGCCCGCGCCCGCCGTCCCCGCCCGGCCCTCGCACCGCTGTCCCCACACCGCCCCCTCGTCGCGACTCCCCACCCCGGCGCACCCCGTGCCGAGTCATGCCATCGAAGGTAGATCCCCCCACTGACAATGGCCCTTCCGAGACCATTTCCGCAGGTCAGAGCGATTGTCAGTGGCGTGGTGCACCGTGGATGACAGATCGGACCGGCCTAGCTGGAGGGGGAATCGGCCATGCCTGCATTCGTTGAACGGACGTCCGGGGCCGAAGTGCCGCGGCAGGTGTTGCGGCCGCACGCCGAGCACGCGTTCGCTGCCGAACTGGCCTCGCTGGCCGGGCAGGACGACCGTCCGCGTCCGGCCCGCTGGAAGCTGTCGCCGTGGGCCGTCGCCACCTACCTGCTCGGCGGCACCCTGCCCGACGGCACGGTGATCACCCCGAAGTACGTGGGCCCGCGCCGCGTCGTCGAGGTCGCCGTCACCACGCTCGCCACCGACCGCGCCCTGCTCCTGCTCGGCGTGCCCGGCACCGCGAAGACCTGGGTGTCCGAGCACCTCGCCGCGGCCGTCAGCGGCGACTCGACCCTGCTGGTGCAGGGCACGGCCGGCACCCCCGAGGAGGCGATCCGCTACGGCTGGAACTACGCGCGGCTCCTCGCCCACGGCCCCAGCCGGGACGCCCTCGTGCCCAGCCCGGTCATGCGGGGGATGACGGAGGGCGCGACCGTCCGGGTCGAGGAGCTGACCCGCATCCCGGCCGACGTGCAGGACTCCCTGATCACGCTCCTGTCGGAGAAGACCCTGCCGATACCGGAGCTCGGCGAGGAGGTGCAGGCGGTACGCGGCTTCAACCTGATCGCCACCGCCAACGACCGCGACCGCGGAATCAACGACCTGTCCAGCGCCCTGCGCCGCCGCTTCAACACCGTCGTACTGCCGCTGCCGGAGAGCGCCGAGGCCGAGGTCGACATCGTCACCCGCCGCGTCGACCAGATCGGCCGCTCCCTCGACCTGCCGTCGGTGCCCGACGGCACCGACGAGATCCGACGCGTGGTCACCGTCTTCCGCGAGCTGCGCGACGGGCTGACGAGCGACGGCCGTACGAAGGTCAAGTCGCCCAGCGGCACGCTGTCCACGGCCGAGGCCATCTCCGTCGTCACCGGAGGCCTGGCGCTGTCCGCCCACTTCGGCGACGGGGTGCTGCGCCCCGGCGACGTGGCCGCCGGCGTCCTCGGCGCGGTCGTCCGCGACCCGGGCGCCGACCGCGTCGTCTGGCAGGAGTACCTCGAGACGGTCGTGCGCGAGCGCGAGGGCTGGCGGGACTTCTACCGGGCCTGCCGCGAGGTGACCGCGTGAACGGCACGGGGATGCGGACGCGAGGCGGGGCGGATGCGGCGGTGACCGGCACCACGGGTGCCGACGGGGACTCGAGCCGGTCCCGCAGGCGAGGGGGCCGGTGTGACGGGCGCTGACCGGGCCGGGAGCGGCGGGCCCGGTGGGCCGGGCGGCGCCGGGGAGCCCGGCGGCAGGCCGCTGCTGCTCGGGGTACGCCACCACGGGCCGGGGTCGGCCCGGGCGGTGCGGGCCGCGCTGGAGGCGACCCGGCCGGGGGTCGTGCTGATCGAAGGACCGCCCGAGGCCGACGCCCTGATCCCGCTGGCCGCCGACGAGGACATGCGGCCGCCGGTCGCGCTCCTCGCCCACGCCGTGGACGAGCCGGGCCGCTCGGCGTTCTGGCCGCTGGCCGAGTTCTCCCCGGAATGGGTCGCCGTCCGCTGGGCCCTGGAGCACGACGTCCCGGCCCGCTTCATCGACCTCCCGGCCACGCACACGCTGGCGTGGCGGGCACCGGACGGCCACGCGGACGTCGATGCGGACGGCCACGCGGACGGCCAGGATCCGCCCGGCCGGCCCGGTACCGCACCCGCCGACGTCCGGGGCGATCCGCTCGCCGCCCTCGCCGCGGCCGCCGGGCACGACGACCCCGAGCGCTGGTGGGAGGACGTGATCGAGCACCGGGGTGGGGGAGCGGGGGACGCGCTCGCACCCTTCACGGCGCTGGAGGAGGCGATGACGGCGCTGCGCGAGACGCAGGCGGACGGCGAGGCGGACGGCAAGGCGGACGACGAGGGGGACGGCGGGCGGGGCCGGGAGGGGGATGGCGGTGACGTACGGGACCTCGTGCGGGAGGCCCACATGCGGCTCCAGGTCCGGGCGGCGCGACGGGAGTTCGCCGAGGGCGTGGCCGTGGTCTGCGGGGCGTGGCACGTGCCCGCGCTGCGACGCAAGGCCCCCGTCGCCGCCGACCGGGCCCTGCTGAAGGGGCTTCCCAGGACCAAGGTGGACATGACCTGGGTGCCCTGGACCCATCGCAGACTGTCCCGGGCCGGTGGGTACGGGGCGGGGATCGAGTCACCCGGCTGGTACGGACACCTGTTCGCCGCGGTCGACCGGCCCGTCGAGCGCTGGCTGGCCAAGGTGGCCGGTCTGCTGCGGGAGGAGGACAGGCTCGTCTCCCCGGCGCACGTCATCGAGGCGACGCGGCTGGCCGAGACGCTCGCGGTGCTCCGCGGACGCCCGCTGCCCGGGCTGACCGAGACGACGGACGCGGTGCGGGCGGTGATGTGCGACGGCTCGGACGTGCCACTGGCGCTGATCCACGACCGCCTGGTGGTCGGGGACGTGCTGGGGGAGGTGCCGGCGGGAGCGCCCGCGGTGCCGTTGCAGCGGGACCTCGCCCGGGCCCAGCGGCGGCTGCGGCTGCGGCCCGAGGCGCCGGAGCGGGAGCTGGAGCTGGACCTGCGCAAGGAGACCGACGCCGGGCGCAGCACACTGCTGCACCGGCTGCGGCTGCTCGGTGTCGGCTGGGGCGAGCCGGCCGCGTCGCGCAGCACGGGCACGTTCCGGGAGACCTGGCGGCTGCGGTGGGAGCCGGAGCTGTCGGTGCGGGTGGCCGAGGCCGGAGTGTGGGGCACGACCGTGCTGTCCGCCGCGACCGCCAGGGCCGAGGCGGACGCCGTCACCGCACGGGACCTCGCCGACGTCACCGCGCTCGCCGAACGCTGCCTGCTGGCCGAACTGCCGGACGCGCTCGCGCCGGTGATGCGGATACTCGCCGACCGGGCCGCACTCGACACGGACGTCGGCCACCTCGCCCAGGCCCTGCCGGCCCTCGTCCGCTCGTTGCGCTACGGCGACGTGCGCGGCACGGACACCGGCGCCCTGGCGGAGGTGGCCGCGGGGCTCGCCGAGCGCGTCTTCGTCGGCCTGCCCGCGGCCTGTGCCGCACTGGACGCCGACGCGGCCGAGGAGATGCGCCGGCACGTGGACGCCGTGCACACGGCCGTGGGCCTGCTCGGTGACGCCCCCGCGCCGGGCCGCGGCGACCTGCGCCCCCGCTGGCGAGCCGTGCTGAAGACACTTTCCGCCCGGGACACGGTGCCCGGCGTCGTCCGCGGGCGTGCCGTACGGCTCCTGCTGGACGACGGCGAGCTGGCACCGGACGAGGCGGCGCGGCTCATGGGCCTGGTGCTGTCCCCGGGGACGCCACCGGCGGACGCGGCGGCCTGGATCGAGGGCTTCGTCGGCGGCGGCTCGGGCGGCGGCATGCTCCTCCTGCACGACGAGCGGCTGCTGGCCCTGGTCGACACCTGGCTGACCGGCGTGCCCGTGGACGCGTTCACGGACGTACTGCCCTTGCTGCGCCGTACCTTCTCCGCCTACGAGCCGGGAGTGCGCCGCAGCCTCGGCGAGCTGGTCAGGCGCGGACCGGAGGCGCGGGGGAGTGTGACGACGGCCGGTTCCGGCATACCGGGCTTCGCGGCGGGCCTCGACACCGCGCGGGCCGACGCGGTGCTGCCGGTGGTCCGGCTGCTGCTGGGCCGGCACCCGGCACCGGACGACAACGACCTGGTGGGGGCGGACACATGACCCGAGACAGGACCGGAGACACGACCGGCCGCACGACGGCGCCCACGACGGCGCCCGCGGCCGGACGCGTGACGGTGAGCGAGCCGGTGGGCGCCGACGCGGCACAGGAGCGGCTGCGGCGGTGGCGCCTCGTACTCGGCGGTGACCCTGCCGACGGCACCGGCCACGTGCTCTCCGGACGGGACGCCGCGATGGACGGGGCACTCACCGCGCTGTACGGAAGAGGGGGCGCGTCACGGGCGGGCCGGGACCGTGCGGCGGGGCTCGGGGCCTCCGCACCGGCCGTGGCGCGCTGGCTGGGGGACATCCGGACCTATTTCCCGTCCTCCGTGGTCCAGGTGATGCAGCGGGACGCGATCGACCGGCTCGGGCTGGCCACCCTCCTGCTGGAGCCGGAGATGCTCGATGCCGTGGAGGCCGACGTACACCTCGTCGGCACCCTGCTGTCCCTGAACAAGGCGATGCCGGACACGACGAAGGAGACGGCACGGGCCGTCGTGCGCAAGGTCGTCGAGGACCTGGAGAAGCGCCTCGTCACCCGCACCCGTGCCACCCTGTCCGGCGCCCTGGACCGCAGCGCCCGCACCGGCCGGCCCCGCCCCCACGACATCGACTGGAACCGCACGATCGGGGCCAACCTCAAGCACTACCTGCCGGAGCACCGCACGGTCGTGCCGGAGCGGCTCGTCGGCTACGGGCGGGCGTCCCGTTCGGTGAAGAAGGAGATCGTCCTGTGCGTCGACCAGTCCGGGTCGATGGCGGCTTCCCTCGTGTACGCCTCCGTGTTCGGCGCGGTGCTGGCGTCCATGCGCGCGCTCGACACCCGGCTGGTCGTCTTCGACACGGCGGTCGTCGACCTCACCGATCAGCTCGACGATCCGGTCGACGTCCTCTTCGGCACGCGACTCGGCGGCGGTACGGACATCAACCGCGCGCTGGCGTACTGCCAGTCGCGGATCGCCCGGCCCGCGGACACGGTGGTCGTGCTGATCAGCGACCTGTACGAGGGCGGCATACGCGACGAGATGCTCAAGCGGGTCGCGGCGATGCAGGCGGCGGGGGTGCGGTTCGTGACACTGCTGGCCCTGTCCGACGAGGGCACGCCCACGTACGACCGGGACCACGCGGCGGGCCTGGCGGCGCTCGGCGCACCGGCCTTCGCCTGCACGCCCGATCTCTTCCCCGAGGTGATGGCGGCGGCGATCGAGGGGCGGCCCCTGCCGATACCGGATGCCGGGTGACGATTTGTCGATCCGGGGTGACCCGATTCCCGCGTACAAAACGGATATGACGGGCCGTCGGGGGGATGGGGCTTGCGCAACCTCCGGATCCCCGTGCGAGTATCGCGCGGCGTGTCGATGCGTTGTTCGACGCGCGGCCCGTTCCGCCGCACGGGAGGAAGCTCCCCCTCTTGATCTGGTCAGCAGTCCTGCCCGGTGCCGCTCTGCGCGTCCTGCGCACGGCGGCCGGGCGGCGTGCGCTGCACGTGGCACTGCTGGCGGGCGGGCTGTTCCTCCTCGGGCTGCTCTGCGGCGGCCGGGCACAGGCGGCCGACGGAGCGACGGGAACTTCGAAGGACACGGTCGGCCACGTCCTCGGCATTGCCGCGCGGGCGCAGAGCCGGCTGGACGCCGGTTCCGTCCCGGACGTCGAGGCCGTCTCGGAGGGACGCCCCGGCGCGGTGCTTCCGGGCCTGCGCCCCGGGTCCGAGAAAGTCGTCCGGGCCGTGCAGGACCGGGTGGCCCGACCGGTCGGTGCCGCGGTGGAGACGGTGACCGAGGGGGTCGAGGGCGCCCAGGCGGCCCTGCGGACCGAGGTGCCGCCGCTGCGGGTGCTCCCCGACCTGGCAGACCTGTCCGACCTGACAGACCTGTCCGACCCGACAGACCCGTCGGACCCGACAGACCCGCCTGACCCGGGCGGTGCCGTGCCAGGCCTCACCGATGGTTCCGGTCGGTCGTCGTCGGCCGTCCCGGATCCTCGGGCCGAGCCCGCCCCGGCCGTGGCCGACGCCTCCGGCAGCGAGGCAGCCCCGGCCGACACCACCGACTCCCGGCCCGCCGAAGGAGCCGGAGGCCCGGTACGCGTCGTCGGCTACGGGCCGGAACCCGGCACCGGAGCGGCGCCCACCGCAGACGCACGCACCCACCCGGCCGGGACCGCGCACACCGGGTACGCCCCCGCCCGCCCCGCGCCCACCGGCGACCCCGACGGCGCGCTCGGTACCGCGTCCGGCGCCGACCAGGGAACGCCGCGTCACGGGGACGCCCGCGCGGTCACCCCGCTGCACCGGATCACGTTCCGGCTCGTGCCCGGCATCGAGGAGCGAGGTCACGCGGCCGGGGTCCGGGAGCCGTACCGGGCCGTTCCCGTCTCTCCCGCCTAGAACGCCGCGCCCTTCGCCGCGTAAGTACCGCGGCGGTTGCCACGCATCCGCCGCACCCGCCGCATCCGTAGCACCCGCTGCGCGCGTCACAGGTCATACACGTCACGTGCGTCGCACCCTCCACCCGCGTCGCGTCCGCCGCACCGGCCGTGAGGCCTGCTCGCCGTGCGTACGCCACCCGCGTCCGCCATCCACGGGTGCGTCCGTCTCCCACGGGCCGACGGCGACCGCGGCCCGAGCCCGGGTGCGCGGCGGACACAGACTCCGCGGGGCGGCAGGCCCCGGACGGCCGAAAGCCGTCGGCCTCCGTCCGGCCGAAACCCCGCGGTCCGGTCCGGCTGGTCCCCATTGGGGTGGGGATCAGCCGGACCGCACCCCGGTGGACCGCACCCGTGCGGCCCGCCGGGAGCCCCTGGGCCTCACCGGGTCAACCCCAGCCCGGTGAGGCCCTTCACCGGTGTGCGGAACGCCCCCGTGTCCGCCTCACGCACGGCACCGCGTGCCAGTGAGCACGGCATCATGTGACAGGCATCACCGCTCAGGTGTGACCCACGATTTAGAGACCCTCCGCAAGCGGCGATAACCTGCGAGACGGACATGCCGCGCGCTCGGACACCGTGTGCGCCCCCCTTGTGACTCACAGCGGACGTCACGTTGCCCTTCGCGGCACGCCCACGCATCCAACGAACCGCGAGATCACTGATAGGGACGGAAGCGCGTGGACCTGTTCGAGTACCAGGCGAGGGACCTCTTCGCCAAGCACGATGTACCGGTGCTGGCCGGTGAAGTCATCGACACGCCTGAGGCGGCGCGCGAGATCACCGAGCGTCTGGGCGGCAAGTCCGTCGTCAAGGCCCAGGTGAAGGTCGGTGGCCGCGGCAAGGCCGGTGGCGTGAAGCTGGCAGCCTCGGCGGACGAGGCCGTCGCCCGCGCGACGGACATCCTCGGGATGGACATCAAGGGCCACACGGTCCACAAGGTGATGATCGCCGAGACCGCCCCCGAGATCGTCGAGGAGTACTACGTCTCCTTCCTCCTCGACCGTGCCAACCGCACCTTCCTCTCCATCGCCTCCGTCGAGGGCGGCATGGAGATCGAGGAGGTGGCGGCCACCCGTCCGGAGGCCGTCGCCAAGACCCCGATCGACGCGATCGACGGCGTGACGCCCGAGAAGGCGCGCGAGATCGTCGAGGCCGCGAAGTTCCCGGCCGAGGTCGCCGACAAGGTCGCCGACATCCTGGTCAAGCTCTGGGACACCTTCATCAAGGAGGACGCCCTCCTGGTCGAGGTCAACCCGCTGGCCAAGGTCGTCTCCGGCGACGTCATCGCCCTCGACGGCAAGGTGTCGCTGGACGACAACGCCGAGTTCCGTCACCCCGACTTCGAGGCCCTCCACGACAAGGCCGCGGCCAACCCGCTCGAGGCCGCCGCCAAGGAGAAGAACCTCAACTACGTCAAGCTCGACGGCGAAGTCGGCATCATCGGCAACGGCGCGGGTCTCGTCATGAGCACCCTGGACGTCGTCGCCTACGCCGGTGAGGCGCACGGCAACGTCAAGCCCGCCAACTTCCTGGACATCGGTGGCGGCGCCTCCGCCCAGGTCATGGCGAACGGCCTGGAGATCATCCTCGGCGACCCGGACGTCCGCTCCGTCTTCGTCAACGTCTTCGGCGGCATCACCGCCTGCGACGAGGTCGCCAACGGCATCGTCCAGGCGCTGAAGCTCCTGGAGGACCGCGGCGAGAAGGTCGAGAAGCCGCTCGTCGTCCGCCTCGACGGCAACAACGCCGAGCTGGGCCGCAAGATCCTCACCGACGCCAACCACCCGCTGGTCCAGCGCGTCGACACCATGGACGGCGCGGCCGACAAGGCCGCCGAGCTGGCTCACGCCGCCGCCAAGTAAGCACTCAGGACGAGGACACCAACACACCATGGCTATCTGGCTCAACAAGGACAGCAAGGTCATCGTCCAGGGCATGACCGGTGCCACCGGCATGAAGCACACCAAGCTCATGCTGGGTGACGGCACCGAGGTCGTGGGCGGCGTGAACCCGCGCAAGGCGGGCACCTCCGTGGACTTCGACGGCAACGAGGTACCGGTCTTCGGCACCGTCAAGGAGGCCATCGAGAAGACCGGCGCCAACGTCTCCGTCATCTTCGTGCCGGAGAAGTTCACCAAGGACGCCGTCGTCGAGGCCATCGACGCCGAGATCCCGCTGGCCGTCGTCATCACCGAGGGCATCGCCGTGCACGACTCGGCCGCCTTCTGGTCCTACGCCGGCAAGAAGGGCAACAAGACCCGCATCATCGGCCCGAACTGCCCCGGCATCATCACCCCGGGCCAGTCCAACGTCGGCATCATCCCGGGCGACATCACCAAGCCGGGCCGCATCGGCCTGGTCTCGAAGTCCGGCACGCTGACGTACCAGATGATGTACGAGCTGCGTGACATCGGCTTCTCGACCGCCGTCGGCATCGGTGGCGACCCGATCATCGGCACCACGCACATCGACGCGCTCGCCGCGTTCGAGGCCGACCCCGAGACCGACCTGATCGTCATGATCGGCGAGATCGGCGGCGACGCCGAGGAGCGTGCGGCCGAGTACATCTCGAAGAACGTGACCAAGCCGGTCGTCGGCTACGTCGCGGGCTTCACCGCGCCCGAGGGCAAGACCATGGGCCACGCCGGCGCCATCGTCTCCGGTTCGTCCGGCACCGCCCAGGCGAAGAAGGAGGCCCTGGAGGCCGCCGGCGTCAAGGTCGGCAAGACGCCGACCGAGACGGCGAAGCTCGCCCGCGCCATCCTGGCCGGCTGACGCCGCCTCGTACGACGGCCCGGTGCCTGTCGCACACCGAGTGGCCCGCCCTCTGTTCCCAGGGGGCGGGCCACTCGGCGTTCCGGGCGCCGGCCCGCCGGGCGGACCCCCTCATTCGAGCCTCGGCAGCAGCCGTTCCGGGCCGTCCTGCACCTGGTCCCGCAGCTTCTGCCGCAGTTCCAGCTCCTCGTCCGACAGTGCCCCCGGCGCCACCCGGTGCGGCACACCGCGCACCGCCTGCCCGGGTGACACGGGCGGTTCGTAGTGCGTGGGCGCCGTGATCACGGTCAGGGCCGTGGCCCCGACGAGGGCGACGGTGAACGCGATCGCGGCCCGGGTCCGCAACCGCGCCCGGCGTTCGCCGCCCCGGCGTACGGTCGGGGGCTCGGCCGCCCGCAGCCGCTCGTTCGACGCCAGCTCGGCCAGCCTCCGGTGCAGCACCCGCGGGTCGGCCAGCGCGGGCAGCCGGGCGGCGACGGCCTCGCGGGCGTGCAGCAGCCGGTTCGCCGCCGCGGGAGTGCTCGCCTCCGTCTCCGCCGCCGTCTCGGGCAGGTCCAGACCCACACCGTCGTACAGCACGAGCGTGCGGCGGTGTCTCGCGGGGAGCCTGAGCAGGGTGTTGAGCAGCGTGCGGTCGCCGGGGTCGGCGGGCGGCGGCTCCGGGTGCCGGTGCCGCGGCCGGAACCGCTGCCAGGGCGACAGCGCGTACTCGTACGCCGTCGCCCGCACCCAGCCCACCGGGTCCCGGTCGCGGGCCACCTCGGGCCAGTGCTCCCAGGCGGCCTGGAAGGCCCGCTCCACCGACTCGCGGGCCTGCTCGCGCCGGCCGGTCAGCAGGAAGGTCTGCCGTACGAGGGCGGGGGCGCCGAAGGCGTACAGCGCGTCGAAGGCCTGAGCGGGGGTCAGTGCCGCGGGCTCGGGTGCCGGCGCGGGCGCCACATCGGGCTCCGGCTGGGGCTCCGGCTGGGGCTCCGGCTGGGGCTGGAGCTGCGGCTCCGGTTCTGATGCCCGTGCCGCCTCTTCCTCGGCCAGCGTCTTCAGCAACTTCGCGTACGCCTCCCGTTTCCGGCCTCGCGGAGTCGTACGGCCGCTCTCCCACGCACGGACCGTCCCCGGGGTGACGCCCACCCGGGTCGCGAGCTGAGGCTGTGTCAGTGCGGCGGACTCACGCAGACGTCGGCGTTCCTTGGGAGGAGGGAGGGGGGTTGCGGGGCTGCGTGTCACAGGACACCCCTTCGTACGAAAAAGTACATAAACATATATTGAGCGACACAACGGGACTTGGCTCGTTACGAACGGAAAGCGCGTGTCGTTGGGAGCATGGCGGGCGTGATCCAGACGACCGCTCGTCCAGCCCCGCTCTCCCTGCTGCGCACCCGGTGGCGGGACCGGTCGCCCGGACTGGCCGCCGGCCTCCTGGGCGGCGTGGTCGCCGCCGTGCTGGGGCTGGCGGCGTGCGCCGCGCTCGTGACGCTGCTCTGGATCAGTTCGCCGTACCCCGACAGCGGGCCCGGCGGCGCCCTGCACGTCGCCGCGGCGCTGTGGGTGCTGGCGCACGGGGCCGAACTGGTGCGCGCCGACACGCTCTCCGGCACCCCCGCGCCCGTCGGCGTCACCCCGTTGCTGTTCCTCCTCCTGCCGGTGTGGCTGCTGCACCGCGCCGCCCGGGACGCCACGGACCCCGGGGACGGTGTGGGCGTGGCCGTCGGGGCGGCTCCGAAGGCGGGGCCCGGGGCGCGCCCGGCGTGGCTGGCGGGCGCCCCCGACACCGGGCCGCCGCCCGTCTCCGCGCGCGTGGCCTGGACCGGGGTCGTGCTCGGCTACCTCGCCGTCGCCGGGCCCGTCGTCCTGTACGCGCAGGGCGGCGCGCTGCGGCCCTCGTCGTGGTGGGCGGCGGTGTGTCTGCCGCTGGTCGCCATGGGAGCGGCGGGCGCCGGGGTGTGGACGGCGTTCGGCCGGCCGGGCGGGCCCGTGGGACGCGCGCTGCGCGTGCTGCCCCGGAAGCTGCGGGAGCTGATGGTGGAGCCGGACGCGCGCCTGGGCGCCGCCACGCGCGCCGCGGGCGCCGGTGCGGCGGTGCTCGTCGGGGGTGGCGCGCTGCTGCTCGCGGTGTCGCTCGTGTGGCACTCGCAGGCCGCGGGTGAGGCGTTCCTGCGGCTGACCGAGGGATGGTCGGGGAGGCTCGCCGTACTGCTGCTCTGTCTGACGCTGGTGCCGAACGCGGCGGTGTGGGCGGCGGTGTACGCCCTCGGCCCCGGCTTCGTCCTCGGGGCGGGGCATGTCGTGGCCCCCACCGCCTCCGCTCCCGCACCGCTGCTGCCGCCGTTCCCGCTGCTGGCGGCGGTGCCCGACGTGGGGCCCGGAACGCCGCTGCACTGGGCGGCCGGGGCGGTGCCGTTGCTGGCGGGGGCGGTGGTGGGGTGGTTCACGGCGCGGGCGGCCACGGCGGGTGAGCCGAAGGAGCGGGGAGCGGGCCCGGCCGCCGGGGTGTGGTCGTGGCGGCGGACCGCTGCCGCCGCCCTCGTGGCGGCCGTGCTGTGTGCGGTCCTCGTCGCCCTGCTGGCCGCGTTCGCCGGCGGGCCGCTGGGCAGCGCCGCGCTCGCCCGGTTCGGGCCGGTCTGGTGGCAGGCCGGGGGCGCGACGCTGGCGTGGATCGGGGCGGTGGCGGTGCCGGTGGCCGTGGTGGCGCGGGCATGGCGGGCGCGGAGCGCTGCCGCGCGGGAGGCGGTGGTGGAGGCGTCCGGGGCCGAGGAGGCGGCCGACGGAGGTGGGCGTCGGCGGCGGTGGGTGCGGGTTCCGGTGCCGTCCGTGGGGCGGTGGTGGAGGCGGGGGGCGACGAAGGATACGGAGGCCGGGGCCGGGGCGGCCGTGGATGAGGACGTGGACGCGGTGCCGTTCGGGTTGTACGACGGCGACGGCGGGGGTGCGTATGACCTGCTGCCGGCCGACCGGCCTGGGGAGTCGCCTCGGTGACGGAGGGGTTTCCTCGCCCCCGCCGCCCCTTCCCTTCCCGTCCCGGGGGGCTGCGCCCCCAGGCCCCCGCTTTCGGCCCCGAACGGGCCTCGTCCTCAAGCGCCGGACGGGCTGGAAGAGCTCAGTCCTCCGAGCCCAGCAGCGGGCGGAGCTGCTCCGGCAGGTGGCGCTCGCAGGACTGCTCCGCCGCGTTGGTCAGGGCGTCCTCGCGACAGGTGTAGTAGTCGCTGTAGATCAGCTGGGCGCCGAAGGACGCGGCGACCAGGAGGATGGCCAGGGACGACGTGACCAGGCCGCTGATCGCGGCGGTGCGCTGCGGGCGGCCGGTCTGCTCGGCGGGCGGGGCGGGAGTGTCCGGGTCGGCGGCGGACCGGGGCTTGGCGCGCAGCGCGCTGATGCCCCAGTACAGGGCCAGAGCGCCGAGCAGCAGAGCCACGTACGGCCAGGTGAAGAGGGCGAAGAACAGCGCCCACATGCCGCTCAGCAGGGCGTAACGGGCACGCCGCTGGGCGGGGTCCGTCGGGTCCCAGCGCGGGCCCGGGCCGCTGCCCGACCCCTCGGGGCCGCCCGTACCGCTGGGCCGCTCGCCGAAGCCGCCGGGGGACCGGCCGGGCTGCCGGTCGCTCCACTGGCCGCCCCAGGGGGAACGGCCGCCCTCGCCCTGGGAGCCGGAAGCGCCCTGGGAGTCGCCGTCGCCCGACGGGTGCCGCGGCTGCCACGGGCTGTCCGGCGTGCCCTCCGGGGGCGGTGCGAACGGATTGTCCTGGTCGGTGGAGCCGTCCCGCTCGCCGCCGTTCCTCCGGTCCGAAGGGGTGTCGGGCGGTGTCGAGGGGCGCTCCCGCAGCAACACGGTGCTGCGCTCCCCTGGCTGCGCCGACTGCTGGGGGAGTGTGAGCAGTCGCAGGCTGCGGTCCGGCATCAACTGAGCGTCTTCCCCTTGGCGACGATGAACGGGCGGCTGGTGGAACGGGCGAGCTGGTGGAGGGGGCGAACTGGTCGGTACGTCTGGTGAACGCCCGACGCACGGGCCGCGTTCCCGCTCCGGCTCCACGCAGACGCTACCTTCCGGCCGCGCCCCCGTCCCGAGGGGGCCGTCCGGTGTGCCGGTATCGTTGCTGACGGTCGGCCGCTTCGTAGACTTCCCCGTATCCCGGGGCGCGAAGCATTCGTACGACCGTACAAACAGATCCGTTTTCCCGAGAAAGGCCCCCACCGTGGCCGCCAAGCCCGTGGACCGGCGAGCCAAGCGCCTCGTCGTGCTGGTCTCCGGATCCGGCACCAACCTCCAGGCGCTCCTCGACGAGATCGCCGCCACCGGGGCCGAGGCCTACGGTGCCGAGATCGTCGCGGTCGGCGCCGACCGCGACGGCATCGAGGGGCTCGCCCGCGCCGAGCGGGCCGGGGTGCCGGCCTTCGTCCGCAGGGTCAAGGACTACGGGACCCGTGAGGAGTGGGACGCGGCGCTCGCCGAGGCCGTCGCGGCCCACGAGCCGGACCTCGTCGTCTCGGCCGGGTTCATGAAGATCGTGGGGAAGGAGTTCCTCGCGCGGTTCGGCGGGCGGTTCGTCAACACCCACCCCGCCCTCCTCCCCAGCTTCCCGGGGGCCCACGGTGTGCGGGACGCGCTCGCGTACGGCGCCAGGGTCACCGGCTGCACCGTCCACTTCGTCGACGACGGCGTCGACACCGGGCCGATCATCGCGCAGGGCGTGGTCGAGGTCCGGGACGAGGACTACGAAGACGAAGGTGCCGCTCTGCACGAGCGCATCAAGGAAGTCGAGCGAAAGCTGCTCGTCGATGTCGTGGGGCGGCTCGCCCGCAACGGCTATCGCATTGAGGGACGAAAGGTAGTTATCCAGTGACCGCCACCGCCGGAAGCAACAAGCGGGCCATCCGTCGCGCACTCGTCAGCGTCTACGACAAGACCGGGCTGGAAGAGCTCGCGCGCGGGCTGCACGAGGCCGGCGTCGAGCTGGTCTCCACCGGGTCCACCGCCGGGCGGATCGCCGCCGCCGGTGTCCCCGTCACCAAGGTCGAGGAGCTGACCGGCTTCCCCGAGTGCCTGGACGGCCGGGTCAAGACCCTGCACCCCAAGGTCCACGCCGGCATCCTCGCCGACCTGCGTCTGGAGAGCCACCGCCAGCAGCTCGACGAGCTGGGCGTGGCGCCGTTCGACCTGGTCGTGGTCAACCTCTACCCGTTCCGCGAGACCGTCGCCTCGGGCGCCACGGCCGACGAGTGCGTCGAGCAGATCGACATCGGCGGCCCCTCCATGGTGCGCGCCGCCGCCAAGAACCACCCCTCCGTCGCGGTCGTCACCAGCCCCGCCCGGTACGCCGACGTGCTCTCCGCGGTCAAGGACGGCGGCTTCGACCTGGCCGCCCGCAAGCGCCTGGCCGCCGAGGCATTCCAGCACACCGCCGCGTACGACGTGGCCGTCGCCTCCTGGTTCGCCGCCGAGTACGCCCCCGTCGACGAGTCGGGCTTCCCGGACTTCCTCGGCGCCACCTACGAGCGCGCCCACACCCTGCGCTACGGCGAGAACCCGCACCAGCCCGCCGCGCTCTACACCTCCCCCGAGGGCGGGGGCCTCGCCCAGGCCGAGCAGCTGCACGGCAAGGAGATGTCGTACAACAACTACACCGACACGGACGCCGCCCGCCGTGCCGCGTACGACCACACCGAGCCCTGCGTCGCGATCATCAAGCACGCCAACCCGTGCGGCATCGCGGTCGGCGCGGACGTCGCCGAGGCGCACCGCAAGGCGCACGAGTGCGACCCGGTCTCCGCGTACGGCGGCGTGATCGCCGTCAACCGCCCGGTCTCCAAGGAGATGGCCGAGCGGGTCGCCGAGATCTTCACCGAGGTCATCGTCGCGCCGGACTACGAGGACGGCGCCCTCGAAGCCCTCACCAAGAAGAAGAACATCCGCGTCCTGCGCGCCCCCGAGGCCCCCGCCGCCCCGGTCGAGGTCAAGCCCATCGACGGCGGCGCCCTCCTCCAGGTCACCGACCGCCTCCAGGCCGAGGGCGACGACCCCGCCACCTGGACCCTGGCCACCGGCGAGGCGCTGTCCGAGGCGGAGCTGGCCGAGCTGGCCTTCGCCTGGAAGGCGTGCCGGGCCGTCAAGTCCAACGCGATCCTCCTCGCCAAGGACGGCGCCTCCGTCGGCGTCGGCATGGGCCAGGTCAACCGCGTCGACTCCGCGAAGCTCGCGGTGGAGCGGGCCGGCGCCGAGCGGGCGCAGGGGGCGTACGCGGCCTCCGACGCCTTCTTCCCCTTCCCGGACGGCCTGGAGATCCTCACCGGAGCCGGTGTGAAGGCCGTGGTCCAGCCCGGCGGCTCGGTCCGCGACGAACTGGTCGTCGAGGCGGCGAAGAAGGCCGGCGTGACGATGTACTTCACGGGGACGCGGCACTTCTTCCACTGACGCGGCAGGTGAGGGCGCCCCGGTGCGCGGCACCGGGGCGCCCGCCCTCACGCGGGTTCTCCCGCCCGCCGCAACGCGCTCTCCCGTGCCGCACGGAACTCCTCCAGCCGGGAGGTGCGCGCGGGCGGCAGCGCCTTCTCCACCCGCTTCTGCGCCCGGGAGATCTCTCCGGCGAGCCCGGCCTCGGCCTGGCACACGGCGTCCCGCACGGCGGTCTTCAGCTCCTCGCGTCCAGTGGCGCGCAGGGCGGCCGCGTCCGAGCCGGCGGCGTCGAGACGCTTCTTCAGCGCCTTGAGCGGGTCCTCGCGGTGCTCGTAACGGAAGCCCTCGTCCCGCATGCACGCGGCCCACTTCCGCTCGGCCGCCTTCACGAGGGGGTGGTCGAGCGTGTCTTTCACAATGGTGTTGCGAAGGCTCTGCAAGGTGTAGTGATTCCGTTCCCAGGAAGTGCCGTACAGTGCGCGGCGCGCGGCGGACACGCAGGAGTCGGTGGACACCGACACGGTCGGCCCGTCCGGCAACTCGATCATCTCGCGCGGCCCGTCTGCCGCTCCCTTGAGTGCCCCCTCCCACGCGCGGCGGTCACGCTCGGCCAGCGCCGACACCCGCTGGGCGTTCGGGTCGGCCGGCGGCTTCCGCAGTCGCTCCACGGTCAGGCCGTAGCCGTCCTGGCCCGCCCGGCCCGGGGCCAGCAGGCCGTACGGGCTGGTGGCTGCACGTCGCTGCACGTCGCCGACCGGAATCGGGTCGTAGTCGAACCCGCGGGCCACCATGCACCTGCGTACTTCCCGCTCCTCGGCCTCGTGCAGTGCGGCAGCATCGGACGCGGTGAAGTGGAGCGCGCCGCCCAGCGGGCGGGGATCGGGCCGCTTCTCCGCCGCGGCCTCGCCGCCGGGGGACGTGGAGCACCCGGCGGCGAGGAGGGCTGCGGCGGTCAGCCACAGCAGTCTGCGCATGGCGTCAGCAGACCCAGCGGTTGGACGCGAGGTCGTCGGCGAAGATGCCGTCGCGGTAGGTGTCGAGGTTGCTGATGACGTAACCGCGCAGCAGGAGGAAGGAGCTGCCTGAATAGCTCGTTCCGTTGTAGACGCGGACGTTGCAGTCGTTGCCGTTGTTGTAGACCGACTCCGCGTTGTTGAACTTGTTGTACTGGAGCAGGTTCGTGTTGTTCCCGAACACCTCGCCCGGGTCGCCCGCGCCGTTGTCTCCCAGGTACGCGCACAGCGCCCCAGAGCTGCAGTCGGTCCACGCCGCGCTGGCCGGCGTGGCGGTGGCGGCGATGCCCAGTCCCGCGAGCGCCGCCGCACCGAGCACGGCCGCGATCCTCTTCTTGATCATGCGATGTCCTCCCCTTGTGACGTACTGGATGCGCAGCCATCACTCTGGTCGTGGGGACGGACCCGCGGTACCTCGAACCTTGCAGGGTCGGACTTCGCACCAGGCCGTTTCGCCGCAACGCCCCTGCTCAAGCGCGTCCGGCGCCTCGTGTCAGCAGCGTGCGATCCACTTGTGGGACAGGGGGGCGTACGTACCCGCCAGGTTCCCCTGGTTGCGCTGGGAGGTGCAGCCGGTGCGGTTCCGGGAGTTCTTCCGGGTGACGTCCTCGCCGACCGGGGTGAAGTCGCGGCCCCGGAAGTACGCCACGGCGCCGAGTCCTGTCGAGTCGTCACTGCTGTTGTTGAAGATGGACTCCACCGGCCGGTCCCGTGTCCACATGCAGGTGTCCGTCCCTGACAGCCAGTCCGCGTCGTCCTTCTCCCAACTGCACATCTTGCCCGCGCCGTTGGGTTCGCTGAAGAAGCAGACAGAGGCGACCGGGCAGCGGTGGTATCCGTACGTCGGCTCGTCGTCCTCCCGCGCCGCGTACATCGTCGAGGCCGTGGCCGCCGCCAACGCCACCGCGACCAAGGCGCTCACCGGGGCGGTGCGCCGCCGACGGTGCGGTCGCAGCCTCGGCAGACGGGCAGCGGGGGACGTTCCCGCGACCCGCTCCACACGGCGCAGGAGTGCGGCCGTGCCGGCGGTGCGGCCGGCCCGCTCCTCGTGCGTACGGGCCAGGCAGTCGGAGACGATCTCCCGCCAGGCCTCGGGGAGGCCGGGGGACAGGCGCAGTTCCTCGCGGCCGCGCGCATAGCGCATCGCCGCGTCGGAGCGTGCCTCAGCGGTGCCGCCGGGCAGCGGGAACTCCCCGGTCAGGACCACGTGAGCGAGGACGCCGAAGGCCCAGACGTCGGCGGACGGGCGGATCCGTGTCCCGCGCTCGTCGACCTCTGGCCACAGGAGTTCGGGCGGGGTGTAGTCCGGGGTGGCGAAGGCGGCGGTGTAGGCGTGCGTGCCTTCCATCTCAGCGGCCAGGTTGAAGTCGGCGAGCCGGGCCGAACCGTCCGCCATCAGCAGAACATTGGCCGGTTTCAGGTCCCCGTGCACCCAGCCCGCGTGGTGGAGCTGGTGCAGGCCCTCGCAGATCTGGGCCAGCAGGGCGGGCCCGGCGTCCGGGGACGGGGTCCGGGCCAGTACGGCGTCCAGGGATCCCTCGGCCCGCTCCAGCACCAGGACGGTGGCGCCGTCCAGCTCGGGATGGTCCGGGTCGTCGACCGTCAGCGTGTCGTACATCCGGATCAGCCGGGGCGAACGGAGCCGCCGGAGCAACTGCACCTCGCGTTCGGCCAGGTCGCGCAGGTGGTGCAACTGGCGCGGGGTGCGGGTGCCGGTGGAGAGGAACTTCAGCGCCGCCCGGCGCGGCAGCTCGCCCTCGCCGGTGGTGCGGGTCGCGTCGTAGACCGTGGCGAACGCGCCGGAGGCGAGCGGCTCGCGCACCTCCCAGGGCCCGATCCGATAGCCCTTCGGCACCGGGACCGCGTACGGCCGCACGGTCACCGTGCCGCTCCGCTCGGGGCCGGGGCGAGTACGACGAGGTCGTCCTCGCGGACCAGGTCGAAGCGGAGGGCGAGCGAGGCCAGCGACTCCTTCTTGCCGTGCGTGCGCCTGCCCGGCTCGGCCGCGTCCGGGCCGGGTCTCAGCCGCAGCTTGACGGCGAGGTAGTCGATGTTCCAGTAGACGGCGGAGCGGCTGACCTTGGGCCAGCTGGGGCGCAGCCGCTCCACTATCTCCTCGACGGCGGGCAGCGGGGCGCGGGGCTCACCGCGCAGGCGCCGCTCGCACAGGGCGGCCAGGACCGCGAAGTACCGTTTGGTGCGGTCCAGGGCGAACGCCGGTACGGTCCCCGTCCCCGGCAGACCCCGTCGCTCGACGCTGCGGAAGGCGTGCCGCGGTGCCCAGACGTCGAAGGTGAGCAGGTCACCCGCGGCGGGCAGGGTCACGCGCGCCAGCTCGAAAGGTACGGGCGCCTCCACGCGGCCCGGAGCCACCTTGATGTGCTCGCCGGCGCCCTCGGGGTTCTCCACCACGTAGGTCTGGTCCTCGCTGAGATTGCTCAGCAGCCAGAAGGTCCGGTGCGCCGCGATCTCCCCGGCGACCCGGGGAACCCCCGCGTGTGCGATGGCGAGTCCCCCGCCGCTCGGCTCGGTCCTGCCGAACTCGACGCGCTCACCCGCGCTGATCCTCAACTGGTCGGCCACATTGCCGCACGACGGCGGCACGACGATGACGCTGTACATGGAGTCGTCCCCCTCCCCCGATTGCTCGGGGTCAACTTTCCCCAGTCCAACAACGGGCAGCGTACGGGAGAGAGGTGAGGGCAGCCTAAGCATTCGGACGCCACGGCGGGTCGGTGCGGCCCGGACGGCAGGACGGCGGCCCCCGGCCCCCTCCGCGGAGGGAACCGGGGGCCGCCGCGGGGCGGACCCGGTGGGGGGATCAGCAGGGGCGCAGCGACCAGATCGGGTCCCAGGTCGCGGTGCCCGCCTGGTAGGCCGTCGACGTCCAGCGGACGCTGCCGTCCTTGTTGAAGAACTTGGCGACCGTGCCGCGCGTCTGGTTGTTGGTGAACGGACCGTCGCCGGTCCAGTTGGTGAGGTTCCAGGTCTGGCACTTGTAGAAGTCGAACTTGGTGCCCTTGACGACCATGCACAGGTGGCCGTAGTCGCAGGCCAGGTCCTGGGCGCCCTTGGTCACGGGCGCGTCCGTCACGGTGAGGCCCTCGTACTCGACCGCGTCGGCGGTCACGCGCAGGGGCTTCGGGCTGTCGGCCAGTACCTGGTCGGCCGTCTGCTGGAGGCCGGTCACCCGGGTGCCGCCCGGGCTGTCGGCGGCCGTGGCCGCGACCGTGGAGCCGGCGGCCAGGGCCGTGGCCGCGAGAAGGAGTACTGCGGGCTTGACGATATTCATTGTCGTTCCCCCGTGAACGTCGGTGTCGTACCGCCGAGGCGGTGTACCCACACCGTGCCCCCGGCGCCCGCCGTGCGGAACCTGGGAACTCCCAGGGTCACTTCCCCCGCCGGGGCGTGTACTCCTTGAGGTGGTGAGCGACGCGGTCGGCGTAGTCGCGGTACTTCGGGGGAACACCGCCCGCGTCGTTCACCTTCCGGTACGACGTCCGGTAGGCCACCGCGACCAGCACGCCGCGGTCGCCCGGCAGGCCGGCGTCGAGACGGGGTGTGATCCAGCACAGGTAACGGCCCATCGCCGGAATGGACTCGGCGGGCGGGAACGGGGGCTGCGGCACGGTCTCGCCCGGTGTGCCGTCCTCGTTCATCCACCAGCGCAGCACGCTCGGCGTCCAGCGGGCGATGCCGTACTCGTCCTTGGCCGGGTCGGCGAGATCCGGGTCGAAGTCGCTCTCGACCTTCAGCATGGCCGCGATCAGGGCCGGGCTGACCTCCTCGTGTCCGCAGTCGTGCGCCGTCTCCACGATCAGCAGGCGGTAGGCGGGCGGCACGTCCCGGTCGGTGCGCAGTTCGGCCGCCCCGTAGGAGGCGGCGGCGACGCTCGCGGTGCCGCCGGGGCGCGGGCCCGCGGCGGGCTCCCGGCCGTCACCGGCCCAGCGGGCGGCGCCGTAGCCGAGCGCGGCGAGGGCGAGGAGGCCCGCGGCCGCGGCGGCCAGGACCCTGCGCCGGGGGCGTGCGTGGTTCCGGAGCGAGAACCTCCCCCTGCCGCTCACGTCCCCCGTCGTATCCGTCACGCGGCGCAGCAGGGCATCGGTGCCGATCCGGTCGGCGTGCGTACGGGTCAGGCACGCCCGCACGATCTCCTGCCATCCCGGTGGCAGTTCGGGGGACAGGCGCAGCTCGTGGCCGCCCCGGGCGTACGCGACGGCGGCGTCGCGGCGGGCCGTAGGGGTGCCGCCGGGCAGCGGGAAGGACCCGGTGAGCACCAGGTGGGCCAGCACGCCGAAGGCCCACACGTCGGCGGAGGGGCGGATCCGGCGGCCCCGTTCGCCGACCTCGGACCACAGCAGCTCGGGGGGCGTGTAGTCCGGGGTGGAGAAGGCGGGCGTGTAGGCGTGGGTGCCCTCCAGCTCGGCGGCCATGTTGAAGTCGGCGAGCCGGGCCGAACCGTCCGCCATCAGCAGCACGTTGGCCGGTTTGAGGTCGCCGTGCACCCAGCCCGCGCGGTGCAGTTGCTGCAGGCCCTCGCAGACCTGCGCGAGCAGCGCGGGTCCGGCCGGCGGGCGGGGCGTGGCGGCGAGCAGGGCGGACAGCGAGCCCTCGGCCCGCTCCAGGACGAGGACGGTGGCGCCGTCGAGCCGGGGGTCGGCGGGGTCGTCGACGGTGAGGGTCTCGTACATCCGGATCAGCCGGGGCCGCCGCAGCCTGCGCAGCAACTCGACCTCGCGCTCGACCAGGTCCCGCAGGTGGGACAGCTGCCGCGGGGTGCCGGTGCCGGTGGGCAGGAACTTCAGCGCGACGGTGTCCGGCGGCTGCCCGGCGGGGCTGTCGGTGGTCGCGGTGGTGGCGGTGCCCGTGTCGGTGCGGCGCGCCGCGTACACGCTGCCGAAGGCGCCGGTCGCGATCGGGGCGTGCACCTCCCAGGCGCCCACCCGGTACCCCCTGGGCACCGGGACGGCGTACGGCTCGGTCATCGCAGGGCCCGGCCGGACGGTGCGGCGAGGACCACCAGGTCGTCCTCGCGGACCAGGTCGAAGCGGAGCGCCAGCGAGACCAGCGACTCCTTCTTGCCGTTCAGCCGGGGGCCCGGCTCGGCGGTCTCCGGGCCCGGCTTCAGCCGCAGCTTCACGGCGAGGTAGTCGATGTTCCACTGCACCGACGTACGGGAGGCGGCCGGCCAGGCCGGGCGGAGCCGTTCCACGACCTGGTCCATGGTCGGCAGCGGCGCGTGCGGCGCCCCGCGCAGCCGCGGCTCGCACAGCGCGGCCAGCACCGCGAAGTACCGCTTGGTGCGGTCGACCGAGAAGGCCGGGGCGGTCGGCTCGCCGTCGGTGCCGTCCTCGCCGCGCAGATAGTCGTGGCGCGGCGCCCACACCTCGACCGGCAGCAGGTCACCGGCGGCGGGCAGCACGATCCGCGAGAACTCGAACGGCACCGGGGCGTCGAGGCGGCCGGGCGCCACCTTGATGTGCTCGCCCGCGCCCTCCGGGTTCTCCACCACGTAGGTCTGGTGGGCGGAGAGGTTGCTCAGGGTCCAGAAGGTGCCGTGCGCCGCGATCTCACCGGCTCTGCGGGACACCCCGTCGTGCCCGATCCGCAGCCCGCCCCCGGGCACGGACCGCCCGAAGACGAGCCGTTCGCCGGGCGCGAGCCGGTACTGGGTGCCGGTGTCTTCGTCCTCCGTGGTCGGCGGAGGTACCACGATGATGCTGTACAAGGTGCGTCTCCCCGTGCCTGACGGCTACCCGGGCCAGACTAGGGCGACGCACCAGGGCCGTGCCCCCCTCGTACGGGTGAGACACGGCCCTGTGCGGGGATTGGCGCGAAGTGTTCAGTCACCGTCACCCGGTTCCTGGTCCTCAGTAACGGGGACGCTTGTACCAGGCCGAGCCGTTCGCGTTGCCGACGAACACGGCGACCAGGATGGCGAGCACCGTGTGGACCAGGCCCACGACGATGAACGGGTACAGACCGAGGATCGCGGTGATGATGGCGAAGACCATGGTCCCTATGCGGACGCCGTTGCCGCCGTTGCCGACCTTGATCGCCAGTACGAGCGAGAGCACGCCCCACACCAGCGCGAACGCCACGAGGCCCCACAGCATGCCGGACGAGTAGTCGGCCAGCTGCTGGAAGGCGGCGTCGTCCTTCAGCTCCTCGTCGTTCTTCGCGGCGGCCACGCCCACGGCGCTGATCGCGAACAGGGCGACTCCGACGAGCTGGAGGCCGAAAATGATCCACAGCATGACGCGGGCCGCGCTGACCGTGCCGGGCATCGAGGTCGGGGCGGCCGGGTAGCCGTAGCCGGCCGACACCGGGGGAGCCTGGGGGTACCCGTAGCCGGGCTGGCCCTGGGGCTGCTGCTGCGGGTAGCCGTAGTTCGGCTGCTGGCCGCCCTGCGGGGGGCCGTAGGGGTTGTTGGGGTCGCCGAAACTCATGGCGGGTCTTCCTCCGTCGCTGTCAAGTGCGGGGACGACGCGCGGCTCGACTCGGAGGAGATTCTTCTTGAGCGGTTCGTCCCCCCGGTACGGCCCCGCGGCACTGTGCTGCCCAATCGTTCTTGACCGAACTCTTACTTGTCCAGCCCGCCCGCAAGGCGTTGTGCAAGTGCAACAACATCGATCATGAGCGGATAGGGCGTGATGTGTCCCGCGGCGTCCGGATGGTTCCCGCGCGGTGCCCGCATGCCGACCTGATTGGAACCCGGGGCCGGTCATCCGCGAGGATGGGGGGCATGACCGCCCAGATTCTCGATGGCAAGGCCACCGCAGCCGCGATCAAGTCCGAACTGACCGCCCGCGTGGCGGCGCTGAAGGAGAGGGGTGTCACGCCCGGCCTCGGCACCGTCCTGGTCGGCGACGATCCAGGCAGCCAGAAGTACGTCGCGGGCAAGCACCGCGACTGCGCCCAGGTCGGCATCGCCTCCATCCAGCGCGAACTGCCCGCCACGGCCACGCAGGAGGAGATCGAGGCGGTCGTCCGCGAGCTGAACGAGGACCCGGCCTGCACCGGGTACATCGTCCAGCTGCCGCTGCCCCGGGGCATCGACGAGAACCGCATCCTCGAACTGATGGACCCGGACAAGGACGCGGACGGCCTGCACCCGATGAACCTGGGCCGCCTCGTCCTGAACGAGCCGGCGCCGCTGCCCTGCACCCCCAACGGCATCCTCACCCTCCTGCGCCGCTACGGCGTCGAGATCAAGGGCGCCGAGGTCGTGGTCGTCGGCCGCGGTGTCACCATCGGCCGCCCGATGCCGCTGCTGCTCACCCGGCGCAGCGAGAACGCCACGGTGACCCAGTGCCACACCGGCACCCGGGACCTGGCGGCCCACCTCAAGCGCGCGGACATCGTGATCGCCGCGGCCGGCTCCCCGCACCTGGTCCGGCCCGAGGACGTCAAGCCGGGCGCGGCCGTCCTGGACGTCGGCGTCTCCCGCAACGCCGAGGGCAAGATCATGGGCGACGTGCACCCCGGCGTGGCCGAGGTGGCCGCCTGGATCTCCCCGAACCCCGGCGGCGTCGGCCCCATGACCCGGGCCCAGCTGCTGGTCAACGTGGTGGAGGCGGCGGAGCGCAGTGCCGGCTGAGAACACCGACGCCGAGCGTCCGGGCGACGCGCGGGTCCCGGACGGCAGGACCGGTGACCCGGCGGCCCCGGCCCCGGCCCCGGCCCCGCAGGCATCACAGGCGTCCGAGGACCCGGACGCCATCACCGTCCGCGATCCCGTCAGCGCGCCCGACGCCGAGGGGCGGCCACGGCGCACCACGCGCCGGTTCCCGCTCTTCACCCGTGACACCGCCCGGCCCGAGGGCGGCGGCCGAGCCGCGGCAGGCGACGCGCCGGCCCCCGCCCGGCAGTGGCCGGTACTCACCGTGACGCTGCTGGTCGGCGTCGGGCTCCTGCTGACCGCGCTGGACGTCTTCCGCTGGGGGCTGGTCCTCGTCGGCGCCGCGTTGCTGCTGGGCGCCGCGCTCCGCTGGACGATGCCCCGCGTCGGCATGCTGGCCGTGCGCTCGCGCTTCACGGACATCGCGACCTACGGCGTCCTCGGCCTCTCCATCGCCCTGCTGGCGCTGATGGCCCAGCCGAACCCGGTGCTGGAGATCCCGTTCCTCAAGGACACCCTGCACTTCACCGTCAGCTAGGGCCCTCCGGCGGCCGTCCCCGCCGCGACGCGGCACGGCGGCCCGTCCTCGCCGCGACGCGGGACGGCGGCCCGTCCTCACCCCCGTGAAAGGACGGGTCGCCGCCGGGAACAACCTTCCTGCACTTCGAACGCCCTGTTCAACGCCTGGCAGGGCGCTGTGGCACGGAAGTGACCGTTCCGCTACTCCGCTACGCGCCTCCTTCTCGGGGGTTCCGTTCCGGTCACGGGACCGCCGGTGGGACACTGGACCCGGGTCGGTGGGCGTGCGACGGTGCACGTTCGCGGCCTCTGTGCTCCTGTGCGCCCCCACCCCGGGAACTGAGATCCTGACCGGGCGCATCCCTGTGGGTAGCCAGAAACGGGTGCCGCGCGGAGGGACGCCGCGCGCGGGGACCAGCGGGGAATCGACCAGCACGTCACCGGGGGAAGAGGGGGAAGCAGTGCCTCGTTGGAAGGCCTTGCCGGAGGAACTCGATCCGCAGATCAGGGAGTTCACCAGTCAGCTGCGCCGGCTCGTGGACCGCAGTGAGCTGAGCGTGGCGTCGGTGGCCGACGCCACGGGCTACAGCAAGACGTCCTGGGAGCGCTATCTGAACGGCCGGCTGCTGGCGCCGAAGGGCGCCATCGTGGCCCTGGCCGAGGTGACGGGGACCAACCCCGTCCACCTGACCACCATGTGGGAGCTGGCCGAGCGCGCCTGGAGCCGCTCGGAGATGCGCCACGACATGACCATGGAGGCCATCCGGATCTCCCAGGCCCGTGCGGCGCTCGGCGAACTGGGCACGCCCGCGGCCAAGTCGGGCAGCTCCGCGGCCAAGTCGGGCCACGGCGGCAGGAACGGCAGGGGGAGCCGGACCGGCCGTCACGGCGGCGGCGCCTCGGCCGCGTCCGGCGTTGCCGGGCCCGCGGGTGTGTCGCCCACGCTGCCGCCGACGGTGCCGGCCCAGCCGACGGCCGCCGACAGCCCCGACTCGGCCCTCGGCGCCGTCCGGGACGGCGGCGGACCCGGTGCGTCCTCCGACCCGTCCCCCGGCGGAGCGACCGACGACAACTCGTGGGGTCTCGCCGGCTACCGGGGCCCCGCGCCGACCGGTGACCGCACGGCCCGCTCCGGCGTCCGGACCGGCACCGGCGAGCCGATGGCGCGGACCGGACCCGCCGAGCCGAACGGCCCCGGCCCCTCCGGCGTGTACGGCGATCCCTCCTCCCGCGCGTACGGCGATCCCTCCTCCGGCGCGTACGGCGAGCCACCGCACGGCGGCCCCCGCGCGTCCCGCCGGACACCCCCGGGCGGCGGCGGCAACAAGCGGGTGACGACCGTCGTCGCGGGCGTCGTCGGTGTCCTCGTCGTGATCGCGGGCGTCTTCTTCCTCCTGAAGGACGGCGGCGACAAGAAGAACGAGGGCACCAAGCCCTCTCCGTCCCCCACCGTGAGCAGCGAACCGAAGCTGCCGCCGGGCGTGAAGTGCAGCGGCGACGCCTGCACCGGCAAGGACCCGGAGGCCATGGGCTGCGGCGGCGACCTGGTGACCACCGGCGCGACCGCCGTGGTCGGCACGGCCGCCGTCGAGGTCCGCTACAGCAAGGTCTGCGGCGCCGCGTGGGCCCGCGTCACCCAGGCCGCACAGGGCGACGAGGTCCAGGTCAGCGCCGGTGGCGCGGGCGAGCAGCGGGCAACGGTCGGCAACCCCGGCAGCACGGTCGCGTACACCCCGATGGTCGCCGTGAAGTCGGCGGCCGACGCCACGGCGTGCGCGACGCTGGCGGCGGGGACGCAGGGCTGCACGAAGTAGCCGCGTGCGGGCCGAAGCGGGCGGACGGCGGCCGACGGCGGCGGCCGACGGCGGCGGGCCGGCGAAGAAAGTTCGTCCCGGGCAGGCATGCCCCGCGGCGTCACGGGCACGCGAGAAGTACCCCCACGGGAGTCCGGCAACGGTATCCCCGAACGGCGGTCGCCTTCGTCCTCCCTCTCCCGGACAGGCGGCCGCCTTCTTTTGCGCGCCCTTCGGCCGTTGCGCGGCTCGGTCCTGTGGGCCGGGCCACACCGACCCGGACGTGCCGGACACCACGGGCGCGATAGCCTGACGGCTGGATCGATCTCTTGATACCAAGAGATCGATCAAACGCCCGGGGCCGGGACGCCCCACCGCCAGCTGTCATACGGAGAACGCCATGACTCGCACTCCCGTGAACGTCACCGTCACCGGCGCGGCCGGCCAGATCGGTTACGCCCTGCTCTTCCGCATCGCCTCCGGCCAGCTGCTCGGCGCGGACGTGCCGGTCAAGCTGCGCCTCCTGGAGATCACTCCGGCGCTCAAGGCCGCCGAGGGCACCGCGATGGAGCTGGACGACTGCGCGTTCCCGCTCCTCCAGGGCATCGAGATCACCGACGACCCGAACGTGGCCTTCGACGGCGCCAACGTCGCCCTCCTCGTCGGCGCCCGCCCCCGCACCAAGGGCATGGAGCGCGGCGACCTCCTGGAGGCCAACGGCGGCATCTTCAAGCCGCAGGGCAAGGCCATCAACGACCACGCCGCGGACGACATCAAGGTCCTCGTCGTCGGCAACCCGGCCAACACCAACGCCCTGATCGCCCAGGCCGCCGCCCCGGACGTACCGGCCGAGCGCTTCACCGCCATGACCCGCCTGGACCACAACCGCGCGCTGACCCAGCTCGCGAAGAAGACGGGCTCGACGGTCGCCGACATCAAGCGCCTGACCATCTGGGGCAACCACTCGGCCACCCAGTACCCCGACATCTTCCACGCCACGGTCGCCGGCAAGAACGCCGCCGAGACCGTCAACGACGAGAAGTGGCTGGCCGACGAGTTCATCCCGACCGTCGCCAAGCGCGGTGCGGCCATCATCGAGGCCCGCGGCGCCTCCTCGGCCGCCTCCGCGGCCAACGCCGCCATCGACCACGTGTACACGTGGGTCAACGGCACCGCCGAGGGCGACTGGACCTCCATGGGCATCCCGTCGGACGGCTCCTACGGCGTCCCCGAGGGCATCATCTCCTCCTTCCCGGTCACCACGAAGGACGGTTCGTACGAGATCGTCCAGGGCCTGGACATCAACGAGTTCTCCCGCGCCCGCATCGACGCCTCCGTCAAGGAGCTGTCGGAGGAGCGCGAGGCGGTCCGCGGTCTCGGCCTCATCTGAGCCCGCCCCCGGCGCCCGCACGGGCCCCGTTCCGGTTCAGGCCGGGACGGGGCCCGTGTCCGTTTCTGTACACCCATAAGACCCTTTTGCCGCTTTCCTTCGTGATGCGCCGCACTTTCCGCGGTCGAATCGGCATGCAAACGGGACCGCGGGGCAGGGGCTCACGGTCCCCGAGAGCGACACCCGGGTGACGCAGGGGGACCGATCAGGAACGGAAGGCAACACCGACCATGGCGAACAGCACGCACACTCCGGCGGAGCGGGCGCACCGGACCATCCACGCGGGAGGCGAGTGGTTCGCGGCGTCCTCCGGCGCCACGCGCGAGATCCTCGACCCCGCGGACGCCCTGCCGTTCGCCGTGGTCGCGGAGGGCGACGAGAAGGACACCGACCTCGCGGTGGCCGCCGCCCGCCGCGCCTTCGACGCGGGCGACTGGCCGCACACCCCCGTCGCCGAGCGCGCCGCCCTGCTGCGCCGCGTCGCCGACCTCCTCGTGCGCGACCGCGAGAAGCTGGGCCTGCTGGAGAGCCGCGACGCGGGCAAGACCGTCGAGGAGGGGCGTGTCGACATCGACTGCGTCGCCGACGCCTTCCGCTACTTCGCCGACCTGGTCGCGGGCGAGGCCCCCGGCCGCGTCGTCGACGCCGGCTCGCCCGACGTCCACAGCGTCGTCGTGCACGAGCCGATCGGTGTCTGCGCGATGATCACACCCTGGAACTACCCGCTCCTCCAGGCCAGTTGGAAGATCGCCCCGGCGCTCGCCGCCGGCAACACCTTCGTGATCAAGCCCAGCGAGATCACCCCGCTCACCACGGTCGCCCTGATCGACCTGCTCGTCGAGGCCGGCCTCCCCACCGGCGTCGCGAACATCGTCACCGGCCCCGGCCACACCGTCGGCGCCCGGCTCGCCGAGCACCCCGACGTCGACCTGGTCTCCTTCACCGGCGGCCTGACCAGCGGCATCAAGGTCGCCCAGGCCGCCGCCGTCACCGTCAAGAAGGTCGCCCTCGAGCTCGGCGGCAAGAACCCCAACGTGGTCTTCGCCGACGCCTGCGAGACCGAGGAGGGCTTCGACACCGCCGTCGACCAGGCCCTCAACGCCGCCTTCATCCACAGCGGGCAGGTCTGCTCCGCCGGCGGCCGCCTCATCGTCGAGGAGTCGGTCCGCGAACGCTTCGTCGCCGAACTCGTCCGCCGCGCGGGGCGGATCCGCCTCGGCCGCGGCACCGAGGAAGGCGTCGAGTGCGGCCCGCTCGTCTCCGCACAGCAGCGCGCCAGGACCGAGGACTACGTCGCCTCCGCCCTCGCCGAGGGCGCCGAGCTGCGCTGCGGCGGCAAGCGCCCCGAGCCGTCCCCCCAGCGGCCCGAGAGCGGCTACTTCTACGAGCCGACCGTCCTCGACCACTGCCACCGCGAGATGAGGGTCGTACGGGAGGAGGTCTTCGGACCGGTCCTCACCGTCGAGACCTTCCGTACCGAGAACGAGGCCGTAGCCCTCGCCAACGACACCGAGTACGGTCTGGCCGGTGCCGTCTGGACCGCCGACGCGGGACGGGCCCGCCGGGTCGCGGGCCGGCTGCGGCACGGCACCGTGTGGATCAACGACTTCCACCCCTACCTGCCGCAGGCGGAGTGGGGCGGCTTCGGCAAGAGCGGTGTGGGCCGCGAACTGGGCCCCGCGGGCCTCGCCGAGTACCGCGAGAGCAAGCACGTCTACCAGAACCTCGCGCCGAAGCCCGTCCGCTGGTTCTCCGGCTGAGACCCCCTGCGCCGCTCCTCTCCACCCGTCTCCACGCGTCGCACCCCGTCCCCTCCCCCTCTGGAGTACCCCCATGTCCAAAACCACCCAGGTCTACGACTACGTCGTCATCGGCGGCGGCACCGCGGGCTCGGTGATCGCCTCCCGCCTCACCGAGAACCCGGACGTCACCGTCGCCGTCATCGAGGGCGGCCCCAGTGACGTCGGCCGCGACGACGTGCTGACCCTGCGCCGCTGGATGGGCCTGCTCGGCGGCGAACTGGACTACGACTACCCCACCACCGAGCAGCCGCGCGGCAACTCGCACATCCGGCACAGCCGCGCCCGCGTCCTGGGCGGCTGCTCCTCGCACAACACCCTCATCGCCTTCAAGCCGCTGCCGTCCGACTGGGACGAGTGGGAGGCGGCGGGCGCCAAGGGCTGGGGCGCGGTGCAGATGGAGGCGTACTTCGCCCGGCTGAAGAACAACATCGTCCCGGTCGACGAGAAGGACCGGAACGCCATCGCCCGCGACTTCGTCGACTCCGCGCAGCAGACACTGGGCGTCCCGCGGGTCGAGGGCTTCAACAAGAAGCCGTTCACCGAGGGCGTCGGCTTCTTCGACCTCGCCTACCACCCCGAGAACAACAAGCGCTCGTCGGCGTCGGTGGCGTACCTGCACCCCGTGATGGACGAGCGCGCCAACCTCACGCTCATGCTGGAGACCTGGGCGTACCGGCTGGAGCTGGACGGCACCCGCGCCGAAGGCGTCCACGTCCGCACCAAGGACGGCGCGGAGATCCTCGTCAAGGCGCGCAACGAGGTGGTGCTCAGCGCCGGAGCCGTCGACTCCCCGCGCCTGCTGCTGCACTCCGGCATCGGCCCGAAGGACCAGCTGGAGGCCCTCGGCATACCCGTGGCGCTCGACCTGCCCGGCGTCGGTGAGAACCTGCTCGACCACCCCGAGTCGGTGATCGTGTGGGAGACCGACGGCCCCATCCCGGACAACTCCGCGATGGACTCCGACGCCGGTCTGTTCGTGCGCCGCGACCCCGAACACGCGGGCCCCGACCTGATGTTCCACTTCTACCAGATCCCGTTCACGGACAATCCGGAGCGCCTCGGCTACGAGCGGCCCGAGTTCGGCGTCTCCATGACCCCGAACATCCCCAAGCCGAAGTCCCGCGGCCGCCTCTACCTCACCAGCGCCGACCCGTCCGAGAAGCCCGCCCTGGACTTCCGCTACTTCACCGATGAGGACGACTACGACGGCCGCGCCCTCGTCGACGGCATCCGCATCGCCCGCGAGATCGCCAAGTCCCAGCCGCTGGCCGGCTGGCTCAAGCGCGAGGTCTGCCCCGGCCCGGACGTCACCGGCGACGAGGAGCTGAGCGAGTACGCCCGCAAGGTCGCCCACACCGTCTACCACCCGGCCGGCACCTGCCGCATGGGCGCCGCCACCGACGAGCAGGCCGTCGTCGACCCCGAGCTGCGCGTCCGCGGCCTGACGGGCCTGCGCATCGCCGACGCCTCCGTCTTCCCGACCATGCCCGCCGTCAACCCGATGATCGGCGTCCTCATGGTCGGCGAGCGCGCCGTCGAGCTGATCGGCGGTGACGCCCGATGAGCACCACCGACAAGGACGTCACCACCGCCGCCGCGACCGACACCGTGACCGAGCGCCCGCCGGTCTTCTCCGTCGACGGCCTGTGGAAGGTCTTCGGCCCCAAGGCCGCCCGCGTCCCCGCCGACCCGGACCTCACCGCCCTGAGCCCGGCCGAGCTGCGCTCCCGCACCGGCTGCACCGCCGCCGTCGCCGACGTCTCCTTCGACGTGCGCAAGGGCGAGGTCTTCGTCGTCATGGGCCTGTCCGGGTCCGGCAAGTCCACCCTCGTACGCTGCCTGACCCGCCTCATCGAGCCGACGGCCGGGTCCATCGCCATCGACGGCGAGGACGTCCGCGCGATGGACAGGTCCCGGCTGCGTGAACTGCGCCGCCACCGCGCCGCGATGGTCTTCCAGCACTTCGGCCTGCTCCCGCACCGCACCGTCCTGGACAACGTCGCCTACGGCCTCGAGGTCCAGGGCATGGGCCGCGCCGAGCGGCGCGAGCGCGCCGCCGCGATCGTCGCCAAGGTCGGCCTGGAGGGCCTGGAGCAGCGCCGCCCCGGCCAGCTCTCCGGCGGCCAGCGCCAGCGCGTCGGCCTCGCCCGGGCCCTCGCCGTCGACCCCGAGGTGCTGCTCTTCGACGAGCCGTTCAGCGCGCTGGACCCGCTGATCCGGCGGGACATGCAGGAGGAGGTCGTCCGGCTGCACCGCGAGGAGGGCCGCACGATGGTCTTCATCACCCACGACCTCCAGGAGGCCCTCAAGCTCGGCGACCGCATCGCCCTGATGCGCGACGGCCGGGTGGTGCAGCTCGGCACGCCGGAGGAGATCGTCGGCTCGCCCGCCGACGACTACGTCCGCGAGTTCGTCCGCGACGTCCCGCGCGAGCAGGTCCTCACCGTCCGCACGGCGATGCGCCCCGCCACCTCCGCCGACGAGGCGGGCACGGGCCCGGCGATCCGCCCCGAGGCCACGGTCTCGGAAGCCATCGAGGCGGTAGCGAGGGCAGGCTCCCCGGCCCGCGTCATGGCCAAGGGCCGCTGCCTGGGCGTAGTCGACGCAACCGACCTCCTGTCGGTGGTGGCGGGCACAGCAGACGAGCCCGCCACGGCAGACGGTGCCGCCGCAGCCGACGCAGCCGCGGGCAGTCGTGCCGCTGGGGCGGCACGGGTGGGCGATGGGGGTCCCCCCGCGCGAGCGAAGCCGAGCGTGGGGGAGGCACCGGCCGCGCGCCGCAAGCCGGACACCCCCGCCGAGCCCACCACCGAGGAGCCGGTCTGATGGCAACGATCACGGCACAGGCCTCGCCGAAAGCCGCCCCGCCGGGCATCCTCACCAACAGAGCCGTCCGCAAGCTTGCGATCCTCGCCCTCGCCGCAGCGATCCTCGCCCCCATAGCCGCCACGCAGTGGCCCGGCGCCACCTGGCCCACCGCCCTCACCGTCGACGTCTCCGAACCCCTCGGCAAGGCCAGCGACTGGATCATCGACAACCGGGACAGCCACCCCCTGTTCCTCTACTTCTTCGGCCACGTCAGCAACGTCGTCGTCATCGCCGTACGCGCCGTGTACCTCGCCCTCCTCGCCGTCGGCTGGGCCGGGGTCACCGCGATCGGCGCCCTGGTCGCCTGGCGGGTGGCCGGTGTGAAGCTCGCGGCGGGCACCGCGGCCGCGTTCCTGGCCTGCGGCCTGCTCGGCATGTGGGTGCCGACCATGCAGACCCTCGCCCTGATGGTCGTGGCCGTCCTCGCGTCCGTCGCGGTCGGCGCCCTGCTGGGCCTCGCCGCGGGCCTGTCCGACCGGATGGACCGCGTCCTGCGCCCGGTGCTGGACACCATGCAGGTGCTGCCCGCCTTCGCCTACCTCCTCCCCGTCGTCCTGGTCTTCGGCATCGGCGTCCCCGCCGCCGTGCTGGCCACCGTCGTCTACGCCGCCCCGCCCATGGCCCGGCTCACCTCGCTGGGCCTGCGCGGCGCGGACCGGGAGGTCCTGGAGGCCGTCGAGTCCCTCGGCACCACCGCCCGCCAGCGGCTGCTGACCGCCCGCATCCCGCTGGCCCGCAAGGAACTCCTCCTCGGCGTCAACCAGACGATCATGATGGCGCTGTCCATGGCCGTCATCGCCTCCGTCATCGGCGCCGGCGGCCTCGGCGACCGCGTCTACCAGGCGCTCGCCTCGGTCGACGTCGGCGCGGCCCTCGCGGCCGGCATCCCCATCGTGCTGCTCGCCGTCGTCCTTGACCGGGTGACCGGCGCGGCCGGGGAACGGCTCGGCGAGTCCGGAAAGTCCCCGGTGACCTGGCTGTACGCCCTGGTCGTCGCCGCGGCCGTCGCGCTCGCCGGACGTTTGGCCGGTTTCCTCGACTGGCCCGACGGGTGGGAGCTGAACATCGCCGAGCCCGTCAACCGGGCCGTCGACTGGATGACCGCCCACCTGTACTCCGGCGTCCCCGTCGTCGGCGGCACCGCCGACTGGGCCGCGCACTTCACCAGCTGGGTCCTCAACCCGCTGCGCGACGGCCTCCAGTGGCTGCCCTGGTGGTCCGTACTCCTGATCGTCGCCGCCCTGGCCTGGCTGATCGGCACCTGGCGCACCGCGCTCACCGCCGTCCTCGCGATGGCCGCGATCGGCGTGCTCGGCGTGTGGAACCCGTCCCTGGACACGCTCTCCCAGGTGCTCGCCGCCGTCGCCGTGACCCTGGTCGTCGGCTTCGCCACCGGCATCGCCGCCGCCCGCAGCGACCGCTTCGAACGCCTGCTGCGGCCCGTGCTCGACGTCTTCCAGACCATGCCGCAGTTCGTGTACCTGATCCCGGTCGTCGCCCTGTTCGGCGTGGGCCGCGCGCCCGCCGTGGCGGCAGCCGTCGTCTACGCCCTCCCGGCCGTCGTCCGCATCACCGCCCAGGGCCTGCGCCAGGTCGACCCGGCCGCCCTGGAGTCGGCCCGCTCGCTCGGCGCCACCAGCGGCCAGCAGCTCCGCCAGGTCCAGCTTCCGCTGGCCCGCCCGGCCCTGCTGCTCGCCGTCAACCAGGGCGTCGTCCTGGTCCTCGCCGTCGTCATCATCGGCGGCCTGGTCGGCGGTGGCGCGCTCGGCTACCAGGTCGTCTTCGGCCTCGCGCAGGGCGACCTGGCGACCGGCCTGGTCGCGGGCGCCGCGATCGTCTGCCTCGGCCTGATGCTCGACCGCGTCACCCAGCCCACCGAACGCCGTACGACGAAGAAGGGAGCCTGACATGCGACTGCGACTCCGACCGCGTATGCGTACGACCTCCGCCCTCGCGGGTGTGGCCGCGCTGACGCTGCTCACCGGCTGCGGCGCCGCCGACATGACCAAGCAGGCGTCCCCGTACGCGAACGCCCAGGGCGCCAAGACCGTCACGCTGTCCGTGCAGTCCTGGGTCGGCGCCCAGGCCAACGTGGCCGTCGCCCAGTACCTGCTGGAGCACGAGCTGGGCTACCGCGTCGACACCGTCCAGGTCGACGAGGTCCCCGCCTGGGACGCGCTCAGCCAGGGCCGCGTCGACGCCATCCTGGAGGACTGGGGCCACCCCGAGCAGGAACAGCGCTACGTCCAGGACAAGAAGACCATCGCCCCCGGCGGCGACCTCGGCGTCACGGGGCACATCGGCTGGTTCGTCCCGACGTACTTCGCCAAGAAGCACCCGGACGTCACGAACTGGAAGAACCTGAACAAGTACGCCGACCTGCTGCACACCGCGGAGAGCGGCGGCAAGGGGCAGCTCCTGGACGGCTCCCCGTCCTACGTCACCAACGACAAGGCCCTGGTGAAGAACCTGGACCTGGACTACCAGGTCGTCTTCGCCGGTTCCGAGGCCGCCCAGATCACCCAGATGCAGCAGTTCGCCAAGGAGAAGAAGCCCTTCCTCAGCTACTGGTACACCCCCCAGTGGCTGATGGAGAAGGTCCCGATGACCGAGGTGAAGCTGCCGCCGTACGAGGAGGGCTGCGACGCCGACCCGGAGAAGGTCGACTGCGCCTACCCCGTCACCCCGCTGCAGAAGTACCTCAACGCCGGCTTCGCGAAGGACGGCGGCAAGGCGGCCGAGTTCCTCAAGCGGTTCAAGTGGACGACGGCGGACCAGAACCAGGTCTCCCTGATGATCGCCGAGCAGAAGATGCGGCCCGAGGAGGCGGCGAAGAAGTGGGTGGACGGCCACGAGTCCGTCTGGAAGAAGTGGCTGTCCTGACCCTCACTCCGCGGGCCGTCCCGCGAGCCCTGCCGCGGCCTCCCGCACCGACTGCTCCGCATGCCGCTGGAGGCCGGGCCCGAACGTGATCCGGGTGGCCCCGAGCCCGCCGAGTTCGGCGGGTGCGGGGCCCTGCCCGGGCCGCGCGAACACGTTCACCGGCCCCTGGATCCCGGACCGCAGCAGCGGCAGCAGATCGGTGGGCGCGGCGATGGGATACACGCAGTCGGCGCCCGCGGCGACATAGGCGGCGGCCCGCTCGATCGCCGCTCCCGGGTCGTCGACGCCCCGGATGAACGTGTCGATCCGGGCGTTCAGGAAGAGCCGGTCACCGGCCTCCTCCCGCACCTCGGCCAGCCACGCGGCGTGCTCCGCCGGGTCCTTGAGCCCTTCGTCGGTGGAGTCCTCCAGGTTGCAGCCGACCACGCCCGCATCGAGGAGCCGCTCCACCAGCTCCTTCGGCGCCAGGCCGTACCCGTCCTCCACGTCCGCCGACACGGGCACGTCCACGGCGCGCACGATCCGCGCGACGGCCGCGAACATCTCGTCGGCCGGGGTCTGCCCGTCCTCGTACCCGAGCGAGGCCGCCACCCCGGCGCTCGGCGTCGCGAGCGCCGGGAACCCGGCCTCCACGAACACCCGGGCGCTCGCCGCGTCCCAGGGGCCCGGCAGGACGAGGGGGTCGTCCGGGACCCGGCCGTGGTGCAGGGCGCGGAACGCGGCGGCATGACTCACGGTGTGTAACCCCCCGGTGGGACCCTGCGGCTGACCATCAGCCGGTTCCAGCTGTTGATGACGGTGATCAGCCCGATCAGATGGGCGAGTTCGCCGTCGTCGAAGTGTACGGCGGCCTCCTCGTACACCGCGTCGGGCACGAATCCCTCGGTCAGCACGGTCATCGCCTCGGTCAGCGCGAGCGCGGCCCGCTCCCGCCCGTCGTACAGGTCCGCCTCCTCCCAGGCGGCGAGCAGACCGAGGCGCTCCTCGCCCTCCCCGTTCCCACGGGCCAGGGCGAGGTGCATGTCCAGGCAGAACGCGCAGTGGTTGAGCTGCGAGGCCCGGATCATCACCAGCTCGGCGACGACGGGGTCGCCGAGCCCCTTCTTGGCCGCCGCGCTCAGCGCCGACAGCGCCTTCGCGACCTCCCGGTCCAGGAGCTGCGTGCGTGCCGTCACGCGTTCCCGCCGGGCGTGTAGTGGCCCGGCGTCATCCGGCAGGTCACGCCGAACCGGTTCCAGGCGTTGATCGTCGTGATCGCGGCGATCAGCTGTGCCAGCTCGGGCTCGTCGAAGTGCCCCGCGGCCTGCTCGTACACCTCGTCCGGCACGAAGCCGTCGGTCAGGACGGTGACCGCCTCGGTCAGCTCGATCGCCGCCAGCTCCTTCTCCGTGTAGAAGTGCCGCGACTCCTCCCAGGCGGCCAGCTGCACGATCCGCTCCACGCTCTCACCGGCGGCCAGGGCGTCCTTGGTGTGCATGTCGAGGCAGAAGGCGCAGTGGTTGATCTGCGAGGCGCGGATCTTCACCAGCTCGTACAGCGCCGGGTCCAGTCCCCGCTTTGCGACGGTCTCGAGCCGGATCATCGCCTTGTAGACCTCGGGGGCGTGCTGGGACCAGTTCAGCCGGACGGGTACCTCGGCGGCGTAGTCCGTGGTCTTCGTGTCATCGGTGGGTGTCGTCATGCCTTTGACCCTAGGAAGGAAACAGCCCAGCGGTATGGTCCATTTCCATGGCGAATTCCTGGGCCACTCTCGGCGTCGACCTCCACCTCGAACCCACTGGTCCGGGCCTGCGCCGCGGCCTCACCGACGCGCTGCGCAAGGCCGTCCGCACCGGCCGCCTGGGCCCCGGCACCCGGCTGCCCTCGTCCCGCGTCCTCGCCGCCGACCTCGGCATCGCCCGCAACACCGTCGCCGACGCCTACGCCGACCTCGTTGCCGAGGGCTGGCTCACCGCGCGCCAGGGCTCGGGCACCCGCGTCGCCGACCGGGTCGCCGCCCCGCCGGCCGGAACCTCGGTCCGGCGACCCCGGGAGCCCGCCCGGCCCGTCCACGACCTGCGCCCCGGCAGCCCGGACCTCGCCAGTTTTCCGCGTGCCGAGTGGCTCAGAGCCGCCCGCCGCGCCGTCACGGCCGCCCCCAACGACGCCTTCGGCTACGGCGATCCCCGCGGCCACCCCGAACTGCGCGCCGCGCTGTCCGCCTACCTCGCCCGTGCCCGCGGCGTGCGCGCCGCCCCGGACCACCTGCTGGTCTGCGGCGGCGTCGCGCACGCCCTGGTGGTGCTGGCCGCGGTGCTGCTGGCGCGTGGCGTGCGCACCGTGGCCGTCGAGTCGTACGGCCTCCACGTCCACCGCGACCTGCTCGAAGCCGCCGGTCTGCGGACCGTCCCGCTGCCCGTCGACGACCGGGGCGCCGACCCCGGGGCGCTCACGGACGCGGGCGCCGTGCTGCTCACCCCCGCCCACCAGTTCCCGACCGGCGTGCCGCTGCACCCCGACCGCCGGGCGGCCGTCGTGGACTGGGCGCGGCGCACCGGCGCCCTGATCCTGGAGGACGACTACGACGGCGAGTTCCGCTACGACCGCCAGCCCGTGGGCGCCCTCCAGGGACTCGCCCCCGACCACGTCGTCTACCTCGGCACGGCCAGCAAGTCCCTCGCCCCCGGCCTGCGCCTGGCCTGGGCCGTGCTCCCGCCGGGGCTCGCCGACGAGGTCACGGCGACCCGCGGCGGCTCGGACACCTGCGGCGTGCTGGAGCAGCTCACGCTGGCCGAGTTCCTCGCCTCCGGGGCCTACGACCGTCACGTCCGTGCCTCCCGCCTGCGTTACCGGCGCCGCCGGGACGCCCTGGTCGCGGCCCTCGCCGGGCGGGTCCCCGAGGTGCGGATCGCCGGCATCGCGGCCGGTCTGCACGCCGTACTCGGGCTGCCGCCCGGCACCGAGCAGCAGGTACTCAGATCGGCGGCCTGGCACGGCCTGGGCCTGCACGGCCTGTCCGTCTTCCGCCACCCGGCGGCCACGACCGACCCGCTGGACGCGGTGGTCGTCGGCTACGGCACCCCGCCCGACCACGCCTGGGCGGGCGCCCTGGACGCGCTGTGCCGGGCGCTGCCGTAACCCCCATCCGCGGCGGGGCCGCACACCCGCCCGGCCCCACCGTCTCCCGCATCCCGGACACCACGGCACCGGCCGGACCCAGCCGGTACCCTGGCCCCGGGCCGTGACTGGCGCGCTGGGATGGGACGAACCATCGGGAAGCGGCCCGCACCACCGAGAGCCGTGCGCCTGGGCCGTCCGTACTGTGAACGCCGAACACAATGTCCGGAGGTCCCCATGCCCGCAGAAATCTCCCCCGAGTCCACCGCCTACCGCGCCGCCCTCGACGTGATCCGCGCCGTCGAGCCGCGCGTGGCGGACGCCATCGGCCAGGAGGTCGCCGACCAGCGCGAGATGCTCAAGCTGATCGCCTCCGAGAACTACGCCTCCCCGGCCACGCTCCTGGCGATGGGCAACTGGTTCAGCGACAAGTACGCCGAGGGCACCATCGGCCGCCGCTTCTACGCCGGCTGCCGCAACGTCGACACCGTCGAGTCCCTCGCCGCCGAGCACGCCCGCGAGCTGTTCGGCGCCCGCCACGCCTACGTCCAGCCGCACTCCGGCATCGACGCCAACCTGGTCGCCTTCTGGGCCGTCCTGGGCGCCCGCGTCGAGGTGCCCTTCCTGGAGAAGACCGGCGCCCGCCAGGTCAACGACCTGACCGACGCCGACTGGGCCGAGCTGCGCCGCGCCTTCGGCAACCAGCGGATGCTCGGCATGTCCCTGGACGCCGGCGGCCACCTCACCCACGGCTTCCGCCCGAACATCTCAGGAAAGATGTTCGACCAGCGCTCCTACGGCACCGACCCGGCCACCGGCCTGATCGACTACGAGGCCCTGCGCGCCTCCGCCCGCGAGTTCAAGCCGCTGATCATCGTCGCGGGCTACTCCGCGTACCCCCGGCTGGTGAACTTCCGGATCATGCGGGAGATCGCCGACGAGGTCGGCGCGACCCTCATGGTGGACATGGCGCACTTCGCGGGCCTGGTCGCGGGCAAGGTCCTCACCGGCGACTTCGACCCGGTCCCGCACGCCCAGATCGTCACGACGACCACCCACAAGTCGCTGCGCGGCCCGCGCGGCGGCATGGTCCTGTGCGACGACTCCCTCAAGGACCAGGTCGACCGCGGCTGCCCGATGGTGCTCGGCGGCCCGCTCCCGCACGTCATGGCCGCCAAGGCCGTCGCCCTCGCCGAGGCCCGGCAGCCCGCGTTCCAGGACTACGCCCAGCGCATCGTCGACAACGCCCGCGCCCTCGCCGAGGGCCTGACCAAGCGCGGCGCCACCCTGGTCACCGGCGGCACCGACAACCACCTCAACCTGATCGACGTCGCGTCCTCCTACGGCCTCACCGGCCGTCAGGCCGAGGCCGCCCTCCTCGACTCCGGCATCGTCACCAACCGCAACGCCATCCCGGCCGACCCGAACGGCGCCTGGTACACCTCCGGCATCCGCATCGGCACCCCGGCGCTGACCACACGCGGTCTCGGCACGGCGGAGATGGACGAGGTCGCGGGCCTCATCGACCGCGTCCTCACCGCCACCGAGCCCGGCACCACCAAGTCCGGCGCCCCGTCCAAGGCCTCCCACGTCCTCGACGCGAAGGTCGCCGACGAGATCTCGCACCGCGCGACCGACCTGGTGGCCGGCTTCCCGCTGTACCCGGAGATCGACCTCGGCTGACCCGCCCGGCGCGCGAGCTACAGGTCGATCAGCTCCTGACGCGGCTCCCCGCGCGGCGGCCCGGTCCGGTACCGGTCCGCCGCGCGGCGTACCAGCAGCGTTCCCGCGACGCCCGCCCCGAGCCCGGCGGCGGCCCACCACACCCCGTGCGGCCCGCCGTCACCCCCTCCGCCCCCGGCGCCGGTCCCGTCCTTCGCGAAGAAGCCCTCGTCGACCAGCCAGGCGTAGGTGCGCCGGTCCACCCGGTGCCAGCGGATGTCGTCGTCCGCCACGTCCGGCGCCGGATCGGTGCGCACCCACGGCGTGCCGTCCCCGGCCAGGAACAGCTGGTCCTGCCGCAGCATCGCCACGTCCCCGCCCGGCGCCCGCTCCGTCTGCGGCCACCCGCCGACCCCGGTCAGCCCCCACAGCACCGTGAACCGCACCGGGGGACGGCGGTCCCGCGTCCAGTCCTCCGGCACCGGCTCGGTGGCCGAGCGCGACGGGTCGAGCAGGCTCCGCAGCCGGTCGAAGTCCCGCTCACCCGCGTGCCAGGACGTGGTGCGCCCGGTGCCCGTCCACACGATCACCGCCACGTCCGGATCCACCAGGGGCGCCGTACCGTCCGCCACCGCGGTCCCCGGCACCCCCGCCCACAGCACCGCGGCCATCGCCGCCCCCGCTCTCGCCCACCACCGCACGCCGCACCCCCTCCGTCTCCGCCCTTGGTCCCCGCCCTTGTTACACCGCCGGGCCCGGAATGGAGCCTCCCTGTTCCGAACCAGTGCCCGTCCGCCCCGCGAAGCCTGAGAGAATGATGAGCATGGCCAACGAACGTCCCCGCGTGCTCTCCGGTATCCAGCCGACCTCCGGCTCGTTCCACCTCGGCAACTACCTCGGCGCCGTCCGCCAGTGGGTCGACATGCAGGACACCCACGACGCGTTCTACATGGTCGTCGACCTGCACGCGATCACGGTCCCGCAGGACCCGAAGGAACTGCGCGAGAACACCCGCGTCGCCGCCGCCCAGCTCCTCGCGGCCGGCCTCGACCCGGACCGCTGCACCCTGTTCGTGCAGAGCCACGTCCCTGAGCACGCCCAGCTCGGCTGGCTGATGAACTGCATCACCGGCTTCGGCGAGGCCTCCCGGATGACGCAGTTCAAGGACAAGTCCGCCAAGCAGGGCAACGACCGCACCACCGTCGGCCTGTTCACGTACCCGATGCTGATGGTCGCCGACATCCTGCTGTACCAGGCCGACCAGGTCCCCGTCGGCGAGGACCAGCGCCAGCACCTGGAGCTGACCCGCGACCTCGCGGACCGCTTCAACCAGACCTACGGCGACGCCTTCACCGTGCCGACCGCGTACATCCTCAAGGAGACGGCGAAGATCTACGACCTTCAGGACCCGACCGCCAAGATGAGCAAGTCGGCGGCCACCCCGAAGGGCCTGATCAACCTCCTGGACGAGCCGAAGGCCACCGCGAAGAAGGTGAGGAGCGCGGTCACGGACACCGACACCGTGGTCCGCTTCGACCGCGAGCACAAGCCCGGCGTCAGCAACCTCCTGACGATCTACTCCACCCTCACCGGCGCCGAGATCGCCGAGCTGGAGCAGAAGTACGAGGGCAAGGGCTACGGCGCGCTCAAGACCGACCTCGCCGACGTCGTCGTGGAGTTCGTCACCCCCTTCCGGGAGCGCACCCGGCAGTACCTGGACGACCCGGAGACGCTCGACGCGATCCTCGCCAAGGGTGCGGAGAAGGCCAGGAGCGTCGCCGCCGAGACCCTCGCCCGGGCGTACGACGAGGTGGGATTCCTCCCCGCCAAGCACTGACCCGCGACACCGCCCGGGAGTGCCGCCGCCGCGGTGCCCCCGGCACCGTCCGTGCGCCCCGGCATGCCGCCGTAGCGCTGCACATCACTCCGGTTGCGCCTGCCCACGGCACGGCGGTGGCCGTACAGTCGATATCCGGGTGTCCGCCCGAAGGACACACAACGACAGGAGACGAAGTGGGGACCGTAACGATCGGCGTGTCGATCGCGGTCCCGGAGCCTCACGGCAGCAAGCTCCAGCAGCTGCGCGCGGGCTTCGGCGACGCCGCTGCTCACGGCATCCCCACGCACGTCACCCTGCTGCCGCCGACCGAAGTCGACGGCGCCGCGCTGCCCGCGGTCGAGGCGCACCTGGCGGAGGTGGCGGCGCGCGGCCGGCCCTTCCCGATGCGGCTGTCCGGCACCGGGACCTTCCGCCCGCTGTCGCCCGTCGTCTTCGTCCAGGTGGTCGAGGGCGCGGCGGCCTGCTCCTGGCTCCAGAAGCGGGTGCGCGACGCCTCCGGCCCCGTCCCCCGCGAACTGCAGTTCCCGTACCACCCGCACGTCACCGTGGCGCACGGCATCGACGAGGCGGCGATGGACCGCGCCTACGAGGAGCTGTCCGACTACGAGGCCCAGTGGCCCTGCACCGGCTTCGCGCTGTACGAGCAGGGCGCCGACGCGGTCTGGCGCAAGCTGCGCGAGTTCCCGTTCGGCAGTGCCACCGTGCCCCCGCAGGCCGGTCGCGTGGAGACCGGCTCCCTGCCGACCCGGTAGCCGCACCGCGCCTCGGACCGGCAGCCGGAGTCACACGCGCAACGGAGTCACACGCGCAGCCGGAGTCACACGGGCAGTCGGACCGTCACACGGGCAGCCGCCGGAACACCGCCCGCGGCAGGTGCCGCATCGCCGACATCACCACCCGCAGCGCGCCCGGCACCCACACCGTCTCCGAACGCCGCCGCAGCCCCAGCTCGATCGCCGTGGCGACCGCCTCGGGCGTCGTGGCGAGCGGAGCCTCCTCCATCCCCTCGGTCATCCGCGACCGCACGAACCCGGGGCGTACGACCATGACGTGCACGCCCGTGCCGTGCAGCGCGTCGCCCAGGCCCTGCGCGAAGGCGTCCAGGCCCGCCTTGCTGGAGCCGTAGATGAAGTTGGCGCGGCGGGCCCGCTCCCCGGCGACGGAGGAGAGCACCACCAGCGAGCCGTGGCCCTGCGCCTGGAGGGAGCGGGCGGCGACCAACCCGGCCGAGACCGCGCCGGTGTAGTTGGTCTGCGCGACCCGCACGGCGTTCAGCGGCTCGCGCTCGTCGTGCGCCTGGTCGCCCAGGATGCCGAAGGCCAGCAGCACCAGGTCGATGTCGCCCTCGGCGAACACCTTGCCGAGCGCCGCCTCGTGGCCCTCGGGGTCCAGCGCGTCGAAGGCGACCGTGCGCACCTCGGCGCCGAGCCCGCGCAGCTGCCCGGCGGCCGCGTCCAGGGCGGGGGAGGGGCGCCCGGCCAGCCACACCGTACGGGTGCGGCGGGCCACCAGGCGGCGCACGGTGGCGAGCGCGATCTCGGAGGTACCGCCGAGGACGAGGAGGGACTGGGGGAGGCCGAAGGCGTCCTTCACGACTGCTCCAGACATGTCAGTGGTGGCAGGGGCGTCACAGGGCGAGGCGGCGGGCCAGGTCGGACACGAACACCCCGCGCGGGTCCAGCTCCGCGCGCAGGGCGCGGAAGTCGTCCAGGCGGGGGTACATCGCGGCGAGCAGTTCGGGGCGCAGCCGGGAGTCCTTGGCGAGGTAGACGCGGCCGCCCGCGTCCGCGACCTCCTCGTCCAGCTCGTCCAGGAACGCGCCGAGCCCCGGCAGGCCCGCCGGGATGTCGAGGGCGAGCGTCCAGCCCGGGACGGGGAAGGACAGCCAGCCGGGGTCGGCGTCGCCGAAGCGCTTGAGGACGGCCAGGAAGGAGGGGCAGCGGCGGGCGGAGATGCGCCGCACGATCCGGCGCAGCGCCTCCTCACGGCCGTGCCCGACGACGAACTGGTACTGCACGAAGCCCCCGCGGCCGTAGACCCGGTTCCAGTGCGGGACGCCGTCCAGCGGGTGGAAGAAGGTGGGGATCCGCTGGAGGCGGCCCCGGCTCTCCCGCGGGGCCTTGCGGTACCAGACCTCGTTGAACAGGCCCACCGTCGTACGGCTGAGCAGTCCGCCCGGCAGGAAGTCGGGGGTCGCGGGCAGGCGCGAGGTGCGGAAGGCCAGCGGCGCGCGCCGGGCCCGCGAGCGGGCGGGCAGCGCGTCCAGCGGGGCGTGGTCGCCGCGGGTGAGCACCGCGCGGCCGGTCGCCCTGCCGCGCGCGAGGAGGTCGATCCAGGCGACCGAGTAGCGGTAGCGGTGGTCGGTGGCGGTCAGGCGGGCCATCAGGTCGTCCAGGTCGCCGGCCCGCTCGGTGTCGACCGACATCAGCGCCGTCTCGACCGGCTGGAGCCGCAGCGTCGCGGTGAGGATCACGCCGGTCAGCCCCATGCCGCCCGCCGTCGCGTCGAACAGGGGCGTGCCCGGAGCGACGGTGCGGACCCGGCCGTCGGCGGTGAGCAGCTCCAGGGAGAGCACGTGCCGCGCGAAGGAACCCGACACGTGGTGGTTCTTGCCGTGGATGTCCGCGCCGATCGCCCCGCCGACCGTCACGTAGCGGGTGCCGGGCGTCACCGGCACGAACCAGCCGAGCGGCAGCAGCACCTCCATCAGCCGGTGCAGGGAGACGCCCGCGTCGCACAGCACGGTGCCGCCCGCGACATCGACGGCGTGCACGCGGTCCAGGGCCGTCATGTCGAGCACGGCACCCCCCGCGTTCTGCGCCGCGTCCCCGTACGCCCGCCCGAGCCCCCGGGCGATGCCGCCCCGGACCCCGCAGTCCCGGACGGCGACGGCCGCCTCCTCGTACGTCCGTGGACGGACGACGAGTGCCCCGGTGGGCGCCGTACGGCCCCAGCCGGTGACGGTGCCCCAGTCGGCGTCGGGAACGGTGTCGGCAGACATGGCGGTGACCGTATCGCCCCGTCTCGCCATGTGTGAATGGTTAGTCCCAAAACATTCGGAGCATCCCTGAAACGGGTGATTAATGGTATGTCGCTCCGGCGTGCCCGCCTTCGCGTGCCGCGGGCGTGGACAGTGAGTCCACATGGACGACCTCGACGACATGGACCACCGGATCGTCAGCGCGCTCAGGGCCCGCGGAACCGACCCGCGCGTGGCCGGCGCCGCGCGCGCCCTGTCCTGGGCGGGGGAGCACGGGGCGCTGTGGCTCGCGGCGGGCCTCGCGGCGGCCGCAGTGGACGCGCCCCGGCGCACGGCCTGGCTGCGCGGCACCGCCCTCACCGCGGGCGCCCACGTCGTCAGCATGGGGGTGAAGCGGGTCGTGCGCCGCCCCCGCCCCGCGCACGTCGTCCCCCTGGTCCGCACCGTGGGCCGGCACTCCTTCCCCAGCTCCCACGCCACCTCGGCCGCCGCGGCCGCCGTCGTCTTCGGCACCCTCGGGGTGCGTGCCGCCTGGCCGCTCGCCGCCGCCGTGTGCGCCTCCCGGCTGGTCGTCGGCGTCCACTACCCCTCCGACGTCGCGGCGGGCGCCGCCCTGGGCGCGCTCACCGCCCGGCTCGGCGCCGACTGGATGCGCGGAGGCACCCGTGACTGACACGGCCGTCACCGACACCGCCGTCCTGCGCCAACGCGCCCCCGGACAGCAGCGGGAGCCCGACCCGCCGCGCCGCGCGAGACGGGTCCCGGCCGGGCTGCTGCGCACCGCTCGCCCCCGTCAGTGGGTCAAGAACGTCCTGGTCGTCGCCGCCCCGGCCGCCGCGGGCGAACTGTTCTCCGCGCCCGCGCCGGCCCGGCTCGCCCTGGTCTTCGTCCTGTTCACCGCCTGCGCCGCCGCCGTCTACCTGGTCAACGACGCCCGGGACGCCGAGGCCGACCGCGCCCACCCCGTCAAACGGCACCGCCCGGTCGCCGCCGGAGACGTCCCGGTGCCGCTCGCCTACGCCGTCGGAGGCGCCCTGGGCGTCCTCGCGCCGGTCCTCGCCGCCTGGCTGTGCCCGGCGCCCGTCGCGGCCCTGCTGACCGCCTACCTGGCCATGCAACTGGCGTACTGCGTCAGCCTCAAGCACGTCCTGGTCGTCGACCTCGCCGTCGTCACCACCGGCTTCCTGATGCGCGCGATGATCGGCGGACTCGCGCTCGGCATCCCCCTGTCGCGCTGGTTCCTCATCACGACCGGCTTCGGCGCGCTGTTCATGGTCGCCGCCAAGCGGTACTCCGAAGCCGTCCAGATGGCCGGGAAGGACGGCGCCACGCGCGCGCTGCTCACCGAGTACACCACCGGCTACCTGCGCTTCGTCTGGCAGCTCGCCGCCGGGGTCGCCGTCCTCGGCTACTGCCTGTGGGCCATGGAGGAGGGCGGCGTACCGCACACCAGCGTCCTGCCCTGGCGCCAGCTCTCCATGATCCCCTTCGTCCTCGCCGTCCTGCGCTACGCCGTCTTCGCCGACCGCGGCACCGCGGGCGAACCCGAGGACGTCGTCCTGCGCGACCGCGCCCTCGCGCTGATCGGTGTGGTCTGGCTCGCTATGTACGGCCTGGCGGTGGCCAATTGGTAGCCGACCGGCGCGAACTGCTGGGCTTCGCCCTTGCCGGCCTGCTCGCCTACGCCGTCGACCTCGGCCTCTTCACCTGCCTGCGCGGCCCGGCCGAACTCGACCCGCTCACCGCCAAGGCCCTCTCCTTCGTCGCGGGCTGCGCGGTCGCCTACGCGGGCAACGCCCTGGGCACCTACCGCCACCTCGGCCGCCCCCGAGGCCTGCGCCCCTTGGCGGTGTTCCTCGCCGTGAACGCCGCCGGTGCCGCCGTACAGCTGCTCTGCCTGGCCGTCAGCCACTACGGGCTCGGCCTCACCTCGCAGCGTGCCGACACGGTCTCCGGCGCCGGGGTCGGCATGATCCTGGGCACGATTCTGCGCTTCTGGGGCACAAGGACACTGGTCTTCCGGGCCGCGGCCGGATCCGGAGGGCACTCGGGATCATGGAACGCGACGAGCGGGGGCAGGGTCGGATCATGGACTGGCTGAAGAAGCTTCCCGTCGTGGGACCGTGGATCGCCCGCCTGATGACCACGCACGCGTGGCGCTCCTACGAGCGTCTCGACCGGGTGAAGTGGTCCCGGCTGGCCGCCGCCATGACCTTCACCAGCTTCGTCGCGCTCTTCCCGCTGCTGAGCCTGGCCGCCGCCGTCGCCGCCGCCACGCTGAACAAGGAGCAGCAGGACAAGCTCCAGGACAAGCTCGCCGAGCAGATCCCCGGCATCTCCGACCAGCTGAACATCCAGGGCCTCGTCGACAACGCCGGCACCGTCGGCCTCATCGCCGCCCTCCTGCTGCTGTTCACCGGCATGGGCTGGGTCGAGGCCACCCGGGGCTGTCTGCGCGCCGTGTGGGAGCTGCCCGACGAGGAGGAGAACCCGGTCCTGCACCGGGCCAAGGACGCGGGCGTCCTCGTCGGTCTCGGCGGCGCGCTGCTGATCACCGTCGGCATCTCCACCGTCGCCTCGGCGCTGGTCGGCTGGATCATCCGCACGATCGGCCTCGCCCAGGGCGGCGTCGGCGGCGTCCTGCTCTACGTCGCCGCCTTCGCCGTCGCCGTGCTCGCCGACTTCCTGCTGCTCCTCTACGTCCTGACCCTGCTCCCCGGCGTACAGCCCGAGCGTCGCCGCCTGGTGGTGGCCGCCCTGATCGGCGCGGTCGGCTTCGAACTGCTGAAGCTGCTGCTCAGCGGTTACATCCAGGGCGTCGCGGCGAAGAGCATGTACGGCGCCTTCGGCGTGCCCGTCGCCCTGCTGCTGTGGATCAACTTCACCGCGAAGCTGGTGCTGTTCTGCGCCGCCTGGACGGCGACGGGCAGCAAGGCGCAGGAACTGGGGCAGCCGGGCGACGAGGACGTCACGGACGGGTCCGGCGGCGGACCAGGTCCGGCAGCGGCCACTTCCGGTTGATCAGGTACGCGACGCCCGCGAGCAGCACCAGCACCCCCGCGGCGATACCGGCCGCGACCCCGGCCCCGCCGGCGCCGTTCCCGGCCGTGGCGCCCGCCACCGGCTTCGTGCCCGCGGCGCCCTTCACGGTGCCGCCGGCCTCACCGGAGGCCCCGGCCGAAGGGCTCGCCGCGGTGGCGCTCCTCGGCCCCACCAGCTCCCCCACCGGCCGCACCTTGCCGGCCGCCCGGAAGCCCCAGTCGAAGAGGCGGGCGGTCTCCTTGTAGACCTCGTTGTGCTTGTCCTCCGCCGGGTGCATCACGGTGACGAGCAGCACCTTGCCGCCCTGCTCGGCCACGCCCGTGAAGGTGTTGCCCGCGTTGGTGGTGTAGCCGTTCTTGACGCCCGCGATGCCCGGGTAGACCTCCACGTCCGAACCACCGGCCAGGAGCCGGTTGGTGTTCTGGATCTCGAAGGGCTCGCGGCTCGTCTTTCCCTTCTTGTCCTTCTTCGTCTCGCCCGGGAACTTCGCGCGGACCGTCGAGGCGTACTCGCGGAAGTCCTTCTTCTGCAGCCCCGAACGGGCGAAGAGCGTCAGGTCGTACGCGGAGGAGACCTGCCCCGGCATGTCGTAGCCGTCGGGGCTGACCACGGTGGTGTCGCCGGCCTGCAGTTCCTTGGCGTGCGCGTTCATGTCCGCGACGGTCTTCTCGACGCCGTCGTTCATCGCCGACAGGACGTGCACGGCGTCGTTGCCGGAGCGCAGGAAGACGCCGAGCCACAGATCGTGGACGGTGTACGTCTCCTCCTCCTTGATCCCCACCATGCTGGACCCGGAGCCGATGCCCGCGAGGTCGGAGACCTCGACCTTGTGCTTCGTCGTCTTCGGCCACTTCGGCAGCAGGGTGTCCGCGAACAGCATCTTCAGGGTGCTCGCCGGGGCCAGCTCCCAGTGCGCGTTGTGCGCGGCCAGCACGTCCCCCGACTCGGCGTCCGCGACGATCCACGACCGGGCCGTGAGGTCCTTCGGCAGCACGGGCGCCCCGCCCGCCAGGTCCACCTGCGTGCCGGGCTTCCCGAGCCGCGCGCCGCCCACGCTCGACATCGACGCCGGTGGAGTGGCCGACGGACTCGTCGACGGGCTCGGGGCGGCGAGCGCGGCCGGGGAGAGGAGGGCGAGAGCGGTCAGGGCGGCGGAGGTGACCGTCAGGGATCGCCTGAGGGCCTTCTTGGGGGCGGGCACGAGCGGAAACGTACCCCCCGCGATCGGTTCGGTCCCACCCCCCTCCCCACCCCGCGCACGGATCCGGACAGCGTGCGGCGATACTGAAACCATGAAGCTCAGCCGCCCCGTCTCCTGGTTCCTGCTCGCTTTCGGGGTGTGGAGCTGGATCATCTGGATCACTTTCGTCAAAAACCTGGTCAAGGACGGCAGCGGGCTCGCCTTCGAGGACGGCGACCCCACGGCGTACTTCTGGGTGCACCTGCTGCTCGCGATCGTCTCCTTCGTATTGGGGACGGTCGTCGGGGTCATCGGGTTGCGCGGCGTGCGCGCACTGCGCCGAACGTCATAGGCGTCGAGGACGTCACAACCGAGGGGATACGACGGCATGGTGGTCGTCTTCGTGCTGGTCGCGTTGCTGATGGTGGGCGTCCTCGTGACGGCCAACTGGTTCGTGTGGCGGCGCCTGTTCCGCGACACGACCAGCGCTCCCGGCCCCGTGCGCCGGATCGGCGCGGCGGTGATCGCCGGGGGCTGGCTGCTGGCCGTCGGCGCGCTGGTCGCCGAGCGCGCGGGCGCCCCGTTCTGGCTCCAGCGGGTCCTCGCCTGGCCGGGCTTCCTGTGGCTGGCCCTGTCGATCTACCTGCTGCTCGCGGTCCTCGCGGGCGAGGTCGTCCGGCCGCTGCTGCGGTGGTTCCTGGAGCGCCGGGCCGCCGCGCGGCGGACGGAGGGCGCGGAGGCGTCGGCCGCCCCGGCCGAGGACCCGAAGCGCATACCGGCCGGCACGGCCCCGCCGAAGGCACCCGAGACGCGTGAGGTGCCCGAGACGCGTGAGGCGTCCGAGGCGCCCGGAGCACCGGGCAGCGGTGCCGGCAGCACGTCACCGGGCACCCTGGCCGTCCCCTCCCGCCGCCTGTTCGTCTCCCGCGTCGTCGCGGGTGCCGCCGCCGCGGCGGCCGTCGGGACGGTCGGCTACGGCACGTACGGCGTGCTGAGCGGCCCGAAGGTGAAGCGGGTCACCGTGCCGCTGGCCAGGCTCCCGCGCACGGCGCACGGTTTCCGCATCGCCGTCGTCAGCGACATCCACCTGGGCCCGGTGCTCGGCCGGGGCTTCGCGCAGAAGGTCGTCGACACGATCAACTCCACGCAGCCCGACCTGATCGCCGTCGTCGGCGACCTGGTCGACGGCAGCGTGAAGGACCTCGGCCCGGCCGCCGCCCCGCTGGCCCAGCTGAGGGCCCGGCACGGCGCGTACTTCGTCACCGGCAACCACGAGTACTTCTCCGGCGCCGAGCAGTGGGTCGCCGAGGTGCGGCGGCTCGGCCTGATCCCGCTGGAGAACGCCCGCACCGAGCTGCCCCACTTCGACCTGGCCGGCGTCAACGACGTGGCGGGCGAGGACGAGGGCCAGGGCCCCGACTACGACAGGGCCCTCGGCGACCGGGACCGTTCCCGCGCCTGCGTGCTCCTCGCCCACCAGCCGGTGCAGATCCACGACGCCGTCGACCACGGCGTCGACCTCCAGCTCTCCGGCCACACCCACGGCGGGCAGCTCTGGCCCGGCAACCTCATCGCGGGCGCCGCCAATCCGACGCTGGCGGGGCTGGAACGCTACGGCGACACGCAGCTGTACGTCAGCCGCGGCGCGGGCGCCTGGGGGCCGCCCACGCGCGTGGGGGCGCCCTCGGACATCACGGTGATCGAGCTGGCGTCCCGTCAGGCCTGAGGACCGGCATCCCGCGTCGGCTTCTTCGCGGGGTCCGGCATCATCTTCGTCATCCCCGGCAGGAAGTCCGTGAACAGCTCGTGCACCTCGCGCACCAGCGGGCGCAGCACCCGGAAGCGGGCCAGCACGACGCCGCGCGCGGTGAGCCGGGCGCCGCGCTCGGCGAGGCGGTAGCTGCGCTCGCGGCCCTCGGTGCGGTCGAAGATCCAGTACAGGACGAGGCCCATCTGGGAGAGCCACATCAGCTCCGGCAGGATGTCCCGCAGCTCCTCGGGCACCTTGGTCTTCGCCCCGGCGAGTACCGCGCGGTGGATGCCGATGGCCTCCACGCGCGCGTGCTCCGACTCCGGGGAGAAGGGGCTGAGCGGGCTGTCCGGGTCGGCGGCGTTCTTGAAGAACTGCACCGCGAACTCGTGGTACGGCGTGGCGATGTCCAGCCAGACCTTCAGCACGCCCGCCAGCCGGGCCTCCAGGTCGGTCTCCCTGGCCAGCACCTCGCGGACCGCCGCCCGGTGCTCGGCGGCGATCCGGTCGTAGAAGCCCTGGATCAGGTGTTCCTTGCCGGCGAAGTAGTAGTACGCGTTGCCGACGGAGACCCCGGCCTCCTGGGCGATGGCCCGCATCGTGGTCCGGTCGTAGCCGCGTTCCTGGAACAGCCGCATGGCCGTCTCCAGGATCAGCGCGCGGGTCTGCTCGGACTTGCTGAGGTGGGCGCCGTCGTCGGGGCCGTCGTTGGTCGCAGGCACGGGTCCAGAGCCTATCCAGTGGCGCAGGCGCCGTCGGCACAGCCCGGCCCGGCGTAGATCCAGCCCATCCCCGGCTCGTACACCCAGCCGTCGGCCCGCCGGTACCCGTTGCCTCCCCACTGCCGCTGCCCGGCACGCCACTTGGCGGCGGCCAGGACGGCCCCCCGGGCCAGCAGGGCGCCCTTGGGCGTACTGAGCCGGTGGGCGAGCCTGCGGTACCGGCGCAGCGCCCACAGGACGACCACCCAGGCGGCGGCGCCCCGGTAGACCTGCCCGGCGTCGCCCACGGCGGTGACCTCGTCCAGGGTGGCCCCGTGGTCGAGCCCGGGGAAGCGCCTGCGCGCCTCCTCCGACGCGGCCGGGACCAGTTCCAGCGGCACCAGGCGGGGCTGGCGCAGCAGCCAGTCCCGTACATGCGTGCACAGGGCGCATTCGGCGTCGTAGAGGACGGTGAGCCGGCGCACGGGGGCGCCGGCCGTCGTCCCGGGAGCGGGAGCCATCTGCTCAGGCCCCGGCCGTCGGGGCCACCCAGCCCTGCGGCGGGACCGGGGGCAGCTGCTCCCGCTCCATCAGGCCGCGCCGCCGGATCTTGTTGAGCACGTACACGTTGCCCAGGTGCATCACGCCGAGCACCAGCAGCACCACGCCGAGCTTGGTCGACAGCGCCTCGAAGATGCCCCGGGTGTCGGTGATGGTCTCGTCGTCGCTCAGGTAGAGGGCGACGAAGCCGAGGTTGACGAGGTAGAAGCCGACCACCAGGAGGTGGTTGACGGCGTCCGCGAGCTTCTCGTTGCCGTGCAGGACGTCGGCGAGGAAGACCCGCCCGTTGCGGCTGAGCGTGCGGGCCACCCAGACGGTCAGACCGATGCTGACGGCCAGGTAGATGACGTAGGCGATGACGGTGCGGTCCATGCCCCACCCCTTCTTGAACGCGTTCAAAACGCTGACAGGACTGACTGTAGACCTGTTTTTGAACACGTTCAAGCGGGAGTTGTGCTCAGGGGCGGCGGCCCAGCTCCGGGCGCTTGGAGTAGTCCGTGAGGCCGATGACGTTGCCCCAGGGGTCGGCGAACTCGACGGTCCAGCCGGTGGCCACGGGGAACGGTTCGTCCAGCGGTGGCACCCCGGCGTCCCGCAGCGCGCGGGCGGCGACCCGGGCGTCGGTCACCTCCAGCCAGACCCGCGCGGAGGGCCACATCGGCGGCTGCCGCCCGAACTCCTCCTCCGCGCGCAGCAGCAGCCCGGGCGTCTCGACGCCCACCTTCAGCAGTGCGATCCCGGCCTCGTCGAGCCGGTAGGCGACCGGGAAGCCGGCCCGCTCGTAGAACCCGACGGCCTCGGCGAGGTCTCCGACGGGCAGCAGCACGTTGTCGAACCCGAGCAGTTCGTACGACTCGTCATCTGACATGCCGTCAGGCTAGGACGGTCATCGCCCGGAACAGCTGATTGTCAGCCCTCGTCGGGCGCGCTCTTCGTCCGTCCGGCGGCAAGGATCTCAGCGACGTCCAGCGTGACCTCGGCCCCGAGCGAGTCGGGGAGGGTGACGGTCTCACCGGGGGAGTGGACGCGGTGGGTGGAGTAGTGGGCGCCGGTCGGGTCGGTGAGGACATGGAGGCGGTTGTGCCTGCGGTTGACGATCAGGTAGATCGGCACCTTGGCCTCGGCGTAGGCGGCGACCTTGGTCTCGAGGTCGTACTTCCAGTTCTCAGAGGTCACTTCCAGGTCCAGCCTGAAACTGGAAGGGGCGTAGGTGTTGTTCCGGACGTGGTGCTGCTCGATGTCGGCGTCCACGACGGACAGATCCGGAACGGCGTAGTCCTCGGCTTCGAGGGGGAGCCACAGACCGACGCCTTGCAGGACGTTGACGATGTCGTCGTGCAGTCCGGCCTTCACGAACTTGATCGTGAGTGTGGTCAAGGTGCAGCTGTGGTGACCGCCCCGCAAGGGGCTGACGAGAAGCTGGCCGCGGATGATCTCGACGCGATAGCCCGGATGGCGTTCCATGATCTCGTCGGCGAGCGTGGTGAGCACCAAAAACCTCCTGACACGTGGACTTGGGTCCATCGTGCGGAGGCGGTCCGCGCCTCAGCACCCTGAGAGGGCGCTCTCACTCCAACGTGTGAGGGCCCCGCTTCCAGGGGAAACGGGGCCCTCACAGCCGTCAACCGGCGTACACCGACGGAGTCAGAAGCGGCGCGTGATCAGCGCTCGCTTCACCTCCGCGATGGCCTTGGTGACCTCGATACCGCGCGGGCAGGCGTCCGTGCAGTTGAAGGTCGTGCGGCAGCGCCACACGCCGTCGCGGTCGTTCAGGATCTCCAGCCGCTGCTCGCCGGCCTCGTCGCGCGAGTCGAAGATGAAGCGGTGGGCGTTGACGATCGCGGCCGGGCCGAAGTACTGCCCGTCGTTCCAGAACACCGGGCACGAGGACGTGCACGCGGCGCACAGGATGCACTTGGTCGTGTCGTCGAAGCGCTCGCGGTCCTCGGCGGTCTGGAGGCGCTCACGCGTCGGCTCGTTGGTGTCCTTCGTGATCAGGAAGGGCATCACGTCCCGGTACGCCTGGAAGAACGGCTCCATGTCGACGACCAGGTCCTTGAGGACCGTCAGGCCCTTGATGGGCTCGACCGTGATCGGCTTCTCGGGGCTGAGGTCCTTGATCAGCGTCTTGCAGGCCAGGCGGTTCTTGCCGTTGATCCGCATGGCGTCCGAGCCGCAGATGCCGTGCGCGCAGGAACGGCGGAAGGTCAGGCTTCCGTCCAGGTCCCACTTGATCTTGTGCAGCGCGTCGAGGACGCGCTCCTTCGGGTCGATCTCCAGCTGGAAGTCTTCCCAGGTGGCCTCGGCCGCGACCTCCGGGTTGAACCGCCGGACGCGGAAGGTGACCGTGATGTAGGGGGAGTCGGCGAAGCCCGGCTCGGGGGCCTGGTCGCTCTTCTCCATGACAGGGGTAGCCATCAGTACTTACGCTCCATCGGCTGGTAGCGGGTCTGGACGACCGGCTTGTAGTCGAGCCGGATGGACTCGGCGCCGTCGTCGCCCACCTCGCGGTACGCCATGGTGTGGCGCATGAAGTTGACGTCGTCGCGGTTGGGGAAGTCCTCGCGGTAGTGACCGCCGCGCGACTCCTTGCGGGCGAGGGCGGACACCGCCATCACCTCGGCCAGGTCGAGCAGGTTGCCCAGCTCGACGGCCTCCAGCAGGTCGGTGTTGAAGCGCCGGCCCTTGTCCTGGATCGACACGTTCTTGTAGCGGGCGCGCAGCTCGGCGATCTTCTCGACGGCCGTCTTGATCGTCTGCTCGGTGCGGAACACCATGACGTTGGCGTCCATGCACTCCTGCAGCTCGCGGCGGATCGTCGCCACCCGCTCGGTGCCGGTGGACGAGCGCAGCCGCTCGATCTGCTCGACGACCAGGGACTCGGGGTCCTCGGGCAGCTCGACGAAGTCCGCCTTCTGCGCGTACTCCGCGGCGGCGATGCCCGCGCGGCGGCCGAAGACGTTGATGTCCAGCAGCGAGTTGGTGCCCAGGCGGTTGGCGCCGTGCACCGACACGCAGGCCACCTCGCCGGCCGCGTACAGGCCCGGCACGACGGTGGTGTTGTCCGCGAGGACCTCACCCTCGACGTTGGTCGGGATGCCGCCCATGGCGTAGTGCGCGGTCGGCTGGATCGGGATCGGGTCCGTGTAGGGCTCGATGCCGAGGTAGGTCCGCGCGAACTCCGTGATGTCGGGCAGCTTGGCGTCCAGCTGCTCCGGCGGGAGGTGGGTGAGGTCCAGGTAGACGTGGTCGCCCTCGGGACCGCAGCCGCGGCCCTCGCGGATCTCCGTGTAGATGGAGCGCGAGACGACGTCACGGGAGGCGAGGTCCTTCATGACCGGCGCGTACTTCTCCATGAAGCGCTCGCCGTCCTTGTTGCGGAGGATGCCGCCCTCACCGCGGGCGCCCTCCGTCAGCAGGATGCCCATGCGCCAGATGCCGGTCGGGTGGAACTGGAAGAACTCCATGTCCTCCAGCGGCAGCCCTCGCCGGTACACGGCCGCCTGGCCGTCACCGGTGAGCGTGTGCGCGTTGGAGGTCACCTTGAAGAACTTGCCGGTGCCGCCGGAGGCGTAGATCACGGACTTCGCCTGGAAGACGTGGATCTCGCCGGTCGCCAGCTCGTACGCGACCACACCGGCCGAGCGCTTGACGCCGTCGACCTCGGTGATCAGCTGGTCCAGGACGTAGAACTCGTTGAAGAACTCCACGCCCTCCTTGACACAGTTCTGATAGAGCGTCTGGAGGATCATGTGACCGGTGCGGTCGGCCGCGTAGCAGGAGCGGCGGACCGGGGCCTCGCCGTGGTTGCGGCTGTGACCGCCGAAGCGGCGCTGGTCGATGGTTCCGTTCGGCGTCCGGTTGAACGGCAGGCCCATCTTCTCCAGGTCGAGGACCGAGTCGATGGCCTCCTTCGCCAGGATCTCGGCGGCGTCCTGGTCGACCAGGTAGTCACCGCCCTTGACCGTGTCGAAGGTGTGCCACTCCCAGTTGTCCTCCTCCACGTTGGCCAGCGCGGCGGCCATGCCGCCCTGCGCGGCGCCCGTGTGGGAGCGGGTCGGGTAGAGCTTCGTCAGCACGGCGGTGCGGCTGCGCTTGGTCGACTCGATGGCCGCGCGCATGCCGGCGCCACCGGCGCCGACGATGACGGTGTCGTACTTGTGTACCTTCATGATTTTCGCAGCCCCGTGCCTAGCGGATGTTCGGGTCGAAGGTGAAGATCACCAGCGTGCCCAGCAGGATGGTGAACACCGTGGCGGTGTAGAGCAGGCCCTTGAGCCACAGGCGGGTGTTCGGGCGCTCCGCGTAGTCGTTGATGACCGTGCGCAGGCCGTTCGCGCCGTGCAGCATCGCGAGCCAGAGCATCAGGAGGTCCCAGACCTGCCAGAACGGCGAGGCCCAGCGGCCAGCCACGAAGGCGAAGCCGATCTTCGAGACACCGCCGTCCAGCACCAGCTGGATCAGCAGGTGGCCGAGGACCAGGACGACCAGCACCACGCCGGACAGGCGCATGAACAGCCAGGCGGCCATCTCGAAGTTGCCCCGGGTGGACTTCGGGGTCTTCTTCGTCCGGGCGCGGGGCGCCTCGATGAGCGGCGCCGGGTTGTCGGCCGAGTAGAGGGAGGCGCCCTCGACGGGGCCGATCCCGGAAGCGGGGGATTCAGTCGTGGACATTGGCGTCAGCTCCCGAACAGTTCACGAGCGGCGTGGCCGAGGACGGGGTAGATCGCCCCGAGCATCAGCACGACCCACAGGGCGACGACGGTCCAGAGCATCTGCTTCTGGTAGCGGGCGCCCTTGACCCAGAAGTCGACGGCGATGACACGCAGGCCGTTGAGCGCGTGGAAGAGGATGGCGGCGACGAGGCCGTACTCCAGCAGCGCGACGATCGGCGTCTTGTACGTGGCCACGACGGTGTCGTAGGCCTCGGGGGACACTCGCACGAGAGCGGTGTCCAGCACGTGAACGAACAGGAAGAAGAAGATGAGGACGCCGGTGACTCGGTGAGCCACCCAGGACCACATTCCTTCCCGGCCGCGGTACAGCGTTCCAGCCGGCACGGAAATTTCCTCCGGGAGCGGGGATTGGGGCCGCGCCGGCTTTCCTTGTCGGTCGGGCCCGGCCGGGTACGGTCCACCGGCCCCCAGCATGGTAGCGACGGTTGCCTGCGGCGCTTACGGGGGGCCTGCCGTTGTGATCAAACTTGCACTCAAAGGAGCAGTGGCTTGAGCGGGGGGCGGCTACGGGGGTGGGGGTTTGTCCTTGAATGCCGGGTGCGGGCCGCCTGTGGCTGGTCGCGCAGTTCCCCGCGCCCCTAAAGGGTGCTGGTCAGCCGCGTTCTTGCCAGTTGGCGGAGTTCCTCTGCCGCAACCAGGCGTTCTTCGTCCGGGTCGTTGTTCAAACGTGACCGGATGGCTGTCAGGACGTGGTTCAGGGTCTCGTCCGGGGGCAGGTCGGCCAGGCTGATGACGAACACGTGTCCGAAGCGGGACTCGTAGGCCGCGTGGGCAGCGCTCAGGGCCGTGTGGGCCGCCGCGTAGGTGTCCTCGGGGAGGGCGGGCAGCGTCTCCGCCGCCAGAGCCTCGGTCAGGTCGTCCGGGGAGAGGTCGTAGGCCGCCTCGTCCGCTGCCGCCAGGAGGGCGGGGAGGTCCGGGTAGGGGCGGTGGGCGATGAGGCGGTGGGCCCAGGCGTGGCTGTTCAGACAGGCGAGGAGGGTCTGGGCGGCCTCCTCGGCGGGGGCCGCGTTGAAGCGCTCCAGCGGGGCGGCCGGTGCCGGTGTGGCGCGTGTTTGCACCGGTACCGGTATGGCCACTCGGCGGGGGAGGTCTGGGAGACGGTGCGCAGGCAGCGTGGGTCCTCGTGGGCTTCACGTGTGTGTCGGCAGGGGATTGTGCGAAAGATGTGGCGTCACGTTATCGAGTGGCGGCAACGCGTGTCCGTCCGATGCCCGAATTTCACCCGAACGGGAGAGTTTCAGAACATGTGGTGGACGCATGACGGCAACGGCGGCCTTAGGTTGGCGCTGTGAGCCAGCACGGAGGCCGGATACCGGCGCACAAGGTGAGGCAGCGGGCCGTGATCGCCGGCGCGGTGGTCGCCGCGCTCGGCGTGGGGGTCGGCCTGTGGGCCACCGACGGCGACGGCGACGGCGGCGGTGACGGCGACCGGGAGGGCTCGGCGGCCCGGTCCTCCACCGGTGAGGCGGCCGCCCCCAGCCCCAGCCGGTCCTACCCGCTGTCCAAGGAGCCGCGCACCATACCCGCCGTGCGCGAGCACACCGCGGCCCGCGGCCCCGGCTGGCAGCCCGAGAAGGGGAACCGGGTCGTCGTCGCCGACTCCGGGCTCGCCGACGAGGGCAAGCAGATCGCCGGCGACCTCGGGATGACGTACGCGGGGGAGAAGGACGACGAGCACGCCGGGGACCTGCTGCTCGACGTGAAGGCCGACAAGGGCGCGAACCCGGAGTCGTACACCATGACGGTGCGGGACGGCCGGGTCACCGTCACGGGCCCCGCCGAGGCCGGTGTCTACTACGGTACCCGCACCCTGAAGCAGGCGGTGGACGGCGGCGGCACCGCGCCGGAGGGCGTCGTGAAGGACGAGCCGGCGAAGCCGAAGCGCGGCTTCTCGCTCGACATCGCCCGCAAGCACTACAGCGCCGACTGGATCAAGGACCGGATCCGCGAGCTGGGCGACCTCAAGTTCAACGAGCTGGGCCTGCACTTCTCCGACGACCAGGCCTTCCGCATCGAGTCCGACTCGCACCCCGAGATCGTCTCGGACGACCATCTGACCAAGGCCGAGATGAAGGAGATCATCGATCTCGCCTCCTCGCGCCACATCACCGTCGTCCCCGAGATCGACTCGCCGGGCCACCTCGGCGCCGTGATCGCCGCGCACCCCGACCTCCAGCTGCGCAACGCGCAGGGCACGGCCACCCGCGGCGCCATCGACATCTCCAAGCCGGAGGCCGCGAAGATCGTCGACGACCTGCTGAACGAGTACGCCGACCTCTTCCCCGGCTCCCAGTTCCACCTGGGCGCCGACGAGTACCAGGCGCTCGTGGTGCCGAACCCGGAGGCGTCCTACCCGACGCTGGCCGCCGCGGCCCGCAAGGCGTACGGCTCCGACGGCACCGTCGCCGACCTCACCACCGGCTGGCTCAACGGCCGTGCCAAGACGGTCATGGCCCACGACCGCACCCCGCGCGCGTGGAACGACGGCTTCTTCAAGGACACGTCCGTCGAGCCGCTCAAGGACATCAAGGTCGCCTACTGGACCGGCAAGGAGATCGGCGCCCGCCCGCCGACGGAGTACCTGAGGGAGGGCCGCCAGGTCCTCAACTACAACGACGAGTTCCTCTACTACGTGCTCGGGCAGCCGCAGACCTTCGTCTACCCGACGGGGCAGCGCATCTACGAGCAGTGGACCCCGCGCGTCCTGCGCGGCACCACCGCCGTCGACGCCAAGTACGACGACCAGATACTCGGTGGCAGCTTCGCCGTCTGGGGCGACTTCCCGAACGCCCAGACCCAGGCCCAGGTCGCCGAGGGCATCCGGCTGCCGCTGGCCGCGACGGTCCAGAAGCTGTGGGATCCCGGCAAACCCGAGCTGTCCTGGACGGACTTCGCGGCGCTGGCGAACCGGCTCGACTGACCCCGGCCGACGCGGTCAACACGCCGATTGGCCCATCCTGCTGCGAACTCCCGTACGGCTGTGGTGGTCTTTTGCCCAGCCGAACCGACACGCCGGGGGGAACCGGGACATGGGCTACTGGGGGTACTTCGTCGTCGGCCGCGCGGAGCGGCCGCTCGCGGAGCTGGAGGCGCTGGCCGGCGCCGGGGACATGACCCTGCGCCGGACCGCGCCGGGCGGCTGGCAGGTGTGGGAGTTCCCGGGCGGCGACGGAGACGTCGGGAACATGAACGACCTGGCCGGTCAGACCGGCGCGCCCGCGCTGTTCGGCTACGTGATGGACAGCGACTGCGTGGTCGTGGAGGCGGCGGCGCCCGAGAGCGGGGCGTGGACGACCTGCCTGGCGCGTACCGCCATGGCCGGATACCTGGGCGCCGAGCGGGACGGGCTCACCCTGGAGGACTACTTCCTGGAACCCCGGGACGCCGCCGAGCGCGCCGTCGCCTGGGCCGCCGAGGCGGGGTGTGCCGCGAGCGCCGCCGAACTGGCGCGGGTGCTGTCGGACGACCCGGCTGCGGACGAGGACGCCGACGAGGACGAGGACGAGGACGCCGACGAGGACGTGGGGGCGGCCGCGGATGCGGAGCCCGGCGCGGGCGCCGACCGGGTCCTCGCTTCCGGTCCGGTGGCCGAAAACCTCTTCTTCCGGTTCCTCGACCGGCTGGGCGTCGTGCCGCTGTGACACTCCCGGGCCGTCGCACGCAGTAAGGGTCAGTGCGGGCTCCGTGGTGGTGAGCGGGGCGAAGCGGCCGGAACAGGGAGGCACCCGATGAGCCTGGTGGAACTGATCGCGCGGGCCGACACACGCGGACTCGCCGCGAGCGGGCTGGCTTGTTTGGATCGCTGTGTCCCGCTGCTCGACGGCGACGACGAGGCCCTCAGACCCCTGTGGGCGACCCTCGCCCGCGTGACCGGCGACGCGACCGGACTCGACTGGGCCGAGGGGCTGGCGCAGGTGCGGGACAAGCTCGCCGGCCCCGACGCCGCGGATGAGGACGAGGCCGTGGTCCTGGCCCGCCGCATGCTCGCGGCCGCGCCGGCCGAGTGCTCGGGACCGGCGCTGCGGACGTGGGCCGACGCCTGCTCCGTCGCCTCGCTCCGCATCCACCGGCTGCTCGACCCGGCGGCGGGCGCGGCCCCGGAGGGCGACGTCCCCCGCGACGCGGACACGGAGGGACTGCCCCCGCTCGTGGCCGCCGAACTGCGCCGCCAGGCCGGCGTCCTGGAACTGCTCGCCGGGCACGGCGCGGCCGGGCTGCGTCCGGCCCTGGAGGTCTCCACGGAGGGACGCCGCGTGCTGCGCGCGGTCGTCTCGCGCCGGGCCCGGGGACGGGGCTGAACGCCGGGGCCGCCGTCGGGCCGTGCCTGTGACCGTCGTGCGGGGAACGCGCGGTGGTGGTGCGGCGGACGTGGGGGAGGTGGGGCGGTCCTGCGCCGGTTGCGGAACGACCGCTTCCCACGTGTGACGCAATCCCGCGCCACGGCGCTATAGCCCATGTGACGACTGTGACCAGCGGATTGACGAGCGGATTGACGAGCGGGACGACGAGCCCGCGGCAGCCCCGGCCGTCGGCCGCCGCCAGGCCGGTGCGGTGGGCGGCGGACGCGGTGGCCACGATGCGCGAGGGCGCGAGGCTGCGCCTGGACTACTCGGCGCAGAGTCTGTGGCGCGTGGACCGGATGATCGACGGCATCCGGGGCGAGGAGACGCCGTACGCCGCCGTGGAGACGGCGCTGCGCGGACTCGGCGCGTACGCCGGGGAGGTGATCGTCCGTCAGGCGGGCGGCGAGTGGTGGACGACCGGTGGCGACCACTGGGTCCGCACCCCGGACGGCCGCCTGTGGGACCCGATCGACGAGGCCCGCCGCTGCTTCGCGGGCGACGGGTCGCTCCGCCTGTTGTGCCGGGACGCGACGGCGGCACGGTGACGCCGGGCGCGTCCGGGGCCACCGCGGCCCCGGGCGTTCCTGTGACACTTCTGTGCGCGCCGACGCTGATGACCTTGGGGGCGCTCACCCGAGCGCGTGAAGGACTCGGTACGGACGAGGACGGTTCTTGGGCCAGCGAGGGGAACCCCGCCGCGTACAGGCGTACGACGGGGAACTGGGCGCGGCTGTCGCGCGGGCCCAGGAAGGTGACGAGGCCGCCTTCGCGGTCGCCTACCGGTTCGTGCAGCCCGGACTGCTGGGCTATCTGCGCGGACTGGTCGGGGAGGACGCCGAGGACGTCGCGGCGGAGGCGTGGCTGGAGATAGCCCGTGACCTGCGGCGCTTCCGGGGCGACGGCGCCGGATTCCGGGGCTGGACGGCGACGATCGCCCGGCACCGGGCCCTGGACCACCTGCGGCGCCAGAAGGTGCGGCCGCGGTCCACGGCGCTGGAGCAGGACGTCCTGGACCTGCCCGGCCCGCACAGCACGCACGACCAGGTGCTGGAGTCACTTTCCACCCAGGCCGCGCTCACCCTGGTCGCGGCGCTGCCGCGCGACCAGGCCGAGGCCGTGCTGCTGCGGGTCGTCGTCGGCCTCGACGGGCCGTCCGCCGCGCGGGTGCTCGGCAAACGGCCGGGCGCGGTGCGTACGGCGACGTACCGGGGGCTGAAGCGGCTCGCCCGGCAGCTGGGGGCCGACGGTGTGACGGATGACGGCCCCAGGACGCTGGGGGAGTCGACATGAGGGGCGCCGAGGGCGGCGCGCCGGACCGAGCGGGAGCGGAGGCGGGCATGGGTGCACGGCACGGGAAGGACGACGGCCGTCGGCCCGCCGCGCCCGTCGGTACCGGCCACGTGGAGGCGCTGCTCGCCGCCGCGCTGCGCGGGGAGCGGGCCGACGCCGAGGGCGAGCGGCGCGCCGTGGCCGCGTTCCGGACCGCGCGGGAGGCGGAACCGGCCCGCGCCGTGCGCACCCGGCGGCGGGACGACTGGCGGCCGCGGACCGCGCGACGCCCGGGACGCCCGCTGAGGACCGCCCTCTCCGTCCTGCTGGCGAGTTTCACCCTGGGCGGCGTCGCCTACGCGGCCATGGGCGGCGGCTCCACCGTGGACGACGACGGCCCGGACCGCAGGCCCTCGACCGCCGCCCGCGACGACGCCTCGGTCCGGCCGGTCGCCACCCCGTCGGCTCCCACGCGCGGCCCCGCCGCTCCGGGCCCCGTGACCACACCCCCGGGCGATCCCACCTCCCCGAGTGCCGCCAAGCCTTCCGGCGCCGCCACGCCGCCGGACCGGCCGGCCACCGCCCGGGACGTCGAGGCTCGGTGCCGCGCCTACGAGCGACTGGTGGGCCGCGGCGAGGCGCTGGACACCTCGGCCTGGCAACGGCTGGTCGCGGCGGCGGGTGGTGCGGAGCGCGTCGAGGCGTACTGCACCGAGCGGCTCGCCCTGCCGAGGGGGCCGGGTCCGTCGACCGACGCCGGGGACGGCGTGGACGGGAACGACGCGGGGAACAGCGGGGTGGGAGACACCGGCGCGGGAATCGGCGCCGATGGGCTCGTCGGCGGGGAGACCGGCGTCGGCGGCAGTGCCGCGGCCCAGGTTCCGCGCCAGGACCTCCCATAGCCCCCGCCGGGGACGATCGCGGCGGCCAAGGCAACGGCCGGGGCCGCCACCCCCCACAGGAGAGGCCCCGGCCGTCGCGCGGCACGGGCCGCGCGGCGGCCCGTACTCCCTTCAGCGCCGCGACTGCGTTTTCTGTCACACCTCACCGCGTCACGGGTTAGTTGCATCTTGTACGGCAATGCGAGGAGGACATGGACGAGTGGCGGTTTCAAGACGTAACGTGCCATTCGCGCCGGTACAGCGGGGGCTCGCTCCCGCGACCGAGTCGCGGGAGACCGCCGCGACCATCAATGGAGCAACCACGACGGCGAGGACCAGGTCCGCGAGAGCGGCGCCGGTTTCAGGCGCAGAAAGGCTTCTCGGTGCTGGGGGACGACGCGGAGCTGACCGCCGCGGTGCGTGCGGCACAGGTCGGGGACGAGACCGCGTTCCGGACCGTGTACCGCGCCGTGCATCCGCGACTGCTGGGATACGTGCGTACGCTCGTCGGCGAACACGACGCCGAGGACGTGGCGTCCGAGGCCTGGCTCCAGATAGCCCGTGACCTGGAACGGTTCGACGGCGACGCCGACCGGTTCCGCGGCTGGGCCGCCCGCATCGCCCGCAACCGCGCGCTGGACCAGATCCGCATGCGCGGCCGCCGGCCGGTGATCGGCGGCGACGAGACGGAGCTGACCGGCAAGCCCGCGGAGTCCGACACCGCGGGCGAGGCAATGGAGGCGCTGGCCACCGGCAGCACCCTCTCCCTCATCGCCCGGCTGCCCCAGGACCAGGCCGAGGCGGTCGTCCTGCGCGTGGTGATGGGCCTCGACGCCAAGAGCGCCGCCGAGACCCTGGGCAAGCGGCCCGGCGCGGTCCGCACGGCTGCGCACCGTGGCCTGAAGCGCCTGGCCGAACTGCTCGGTGGCGATCCGGAATCGGGCGGCGGGCTCGACGCCCTGCCCCCGCAGCGAGAACCGCGCGGTCGTGCGGTGACGTCCGCGAGTGTGACGCATACGCGTGCGCGGACGCAGAAGGACATGTGATGGCCGACGAGCAGGACAAGTGGCTGGACCGCGAAACGGCGGAGTTCCTGCTGCGCGGAGAGCCACTGGAGGGTGCCGACCCGGCGGTTCGCGACCGTGCCGGACGACTCGTCGCGGCCCTGGGCGCACTCGCCCCACCGGCGCCGACCGGCGAGGAACTCCCCGGCGAGGCCGCCGCGTTGGCCGCCTTCCGCAAGGTGCGCGCCGAACGGGCCGACGTGTCGGCGGGGGCCTCGGCCGCCGTCGGGCACGGTGCCGCGGACCGGCCCTCCGGCGCCGGACCCGTCCGCGTCGGCCCGCCCGGCGAGGGCGCCCGGCGGCCGCGCCGGGGCCGCCCCCTGCGCCTCGGGCTGGCCGCCGCCCTGACCGTCGGCATGATCGGCGGCGTGGCCGCTGCGGCCGGAACCGGAGTGCTGCCGACGCCGTTCGACCGCACCGAACCGGAACCCGCCGCCACCGTCTCGGCCGCGGCCTCCCCCGACCGTCCGCTCGCCCCGCCCTCGCCGCTGGACGGCGTGCAGGGCGGGACGGTGCCGGGCGCCACCCCGGGCGCGTCCGAGGGCGGCACCGCGCGGGACGGCGGCGAGGCCCGGGACCGCGGCGCCGACGACCGGGACCCCGGCGGCTCCGACGGGCGTCGGTCGAGCCTCGCCGCGTCCTGCCGCAAGGTGCGCGCGGGCAAGGAACTCGACACCGAGCACCGCCGCGCGCTGAAGGACGCGGCCGGGGGAGCCTCGCGGGTCGGGAAGTACTGCGGCGGTCTCCTCGCCGGAACCGGCACCGGCGGCCGGGACGGCGCCGACCGGGCCACCCCGCAAGGGCCGGTCCGGGAGGGCGAGCTCCGCGGCGACAGGGGCGACGGCGACAGCCAGGGCGACAAGAGCGACAAGAGCGACGACGGCGGCAAGGGCGGCAAGGGCGCCAAGAGCGACGAGGGCGAAGGCAAGGACAACGGCAAGGGCGACGGCCAGGGCCAGGACAAAGGCAAGGGCCAGGGCAAGGGCGGCGACGGTGACGACGACGGCGGCAACGGCGACGACGACGCCGACATAGCCCCGCCCCGGCGCGGTCCGCACCACCCCGCTCGCCCCCACCACCCCGACCGGGTCCACGGCCCGCACACCTCCTCGGCCTACCGGCCCCAGCCGCGGCACACCGGCTTGCTCCACGCCGCGTAGCCCCTTGATCCCCTCTGACCTGCGCTTTCGTGGGCGGCGGGGATTTTTCTCGCCGGGGGTGTGACACTTTCGGCCGCCGTGACGCAGTAATGAGTGAGCCGACTGGTCATCGGCTTCTGCACCGAGCCGGGGTTCCCCCCGTACCTGCGGCTCGTGCACCTCGGCGCGGGCGGGACACGTTCCCCCGGTCCCGCCCGCGCCCCATTCGCCGCCCGGCACTCGTGCCGCCGCACCGCCTCACCAGTACACGACGACCTTGTCGCCGGTCTTCACCTGCGCGTACAGATCCGCGATCGCCGCCTCGTCCCGCACGTTGACGCAGCCGTGCGAGGCACCCGCGTAGCCGCGGGCCGCGAAGTCGTAGGAGTAGTGCACGGCCTGACCGCCGCTGAAGAACATGGCGTACGGCATGGCCGAGTCGTAGAGCGTCGAGACGTGGTGGCGGGACTTCCAGTAGACCTGGAAGACGCCCTCCCGGGTCGGGGTGTACTGCGAGCCGAAGCGCACGGACATCGTGGACACGGTCCGCCCGTCGATCATCCAGCGCAGCGTGCGGCTCGACTTGCTGACGCACAGCACCCGGCCGCTCGTGCAGCGCGGGTCGGGCGCGGCGGCGGGCTGACCGCCCATCAGGTACAGGTCCCACTTGCCCGGCTCGTGCGACATCCCGAGCAGCCGCTGCCAGGTGACGGAGTCCGTCCGCCCGGTCCGCGGCAGTCCGCGCTTGCCCTGGAAACCGCTGACCGCGCGCTCGGTCAGGTCGTCGTACGTCCCGGTCGGCCCGTCCACGAGCCACTCCACCTGGCGCAGCCGGGCCTGAAGCTCACGGACGTCCCGGCCGGTGTCGCCCCGCTTCCACAGCACCCTGGCCGCCTTCGGTGCGTCCGGCGCGTCCGGCGGCGCACTGGACGGCCGGTGCCGGTCCTGGGACGGCGTGCTCTTCGGCGGGTGGCCGGTGACCTCTATGCGCACCGGCGCGTGGCCCTTGCCGTCCGCCCCCGTGCCCTGCACGGTGCAGCCGCCCGCCGCCAGTACGGCCCCCAGCGCCGCGGCGACCACCCGTCCCGTGCTCCCCATGCCCGTCATACGCATCACGGCCCCCCGTCGTCTCACGGCCCCGCACCGGCGTCCCCAGAGATGTTCCCCGGGATGACGCGCCGCGAACGGCACGGCATCGTTGTGACCGGGCCCGCTCCGGGGCTGTGAGGAAGGTCCCAGCGTGCGCCTCTCCACCGGGTGCACGCGCGCGGATACAGTCCGTCGAAGGACCGGCCCGTACCGGCGGGTAAATGACGGGTAGTTCGAGCAAGTCGAACATGTGCTCAGCGGGAGGCATCACACCATGACGCGCGAGTCCGAGTCCGGGCTGCCCATCGAACCGGTCTACGGGCCCGACGCCCTGGCGGACTGGGACGCGGCCGAGAAGCTGGGCGAGCCCGGGAAGTACCCGTTCACCCGGGGCGTCTACCCGTCGATGTACACGGGCCGGCCGTGGACGATGCGCCAGTACGCCGGTTTCGGCACGGCGACGGAGTCCAACGCCCGCTACAAGCAGCTGATCGCCAACGGCACCATGGGCCTGTCGGTCGCCTTCGACCTGCCCACCCAGATGGGTCACGACTCCGACGCGCCGATCGCCAGCGGCGAGGTCGGCAAGGTCGGCGTCGCCATCGACTCCGTCGACGACATGCGCGTGCTGTTCGGCGGGATCCCGCTGGACAAGGTCTCCACGTCGATGACGATCAACGCCCCGGCCTCGCTGCTGCTCCTGCTCTACCAACTCGTCGCCGAGGAGCAGGGCGTGAGCGCGGACAAGCTCACCGGCACGATCCAGAACGACGTGCTGAAGGAGTACATCGCGCGCGGGACGTACATCTTCCCGCCGAAGCCGTCGCTGCGGCTGATCGCGGACATCTTCAAGTACTGCAAGGCCGAGATCCCCAAGTGGAACACCATCTCGATCTCCGGCTACCACATGGCCGAGGCGGGAGCGTCGCCCGCGCAGGAGATCGCCTTCACCCTCGCGGACGGCATCGAGTACGTGCGCACCGCGGTCGCGGCAGGCATGGACGTGGACGACTTCGCGCCCCGCCTCTCCTTCTTCTTCGTGGCCCGCACGACGATCCTGGAGGAGGTCGCCAAGTTCCGCGCGGCCCGCCGGATCTGGGCCCGGGTGATGCGGGAGGAGTTCGGCGCGAAGAACCCCAAGTCGCTGATGCTGCGCTTCCACACCCAGACCGCGGGCGTGCAGCTGACCGCCCAGCAGCCCGAGGTGAACCTGGTCCGCGTCGCCGTGCAGGGGCTGGGCGCGGTCCTCGGCGGTACGCAGTCCCTGCACACCAACTCCTTCGACGAGGCCATCGCGCTGCCCACCGACAAGTCGGCCCGGCTCGCCCTGCGCACCCAGCAGGTCCTCGCCTACGAGACGGACGTGACGGCGACCGTCGACCCCTTCGCCGGTTCCTACGTCGTGGAGAAGATGACCGACGACGTCGAGGCGGCGGCGCTGGAGCTGATGGCCAAGGTCGAGGACCTCGGCGGCGCGGTCAACGCCATCGAGCACGGCTTCCAGAAGAGCGAGATCGAGCGCTCCGCCTACCGCATCGCCCAGGAGACCGACTCCGGCGAGCGTGTCGTGGTCGGCGTCAACCGCTTCCAGCTCGACGAGGAGGAGCCCTACGAGCCGCTCCGCGTCGACCCCGCCATCGAGGCCCAGCAGGCCGAACGCCTGGCCAGGCTCCGCGCGGAGCGCGACCAGCCGGCGGTGGACTCGGCCCTGGCGGCCCTGAAGAAGGCGGCCGAGGGCGAGGACAACGTCCTCTACCCCATGAAGGACGCGCTGCGCGCCCGGGCGACGGTCGGCGAGGTGTGCAACGCGCTGCGGGAGGTCTGGGGGACGTACGTCCCGTCGGACGCCTTCTGACGCTCGCCGAGCCGGGCTGCTCCCTCGAACGGGTGATCGGGGGCGAAGACGTCCCGCCGGGCAGGCCGGGGACCCGGCTGGGGCCTCAGCCGCCCAGCCCGAACCGGCCCAGGTAGGCGTCGAGCCCCTCCGGCGTGTCCCCGGACCACCCGACGTACCCGTCCGGCCGTACGAGGAACAGCCCCGCCCCGTACGCGCCGTGGGCGCCCCCGCGCACCACCTGCACCGCGGGCCCCACGCCACCGCCGGGCGCGTCGGCGCCCAGCGCCAGCAGCGTCCAGTGCGGCCCCCGGAAGGCGTCGAAGAGCCGTACGCCGTCCACCGTCCCGTCGGGCGCACGGTCCCCGGCCCGCACCGCGCCCTCGCCGACGGCGCCCCGCGTCTCCAGGGTCAGCGACGACTCCCGGTACCCCAGCCCCAGCTGCCGGGTCGCCGCGCCGCGCCGCACCTCGCCGCGGTGGACGCCGGTCGACAGGTCGAGCATCTGTGCGGCGATCGGGCGCCGTTCCTCCTCGTAGCTGTCCAGGAGCGCGGCCGGGGCCTCGCCCGCCAGTACGGCGCCCAGTTTCCACCCCAGGTTGTAGGCGTCCTGGACGCTGGTGTTCAGGCCCTGGCCGCCCGCGGGCGAGTGCACGTGCGCCGCGTCCCCGGCGAGGAGGACCCGGCCCGAACGGAACCGGTCGGCCAGGGCGGCCCGCGGCCGGAAGTCGGAGGCCCAGCGCACCTCGGTCACGTCCTCGGCGGCGATGTGCGAGCGCTCCGCGACGACCTTGCGGACGCCGTCCGGGGAGAGGTCCACGTCCGCGTCCTTGGGGAACCGCGCGGTCACCTGGAAGTCCTCGGTGCCGGCCAGCGGGCAGACGGCGAGGAAGTCGGCGCCGTCGTGGGGCGGGAAGACGTGCCAGTTGTCGCGGTCCAGGCCGCTGATCCGGACGTCCGCGACCAGCATCGGGTTCGGGTCGACGGTCTCGCCGGTCATGCCGATGCCCAGGGTGCGGCGCACCGTCGACCGGCCGCCGTCCGCGGCCACCAGGTAGCGGGCGCGGACCGTTCTGCCCGAGGACAGGTGCGCGGTGACGGCGTCCGCGTCCTGCGTGAGACCGGCGACCTCCCGGCCGAAGGCGATGCTGCCGCCCAGCTCCGCGAGCCGCGCCGCCAGGATCTCCTGCGTGCGCCACTGCGGCACCATCCACGGCTCGTCGTACGGCGAGTCCTCGCTCGGCTCCGCCGGGTCGAACATGCGGTGCTCACCGACCCGCTCGCCGTTCCGCCAGACCATGTTGGCCGGGTAGGTGCCGCCCGCCGCGTGGATCGCGCCGAGGACGCCGAGGTCGTCGAAGACCTCCATGGTGCGGGGCTGTATGCCCTTGCCCCGTGAGCCGGGGAACAGCCCGTCCGCGCGTTCCAGGATCAGTGCGCGGACCCCGCGCCGGGCCAGGTCGACACCGAGGGCGAGGCCGGTGGGACCCGCGCCGACGACCAGAACATCCGCGTCCAGGGCATGCGTATCCGTGACATTCACGGCAACTCTCCTTAACGTCGTTAAGCTCCGTACGGGTCCGAGGATGGCCTTAACTCCGTTAAGCTGTCAAGTGTGAGTACGGAACGACGCGCCCCCCTGGACCGCCGACGGGTCGCGGACGCGGCGCTCGAGCTGCTGAACGACGTCGGCCTGGACGGCCTGACCCTGCGCGCCATCGCCAGGGAGCTGGACGTGAAGGCGCCCGCCCTGTACTGGCACTTCAAGGACAAGCAGGCCCTCCTCGACGAGATGGCCACCGAGATGTACCGGCGGATGGTCGCCACCACCCACCTCACCCCGGCCGACACCTGGCGCGAGCGGCTGCTCAAGGCCAACCGCGGCCTGCGCACGGCCCTGCTCGGCTACCGCGACGGCGCCAAGGTCTTCAGCGGCTCACGCTTCACCGGCGCGGTGCACGCGGGGGAGATGGAGGAGAGCCTGCGGCTGTTCACGGCCGCCGGGCTCACCCTCGCCCAGGCCGTCCGGGCGAACACGACGACGTACCTGTTCACCCTCGGCTTCGTCACCGAGGAACAGGGCGTCGAGCCCCTGCCCGGCGAGCGCCGGGAGGGCTTCGACGTGGACGAGCGCGCCCGCCTGCTGGCCGACTACCCTCTGACGGCCGCGGCGGGCGCGGAGATCTTCACGGACTACGACCGGCACTTCGAGGAGTCGCTGGCCGTGGTGATCGCGGGCATCGCGGCGTCCTACGGCCTCGACTGAGCCGCCCCCGCGGCCCCGCCGGCCTTCGACCGCCGCACCGCCCGGTACCGGCGCACCGCGCGCGTGACGAGGGGCGGCAGCAGGTCCAGGGCGAGCCGCCGGGTACGGTCCCGCCGGGCCGACGGCCGGGACGTGCGGGCCGCGGTCCGCGCCGGACGGGCCTGCGCGCTCTGCTCGGGCACCGGCGCGGCGTCCGGCCGGCCCGCGTCGGGGGCGGGAGCGGGTGCCGGGTGCCGCGAGGACGGCAGCGAGGGCGGCCGCAGCCGCTTGCCCCGGGCGCGGGTCCGCACCAGCCGCTGTCCGGCGGCCCGCTCCACGGTCACGGCGATGTCGTCGCGCCCGCGCAGCGCCGCGAGCAGTTCCTCCCGCACGGGCTCCGGGTCGCCCCAGGTGCCGTACAGCTTCTGACTGCTCAGGCAGACCGGACGCAGCCCGCGGTTGAGCACCGCCTCCCAGGCGGCGACGGCGACGCCCGGGGTGTGCTCGCTGCGGAAGTCGTCCAGGACGACGATGCCGTCGGGGCCCAGCAGCTCCCTGGCCGCGCGGATGTCGCCCTCCACGTGCTCGTACAGGTGCGAGGCGTCGATGTGGACGAAGCGGCAGGTGCCCGCCGCGACCTCGTCGACGATCGCGCTACTGGGCGCCTGGATGATCCTCGGCAGGGCGTCGTGGAACGAGAGGTAGTTGCGTTCGAAGGCCTGGCGGGTGAGTGAGGAGTACGACTTCGCCGCCTCCGCCCGGTTGGCCGCGTCCGGCGGCTCGGCGCCGAACAGGTCGCAGACGGTCAGCGTCTCGCCGTCCCGCAGCCGGTGCCCGAGCAGGATCGCGCTCTTGCCCAGGTAGGCGCCCAGTTCCAGCAGGTCGCCGCGGGTGTCCAGCCGCTCCTGCCGCTCCAGGAACCAGGAGAACAGCACCTGGTCGAGCGGCCAGAACCAGCCGGGGACGTCGTTCAGCTCACCGGGGTACTCGTGCGTCTCTTGCGCAGTGGCCATGAGGCGAGGATGCCCCCTCGGCACCCGAAATGGAGGGGGCGCGCGCGATGCGACGGTCAGAAAATCGCACGTATCGCTCAATGTGTCCGGGACAGCGCGCTCCGCAGCCGGGGAGTCAGCGTGTTCTCGACGTAACGGTTCAGCAGCCAGGCCAGCACGAGCATCACCGCGACGGTCAGCAGGAAGGTGGCGTACGACGGGACGCCCAGATCCTGGTGGAGCGCCTCGATGACGACCCAGCCCAGGTGCTCGTGGACGAGGTAGAAGGGGTAGGTCAGCGCACCCGCGACCGTCAGCCAGCGCCAGTCGGCCCAGCTCAGCCAGCCGAGCGCGATGACGGCGACCAGGGCGAAGCCCAGCGTGACGATCAGGATGATGCCGAACGACGTCCGGTTGGCGAAGGCGTCCGGGGAGGGCGGGCGCCACAGGTCCTGCACGGCCCAGTACTGGCCGATCAGCCAGCTCACGGCGACGATGCCCCACGCGTACGCGTCCCGCCGGTCCCGGTACACCAGGTACAGGCCGATGCCGCCGATGAAGAACGGCGCGTACTGCGGCATCAGGACCAGGTCGAGCAGCGGCTCCTCGGCCGCCTGCGCGATCGCCGCCCCCAGCGTCCAGCAGGCGCAGAAGAGGATGACCCGCCGCCGGCTCGCGCCCGGCAGGACGACGCAGAGGGCGAACAGGGCGTAGAAGCGGATCTCCGCCCACAGCGTCCAGTCCACGCCCAGGACCCGGTCGGCGCCCAGCGGCTGGTGCAGCAGCGTCAGGTTCAGCAGCCCCTCGCTCGGCGAGACCGCCTCGTAGGCGACGACCGGCAGGGCGAACACGGCCGTCACGAGGACGACCGCCACCCAGTAGGCGGGCAGCAGCCGGGAGGCGCGCGAGGCGAAGAAGGAGCGCAGCGACCGCCCCCACCCGCTCATGCAGATGACGAAGCCACTGATCACGAAGAACACCTGCACGCCCAGGCAGCCGTACGCGAACAGCGAGTGCAGGGTCGGGAACTGGAACTTCGGCGACGACCCCCAGGCCGTGGTCACGTCACCACCGCGCCCGCCGTAGTGGTACGCCGCCACCATCAGCGCGGCCACCAGCCGCAGTCCGTCCAGGGCGCGCAGCCGCCCCTTCGTGGACCTGGGCGGCGCCGGTGCCGGACCGGACGGGGCCGGAGGGGAGACGATCTCCTCCGGCCGCGGTATGGACGTGCTCACGACCGTCTTGGTCACGCTCGTACTACTCCTTCGACCGCTGTCCGGTCGTTCATCGGTGGTCAGGACGCCCGCAGGTACGCGGAGTGCGCGGCCTTGCCCAGGTAGGTGAAGCGGGTCTCGCCCTTCAGGTGGTCGTCCAGGGCGGCCTTGATGCCCGGCCAGTGGGGGTCGCCGTAGTCGTCCAGGACGACGATCCCGCCCGGCGCGGCTATCTCCTCGGCCCACTCGAGGTCCTGGGCGACGCCCTTGGCCGAGTGGTCGCCGTCGACGACGATCACCCCGTAGCGGCGGTCCGAGACGGCGGCCCGGGTCCCGGGGTCCTCGGAGTACCCGCGCTGGATGCGCGCCGCCGCGCCCGCCGGTCCGGCCAGGCCCAGATTGGTGCGTACGGCGTGCTCGTCGACCGGGGTCCCGGTGGGGTCGGGGCGCTGCTCGGTGCCGGGCTGGAGCTGGACGCCGGCGAAGGGGTCGACGATGGTCAGGTTCGGGCCGCGGCCGTCGCGCTCCAGCATCCGCACGAGTCCGGCGGAGAACATGCCGTACAGCGTGCCGATCTCCAGGACCTCGTCGTTCGGCGGGTCGAGCAGCGGGATGGTGCCGAGCTTGCCGCAGATGTTCATGGTGCCGCCCGCGATCCGGCCGACGCCCAGCGACTCCAGCGCGACCAGCAGCCGGAACGCGGCGGAGACGTTGCGCACCGCCGCGTCGCGGTCCCCGGCCAGGGCCGTGACCTCGGCGTACAGACGTTCCAGCGGAGCCTCGGCCACCATGCGCGAGATGCCGCGGCCACGGGGGCCGCAGAGCAGCTCCAAGGTGAGCTGCCGGCGCTTGAGCACCTCGACGTCCCGCGCCAGCGTCTCGGTGTCCGGGCCGCCCGGTGCCCCCTGGACATCGGCGCGCCGGGCGGCCGAACGGACCTGCCGCTCGATGCGCTCGTCGATCAGGTCGGCGACCGGGCGCAGCAGGCGCCGGGCCGCCGGACCGCGGAGGAGGGAACGGCTGTTCATGCGTCAAGGACCTCAATCCGTCACGGAGTTGAACGTGAGTACGAGGAACACGGGTGGGGGTGGGGCAAGGCTAGGCATGCGCACGGCCGGGAGAAGAACAGCCGAGCGGGCCATCGGGAGAACTTCTGGGGAACTCCGGCTGTCCGGCAGGGGACGGCCGCCGCGGCACCGGCCGGTCCGCCGCTCAGTCCCCCTTGCGCAGCCGCGCCGAGTGATGGGTCACCTGGGCCCTGACCGACTCCCTGCGGGCCAGCTGGCGGATGGCCCGGCCGCGCGGGCCGAGCAGGGCCGCCACCCGGGAGATCTCCGACCACACCCGGCCCCGGTCGCCCCCGGCGATGGCCGCGGCGGCCAGGAGCCGGCACGCCTCGCCGGTCCGGCCCCGGGCGGCCTGCAGTTCGGCCATGCCGATCAGCACGTCCACCGGCTGCCGGCGGCGCAGGATCTCGGTGCCCACCCGCAGGGCGTCCTCGACGTTCCCCGTGGAGACGTGGCGTTTGAAGTCCTCGTTGAGGTGCCGGATCTGCTGGGGGATCACCGCCCGCAGCTCTCCGGGAGCGTCGCCGCCCGCCGTCCCCAGGTCCTCCTCGGACGCGGCGTCCCGCCCGTGCGGCGCCCGCTGAGGCCCGGGAAGTCCCAGGGCGGCCGTCATCCGGGCGGTGAACGCGGGGATGCCGAACAGTTCCTCGACCTCCCGGTAGTCGTCCTCCGAGACCTGCTCGCCCAGTACCGCCCGCAGGGCCTCGAACGCCGCCTCCGGGGTGTAGTCGGCGAAGGAGCGATAGCCCGGCACCCCGTCGAGCACCTCGTGGGAGCCGACCCGCCGGTAGGTGACCACCCGCAGCCGCTGCTGGACGGCCTCGACCACCGACAGCGGCATCGGGTCGTCCACGGAGGAGAGGAAGAAGACGTCCGACGCGGCCAGTTCCTCCCGCACCCGGGGCCGGGACAGTGCGCCCGTCCACGTCACCCGGTCGGAGAGCAGGGTCGACGGGGCGATCCGCGGGGTGCGGTGGCCGATCCACGAGAACCGCCACGGCAGGCCCTCGGCGTGCGCCAGCTCCGCGACCCGGGAGAACAGGTCCAGGCCCTTGCGGTCCTGCATGGAGCCGACCATCACGATCCGCGGCCGCGCCCCCGGCACCACCCGGGCGCGGTCCCGGTGGGTGTCCTGCGGAACGGAGTTGTAGACGACGACGGGATCGGCGACCCCGAGCCCGCGGAACATGTCGGCCTGGGCCGTGGAGACGCACAGCACGCTCAGCTCCGGCAGCAGCTTCAGCATCTCCTTGTGCCGCAGCGCACTGTGCTCGGCCTCGTAGGCCATCACGTGCTCGGTCTCGTGCGCGTACAGGAAGACCGACCGGTCCTCGGCGAGCAGGGTGCCGACGAGGTCGTTGCCGATGGCCGAACGCCACAGCGGCGCGAGGCTGTTGACCAGGACCACGTCGATGTCCCGCAGCGCGTCGAGCACGTCCTCGGTACGGCAGTACGCGCTCAGGTCGAGGTAGCGGACGTCCACGGGGGAGTGCGCGAGCAGCGCCTGGGTGTACGTCAGGACCGGGATCGCCACACCCGTGACATAGCCGAAGCCCAGGCCCAGCACGGCCAGTGAGCGGGGCGGCCGCTGCCGGTCCCGTACCGCCCGCAGCGCCCGCTCGGCACGGGTGCCGGCCGGCGCGCGGGAGGCCGCGCCGGACTCCGGGGCGGCCCGCGGCGCACGGACCTTCGCCTCCCGGACCACCGTGAGGATCCGCTCCGCCACGTCGTCGTGGAAGGTGAGGAAGTGGGTGAGCGGCTCACCGGTGTTGTTGCCGGCGAACTTGCCCGTGCGGTGCAACTGACCCACCACGTCGACGAGTTCTCCCACGCTGCCGACGTTGCGCAGCAGCGCGTGATTGACGGCGGGGAAGACGATGTTCAGCGGCGGCGGGCTGAACAGCACCAGCGGGACACCGGCCCGCAGGGTCTGCAGATAGGTCGTGGAGAAGAACGTCAGGGCCAGGTCGTAGGACTCCAGGCCCGCCGCGTCCACCAGCGCCGACTCGTCCAGAACCGTGACCCCGGGCAGTGTGCCCAGCCAGTTCAGGTGACCGGAGAGGGTCGAGGGGTGCGGCTTGACCGAGACCTCACCGAACTCGGCGAGCGCCTCGCAGGCCGCCCGCAGGTACTCGCGGTGCTGACCGGCCGCCAGTTTGCGCTGGTCGCCCAGGGGCTGGTCGAGGACGATGATCCGCAACGGCTCCCGCGAGGAACGGGCGGGCCGCGGCGCCGGATTGAGCGTGGCGCGCAGCAGGTCCGGGTCGTCGCTGTGGCCGAGGGCGCCGGTGATGTGGACGACCGGGTCGTCGTCCGCCCTGCGGTACAGCAGGTGCTGGGCGGTGGCAGGTCCCCAGACGCAGACGGCGGCGGGCCCCGACGCACCGTAGTACCAGTTCTGGTCGCGGAGCCCGGCCCCGAGCCTCTTGTAGTGGAAGTCGAGATGCCCGTCCTGGACCAGGACCACCGGCAGCGTCTCGGTGAGGGCCTGGGCGACCCTGCTGCCGCGCTGCGAGCGGTCGTTGAAGAGGACGAGCCGGTCGACGGACTCCGTCCGCACGAAGTCCGTTATTCGGGGGGCTATCTCCTCCAGGAACTGCGCGTGCGCGAGCGCCTCCTCCTCCCGGAACAGGTTGTCCACCCGCGCCCCGTCGAGCCGGGCCGAGGCCTCCTCCTCGATCCACCGCCCCACGTCCCCTTCGAGGTCGGCGGTGACCAGCAGGAACGTGTGCTCCCGTGCCCCCGGCGCGTTCATGATCCCTGCGGTGAGACCGACACCGTTGCGGTTCTCGATGAAGACGGCGATACGCATAGACGACCAGCCCAGTTGTGGTTTTTCTGGGGAGATTTCCCGCGGGGATCATCGCACGGGAAGTGGCGGCCAAGGAGTGAAGGGAAAATGAACGGAAGGGGGCAGGGGGCGCGAAGGATTCCACGTTCATGTTCCCGACACCGGACATCCTCTCAGCGTTTCACCGACCGTCGAATACTGCGCGCCCGGCGTACGACCCTGCGTGCCGTGGCATTGCGCGGCAGGAATGCCAGCCGCTCCGGAATTCCGCCGGGCAGCCCCAACGACGTGAGCCGCCGCTTCTTGAAGTACCGCCGGGTGCGGGCGTCGAGACTGCTGCGCAGATACTCCTCGGCGGCCGGCCGCAGCTCCGGCAGGATCTTGGCCTGCATCGCGAAACCGACCGCCCGCACCAGCGCCGCCAGGGCCCCGGTGTCCAGGCCCGGACGCCGCTCGGCGACGGCCTCGGCGTCGTCCGGCTCGGGCAGCAGCGCGTCGACGATGGTGACGGGGACGCGGTTGCTGTTCTCGTACGGCGTCAGCCGGTCCAGCAGGAGCTCGGTGCCGACCCGGGCGACCGGCAGGCGGTACAGGGTGGACGCGGTGAGCAGGGCCGTGGAGAAGCAGCCGACGACCAGCGCCGGACGCATCCGCTGGTACAGCACCTCCGCCAGGACCGGCGTGTCCAGCACGGTGAGGTCGACACCGAGCCGCTCCGCCTCCTGCTCCAGGGAGCGGATGAAGCGCGCCGGGGCCGTGGGATGCGGCTTGAACACCACACGGGTGTGCCCGAGCCCGACGGCGCCCGTCAGCATCCGCACGTGCAGGGCCTCCTCCTCCTCGGCGGACAGGATGCCCAGCGCCGACAGGTACTGACCGAGCAGCAGCGCCGGTTCCTCGACGTCCGGCAGACCGGCGCCGGTGCCCGCCAGCTCGGCCAGCACCTTGGTGAACGCCTGGGTCGGCACGATCTCCGGCGCCACGCCGAACTCGGTGAGCAGCAGCGGCGTCAAACCCGGCACCAGGTCGAGGTGGAGCAGCCGCGTCACGCGCGTGCCGACCAGCGGGTCGAGCTTGTTGCGCGTGGGTCCGTAGCTCATCAGACCGTCCGCGTAGACGGTCAGCGGCGCGTCGGTGAAGATCTGCGCCACGCCCAGCGCCGGGTGCACCTGGATCGACTCCACGACGAGCTCCACGTCGTCGTCGCCGAGCCCCCAGGCCAGCCGCAGATACCGCTCCCACATCGGCGCGTCGTCCACTCGCGGCGACCAGCCGCCCGGATGGAAGGGGAAGATCGTCTCGTTCCACGACACCACGTCGTCGAACCGCGACCGCAGCTGCTCGAATCCGGGCATCTCGTCCACGGCGGGCGTCGTCTCGGGCGTCGCCGCGTTGTTGGAGACCAGCAGGATCCGCCGGTCGGACGCGTCGAAGCAGCCCGAGTCCAGGGCCGCGGCGAGCGTGGCCGTGCCGTACAGCGTCGACGCCAGGAAGATCTGCGTGCTCACGCGGCCACCCCCGCGCCCGCGCCCGCGACCGCACGCCGGCGCAGCCGCCGCAGCCGGGTGGCGCGCTCGGTGTCCATCGAGCCGAGCACCTGGTCGAGCGCGTCCTGCGGCATCCGCCGCAGCGCGGCGGCGCTCATCGCCTTCAGTTTGCGGGCCACGGCAGGCTCGAACCTTTCGATGGAACCGAGATGGTGGGAAATGATCGCGCAGTACGTGCGCACGGCCTTCGGGAGCAGACCGGCGGCGTCGGGGTCGGCGGCCGTCCCCGCGACGACCTCGTCGAAGGCGCGGAGGAAGTCCAGCTGGCGGACGTCCCCGATCTGGGTGAGCGAGGACGCCACACCGCGCCGGTAGAAGACCCCGAGCAGTCCGGTCACCGCGAAGGACTCCGCCTCCCGGTGCAGCTTCCAGATCCACGGCCGGTCCTCGGCCGTGCGCAGCCCGTCGGTGAAGTGCAGCAGGCCCCGCTCGACCAGCCGGCGGTGGTAGATCCCGGCCCAGGCGTAGGCGTAGTCGACGGAGGTGGACCGGTGGGCGGGCAGGATCGCGTCCCGCGGACGCAGGACCACGCCCCGGCGGCCGTGCGGCACCCGGTACACGGTGCGGGCCCGTGCCGTGCACTGGACGTGGTCGGTGCGCACGAAGTCGCAGCCCAGCCCCTCGATCGTGGCGACCAGCCGGTCGTAGTGGCCGGGCGCCAGCCAGTCGTCGCCGTCGAGGAAGGTGAGGTACTCGCCGCGCGCCCGGTCGATGCCGGTGTTGCGGGCGGTCGCCAGGCCGCCGTTCCGCTCGTGTCGGACCAGGACCGCCCCGGGCAGCTCGTGCTCCGCGCGCGCGAGGATGTCCGCGGTCCCGTCGGTCGAGCAGTCGTCGACGAGAATGAATTCGAAGTCGTCCCGCGCGTTCGCGCGCAGACTCCGCAGGGTGTCGGGTGCGTATTGCCGCACGTTGTAGAACGGCACGATGACGGAGAGAGTTGGCACGTGGGGAACGTTAGGCGGGGCCCCGGCATGCGGCTTTACCCGTGGCTTGATACGAGGTGAACGAGGCGTGGCGAAGCGGTGAAGCGGGTGCTTTTCCGCGGCCCGGACAGGCCGATTCCCCATTCGGCGATGTGCTGTTCACCCTTTGTTGGATTCCGGTTGGGCGGTTCCTAGAAATGGCTTCCTAGCGTCTACGGCGTGCCAGCAAGTGCAACGAAGGCCCTGCGAGTCGCCGTCCTGGCGGACTCCGACACCCGGTGGAAATGGGGCGCGCTCACCGCGACCCGCGTCCGCCCCGGGGACACGGAGATCCACCTCGACGGCTACCTCCTGCGCGGCCGAGCCACCCCCACCGCCCGCCAGCTGCGGGAGGTCGGCGTCAGCGCGGACTCGCTCCGCGAGGTGACCGCCGTCGAGTTCCTGCGCGCCATGGACGGCGCGCGGGGCGAGGACTCCTACGACATCCTCGTCCTCGCCCTGGTCGGCGGCGGTGTCCAGGCGATGCTGCACGGGCTCGGCCGGGTCTGGCAGGACCGCGCCGAACGGCCCGTGGTCGTCACCGGCTACGTCGGCGTCGTCTACGAGAAGCTCGCCGACGGCCTGCTGCTGCGCCACGGCGCCGACCTCGTGCTCGCCAACTCCCGCCAGGACGCGGAGCGTTTCCGCGCCGTGTACGAGGGGGTCGGCGCCGACGCCGCAGCGGTGACCGAGGTCGCCCTGCCCTTCCTGGGCGGGGCCGCCTACGCCGGTGAGCCGGGCGACGGGGGCGACCGCCCCTACACCGTGGTCTTCGCCGCGCAGCCCTCCGTGCCGGACAGCCGCAGGGACCGTACGTACCTCCTCGAACGGCTGATCGGCCACGCCCGGCTGCACCCCGAGCGCGAGGTGCTGCTCAAGCTGCGCTCCAGGCCCGGCGAACACACCACGCACATCGAGGAGCTGCCCTACCAGAAGCTGGTGCAGCGGGCCGACCCGCCGCCCAACTTCCGCCTGGTGTACGGCCACATGGGCGAGGTCCTGGACCGCACCGACCTCCTGGTCACGATCAGCTCCACGGCGGCCCTGGAATCCCTGCACCGCCGCATCCCCACCGTCGTCCTCAGCGACCTCGGGGTGCGCGAGGCGCTCGGCAACCACCACTTCGTGGGCTCCGGCTGCCTCGCCTCCTGGGACCAGCTCGACGCCGGCCACCGCCCCGCCCCCGACCCCGAGTGGGTCGCCCGGCAGGGCGTGGCGGCGGACGGCGGCTACGAGACGGCCTTCGACAAGGCCCGCGCCCGCATCGCCGCCCTGCTGGTCCGGCCCGGCGGACTGCCGCCCCTCGCCCCCTACTACACCCTCGCCACCGCCCCCGGCTACCTCCCCGGCATCCTCGCCCGCCACCACCTCGCCCCCGACGGCACGCCGCTGCCCGGCGCCCCGGCCGCCGACCGCGCGCCCGGCCCGGTGCGCCAGGTCGTCCGCCGCGCGGCCCGCGGCGCCTACCGACACGGCGTCCAGCGCGTCGCCCCGGTGATCCGCCGGATGGGGGAGCTGTGACGACCCCGATCCCCGCCCCGGCCCCGGCACCCGCGTCGGTCCCGATCCCCGGCCCGGCCCTGGCACCCGCGTCGGTCCCGATCCCCGGCCCGGCCCTGGCACCCGCGTCGGTCCCGATCCCCGGTCCGGCTCCGGCATCCGCGTCGGTCCCGACCTCCGGTCCGGCTCCGGCATCCGCGTCGGTCCCGACCTCCGGCCCGGCCCCGGCACCTGGGCCGGTCCTGGTTCCCGGTCCGGTCCTGATTCCCGGTCCGGCCTCGGGGTGCGGGTCCGTTCCGGCGTCCGGGTCCGCCTCGGCGCCCGGGGCGGCTCCGGCGGGCGGGTCGGTTCCGGTCCTCGGGGGCGGCGCAGTTTCCGGGCCCGTCCCGGCACCCGAGACCCCTGCGGTCCCGTCCGCGGCGTCCGCGGTCCCCGCGACACCTGCGCAAGGAGCAGTTCCCATGTCCAACAGTCAAGCGAGTCCGGGCGCTTCGGTGCGCCGGGTGCTCGCCGTGATTCCCGCCCGCGGTGGCTCCAAGGGAGTGCCCGCGAAGAACCTCGCCCCCGTCGGCGGCGTCCCGCTGGTGGTCCGCGCGGTGCGCGAGTGCCTGGCCGCCCGCCTCGTGACGGACGTCGTCGTCTCCACCGACGACCAGGCCATCGCCGCGGCGGCCCGCGAGGCCGGCGCCGAGGTGGTGCTGCGCCCCGCCGCCATCGCCGGGGACACGGCCACCTCCGAGGCCGCCGTGCTGCACGCCATGGACGCCCACGAGGCCCTGCACGGCGCCGCCGTCGACGTGGTGCTGCTCGTCCAGTGCACCAGCCCCTTCCTCGTCCGCGAGGACGTCGACGGGGTGGCCGGCGCGGTCGCCGAGGACGGCGCGGACACGGCCGTCACCGTCGCCCCCTTCCACGGCTTCGTCTGGCGGGACGGCGCCGACGAGCCGGGCGGGGCCGACGGCGGCCACGGCGTCAACCACGACAAGGCCTACCGCCCCCGCCGCCAGGACCGCCCCCAGGACCTGCTGGAGACCGGCGCCGCCTACGCCATGGCCGCCCCCGGCTTCCGCAAGCACCAGCACCGCTTCTTCGGCCGCACCGAACTGGTCCGCACCGACCCGGCCCGCGTCCTGGAGGTCGACGACCCGCACGACCTGGCCCGCGCCCGCGCCCTCGCGCCGCACTTCGACGGGGCCCGGCCCGCTGCCCTGCCGACCGCGGCCGACATCGACGCGGTCGTCCTCGACTTCGACGGCACCCAGACCGACGACCGGGTGCTGATCGACTCCGACGGACGGGAGTTCGTCTCCGTGCACCGCGGCGACGGACTCGGCATCGCCGCCCTGCGCCGCAGCGGCCTGACGATGCTGATCCTGTCCACGGAGGTGAACCCGGTCGTCGCCGCCCGCGCACGCAAGCTCAAGCTCCCCGTGCTGCACGGCATCGACCGCAAGGACCTCGCCCTCAAGCAGTGGTGCGAGGAACAGGGCATCGCGCCCGAACGCGTCCTCTACGTCGGCAACGACGTCAACGACCTCCCGTGCTTCGCCCTCGTCGGCTGGCCCGTGGCGGTCGCGAGCGCCCACGGCGCCGTACGCGGCGCGGCCCGCGCGGTCACCACCGTCCCCGGCGGCGAAGGCGCCGTACGGGAGATCGCGACCTGGCTCCTGGGTCCGTCCCTGGACGCCCTCGACCCCGCTGTCGAAACCACCCCCACGCTCACCCAGTCCAAGTAAGGAACCCCCTGCCATGAGCACCAACTCCCGCATCCGCACCTTCGGCACCCGCGAGGCCGGTCCCGGCCGCCCCGTCTACGTCACCGGCGAGATCGGCATCAACCACAACGGCGAGCTGGAGAACGCGTTCAAGCTGATCGACGCCGCCGCCGAGGCCGGCTGCGACGCCGTCAAGTTCCAGAAGCGCACCCCGGAGATCTGCACCCCGCGCGACCAGTGGGACATCGAGCGCGACACCCCCTGGGGCCGGATGACGTACATCGACTACCGCCACCGTGTGGAGTTCGGCGAGGACGAGTACCGCCAGATCGACGAGTACTGCAGGACCAAGAACATCGACTGGTTCGCCTCCCCGTGGGACACCGAGGCCGTCGCCTTCCTGGAGAAGTTCGACGTCCCCGCCCACAAGGTCGCCTCCGCCTCCCTGACCGACGACGAGCTGCTGCGCGCCCTGCGCGCCACGGGCAAGACGGTCATCCTCTCCACCGGCATGTCCACCCCGAAGCAGATCCGCCACGCCGTCGAGGTCCTGGGCAGCGACAACATCCTCATGTGCCACGCCACGTCGACGTACCCGGCGCAGGCCGAGGAGCTGAACCTCCGCGTCATCAACACCCTCCAGCAGGAGTTCCCGAACGTCCCGATCGGCTACTCCGGCCACGAGACCGGCCTGCAGACCACGCTGGCCGCCGTCGCCCTCGGCGCCACCTTCGTCGAGCGCCACATCACCCTCGACCGCGCCATGTGGGGCTCCGACCAGGCCGCCTCCGTCGAGCCGCAGGGCCTGACCCGCCTGGTGCGCGACATCCGCACCATCGAGGCCTCCCTCGGCGACGGCGTCAAGAAGGTCTACGACTCGGAGCTCGGCCCGATGAAGAAGCTGCGCCGCGTCACCGGCGTCGTCGCCGAGGCGGAGATCGCCGCCGCCGCGGGCGAGCCCGTCACCGTCTGATCCCCGGCCACCGAGTCACTCACCACGGGACGGTCCCCCACCGATGAGCCCCCGCGCCGGGAACGCCGGCCCCCGTACTCTCGCCTTCGTCGAGAGCCCGGTACAACTGCTGAACGTGCTGGAGTGGGCGCACACCCGCGCACCCGGCGCGGAGCTCACCCTCGTGGTCCTCTCGCCCGTCGACCCGATGACCCGCGGCCAGCTGCGCCGCATGGCGGAACTGGCCCGCAAGGAGGGCCACGAGATCCGCTGGGAGGAGGCGCGCGGCGGTGCCACCGCCCCCTTCCGCACGGTCGGCGGCCTGACCACCGCGCTGCGCCAGGCGGACCGGATCGTCATGGGCGACCCGTTCTCCCGCTACGTACAACTGCTCCTCACCATCACCCGCGCCCACGACCTCGTCGTCGTCGACGACGGCACGGCCACGATGGAGTTCGTCACCCAGCTGGCCCACGGCGAACGCCTGGTGCGCTGGCACCGCAAGGGCAGCCGCCCCGGACCGCGCGACCTGCTCTTCGCCCCGGTCTCCCGGTCCGCCCGCCACCGCCTCACCCCGACCCCGGACCGGCAGGTGTCGGTCTTCTCCTCCATGCCCATCGAGGACGTCCCCGAAGGCGTCACCGTCACCGCGAACGACTTCGCCTGGACCAGGTCCCGCTTCGGCCCGCCCCGCATCACCAAGGGCGCCGACATGGTCGGCACCTCCCTGGTGGAGACCGGCGTCGTCGACGCCGACCGCTACGTGGACGCCGTAGGCGCCCTGGCGAAGAGCCATGGGGCGGCCCGCTACTTCGCCCACCGCCGCGAGAGCGCCGTGAAGCTGCACCGGCTGGCCGTGGAGACCGGCCTGCAGATCGTCCGCCCCGACCTCCCGCTGGAGCTGATCGCCCGCCGCGGCCCGATCGGCCGCACCATCCTCAGTTTCCCCTCCACCGTCGTCCACACCCTCCCGCTGGCCCTGGCCGGCACCGAGGTCCGCGTCTCCGTCTGCGACATCGACCCCGCCTGGCTCACCGAGACGGCCTCACCGCGGGCCCGCGGATTCCTGAGCGGCGTCACCGGCTCGGCACGGGACGTGCACCGGCTGTCGGCGGTGGCGGGCGCCGGGTAGGGCGCGTGGAGCGGGCCACGCGTGGTAACCGTGGGGAAGAGGACGGGTGCCGTGGAGCGGTCGGGCCGCTCCCGGTGATCTCATGATCGGCTCGGCCGGAAAGGCGGCCAAGTTTACCCAAGCGAGACGATGGCTATGCGTGGGGCGGCCGAGTTTTCTTACCCTAACGGGCTGAATTTTGTTGATCGTGGGTCCATCGATCGCCCGGGAGCCCTACGCTGCAAAGGGTGAACGTGTTGATGTCCCCAGAGTCCGAGGCCGACACTCCCGGTGAAGCCGCGCTGCCCGGCACCTTGCCCGACGCGCTGCGCGCGGAGCTCGTGGCCTTCCGCCGCGACCTCCACATGCACCCCGAGCTGGGCAACCAGGAGTTCCGCACCACCGCCGCGATCAAGGAACGGCTGGAGCGGGCCGGCCTCAAGCCGCGCGTACTGCCCATCGGTACCGGACTCGTCTGCGACATCGGCACCGACTCGGGCCAGTGGTCCGGCGGGCCCCGCATGCTCGCCCTGCGGGCCGACATCGACGCCCTGCCCATCCCCGACACCAAGACCGAGTGCGCCTACCGCTCCCAGGTGCCCGACCGCGCCCACGCCTGCGGGCACGACGTGCACACCACCGTCGTCCTCGGCACCGGCCTCGTCCTCGCCGCCCTGCACGAGCAGGGCCTGCTGCCCCGGCCCGTGCGGCTGGTCTTCCAGCCCGCCGAGGAGGTGCTGCCCGGCGGCGCCGCCGACGCCATCGAGGGCGGTGCGCTCGACGGGGTGCGCCGCATCCTGGCCGTGCACTGCGACCCCCGGGTGGACGCCGGGAAGATCGGGCTCAGGGTCGGCCCCATCACCTCCGCCTGCGACCGGCTGGAGATCGCCCTGAACGGCCCCGGCGGCCACACCGCCCGGCCGCACCTCACCACCGACCTGGTCACCGCCGCAGCCCGCGTGGTCACCGACGTGCCCCCGCTCGTCGCCCGGCGCGTGGACAGCCGCAGCGGGCTCGCCCTGACCTGGGGACGGATCGAGTCCGGCCACGCCCCGAACGTCATCCCGCAGCACGCCGAACTGGCCGGGACCGTGCGCTGCCTCGACCTGGACGCCTGGCGGCAGGCGCCCGACCTGGTGATGGGCGCCATCGACGAGATCGCCGACCTGTACCGGGCCAAGTCCGAGATCACCTACGTCCGCGGCGTCCCCCCGGTCGTCAACGAGGTCACCAGCACCGAGCTGCTCCAGGCCGCCATGGTCGCCCGGCGCGGCACCGACGCCGTCGAGGGCACCGAGCAGAGCCTCGGCGGCGAGGACTTCTCCTGGTACCTGGAGCACGTGCCCGGCGCCATGGCCCGCCTCGGCGTCCGCCCGCCCGGCGAGCGCACGGTCCGCGACCTCCACCAGGGCGACTTCGACGTGGACGAGCACGCCATCACGGTCGGCGTGGAGATGTTCACCGCGGCCGCCCTCATCGACGCCGTGCAGTAGCCGTGACGTAGCGGCACCGGCGGTATCCGGCCAGCGGCACGAATGGATAACGGCGCCGCGCAACCCCGTTCCCAGGAGTTTCTACGCGCGTTACTGTGCGCCGAACCGAGCGCCCGCTGCGGGGCTTTGGAGAATGGGGAACTTCAGATGCGTCGGACATCAAGACTGATCCGCGTCGCGGTGGGGGTCGCGTCGCTCGCACTCGCCGCCACGGCCTGCGGCGGCACCAGCGGCGAAAGCGGCGACGACGGCGGTGACGACAAGGGCCTCGCCATCGCCTACGACGTCGGCGGCAAGGGCGACCAGTCCTTCAACGACGCCGCGTACGCCGGTCTGCAGCGGGCCCAGAAGGAGTTCGGCTACAAGACCGCCGACATCGAGCCCACCGACGGCGAGACGGACGCCGACAAGGAACAGCGCCTGACCTCCCTGGCCAAGCAGGGCTACAACCCGGTGATCGGCGTCGGCTTCGCCTACGGCCCGGCGATGAAGGCCGTCGCCGCCAAGTACCCGGACACCACCTTCGGCATCGTCGACTCCGTGGTCGAGGGCAAGAACGTGGCGTCCCTCGTCTTCGCCGAGAACGAGGCCTCCTACCTGGCCGGCGTCACCGCCGCCAAGGCCACCAAGACCAAGACCGTCGGCTTCGTGGGCGGTGTGGACGTCCCGCTGATCCACAAGTTCGAGGCCGGGTTCGAGCAGGGCGTCAAGGACACCGACCCCAAGGTCAAGGTCATCTCGCAGTACCTCACGCAGACCGCGGAGGAGGGCGGCTTCTCCAGCCCCGACAAGGGCAAGGCCGCCGCCGAGGGTCAGATCGAGAAGAAGGCCGACGTGGTGTACGCGGCGGCCGGTCTCTCCGGTCAGGGCGTGATCGAGGCCGCCGCCAAGGCGAAGATCTGGGCGATCGGCGTCGACTCGGACCAGTACAAGCAGGAGGCCCTCGCCGCCTACAAGGACTCCATCCTGACCTCCGCCCTCAAGGACATCAACGGCGCGGTCTTCGCCCTGGCCAAGTCCGTCGAGGACGGCAAGCCGCTGACCGGCACCCACACCTTCGACCTGAAGTCCGACGGCGTGGGCCTGTCCGACAGCAACCCGAAGTTCGCCGAGGTCCCGGGCGCCAAGGAGGCCGTGGAGAAGGCCAAGGCCGCCATCGTCGACGGCTCCATCAAGGTCGCGACCGAGTAGCCGCACCCCCGCACACACCCGCACGAAGCGGACGGACACCTCCCGGTGCCCGTCCGCTTCCGCGTCCGACGCCCGCCGCCGCCGGGCGTCACCCTCCGCCACCCCCCGTTTGCGTCCGGCAAGCCCCGTACCCCCATTCGCGGGTCCTTGCTCACGGGCGGATAACAAGGTGGACAGAAGGGGTTTTCAGGCAGGTCTACGCGCGTTAATCTGCGGCGAAGCCAGCGCCGCAGCCGAACCGTCCCCGGCGCTTGTACGACAGGAGCACCAGACATGCGCCGGATTTCCCGGATCACGGTCGCAGGCGCAGCGACCGCCTCACTGGCCCTCGCCCTCGCCGCCTGCGGTGGTACCTCGACCGACTCCGGTTCGGAGTCCAAGGGGGACAAGGGTCTCGCCATCGCGTACGACGTCGGCGGCAAGGGCGACCAGTCCTTCAACGACGCCGCGTACGCCGGTCTGGAGCAGGCCAAGAAGGAGTTCGGCTACGAGACGGCCGACGTCGAGCCCACCGACGGCGAGACCGACGCCGACAAGGAGCAGCGGCTGTCCTCGCTGGCGAAGCAGGGTTACAACCCGGTCGTCGGCATCGGCTACGCCTACGCCTCCGCGATGAAGAACGTCGCCGAGAAGTACCCGGACACCACCTTCGGCATCGTCGACGACGCCACGATCGAGGCGAAGAACGTCGCGGACCTGGTCTTCAACGAGCAGGAGGCGTCCTACCTCGCCGGTGTCGCCGCCGCCAAGAGCACCAAGACCAACACGGTCGGCTTCGTGGGCGGTGTGGACGTCCCGCTGATCCACAAGTTCCAGGCCGGCTACGAGCAGGGCGTCAAGGACACCAACCCGAAGATCAAGGTCATCTCGCAGTACCTCACGCAGACCGCGGAGGAGGGCGGCTTCTCCAGCCCCGACAAGGGCAAGACCGCCGCCGAGGGCCAGATCGAGAAGAAGGCCGACGTCGTGTACGCGGCGGCCGGCCTCTCCGGTCAGGGCGTGATCGAGGCCGCCGCCGCCAACAAGGTCTGGGCGATCGGCGTCGACTCCGACCAGTACAAGCAGGAAGCCCTCGCGAAGTACAAGGACTACATCCTGACTTCGGCCACGAAGGACGTCGCGTCGGCCGTCTACAACCTTTCGAAGTCGGTCGAGGACGGCAAGCCGGAGACCGGTATCGTTCGGGGCGATCTGAAGTCCGGCGAGGTCGGTCTCTCGGACTCCAACCCGAAGTTCGCGGACGACGCCGAGCTCCAGGCAGCCATCAAGACGGCCAAGGAGAAGATCATCAACGGCGAGATCAAGGTCAAGAGCAGCTGAACGGCTGAGTAGCACCAGCAACACCTCGAACAGCGTGTAACCGCGCCGGCCCGGCCGCACGGCGGGGTACGGGGAGAGCGTCCTCGAAGTCGCCCTCCCCGTACCCCGTCGCGTCGATGTGCCGCCGCTTTTAGATGCCGTAGGGGCGCTACGCGCGTAGACGGCCCCCGTCCCCAGGAGAGTGCGCCATCAACGCGTCCAGCAGCCCTCCGGCCGGAGCGGCGGTCAACGATTCGGTGACCGCCGTCGAACTCGCCGGGATCACCAAGCGTTTCCCCGGAGTCGTGGCCAACCACGACATCCACCTCACCGTCCGCAAGGGCACCGTCCACGCCCTCGTCGGCGAGAACGGCGCCGGCAAGTCCACGCTGATGAAGATCCTCTACGGCATGCAGAAGCCGGACGAGGGCACCATCGCGGTGGACGGCGAGAAGGTGGCCTTCTCCTCGCCCGCCGACGCGATCGTCCGCGGCATCGGCATGGTCCACCAGCACTTCATGCTCGCCGACAACCTCACGGTCCTGGAGAACGTGGTCCTCGGCAGCGAGAAGCTCTACGGCATCGGCGCCAGGGCCCGCCGCAAGATCAAGGAGCTGTCCGAGCGCTACGGCCTCGGCGTGCGCCCCGACGTCCTGGTCGAGGAGCTGGGCGTCGCCGCCCGCCAGCGCGTGGAGATCCTCAAGGTTCTCTACCGCGGCGCCCGCACGCTGATCCTCGACGAGCCCACGGCCGTCCTGGTGCCGCAGGAGGTGGACGCCCTCTTCGACAACCTGCGCGAGCTGAAGGCCGAGGGCCTGTCCGTCATCTTCATCTCCCACAAGCTGGGCGAGGTCCTCTCGGTCGCCGACGAGATCACCGTCATCCGCCGCGGCACGACGGTCGGCACGGCCGTCCCCGCCGAGACCACGCCCCGCCAGCTCGCCGAGCTGATGGTCGGCAGCGAGCTGCCCACCCCCCAGACGGCGGAGTCCACGGTCACCGACCGCGCGGTCCTCACCGTCGACACGCTGCGCCTGTCCGCGCCCAGCGGCAAGGCGCTGCTCGACGACATCTCCTTCACCATCCACGCCGGTGAGATCCTCGGCATCGCCGGTGTCGAGGGCAACGGCCAGACCGAGCTGGTCGACGCGCTCATCGGGCTGCGCCACGCCGACTCCGGCACCATCCGCTTCCTCGACCAGGACATCACCGCGCTGCCCACCCGCAAGCGCCGCGAGCAGGGCGTCGGCTACATCCCCGAGGACCGCCACCGCCACGGGCTGCTCCTGGAGGCCCCCCTCTGGGAGAACCGCATCCTCGGCCACGTCACCGAGAAGCCCAACAGCAAGGGCGTCTGGCTGGATCTCAAGAGCGCCCAGCAGGACACCCGCCGCATCGTCGAGACGTACGACGTCCGGACCCCCGGCATCGACGTCACCGCGGCCTCGCTCTCCGGCGGCAACCAGCAGAAGCTGATCGTCGGCCGCGAGATGAGCCACAAGCCGCGCTTCCTCATCGCCGCCCACCCCACCCGCGGCGTGGACGTCGGCGCGCAGGCGGCGATCTGGGACCACATCCGCGAGGCCCGCCGCGAGGGTCTCGCCGTGCTGCTGATCTCCGCCGACCTGGACGAGCTGATCGGCCTGTCCGACACCCTCCGGGTGATCTACGACGGCAAGCTGGTCGCGGACGCCGACCCCGCCACCATCACCCCCGAGGCACTCGGCTCGGCGATGACCGGCGCGGCCTCCGGACACCTGGAGGACGAGGAGACCCCCAAGCCGTCCAAGGCGTCGCAGCCGTCCCAGCCGTCCAAGTCGCTCAAGTCCCCCGAGGCCCCTGAGTCCCCCGAGTCTCCGGAAGACGAGGCCCGCTGATGAAGAAGTTCGACAAGGAGCGCGTGCTCCTCGCGGTGGCCGGACCGGTCATCGCGCTCGCCGTGGCCTTCGTGCTCAGCGCGATCGTCCTGATCGCCTCGGGCAAGAACCCGGTCGAACCGTTCGCCCTCATGTTCGAGCAGGCCGGTTTCTCCGACATCCAGGTCCTGATCGTCAACCAGGCGTCGATGTACTACATCGCGGCCCTCGCGGTGGCCATCGGCTTCCGGATGAACCTCTTCAACATCGGCGTCGACGGGCAGTACCAGCTCGCCGCCATGATGGCCGCGATCGTCGGCGCCCACGCCAACCTGCCGGCCGGCCTCCAGGTCCCGCTGCTGCTCCTGACCGCCGTTCTCACCGGCGCGTTCTGGTCCGGCATCGCCGGCGTCCTGAAGATCACTCGGGGTGTCAGCGAGGTCGTCGCGACGATCATGCTCAACTCCATCGCCACCGCCGTCATCGGCTACCTGTGGCTGCCCGACGTCTTCGGCGTCAAGATCGGCAACAACAACACCACCGGCGAGATGCACGAGTCCGGCTGGATCCCCGGCATCGACATGGGCGCGGCCGGTGAGATCTACGGCCTGGTCGTCCTCGCCGTACTGCTCGGCATCGGCTACTGGCTGGTCCTCAACCGCACCCGCTTCGGCTTCGACCTGCGCGCCTCCGGCGCCTCCGAGTCCGCCGCCGCGGCCAGCGGTGTCGACCCCAAGCGCATGGTGCTCACCGCGATGCTCATCTCCGGCGGCCTCGCCGGTCTCGCGGGCCTGCCGATCCTGCTCGGCGACACCCACACCTACAGCCTCAACTTCCCCACCGGCATCGGCTTCCTCGGCATCGGCATCGCCCTGCTCGGCCGCAACAGCCCGGTCGGCATCGCCTTCGCCGCCCTGCTGTGGGCCTGGCTCGACAAGGCCTCGCCCGAGCTGGACTTCCACGGCTACGACAAGGAGATCGCGGTCATCATGCAGGGCCTGATCGTCCTCTCGGTCGTCGTCTCCTACGAGGCCGTCCGCGAGTGGGGCCTGCGCCGCCAGCAGCGCCGGGTCGGCGCGGAGCTGGCCGCCGGACACGTCCTGGGCGCCACCGACAACTCGAAGAAGGAGGTGGCCGGCCGATGACCGCTCCGACCACAGCGACCGACGTCAACCAGCCGTCGCTGGAGCACGCACCACGGACCGGCCGCCGCATGTCGTGGCCCGTGCTGCTCCTGGTCATCGCCGGAGCCCTGGCGCTGACCTCGATCGTCCGCCTGATCACCGGCGCCAACGGCATCACCAACGTCAGCCAGATGTCCACCGCCCTCCAGCTCGCCGTCCCGATCGGCCTCGCCGGTCTCGGCGGTCTGTGGGCCGAGCGCGCGGGCGTCGTCAACATCGGCCTCGAAGGCATGATGATCCTCGGCACCTGGTTCGGTGCCTGGGCCGGCTTCCAGTGGGGCCCGTGGACCGGCGTGCTCGTCGGCATCGTCGGCGGCTGCCTCGGCGGTCTGCTGCACGCCATCGTGACGATCACCTTCAACGTCAACCACATCGTCTCCGGTGTGGCCATCAACATCCTCGCCCTCGGCGCCACCCGCTACCTGGCCCCGCTCGCCTTCGAGGGCCACCAGGGCGGCTCGGCCAAGCAGTCCCCGCCGGTCGACTCCCTCGGCCACTTCTCGATCCCGGGCCTGTCGGACTGGCTGGACAGCCTCAACGACCAGCACTGGTTCTTCGTCTCGGACATCGCGGGCCTGCTCGGCGGCCTGGTCACCGACGTCTCCTGGCTCACCCTGATCGCGGTCGCCCTGATCCCCGCCACCTGGTGGATCCTGTGGCGCACCCCGTTCGGCCTGCGCCTGCGCTCCTGCGGCGAGAACCCGATCGCGGCCGAGTCCCTCGGCGTCAACGTCTACAAGTACAAGTACCTCGCTGTGATCATCTCCGGCGGACTGGCCGGTCTCGGCGGCGTCTTCCTGTCCATCGTGGCCAACCCCTTCTACCTGGAGGGCCAGACCAGCGGCCGCGGCTACATCGGCCTCGCGGCGATGATCTTCGGCAACTGGATGCCGGGCGGCCTCGCCATCGGCGCCGGTCTCTTCGGCTACACCGACAGCCTCAACCTGCGCGGCGGCTCCGCCAACGTGCACGCGCTGCTGCTGCTCGGCGCGCTGCTGCTGGTCGCCGGTGCCATCTGGCTGGTGATCCGCAAGAAGTACGTCAAGGCCGCGATCACCTTCGTCGTCGGCGCCCTGGTCTTCGCCTGGTACGCCGGTACCAACGAGGTCCCCAACCAGGTCGTCTCCGCCACGCCGTACGTCGTCACGCTCGTCGTGCTCGCGCTGTCCGCACAACGGCTGCGGATGCCCAAGGCGGACGGCATGCAGTACCGCAAGGGCCAGGGCAAGTGACCGGGGCCGACTGGGAGGAGCTGCGCACGGCGGCCCGGGACGCGATGTCCCGGGCGTACGCCCCCTATTCGGGGTACGCCGTGGGCGCCGCCGCCCTCGTCGACGACGGCCGCACCGTCACCGGCTGCAACGTGGAGAACGCCAGCTACGGCATCGGCCTGTGCGCCGAGTGCGGGCTCGTCTCCCAGTTGCAGGTGACCGGCGGGGGCCGGCTGACGCACTTCGTCTGCGTCGACGGCGAGGGCGCCGTACTCGTCCCCTGCGGCCGCTGCCGCCAGCTCCTGTACGAGTTCGGCGGCCCGGAGCTGCTCCTTGAGACCCCGGAGGGGATCCTGCCCCTGTCCCGGATGCTCCCGCAGGCCTTCGGTCCCGACCACCTCACCAAGTAGTAACTCGCGTTAGGAAAGCCAGACATGGCCATGGACGTCATCTCCGTCATCCGCACCAAGCGGGACCGCGGTGAGCTGAGCGGCGAGCAGATCGACTGGGTCATCGACGCCTACACGCGCGGCGAGGTCGCCGACGAGCAGATGTCGGCCCTCGCCATGGCGATCCTGCTCAACGGCATGAACCGCGGCGAGATCGCCCGCTGGACCGCCGCGATGATCGCCTCGGGCGAGCGCATGGACTTCTCGTCCCTGTCCCGCCCGACCGCCGACAAGCACTCCACGGGCGGCGTCGGCGACAAGATCACCCTGCCCCTCGCGCCCCTGGTGGCGGCCTGCGGCGCGGCCGTCCCGCAGCTCTCCGGCCGCGGCCTCGGCCACACCGGCGGCACCCTGGACAAGCTGGAGTCCGTCCCCGGCTGGCGCGCCCTCCTGTCCAACGAGGAGATGCTGAACGTCCTGGACACCACCGGCGCGGTGATCTGCGCGGCCGGTGACGGTCTCGCCCCCGCCGACAAAAAGCTGTACGCGCTGCGCGACGTCACCGGCACGGTCGAGGCGATCCCGCTGATCGCCTCCTCCATCATGTCGAAGAAGATCGCCGAGGGCACGGGCTCGCTGGTCCTGGACGTGAAGGTGGGCTCCGGCGCCTTCATGAAGACCATCGAGGACGCCCGAGAACTGGCGTCCACGATGGTCGGCCTCGGCACCGACCACGGCGTGAAGACGGTCGCGCTCCTCACCGACATGGCCACCCCCCTCGGCCTGACCGCGGGCAACGCCCTGGAGGTCCGCGAGTCGGTCGAGGTCCTGGCCGGCGGCGGCCCCTCCGACGTGGTCGAGCTGACCCTCGCCCTGGCTCGCGAGATGCTCGACGCCGCGGGCCTGAAGGACGCCGACCCGGCGAAGGCGCTGGCCGACGGCTCCGCGATGGACGTCTGGCGCCGCATGATCGCGGCCCAGGGCGGCGACCCGGACGCCGCGCTGCCCAGGTCGAAGGAGCAGCACGTGGTGAAGGCGGGCGCCTCCGGCGTCCTGACCCGCCTCGACGCCTACGACGTCGGCGTCGCCGCCTGGCGCCTGGGCGCGGGCCGCGCCCGCAAGGAGGACCCGGTGCAGGCCGCCGCGGGCGTCGAGCTCCACGCCAAGCCCGGCGACACGGTCACCGCGGGCCAGCCCCTCCTCACCCTCCACACGGACACCCCGGACCGCTTCGAGTACGCGCTCGCGGCGGTGGAGGGCGCGTACGACGTCGCCCCGGCGGGCACGGACTTCACGGCCTCGCCGGTGGTGCGGGAACGTATCGCCTGACCTGCGGATTCCCCATTCGGGCGAACGGGGCCGGTAGACCAGTGCCGGTCCCGTTCGGCATGCTGGGATCGGTGACGCACCGATAGGAGAACCGCCAGTGCGACACGAAGTCGCTCCACCCAAGTAGATGACCTGCAAGGGGAAGAAGATCATGAGTAGGTCATCCCGGACCAGTGTCCAAGGTCCGTCCCCACTTCCGCATGCGTCGCTGGTAACGGCGGGGTGTGAAGCCGGAAGGGAAAGCTCAAGAGCAGCCCGGCCATCGGGTCGCAACAAGCGAGGGGAAGACCGGACGGGCTAATGAAAATGAACCCTTGAAGAAGTCCCGTAACTCCTGTGCCGCGTCGATGGTGAGCTGTCGGCGGCAGACAGGCCCTGGCGCGGAAGAGCGCACGACGACCCCTGAGGATTGGGGCCGAAGGGGGAGGGCACCGTCGGGCCCGGGATTAAGAGGGAGCCCACCCCGGTCGCATCTTGTGGGAGCGGAACGTGGAAACCCCGTTGGAGCCCGGGAGTTGATCCCGGTAATCCGGAGGTAACGAAGGACCAAGCCTCCAGCGGGACAGGATGATCCGAGAAGCGAACGCCGACAGGGCGAAAGCCCAGAGGAAAAGGACGCGGGGTCCCCAGCCGTGTCCCATAACTCGTCGGATACGAGGCACGATGCCCCGGCCCGAAAGGGAGCCCACGCGGATCAGGTAGGCCCGTGAGGAAGAACTGCGAAGAACCCCGAACCGAAGGGCAAGTTGGATGCCGAAGGCAGGTGTGGCAGTGACCGCTACGGCGGCGCTGCCTCCTACGACGGCGAACGGACCGGAGGACTACGCCCAGACCTGGCACAGCATCGACTGGGCCAAAGCTGAGGCGTCGGTACGGCGACTGAGGCAGCGCATCTTCACAGCCACGCGGGAAGGGGACCTGAAGAAGGTCCGGAACTTGCAGAAGCTCATGCTGCGGTCCCACTCGAACACGCTCGTGAGTGTGAAGCGGGTAACGCAGCAGAGCACAGGCCGTCGGACGGCCGGGATCGATCAGGAACGCGCGCTCACTCCGATCGCGCGAGGACGGCTGGCTGCTGAGATGACAGCGGAACGCTCCCCTGGAAAACCCCTGCCCGTCCGGCGCGTGTACATTCCCAAGGCCAACGGAAAGCAGCGACCCTTGGGTATTCCAGTCATCCGTGACCGGGTCCGCCAGGCCCGCGTCAAGAACGCACTGGAACCCGAGTGGGAAGCCCGGTTCGAACAACGAAGCTACGGCTTCCGCCCCGGCCGGGGTTGTCATGACGCGATCGGCGCTATCTACATCGTCGCAGGCCAGAAACGGGCCAAGCGGTTATGGGTGCTCGACGCGGACCTGACGGCGGCGTTCGACCGCATCTCACACGACCACTTGATGAACCTCATCGGGGCCTTCCCTGCACGGGATGCAATCCGAGGATGGCTCAAAGCGGGAGTGATGGACTGCGGACGGCTCTCGCCCACTGAGGAGGGAACTCCTCAGGGCGGTGTCATCAGCCCACTGCTGCTCAACGTGGCCTTGCACGGCATGGAAACGGCAGCCGGGCACCTCGCAGAGGGACGATCCAACAAGTCCCGAAGAGATGCCCCGGTGCTGGTCCGGTACGCAGACGACTTCGCTGTGTTCTGTCACAGTGAAGAAGAGGCGCGCCGGGTCAAGGAGCAGTTGTCTCAATGGATGGTCCCGCGGGGGGTCGCCTTCAACGAGGAGAAGACTTCCGTCATCCACCTTGAAGAAGGTTTCGACTTCCTCGGGTTCAATATCAGGAGATACAACGGCATCCTGCTGATCAAGCCGAGTAAGGCGGCCGTAAGGAGGGTTCGGGAACGGCTCCGCAGTGAAGTGATCGGCCTGAGAGGGGCGAACGCTGCGGCTGTGGTGAGAAAGCTCAACCCGATCATCAAGGGTTGGGCCACCTATTACCGGACGGTGGTGTCCAAGGAGACCTTCAAGTCCCTGGACTTCTACGTGTGGACGCTCACGCAGAAGTGGGTCAAGCACTCCCACCCGAACAAGCCGAAGAGCTGGCGCTTGGCCAAGCACTACGGCGTCTTCAACTCGACCCGGAAGGACCAGTGGGTATTCGGTGACCGGGATACCGGCACCTACCTCTACAAGTTCAACTGGACCAGAATCGTCCGGCACGTGATCGTCAAGGAAGGCAACTCTCCTGACGACCCCTCGCTGGCCGACTACTGGGTGAGTCGCCGTCGCAAGAGGATGCCCGGGACCGCCGACAGGTGGACCATCACCCTCGCATCCCGCCAGAAGGGGATCTGTCCGCTGTGCAAACAGCCGTTGATCCCCGACGCCGAATACTCACCGGACAACCCTCGCGAGTGGGCCGCGTGGTTTTCGGCATCGATGAAGCCGCTGCACAAGCACCACTTCATCTATCGGCGCGACGGCGGCTCGGACGAGCGGACGAACCTTCGCCTCGTACACGCTGACTGCCATCGCCAGCACCACGCCGGCGATCACAGGAAGGCCAGGCAAGATGACCGACCCGCGTGACTCCAGGGGCCCGCTTGAGCCGGATGCGGTGAACAGTCGCACGTCCGGTTCTGAGGGGGCCGGGGGGCGGCAACGCCCTCCGGCTACCCGACTGAGCGCACTCACCGTGAGCCAGGAGCCCGACCAGAACTGGGACGACCTCGTCCGGTTCTGGGAGGAGATGGATTGGCCCGAGGGCAGCAAGGTGGAGATCATCGAGGGGATCATCACCGTGTCACCAGCTCCGGGACTGCCTCACAACGACATCACTGATCGCATTCAGCGCCGTCTGTATGCGGTGATCCCTGACCGGTGGGGGATCTATCAGACTCTCGCGCTTTCGGTGCCGTCCCGCCTCGGGATGCTGATCCCGGATCTCGTGGTGACGCAGTTGCCGGACCACACGGAGTCCGACACCCACATCCCCGCCGCCCTGGCAGAACTCGTCGTCGAGGTCACCTCCAAGTCCAACGCCCGGCACGACCGCATCAGCAAGCCCGCCGCCTACGCCACCGCGGGGATCCCCCTCTACCTCCTCGTCGACCGCTGGGCACCCGGCGGCCCCACCGCGACGCTGTACGGCGAACCGAAGGGTGACGTCTACCGGGTGCTGAGCGCCGCGAAGTTCGGCGACCCCCTCACGCTCCCCGCACCCTTCGACCTGACCATCGACACCGGCGGGTTCCCAGAGGCCTGACTCACCCGAGAACCGCCGCCACCCCCACCAGCACCGGCACGGACACCACCGTCGACACCAGGATCGCGTCCCGCGCCAGCCGCTCGCCGACCCCGTAGGTCGACGCGTACGTGTACAGGTTCTGCGCGGCGGGCAGTGCCGACGTCACCACCACGTCGAGGAGTTGGGGGCCCCGCAGACCGAAGACCCCCGACGCCAGCGCCCAGGCCACCGCCGGCTGGCCCACCGCCTTCAGCGCGACCGCGAGCAGCACCGGCCGCCGTTCCACGCCCCGCAGCGGCATCGTGGAGCCGCACAGGCCGATGCCGAAGGCCAGCAGCACCGCCGGGACCGACATGTTGCCGATCAGCGTCACCGGGTCCATGACCGGGTCGGGCACCTCGAGGCCGCTCGCGGCGACCGCGACCCCGGCGAGTGAGCCCAGCGCTATCGGATTGCGCAGCGGCGTCAGCAGGCGCCGCCACAGGGTGCCCTCGGCGCCCCCGCGCGACAGGTCCAGGATCGTCACCGCCACCGGCGTCACCAGCACCAGCTGGAACAGCAGCACCGGCGCCACCAGCGAGGCGTCGCCCAGGACGTACACGGCGATCGGGATGCCGAGGTTGCCGGAGTTGACGTAGCCGGAGCAGAGCGCGCCGATCGTCGTACGGCCCACGCCCCAGCCCCGTGCGACGCCCACCGCGACGAACGCACCGGCCACCGCCACCGTGGACAGGGCCGTCACCAGCAGCCGGGCGGAGAAGACCACCGACAGGTCGGCCGTCGCGAGCGTGGTGAACAGCAGCGCGGGGGAGGCCACGTGGAAGGCGAGCTTGGTCAGCACCTCGCGGCCCTGGGGACCGAGGTGGCCGCGCAGGCCGAGCACATAGCCCACCCCGATCACCACCGCGATGACCGCGAAGCCGGTCAGCACCCCCTGCACGGCACCTCCTCGCGGACGGAGAGGCGGGTACCGGGCGGCGCGGCGGGGGCGGGAGAGGGTATGTGGGGCATACAGCGAACCCTCTGGTGGAGGGCACGCCCAGGTCAATGTGATCCCCGACGGCCTCGGCACCGATGATTTCCCGGCCGACGCCCGGTCTACCGCACGTGGACGCCGTGACACCCGCCGTACTCGTGCTGCCGGGGCCCGTCTCCCGAGGGGAGACGCCCCGGTTCTGCGACGAGGTGCGCGCGCTGCTGGAAAGCACCCGGGCCGGGGTGGTCGTCTGCGACGTCGGCGGTCTCGGGCCGCCGGGGCTCGCCGTGGTCGACCTGCTGGCCCGACTGGAGCTCACCGCCCGGCGGGCCGGGGGCCGGATCCGGCTGCGCGACCCCGATCCGGCCCTGCACGCCCTACTGGACCTCGTCGGCCTCCGCTTCGAGACGGAGCGGCAGGTCGAACAGCGGGAACCACCGCTTGGTGTCGAGGAAGCAGTGGAACCCGGTGATGCGGCCGTCTGAGATCTCCAGCACCTGGACCGCCCACGGCGCGAAGCCGCCCGCCTCCGGGTCCGGCTTGTAGTGCGCGAAGGCCGGCAGCCCGTTGGCCTCCACCCGCAGCAGCCGGGACCCGGCGCACGCGGCGCCGAGCGTCGTCATGAAGCCGGTGATGTCCGCCGGGCCGGCCAGCCACAGGTCGAACGGCGGCATCGTCATGACGGCGTCCTCGTGCAGCAGTGCCGTCAGCGCCGTCATGTCGTAGCCCTCGAAGGCCGCGACATAGCGCTCCAGGAGCTTCTGCTGCTCCTCGTCCAACGGGTCGGAGACCGCCGCGTCGGCGCCCCGGTCCGCCCGCTCGGCGAGCGTCGCGCGGGCCCGCTGGAGCGCGCTGTTGACGGAGGCGACCGACGTGCCGAGCAGCTCGGCGACCTCGCTCGCCCGCCATGCCAGCACCTCGCGCAGGATCAGCACCGCCCGCTGCTTGGGCGGCAGCTGCTGGAGGGCGGCCATGAAGGCGAGTCGCACGGACTCCTTGGCGACCGCGGCCTCGGCCGGGTCGGCGGTCTGCGGCAGCACGCGGGCGTCCGGCATCGGCTCCAGCCAGGTGTGGTCCGGGCGGGGGGACAGGGCGGCCTGCGCCAGCGGCGTCGAGTCCGTCAGGTCCATCGGACGCGCCCGCTTGTTGCCCGCGGTCAGCATGTCCAGGCAGACGTTGGTCGCGATCCGGTACAGCCAGGAGCGCAGGCTGGAGCGGCCCTCGAACTTGTCGTAGCTCCGCCAGGCGCGGACCAGCGTGTCCTGCACCGCGTCCTCGGCCTCGAAGGAGGAACCGAGCATCCGGTAGCAGTACCCCGTCAGCTCGGGCCGGTGCTTCTCCAGCGCGGAGTCCAGCTCCGTCGTCACGGTGCCGTTGGTCATCGTCCACCCACCCCTGTGGCGTCCCGTCGTGCGCGTCTTCGCGCCTCGCACTTCGGAAGCTACCGCAGGGGACTGACAATGGCCTGTGCAGTCAACAAAGGCGCAGGTCAGCGCGGCAGACCCAGAGCCCTCACCGGCGTGCCCGCGGCCTGGCGGCGGGCCGCCAGCGACCCCGAGACCGTGATGACCACGACGCCCAGCACCGCCAGCACCCCCACCGCGACCGTGCCGGCCCAGCCGCCGGAGTGGAAGGCCACCGCCCCGACCGTGCTGCCCGCGCTGGAACCCACGTAGTAGGCGGACTGGTACAGCGCCGAGGCCTGGGCGCGGCCGTGCCGGGCGGTCTTGCCGACCGCCGAGGAGGCCACCGCGTGCCCGGCGAAGAAGCCCGCCGTGATCAGCACCAGGCCGAGGAGGACCAGCGGCAGGGACGGCGCCAGGGACAGCAGCAGGCCCGCCGCCGTCGTCCCCGCGCCCAGGTAGAGCGCCCCGCGGCGGCCCAGACGGTCCACCAGACGGCCGGCCGTCGAGGCCGAGACCGTGCCGACCAGGTAGACCAGGAAGATCGAGCCGATGAGGCCCTGCGGGAGGGAGAACGGTGCCTCGGTCAGGCGGTAGCCGATCACCGTGTAGACGCCGCCGAACACCGTCATGAACAGCGCGCCGATCGCGTACAGGCGGCGCAGCAGCGGGTTGGCGAGGTGGTCGCGCACGGTGCGGACCAGCACGCGCGGGCGCAACGAGCCCGGGGTGAAGTGCTTCGGCGCCGGCAGCAGCAGCCGGAAGGCCACCGCGCACGCCACCGCGACCAGGCCGATGACCCCGACGGCGACCCGCCAGCCCCACTCCTGGGCGACCCAGCCGGTGATCACCCGGCCGCTCATCCCGCCCACGCTGTTGCCCGCCACGAACAGGCCGATCGCGGTGACCAGCGCCCGCGGCCGGACCTCCTCCGCGAGGTACGCCGTCGCCGAGGCCGGGAGCCCGGCCAGGGCCGCGCCCTGCACCGCCCGCAGCGCGACCAGTGCCGGCAGCGACGGGGCGAAGGGCACCAGCAGCCCGACGCTCACCGCGACCGCCAGCGACGCCGTCATGACCGTACGCCGTCCGAACCGCTCCGACAGCGCGCTCATCGGCAGCACGAACACCGCGAGGCCGCCGGTCGCGGCGGCCACGGTCCAGCTCGCGTCGCTCGCCGTCACGCCGAGGTCGCCCGAGATCAGCGGCAGCAGGGCCTGGGTGGAGTACAGGAGCGCGAAGGTCGCGACGCCCGCCAGGAACAGCGCGAGACTCATCCGGCGGTAGCCGGGGCCGCCCGGTGCCATGCGCGAGTCGGAGGAGCCGGTGGAGTCGGGGACCGCGGAGGCGGCGGAGGCGGCGTCCACGACCGTGGACGCCCCGGTATCGGCGGGAGTCATGCCACGAAGGTACGAAGTCCCTTACTCATCCGTCCAATGCATGGAATGGCCATAATCGTTCCCATGGTGCATCAGCAAAGCTCACGGCCCCGCCTGTCACCGTCCGGTGACACAGAAGACATCGTCGCGCTGCTCGCGCCCCGCCTCGCACACTTCGCCGGTGTGGCCCGCACCGAGCACGTCACCCGGGCCGCCCAGGAGATGAACGTCCCCCAGTCGACCCTCTCCCGCGCCCTCGTCCGCCTGGAGGAGGACCTCGGCGTCGACCTGTTCGTCCGCCGCGGCCGCACCCTCGCGCTGACCGTCGCCGGACGGACCTTCCTCGGCTCCGTCGAGCGTGCCCTCGCCGAGGTCGAGCGGGCCGCCGACGAGGTCCGCGCCGACGCCGACCCGGCCACCGGCAAGGTCGCCTTCGGCTTCCTGCACACCATGGGCGCCGAGACCGTCCCCGGCCTGCTGCACGCCTTCCGCGCCGACCACCCCCGGGTCCGCTTCAGCCTCGTGCAGAACTACGGCGAGGCCATGCTGGAGCGCCTGCGCGCGGGGGAGCTGGACCTGTGCCTCACCTCCCCGGTCCCCGACGCCCCCGACCTGGTCGCCCGCCGCCTCGACGAGCAGAAGCTGCGCCTGGTCGTCCCGGCCGACCACTCCCTGGCCGGGCGCCGGCGCATCCGCCTCGCCGAGGCCGCCGACGAGATCTTCGTGACCCTGGAGCCCGGCTACGGCCTGCGGCGCATCACCGACGCGCTGTGCAAGGAGGCCGGTTTCCGGCCCAAGGTGGCCTTCGAGGGGGAGGAGGCGGAGACGCTGCGCGGCCTGGTCGCGGCCGGTCTCGGCGTCGCCCTGCTGCCGCCGCCCGCCGTGCCCCGCCCCGGCGTCGTCGAACTGACGGTCACCGCTCCGCGCGCCGCCCGTGAGATCGGCGTGGCCTGGCTGGCGGGCCGCACGGACACACCGCCGGTGGCGGCGTTCAAGAGGTTCCTGCTGTCGAGGAGGGGCAGTCTGCTGCCCTCCTGAACTCGCGACGGGCGCGGACGCTCACCGCCGCAACGACTTCCCGAACCCCGCCGCCAACGGCATCCGCAGCCCCAGCGGCGGGGGAGCGGCCAGGGCGTCCTCCACCGGGCGCGAGAAGGACTGCCCGAACAGCACGCCCATCACGAAGTCCTCGGCCAGCGCGGCGACCTCGTCCCGGTACTGCCGCAACCCGTGGCCGTCGGAATGCACCTCGAACCGGCACACGCCGCGGTTCGCCTTCTTCGCCCGGGAGGCGAGCCGGAAGGACAACTCCGGGTCGCTGCGCCCGTCGTTCGTGCCGTGCACGATCAGCACCTGCCGCCCGGCGAGCTGCTTCACCGGTTCGGGTGGCGCGGCCACGTCGTCCTCCGGCAGCCAAGGGGCGATCGCCAGCACCGAGTTGACGGCCTCGTTCCCCGCCGCGCGCAACGCCGCACGGCCGCCCATGCCGGTGCCGACCAGGCAGACGGGTACGTCGCCGTAACGCCGTACGGCCTCGTCGGCGGCCCACTCGGCGTCCCGGGCGAGGTGGGCCTCGGCGCCGTTCCAGCCTCGGTAGCGGTAGTGCACGACATGCGCGGCCAGACCCTCCTCCCGGCCCGCACGCGCCAGCCTGCGCCCCAACGCGCGCACGGACGCGGCCGCGAGCAGCGCGGAGGGCCTGCGGTCGGAGACCTCGTCCCCCTCGGGGAGCAGCAGCACCACGCCGCTCACCGCCGTCCCCTCCGGACCGAGCGTCCGCCCCAGCCGGGCCCGACGGACCGGCGTCGCTTGCTGTGCCATGTCAGAAGATTCTCAGAAGACCGGGTGTACGGAACCCGTCCGCGCGGTCACCGTTACATATCGGGGAGTCCGTACACCGCATCGGGTCCCGGCATTCACCCGGTGTTCTACGCGCGTAGGAGTTAGAGTGCGCAAATGACGAGCCAAAGCACCGAGAAGAGCGCCGCGGCGAACACCGCGACGGTCTCGAAGACCCCGTCGCCGGACCGGATCCGCCGGGCGCCGAAGGTCCTGCTGCACGACCACCTCGACGGCGGGCTGCGGCCGGGCACGGTCGTCGAACTCGCCCGCGAGACGGGCTACGCGGACCTTCCCGAAACCGACGCCGACCTGCTCGGCACCTGGTTCCGGCAGGCCGCCGACTCCGGGTCCTTGGAGCGGTACCTGGAGACCTTCTCCCACACCGTCGGCGTCATGCAGACCCGCGACGCCCTGGTCCGGGTCGCCGCCGAGTGCGCGGAGGACCTCGCCGAGGACGGCGTCGTCTACGCCGAGGTGCGGTACGCGCCCGAGCAGCACCTGGAGAGGGGGCTGACCCTCGAAGAGGTCGTCGAGGCCGTCAACGAGGGCTTCCGGGAGGGCGAGCGGCGCGCCCGGGAGAACGGCCACCGCATCCGGGTCGGCGCCCTGCTGACCGCCATGCGGCACGCCGCCCGCTCCCTGGAGATCGCCGAACTCGCCAACCGCTACCGCGACCTCGGCGTGGTCGGCTTCGACATCGCGGGCGCCGAGGCGGGTTACCCGCCCACCCGGCACCTGGACGCCTTCGAGTACCTGAAGCGGGAGAACAACCACTTCACGATCCACGCCGGCGAGGCCTTCGGGCTGCCCTCCATCTGGCAGGCCCTCCAGTGGTGCGGCGCCGACCGGCTCGGGCACGGGGTGCGCATCATCGACGACATCCAGGTCCACGAGGACGGCTCGGTCAAGCTCGGGCGGCTCGCCTCCTACGTCCGGGACAAGCGGATCCCGCTGGAGCTGTGCCCCAGCTCCAACCTCCAGACCGGCGCCGCCGACTCCTACGCCGAGCACCCGATCGGGCTGCTGCGCCGGCTGCACTTCCGGGCCACCGTCAACACCGACAACCGGCTCATGTCCCACACCAGTATGAGCCGGGAATTCGAGCACCTGGTCGAGGTATTCGGCTACACGCTCGACGACATGCAGTGGTTCTCCGTCAATGCGATGAAATCAGCGTTCATTCCTTTCGATGAACGACTGGCCATGATCAATGACGTCATCAAGCCCGGATATGCCGAGCTGAAGTCCGAATGGCTGTTCCAGCAGACGGCTTCGACCAGCGGTTCTTCGGAGTCCGACGGCTGAGTGCGGGACGACGGTAATACGGAAACGCGGACGGGCATTCGCCATCCGTCCGCATTTCGATGTTTGCCGCCGGGGGCGGGACGTGTTTACGGTCAAGGACCGCTCACATCCCCGTCACCCCATTACGAGGACGCATCTTCATGAAGCAGTCTGCTGCCAAGACCCTCGGCGTCGCCGCCCTCGGCGCCGCCTTCGCCGCCGCCGGCGCGGGCGCGGCCACCGCGGCCCCCGAGCTCCCGGACACCGCGCAGACGGTGGACTCCGTCGCCCGCACCCTCCCCGCGGAGACCGTCTCCCAGGTGGCGCCCGGCGCGGGCAACGTGCTGGAGCAGGGCCGCAGGATCTCCCACACCGGTCTGACCGTCGCGCAGCCGGTGGTCGAGCAGGTGGTCGCCGAGCAGCTCGCCGAGGGCCCGACCGAGCCGGTCGCCAAGCTGCTCGGCGGTGTGCCGCTGAAGGGGCTGCCCACCCAGGGCCTGCCGGTCAACGGCCTCCCGCTGGGCGGCTGAGCACCACCGCCTCCCGTACGCGCCGAAGGGGCGCACCCGGTCGCCGGGTGCGCCCCATCGGTGTACCAGAGGGGTGGTACGTCTTTCACCAGGCCGTACGGGCGGCCTTCTCCTCGGACGGGAGCAGGATCCACAGGGCCAGGTAGAGCAGGAACTGCGGGCCGGGCAGCAGGCAGGAGACCAGGAAGATCACCCGCATCGTGCCGGCGGAGGTGCCGAAGCGCCGGGCCAGCGCGGCGCACACTCCGCCGATCATGCGGCCGTGGGTGGGGCGGGCGAGGCTGGACATCGCGGCTCCTTCGTGAGCGTGTGGGTGGGGCTGCCCTCCGGCTTCCCCTTCATCTGCCTTCCACGCTACGGAGACGAACCGCACAAAGCGTCGCTCTACGGGGCGATACCGACCCTGGGAATCGTCGGGGTCCGACCCTGAGCGGGCTCCTCCTGGAGGACGCCCTCCCGCCCGCCCTGCCGGTACCAGCGGCGGAGCCGGGCCCGGGCCGCCGGGACGACGGCGAGGTGCGCGAGGGCCACGCCCACCGTGTTCAGCAGCACCGAGTCGATGTCGACGACCTGACCGGGCACCCCGGTCTGGAGCAGCTCGATGCCCACCGACAGCAGGGCGGCCGCGGCCGCGGTGCGCAGCAGGGACGCCAGCGGCGAGACGTGCAGCCGCCCGCCGGCCACCGGCAGCAGGACGCCGAGCGGTGCCAGCAGGGCCAGCGAGCCGCCGAGCGAACGGGCCGCCGCGCCCCCGCCCAGCGCCAGGTCGGCGCGGATCCCGGCGAACGGCTCCAGGTTGGGCGGCAGTACCCAGGGGACGTCCAGCGGCCGCAGCGCGTACCAGGCGACGAACGCGAGATGTGCGACCAGGAGAACACTTCCTGTCACACGGATGCGGAGCGCGGCGCTGCCGCCGAGGAACCCATGACGCTGCACGTCCCCCTAGACGCACCCTCCGCCGTGCGCGGTTCCGGGCTCCTACACGCAAGGGTGAGGCTTGCGCCACATGGCTCCCGCACGGCCTTCGCGCGGCACCCGCCCCGTGCCGCGCGGTGTGTGGCCCGTCAGCCGCCCGCGACCTCGTCGGCGGGCGGTTCGTTGCTGCCCGGCCGGGCCCGGACCTCGTCCGTGCACGAGTAGCGGCGGGCGGACCGGTCGGTGGGCCCGGCCAGGATCACCGAGCCGTCGCCCTCGGCCGCGGCGGAGTCGGAGAAGGTGCACACCACCTGCGCGAGCGCGTACGAGGTCAGGTCGTCGGGATCGGTACCCAGCCGCAGCGTGTCCTCGGGATCGCCGGAACGCGGTCCCGCCACCGTGATCCCGCGGCGCACGTCCGACGTGTAACCGGCCTCCTTCTCCGCTGCCGACGGCTGGGCCGCCAGCTCGTCCAGCAGCCCCTGGGCCACCAGCACGCGCCGCCCCGAGTCCGACGCTCCGTCCGGCACCCGCACCGTGCGGTCCACGGCCACCAGCGACGAGCCGCACAGCAGGAACACCTGCGCCGGCAGCCCGGGCGTGGTCCGCGTCGACACGTCCGGCTCGGCGAGCGAGCAGCGCACCCGCGACGGCGCGGGACCGTAGTCCGTGGGCACCTCGGTGGCCCGGATGCCGCACCCGGTCAGCAGCACGGCCAGTACCGCGAGCCCGGAGAGGGCCGGCAGACGGCGTACGGTCATCAGACCTGTCCCTTCGCGTCCTTGCCCTGGTCCGCCGTCTCCTCGTCGGCCCCGCCGTCCTCGTCGGCGGGCGGCGACGGGTCCTGCGGCAGCCGCAGGGTGAACACCGCACCGCCCTCCGGGGCGTTCTCGGCGGTGATCTCACCGCCGTGGATGTGCGCGTTCTCCAGGGCGATGGACAGGCCGAGCCCGCTGCCCTCGGAGCGCGGCCGGGAGGCGCTCGCCTTGTAGAAACGGTCGAAGACGTGCGGCAGGACGTCCTCGGGGATGCCGGGACCGTTGTCCCGCACCCGGATGACGATCTCGTCGTCCGCCCGCGCCACGGACACCCTGACCGGCGACCCGCCGTGCTTGAGCGCGTTGCCGATCAGGTTGGCGAGGATGACGTCCAGACGGCGCGGGTCGAGGCGGGCGTGGACCCCGCGCTCGGCCTCCAGGTCGACGGCGTCCAGCCAGGCCCGGGCGTCGATGCAGGCGGTGATCTGGTCGGCGACGTCGACGTCGTCCAGGACCAGCCGGGCGGTGCCCGCGTCGAAGCGGGTGACCTCCATCAGGTTCTCCACCAGGTCGTTCAGCCGCCGCGTCTCACTCACCACCAGCCGCACGGCGGGCTCGACCATCGGGTCGAAACTCCCGCCCTCCCCGTCGCCCTCGCCCGCGTACTCCAGCTCCTCCTCCAGCACTTCCGTCACCGCGGTGAGCGCCGTCAGCGGTGTACGCAGCTCATGGCTCATGTCCGCGACGAAGCGCCGCGAGGCCTGCTCCCGGCCCGCCATGTCCGCGACCCGCTTCTCCAGGTTCTCGGCGGCGCTGTTGAACGTGCGGGACAGGTCGGCCAGCTCGTCGGTGCCGGACACCCGCAGCCGGGTGTCCAGCTTCCCCTCGCCCAGCCGCCGCGCCGCGACCCCGAGCCGGTGCACCGGTTTCAGTACGGTCGTCGCCAGGGCCTGCGCGAGCAGTGCGGAGCCCAGCAGGGCGAGCGCGGTGGCGATCCCCAGCGACCAGGCGAGCGAGTTCAGGTCCTTCGCCTCCGGTTCCAGCGACTTGAGCATGTAGCCGGTCGGTCCGCCGCCGATCACCTTCGTGCCGGCCACCAGGTACGGGCTGCCGTCGTCGGTGATCCGCTGCCAGTACAGGTGGTACGGATGCTTGTTGGCCGAAGTGACCTTCTGTTCCTTGTTCACGGCCGTGCGCAGCGACTCGGGCACGTCGGACAGCGCGAAGCCGCCCAGGCCGCCGGAACTGCCGTACACGGCGGTGCCGTCGGCGTTCTCGGCGACCAGCAGCACCGAGAACCGCTGGCTGCTGTTGGCCATCTGCCCCGCCGTGTGCTGCACCTCGTCCTGCGTGGGGTGCTCGGGCAGCGCGCCCGCCCGGTTCTGCATCTCCTGCTCGAAGTCCCGCAGCACGGCGTCCTGGGTGCGGGTGAGCACCGCCTCCCGGTTCAGCCAGTACGCGATGCCGGACGCGGACACGGCGGCGGTGAGCGCGACCAGACCGAAGACGAGGACCAGCCTCAGGCGCAAGCTGGTGAAGCGCAGCCCGGACCAGAATCCCTTGCGCGCCGCGGCCAGGCCGCGGGTACCCCCCTGGTGTTCCCGTGTCACTGAGGCGGATCCAGCCGGTAGCCGACACCCCGCACGGTACGGATCAGGGTCGGGGACGACGGCACGTCCTCGACCTTGGCGCGCAGCCGCTGCACGCACGCGTCCACCAGCCGGGAGTCACCGAGGTAGTCGTGCTCCCACACCAGCCGCAGCAACTGCTGCCGGGACAGCGCCTGCCCCGGCCGCCGGCTCAGTTCAAGGAGCAGCCGCAGCTCGGTGGGCGTCAGCTGGAGGTCCTCGCCGTTCTTCGTCACGGTCATCGCCGAGCGGTCGATGACCAGGCTGCCGAAGCTCGCCGAGTCGGTCGACTCCCGCTCCCCGCGCCGCAGCACGGCCCGGATCCGGGCGTCCAGCACCCGGCCCTGGACGGGTTTGACGACGTAGTCGTCGGCGCCCGACTCGAGACCGACGACCACGTCGATGTCGTCGTTGCGCGCGGTCAGCAGGATGATCGGCAGCTGGTCGGTGCGCCGGATGCGACGGCACACCTCGAAACCGTCGATGCCGGGCAGCATCACGTCCAGCACGATCAGGTCCGGCCGCTGCTCGCGCAACAGCTTCAGACCGTCCTCACCACTGGCAGCGGTGGCCACCCGGTGGCCCTGGCGGGTCAGGGAGAGCTCCAGGGCCGTACGGATGGCGTCGTCGTCCTCGATCAGCAACAGGGAAGGCACGCGCTCATTCTGGCCCATGAGGGGGCCGGTGTTCGACCTGCGGGTGCGGTTGGGGCCCCACGACGCCGCCGGACCCTGTGAAGGAAGGGTGGTGCAGCGGTGACGGACCCCTGTGACAGCTCTGTGACAGTCGGCGGACACGGCCATGAAGTCACCGCGGCAAGCTTTTCGTCACAGGCAACCGGCAGTCCACGACGGGGGGCGCGAGATGAACACGCTGAAGGGCACCAACACCAGCGCAGTGGTCACGCGTCTGCACGACGTGCACGCACACCGGGGTTCCGAGAAGTCCGGTGCCGTGAGCGGGCGGGGGTGCGCTCGCGGCACCGGGCGTCAGCACACCGCGTACATGACGGTGGTTGACGCGAACACGGGGGATACGGGGAACACGGGGGACCGGGGGGAGCGCCGCTCCCTGTCGGAGGCGGAGTTCACCGCCTACGTCCAGGAGCGCCGCTCCTCCCTGTACGCGACCGCCTACCACCTCACCGGCGACCGCTTCGAGGCCGAGGACCTGCTGCAGAGCGCACTGTTCTCGACCTACCGGGCGTGGGACCGGATCAGCGACAAGGCCGCGGTCGGCGGATACCTCCGCCGCACCATGACCAACCTGCACATCAGCGCCTGGCGGCGCCGCAAGCTCAACGAGTACCCGACCGAGGAACTGCCGGAGACGCCCGGCGACATGGACGCGATGCGCGGCACCGAGCTGCGCACCGTCCTGTGGCAGGCGCTCGCCCGGCTGCCCGAACTCCAGCGCACCATGCTGGTCCTGCGCTACTACGAGGGCCGCACCGACCCGGAGATCGCGGACATCCTCGACATCAGCGTCGGCACGGTGAAGTCCAGCATCTGGCGCTCGCTGCGCCGGCTGCGCGAGGACGAGGTCCTCAGCTTCGGCCGTGACCAGGAGGACGCCTTCGGCGAACTGGTCGCCTGAAGGTACGGGCCGGGGGGACCGGCCCGAGGGGGCGGGGCCCGTGAAAAAAGTTTCGAGCCGGGGTGTATCAGGGGGAGGGACCCGGGCTCTTACTCACGGGGAAGCACCACGGGGGAACAACGGGGGACACGGGGGACGGGGATCACGGGGGATCCACGGGGGTGGAAAGGGAGCGGGACTGGAGGGCCGGGGGGTCCGTCCAGTCCCGCTTTCGCGTGTGCGTCCAGATGCCTTGCCCCGCGGGGCCGTTCACGCCGTCGTACGGGCGGTGGCGCACCGGCCCGCCGCCGCGGCCGCCAGCCGGCCCATCGCCTCGTCCCGGTCGCAGGCGTGGGCGCCCAGGGCCGTCTGCCGGGCGATGACCGACCGCTCAAGACGCATCAGCCGCCAGCCCCTGCGCAGCAGGAACGGCACCGACTTGCGGCCCTCGCGCAGGTCCCGCAGGAACCGGCGGCGGAAGGTCGTCAGCGGGCCCCGGCTCAGACACAGCGCGTCGGCCAGCACGCCCAGTTCCCGGCAGTGCTCCACCAGTTCCGCGGCGAAGACGCCCTCCGCGAGGAACAGCGGCGTCCGTCCGATGTCGACGGTCTCCTCGCCGGTGCGGGCGCTCAGCGAGATGTCGTAGACGGGCACGTCCGTACGCCCCGTGCGGCACAGCTCCCGGATGGCGGCGACCGCCGCGTCCGCGTCCCACGACGCCGGGTGGTCCCAGTCGATGTCGGAACTCAGGGGCACCGTCGGCAGCGTCGGGTCGGTGCCCTCCTTGTAGAAGTCGTCGAGGCGCAGCACCGGGAGGCCGGAGCGCGCGGCGAGGAGGGACTTGCCGGAGCCGGAGGGGCCGCAGAGCAGCACGACTCGCGTGGGTATGGGCGGATGGGAGCTCACGGGACACCAGTCTGAGGCATCCGACGGCCGCCGTACGACCCCGCGGGTGGACTTTGCCGCACGCGTCACATTTCGATTGCGCTGCGCGGTGACCTGATCACGGTGTGCGCTGTTTACAGGGCAGTCCGTAGCAATCCACACCAAGAGGTGGCAGCAGCGATGGCCCGACACGCGTCCCCCCGCACCCCGCACGCACAGCGCGCCCTGGTCGCCCTGGCGACCGCCGGGACCGCCCTGGCAGCAGGAGCGGCCACGGCCTCCGCGGACGGCGGCGAGACCATCGCCGGTCTGGCGCACACCCGCCCCACGTCCCTGGGCAACATCGACCCGCAGGCAGGCCTGGCGGCCGTGACCGGCACCGTCGGCTACGTCACCGGCCCGGTCGCCGACCTCAAGCCCAACCCGCTGGCCGGCACGGGCGTCGACCCGCTGGACAACGGCGTCGGCACGAAGGTCGCCGACTTCCAGCCGCTGACCTCGACGGCCCTGACCGGCCCGGTCGCCCAGGCCCAGTCCCTCGGCAGCGTGCCGGTGCTGGGGCAGGTGACGGAGCTGCTGCGCTGACGCGGTGCGCCTACGCCGGGCCGCGATTTCCCCCGAGGGAAGTCGCGGCCCGTCTCCGTTGCCGCGAGCGCCGGTTCGCTCTGCCCCTTCGCCACGCGGGTTCCGCGGGGCGGCCGTCTAATCTGTGGTGATCCACGTTTCGCGCAAGAGGTGCAAGGGGGCCGGGTGCACAACGACGACGGATTCAACGGGGCTGACGGCGGCGGCACTGAGGGGCAGCCCGAGGACCGGCGGCCGGCCGACTTCTCCCACGGCGGTCCATCCGTCCCCCATACGGTGATCGAGGGCCGCTACGAGCTGCTGGAGCCCATCGGCAGCGGCGGCATGGGCGAGGTCTGGAAGGCCCACGACCGGCGGCTGCGCCGGTTCGTCGCGGTGAAGGGGCTCCTCGACCGCCGGGCCATGACCCCGGACACGCAGAAGGCGGCGATACAGCGGGCCCGCCGGGAGGCGGAGGCGCTCGCCAAGATCGAGCACCAGAACGTGGTGACGGTCCACGACCAGATCGAGACCGCCGACCAGGTCTGGATCGTGATGAAGCTGCTGGAAGGGCGGTCGCTGGCCGACCTGTTGAGCCGCGACCGGGTCCTCGGCGTGCCCAGGGCCGCGGACATCGCCCTCCAGATGGCCCAGGGCCTGCGGGCGGTCCACGAGGCCTCGGTCCTGCACCGCGACGTCAAGCCGGGCAACGTCCTGGTGCGGGACGGCGGCCAGGTGGTCCTGGTGGACTTCGGCATCGCCACCTTCGAGGGCGCGGACCGGGTGACCCGGCACGGCGGCATCATCGGCACGCCCCCCTACCTGGCGCCCGAACTCTTCGCCCCCGCCGCCCCCGGCCCCACCTCCGCCTCCGACCTGTGGGCCCTGGGCGTCACCCTGTACGAGATGGTCGAGGGCCGCCTGCCCTTCGGCGGCAACGAGGTCTGGGAGGTGCAGGCGAGCATCCAGCAGTCGCCCGACCCCGTCCTGCGGTACGCCGGCCCCCTCGGCCCGGTCATCCAGGGGCTGCTGACGACGGACCCGGACAGGCGCCTGGACGCGGCCACGGCGGAGGAGATGCTCCGGGATGTCCTCGCGGACCCCGGCACGCCGACCCCCGCCAGGGCCGCCACGCCCGCACACCCGCCGACGGCCCGGCCCACGCCGCCCGCATCGGTGCCCGCGGTGACCGCACCGGCGCCCGCCGTGCCCGCCGCGCCCTCCTCCGAGGCCGTCCCCTCCGAGTCGTCGCCGGTGCCGGCGGCCGGCGGCCGCGGGCGGTTGTCGGGCTGGAAGGTGGCGGCCGCCGCGGCGTGTGTCGTCCTGCTGGCCGGCGGCGGCTGGCTCGTCTCCCAAGGCGACTTTGGGGGCGAGAAGGACGACGCCGCCGGGCAGCAGGGAGCGGGATCCGCCGGAGGCGACGCGGAGCAGGCGTGGGAGCAGTGGAAGAGCGCCAGGAAGCGGCTGACGATCGGTGCCAAGGAGGATCAGCCCGGGCTGAGCTTCTACAACAAGGACACCGACGTGTGGAGCGGGTTCGACGTCGACATCGCCTACGCCCTCGCGGACAAACTGGGCTACGACAGGGAACAGGTGGACTTCTACGGGGTGACCACGGCCAACCGGGCGAGCAAGCTGAAGAACGGGGAGGTGGACCTGGTCGTCGCCTCGTACAGCATGACGCCCGAGCGCGAGAAGCGGGACGGTATCAGCTTCGTCGGCCCGTACTACAAGGCGGGCAGCAGCCTCCTGGTCCGCAAGAACTCCGCGAAGTACGACCTCGGCGAAGCCGTCGACGTGAAGCGGAACCAGGTCGAGGTGTGCACGGCGCGGGACTCCACGTACGCGGACAGGCTGAAGGAGGACGGGTACACCACGGGGAAGTGGCAGCCCGACACCTACAAGGAGTGCGTGGAAAGACTGCTGGACAAGCGATCGAGCGTGTACGCGGTCGCCTCGGACGACGTTCTTCTCGCCGGGTACGCCCAGAACGATCCGGCGCACTTGAAACTGCTGCCCAGCGGCGCGGGCACGGAACCCTACGGGGTGGCGATGCGGAAGGACGACCCTCTCCTGAAGAGCAAGGTGTGCTCGGGGCTCCAGGAGATCCTGGGCGGAAAGGAGTGGGCGGAGATGTACATGAAGGACCTGTCCCCGCTGACGGGACGGAAGACCGCGCCGAGCCGGCCGGAACTGAGGCCCTGCTCGGCCCAGTGAAGACCGCGGCTCCTCCGGACGGGGAGGAGCCGCGGCCCGTCGGCGTCGATGCCGGATGCGGCGTCGGGTGACGGTGGATGCGGTGACCGTTGATGCGACGTCGGGTGACCGTGGATTCGGTCAGTACGACGAGCCGGAGGCGCCCAGTGCGCCCGTCGGGTGCCAGACCGTCTTCGTCTCCAGGAACGCCGTCATGCGGTCCGTGCCCGGCGTCGCCGACCAGTCGGTGTTGTCCACAGGCTGTGGACGCAGCACGCGCTTGAGGTTGTCGGCGGCTGCGATCTCCAGTTCCGTCGCCAGCGTCTCGTCGGCGCCCGCGAGGTCGATCCCGTTGACGTCCTGGTGGGCGGCGAGCGGGGCGGCGATCTCCGCGGTACGGCCGGACAGGATGTTCACCACACCGCCGGGGACGTCGGAGGTGGCCAGGACCTCACCCAGGGCGAGCGCGGGGAGGGGCGACTTCTCCGACGCCACCACGACCGCCGTGTTGCCGGTCGCGACGACCGGGGCGACGACCGAGACCAGGCCGAGGAGCGACGACTCCTGCGGGGCCAGGACCGCGACGACGCCGGTCGGCTCCGGGGAGGACAGGTTGAAGAAGGGGCCCGCGACCGGGTTGCCGCCCCCGACCACCTGCGCGATCTTGTCGGTCCAGCCCGCGTACCAGACCCAGCGGTCGATCGCGGCGTCCACCTGCGCCGCCGCCTTCGACTTCGACAGGCCCTCCGCGTCGGCGACCTCCGCGACGTACTGGTCGCGGCGGCCCTCGAGCATCTCTGCGACGCGGTAGAGGATCTGCCCGCGGTTGTACGCCGTCGCGCCGGACCAGCCGCCGAACGCCTTGCGCGCGGCGACCACCGCGTCACGGGCGTCCTTGCGGGAGGAGAGCGGCGCGTTCGCCAGCCACTTGCCCTTTGCGTCGGTCACCTCGTACACCCGGCCGCTCTCGGAACGCGGGAACTTCCCGCCGACGTACAGCTTGTAGGTCTTGAAGACACTGAGTCGCTCAGACATCGAGGTACGCCTCCAGGCCGTGGCGGCCGCCCTCGCGGCCGAAGCCCGACTCCTTGTAGCCGCCGAACGGCGACGTCGGGTCGAACTTGTTGAACGTGTTGGACCAGATCACACCGGCACGGAGCTTGTTCGCGACCGCCAGGATGCGCGAACCCTTCTCCGTCCAGATGCCCGCCGACAGGCCGTACGGCGTGTTGTTGGCCTTGGCGACCGCCTCGTCCGGCGTGCGGAAGGTGAGGACGGACAGGACCGGGCCGAAGATCTCGTCCCGGGCGACCGTGTGCGCCTGGGTGACGTTCGTGAAGAGCGTCGGGGCGAACCAGTAGCCGGAGGAGGGCAGTTCGCAGGCCGGGGACCAGCGCTCGGCGCCCTCCGCCTCGCCCTGGTCGGCGAGCGCGGTGATGCGGGCCAGCTGCTCGGCGGAGTTGATCGCGCCGATGTCCGTGTTCTTGTCCAGGGGGTCGCCCAGGCGGAGGGTGGTGAGCCTGCGCTTGAGGGAGTCGAGGAGTTCGTCGTGGATCGACTCCTGGACCAGGAGTCGGCTGCCGGCGCAGCAGACCTGGCCCTGGTTGAAGAAGATGCCGTTGACGATGCCCTCCACGGCCTGGTCGATCGGGGCGTCGTCGAAGACGATGTTGGCGCCCTTGCCGCCGAGTTCGAGGGTGAGCTTCTTGCGGGTGCCCGCGACCGCGCGCGCGATCTGCTTGCCGACCGCCGTGGAGCCCGTGAAGGCGACCTTGTTCACGTCGGGGTGCGCGGTCAGCGCCGCCCCGGCGCGGCCGTCGCCGGTGATGATGTTGACGACGCCCTTGGGCAGCCCGGCCTGGCGGCAGATGTCCGCGAAGAACAGGGCGGAGAGGGGGGTCGTCTCGGCGGGCTTCAGAACCACCGTGTTGCCGGTGGCCAGGGCCGGGGCGATCTTCCACGCCAGCATCAGGAGCGGGAAGTTCCAGGGGATGACCTGGCCCGCGACGCCCAGGGGGCGGGGGTCGGCGCCGTAGCCCGCGTGGTCGAGCTTGTCGGCCCAGCCCGCGTAGTAGAAGAAGTGCGCGGCGACCAGGGGGAGGTCGGCGTCGCGGGTCTCCTTGATCGGCTTGCCGTTGTCGAGGGTTTCCAGGACGGCCAGTTCCCGGCTGCGTTCCTGGATGACGCGGGCGATGCGGAAGAGGTACTTCGCGCGCTCCGCGCCGGGCAGCGCCGACCACTTCTCGAAGGCCTTGCGGGCGGCCTTCACGGCGCGGTCGACGTCCGCCTCGCCTGCCTCGGCGACCTCGGAGAGGACCTCTTCGGTGGCGGGGGAGACCGTCTTGAAGACCTTGCCGTCGGCCGCCTCGGTGAACTCGCCGTCGATGAACAGGCCGTAGGAGGGGGCGATGTCGACGACCGCGCGCGACTCGGGCGCCGGTGCGTACTCGAAAACAGGTGCCATGGTGATCAGTCCACCGTCACGTAGTCGGGGCCGGAGTAACGGCCCGTGGTCAGCTTCTGGCGCTGCATCAGCAGGTCGTTCAGCAGCGAGGAGGCGCCGAAGCGGAACCAGTGGTTGTCCAGCCAGTCCTCGCCCGCCGTCTCGTTGACCAGGACCAGGAACTTGATCGCGTCCTTCGCGGTGCGGATGCCGCCGGCCGGCTTCACGCCGACCTGGACGCCGGTCTGGGCGCGGAAGTCGCGGACCGCCTCCAGCATGAGGAGCGTGTTGGCGGGTGTCGCGTTGACCGCGACCTTGCCGGTCGAGGTCTTGATGAAGTCCGCGCCCGCCAGCATGCCGAGCCAGCTGGCGCGGCGGATGTTGTCGTACGTCGACAGCTCGCCGGTCTCGAAGATGACCTTGAGGCGGGCCGATGTGCCGCACGCCTCGCGCACCGCGGTGATCTCGTCGTACACCTTCATGTAGTTCCCCGCGAGGAACGCGCCGCGGTCGATGACCATGTCGACCTCGTCCGCGCCCGCCGCCACGGCCTCGCGCACGTCGGCCAGCTTGACGGCCAGCGAGGCGCGGCCGGCCGGGAACGCCGTGGCGACCGAGGCGACCTTCACGCCGGAGCCGGCGACGGCTTCCCTGGCGGTGGGCACCATGTCGGGGTAGACGCAGACGGCCGCCGTCGCCGGGGCCGTGCGGTCGGTCGGGTCGGGGCGGACCGCCTTCGCGCCGAGCGCCCGGACCTTGCCCGGGGTGTCCGCGCCTTCCAGCGTCGTCAGGTCGACCATCGAGATGGCCAGGTCGAGGGCGTACGCCTTCGCGGTGGTCTTGATGGATCGGGTGCCGAGGGAGGCGGCGCGCGCCTCCAGGCCGACGGTGTCGACGCCGGGCAGTCCGTGGAGGAAGCGGCGCAGGGTGCTGTCGGACGCGGTGACGTCGGCGAATCCTTGTGCGGGTCCGTTTGCGGGGCCCTGTGCGGGTCCGTTTGCGGCGGGTGCAGTGGTGGGCATGGTCACCAGAGGAGCATATCTACGCGCGTAGCGGTCTGTACAGCCCCCGCGGGCCGGTCCGGGCACGGGCGCCTGTACCCGCGGCGTACCGGCACCGCATGTGAGCGCAGGGCGGGGCGTCGGGCACAATCGGCAGCATGACCACCCCGGAGCCCCAGTCATCCTCGCCGCAGCCCTCGGGACCCGTGCCCAAGGACCGGGCCTACCGCTCGCCCGCGGGTATCTCCGGAGGCGTGCTGGTACTCGCCCTCGCGCTGTGGCTCGGCATCGACGCCCTGGTCACGGGCGAGGGGGACACCCGTTGGAAGGCGCTCGCAGCGCTGGTCTTCCTCGTGCCGCTCGTCGCCGCCTACACCGTGCGGCCCGCCGTCTTCGCCAACGACGACCGGATGCGGGTGCGCAATCCGTTCCGCGTGATCGTCCTGCCCTGGGCGCAGGTCGAGTCGTTCCGGTCCGCCTACTCGAACGAGGTCTTCACCGAGGGCGGCGACAAGTTCCAGCTGTGGTCCATTCCCGTCTCGCTGCGGGGGCGCAAGAAGGCGGCGCGGCAGGAGGACCGGCGGCTCGCCGGTGGGGCCGGTGGGCGCAGGCGCGGGAGCGTGCTCGGGGGCGTGGGGCAGTTCGGTTCGCGGGGCGGTGGTTCCGGGTCCTCGGCCGTCGAGGCGGACGGGCCGGTGCGGGCCGAGGCGGACAAGGTCATGGACGAGCTGCGGGAGCTGTGGGAGGCGCGGAAGGCGGCCGAGGGTTCGCAGGGCGGGGTGACCGTGCGGTGGGCGTACGAGATCGTCGTGCCGGTGGTGGCCGGGGCGGTGGCGCTGGGGGTGCTGTTCGGGGTGGGGTGACGTGGCCGGTGCCGGTGGTGCCGGTGCGGGTGGGTGGCCGGGGGTGCTTTGCACCCCCGGCTTTTTAGATGCCCGCCGCCGTCGACAGGTCGCGCTTGAGCGCCGTCAGGAGGTCCGCAGCCTTGGCGCGGGCTGCGGGGAGGCCGGCGTGGTCGGACACTGGGACGACCACCTCCAGGTAGCACTTCAGCTTGGGCTCCGTGCCGCTCGGGCGGACGATGATCCTGGCTCCGTCGAGCGTGTAGCGCAGGCCGTCGGTGGGCGGGAGGGTGTCCGTGCCCCGGGTGAGGTCCTCGGCCTCGGTGACGGGGAGGCCCGCGAGCGTCGTCGGGGGCTGTTCGCGCAGGCGGTGCATCGCGGCGGCGATGAGGGAGAGGTCCTCCACGCGGACCGAGAGCTGGTCGGTGGCGTGCAGGCCGTGCTCCACGGCGATGTCGTCGAGGAGGTCGAGGAGGGTGCGGTCGGCCTGCTTGAGGGTGGAAGCCAGCTCCGTGATCAGGAGGGCCGCGGTGATGCCGTCCTTGTCGCGGACGCCCTCCGGGTCCACGCAGTAGCCGAGGGCCTCCTCGTAGCCGTAGCGGATGTTCTCGACTCGGGCGATCCACTTGAAGCCGGTGAGGGTTTCGACGTGGGGGAGGTTCGCCTTCGCGGCGATGCGGGCCAGGAGGGACGACGAGACGATCGACTCCGCGAACGTGCCGTGCGCTCCGCGGGTGACCAGGTGGGCGGCGAGGAGGGCGCCGACCTCGTCGCCCCGGAGCATGCGCCAGCCGGTGGCCTCTGCGGGGTCGGGTACGGCCACTGCCAGGCGGTCCGCGTCCGGGTCGTTGGCGATGATCAGGTCGGGGGCCGTCTCCCTCGCCTTCGCGAAGGCGAGGTCCATCGCGCCGGGCTCCTCCGGGTTGGGGAAGGCGACGGTGGGGAAGTCCGGGTCGGGGTCGGCCTGCTCGGTGACGAGGGTGGGGCTCGGGAAGCCGGCTCGGGCGAAGGCGGCGAGGAGGGTGTCCTTGCCTACGCCGTGCATCGCCGTGTAGACGGTGCGGGCGGTGCGGGGGGAGTCGGGGGCGAGGACCGCGTCCGTGCGGGTGAGGTAGGCGTCCAGGACGTCGTCGTCGAGGGTCTGCCAGCCGGATTCGGGGCGGGGGACGTCGTGGAGGGTGCGCACGGCGTCGATCTCGGCGGCGATGTCGGCGTCGGCGGGGGGCACGATCTGGGAGCCGTCGCCGAGGTACACCTTGTAGCCGTTGTCGCGGGGCGGGTTGTGGCTGGCGGTGACCTCTACTCCGGCGACCGCGCCGAGGTGGCGGATCGCGAAGGCGAGGACGGGGGTGGGGAGGGGGCGGGGGAGTACGGCCGCACGGAGGCCGGCGCCGGTCATCACGGCGGCAGTGTCGCGGGCGAAGTCCGCGGACTTGTGGCGGGCGTCGTAGCCGATGACGACGAGGCCGGCCGTGTCGTCCCCGTGGGGGGTCCCCTGGTTCTTGAGGTACGCGGCGAGGCCGGCGGCGGCGCGGATGACGACCGAGCGGTTCATGCGCATCGGGCCGGCGCCCAGTTCGCCGCGCAGGCCCGCGGTGCCGAACTGGAGGGTGCCGGAGAAGCGTGCGGTGAGCTCGGCGTGGTCCTCGGCGTCGATGAGGCGGGCGAGTTCCGTGCGGGTGTCCGCGTCGGGGTCCTCGGCCAGCCATGCCTTGGCTCGTGCGAGGAGGTCGTCTTGCACGTCGGTCAGCCTCTCGGGTGTCGGTGGTGTGTGGGTGCCTGCGGCGGCCTGCGGGGGGCGGTGGGGGTGCGCGTCGCGCGGTGTGTCCGGTGGGTGGGTCGGGGGGGCGGCGGGGGGGGGGGGGGGGGGGCGGGGCGGGGGGGGGGGGCGGGTGTGGGGGGGGGGGGGGGGTGGGGGGCCGGGGGGCGGGGGGGGGGGGGGGGGGGGGGGGCGCGGCGCGGGGTGGGGCGGGGGGGGGGGGGGGGGCCGCGCCGGGGGGTGTCCGTCCTCGGAACGGCGCGAAATCGGTTTCTTGAAGAGGCTCGGGGCGTTGACGCGCCAACCGCTGCGGGCGGACACCCCCCGACACGGCCCCTCACCGCCGTACGCGGCTTTCCCCGCCAACGCTCCGCGTCCCCTGCCTCGCCGTACGCGGCTCCCCCGCCGTCGCTGCGGGCAGTCGCCACGCCCCGCCGCCGCTGCGGGCAGTCGTGCCGCTGGGGCGGCACGGGTGGGCGGTGGGGGTACCTCCCAGGCCGTTCAGGCACTGGGGGAGGCCCCGTAAGCGCCGGGCCGCGCTCCCCACCCCCGCGCCCGCGCCCGCCCCGGGCACCGGCGAACGCCGGACCGGTGGGTCTCGGTCTACAGGCGGGCCAGGACCCGGGTCAGCAGGGTCCCCATGCGCGCGGCGGAGTCGCGGCCCGCCTGGAGGACCTCCTCGTGGTTGAGGGGCTCGCCCGTCATGCCGGCGGCGAGGTTGGTGACCAGGGAGATGCCCAGGACCTCCGCCCCGGCCTCGCGGGCCGCGATCGCCTCCAGGACCGTCGACATGCCCACCAGGTCGGCCCCGATGACGCGGGCCATGCGGATCTCGGCCGGGGTCTCGTAGTGCGGGCCGGGGAACTGGGCGTAGACGCCCTCCTCGAGGGTGGCGTCGACCTCCTTGCACAGCGCCCGCAGGCGGGGGGAGTAGAGGTCGGTGAGGTCGACGAAATTGGCGCCGATGATGGGGGAGGTGGCGGTGAGGTTGATGTGGTCGCTGATCAGGACCGGCTGGCCGGGGCGCATGCCCTCGCGCAGGCCGCCGCAGCCGTTGGTCAGGATGATCGTCTTGGCGCCGGCCGCGACGGCGGTGCGGACGCCGTGGGAGACGGCGGCGACGCCGTGGCCCTCGTAGTAGTGGGTGCGGCCGAGGAAGACCAGTGCGCGCTTGTCGCCGAGGGTGTACGAGCGGACCTTGCCGCCGTGGCCCTCCACCGCGGGCTTGGGGAAGCCCGGGAGGTCGGTGACCTGGAGATCGGCCTCGGGGGCGCCCAGGGCGTCCACGGCCGGTGCCCAGCCGGAGCCCATCACGAGGGCGACGTCGTGGGTCTCGGCGCCGGTGAGCTCGCGCAGGCGGGCCGCGGCGGCGTCGGCGGCGGCCCCCGGGTCAACGGGGGTGGCGCCCTGGATGTCGTCCGGAAGAAGAGATGCGTTCACGCCGAAGAGGGTAGCCGGTTTATGGCTACGCGCGTAGATGGTGGAGGTCACGGGATGGTGGTTTTTGGGTTGGAGGTTTTGACGAGGTGGTGCTCAGCAGGGGCGTTTGCGGAGTTCCATCACGTAGTCGTGGGGGGCGCCGGCCGATTCGGCGGCGTCCGCCACTTCGCCCAGGTAGCGGGCGGAGGGCAGGCCGCCCTCGTAGGCGTTCAGGACGTAGGTCCAGGCGCCCTCCTCGCCCTCCAGGGTGTGTGCGCGCACCCGGGTGCGGCGGTAGATGTCCAGGCCCACGCCCTCCCAGCGGTCCAGGGAGTCCTCGTCCATCGGGGCGATGTCGTAGAGGGAGACGAAGACCTGGGAGATCGGGTCCTCGACCAGGGTCGCGAGTGCGCCCTCCCAGCCCATGTGCTCGCCCCCGAAGGTCAGCCGCCACCCGTTCAGCCAGCCGGTGGCGCGCAGCGGCGAGTGCGGGGCGCGGCGGGTCATCAGCCGCGCGTCGAGGTTGCCGGCGTAAGCGGCGTAGAGCGACATGAGGGGAAGGGTACGGCAGGGGTGTCGGGCACCGCTGTCTTGACGGTGGTGGCCCCGGGCGGCCTCTCGTTGAAGCGTGCGGGACAATGGGGTACGTGACTCGGATCGTGATCATTGGTGGCGGACCCGGCGGATACGAAGCGGCGCTGGTGGCCGCTCAGCTCGGCGCGGAGGTGACCGTCGTCGACTGCGACGGCCTGGGCGGGGCGTCGGTGCTGACCGACTGCGTGCCGTCCAAGACCCTCATCGCCACGGCTGAGGTGATGACCACCTTTGATTCCTCTTATGAGGAGCTGGGGATCATCGTCGCCGACGACACCCCGCCCATGGAGCAGGCCGCCCGGGTGGTGGGCGTCGATCTGGGCAAGGTCAACCGGCGGGTGAAGCGGCTCGCGCTGGCGCAGTCGCACGACATCACCGCCTCCGTGACGCGCGCCGGTGCGCGGGTCATGCGCGGGCGCGGGCGGCTGGAGGGCATGCAGGGGCTCGACGGGTCGCGCAAGGTCGTGGTGCGGGCCGCTGACGGGAGCGAGGAGACGCTGACCGCCGATGCGGTGCTCATCGCTACGGGCGGTCATCCGCGGGAGCTGCCGGACGCGCGGCCCGACGGGGAGCGGATCCTGAACTGGACCCAGGTGTACGACCTGGAGGAGCTGCCCGAAGAGCTCATCGTGGTGGGGTCCGGTGTCACCGGTGCCGAGTTCGCCGGCGCCTATCAGGCGCTCGGGTCGCGGGTCACTCTCGTGTCGTCGCGTGATCGGGTGCTGCCCGGTGAGGACCCGGACGCGGCCGCCGTGCTGGAGGACGTGTTCCGGCGGCGCGGGATGAACGTCATGTCGCGGTCGCGGGCCCAGTCCGTCAAGCGGGTGGGGGACCGGGTCGAGGTGACGCTGTCGGACGGGCGGGTCATCGGCGGGTCGCACTGCCTGATGGCCGTCGGTGCCATTCCCAATACGGAGGGGATGGGGCTGGAGGAGGCGGGCGTCCGGCTCAAGGACTCGGGGCACATCAAGACCGACCGGGTCTCGCGGACCTCGGCTCCCGGCGTGTACGCCGCCGGTGACGTCACCGGCGTCTTCGCGCTGGCCTCGGTGGCGGCGATGCAGGGGCGGATCGCCATGTACCACTTCCTCGGGGACGCCGTGACCCCGCTGAACCTGAAGACCGTGTCCGCCAACGTCTTCACCGATCCCGAGATCGCCACCGTCGGGTACTCGCAGGCCGACGTGGACGCGGGCAAGATCGACGCCCGCGTGGTGAAACTGCCGCTGCTGCGCAACCCGCGCGCCAAGATGCAGGGCATCCGGGACGGCTTCGTCAAGATCTTCTGCCGGCCCGGTACCGAGATCGTGGTGGGGGGTGTGGTGGTGGCGCCGCGTGCTTCGGAGCTCATCCATCCGATCTCGATCGCCGTCGACAACAATCTGACGGTCGAGCAGATCGCCAACGCCTTCACCGTGTATCCCTCGCTGTCGGGGTCGATCGCCGAGGTGGCACGGCAGTTGCACACCCGGAAGAGCGGCGGGGAGCAGTAGTCCGGCGGGCGCGGCTGGAAATGACTCCCCGCTGGTCACGGGGAGTTGCGGTGCTTGCGGATGGCATAGGCGGCCGGGGTAGGCCCGTATACCACTTCCGGTGGTGGCATGCGAACAACTTCTGTTATTCGGCGCATACTGCTGAAAGCAGACGGTCGTTGGGGTTACTGTCAGTTTCGTGTTCGCTGCAGAACGTCGCCAATTGATCCTCGAAATGGTGCGAGCGAACGGGGCCGTGTCGCTCCGTGAGCTCGCCCGCGTCGTCCAGACCTCCGAAGTGACCGTACGGCGGGACGTGCGCGCACTGGAGGCAGAAGGACTCCTCGACCGCCGGCACGGCGGTGCGGTACTGCCGGGCGGGTTCACGCGAGAGTCCGGCTTTCCGCAGAAGTCTCATCTCGCGACCGCCGAGAAGACGGCCATCGCCGATCTCGCCGCAGGCCTCGTCGAAGAGGGCGAAGCCATCGTGGTGGGGGCGGGTACGACGACGCAGGAGCTGGCCCGCCGGCTCGCGCGGGTGCCCGGACTGACCGTCGTCACCAATTCGTTGCTGGTGGCCCAGGCCCTCGCCCATGCCAACCGGGTCGAGGTGGTGATGACCGGTGGCACGCTCAGGGGGTCCAACTACGCCCTGGTGGGGTCGGGGGCCGAGCAGTCGCTCCAAGGGCTGCGGGTCTCCAAGGCCTTTCTGTCCGGGAGCGGGCTGACCGCCGAGCGGGGGCTGTCCACCTCCAACATGCTGTCGGCGTCCGTCGACCGGGCGCTGGTCCAGGCAGCCGCCGAGGTCGTCGTCCTCGCCGACCACTCCAAGCTGGGTACGGACACCATGTTCCAGACCGTGCCCACCGACGTCATCACCCGTCTGGTCACCGACGAGTCGCCGACCCACGACGAGCGTGCCGCCACCGAGCTCCAGGCCCTGGCCGACCAGGGCGTGCAGATCGCCGTGGCCGGGGCGTCGGGGGGTGGTACGGCGAACGGCACCGGGGCTTCGGGGGCCCCGGGGGCCTCGGGGGGTGATTCCGTGGGGCGTCAGCAGCGTCGGGACGTGCCGCTTCCGGGGCCGCGCCGTCAGGTTCCGGGTGCGGGTGCGGGGTTGCGGTCTGCCACCGCCCTGGGCGAGCAGGGAGGCGGGGCGGAGCGGGCGCGCGTCGCCGACATGCGTCGCCGGTAGGGCCTCGTCCAGCGGTCCCCGTCCCGCGGCAGTGACAGGGGCGCCCGGCGGACCGTGTGAGCTGGTCCGCCGGGCGCCCCTGCCGTGGTGCGGGACTGGTCAGTCCTTGATCTCGCAGATGGCGGCGCCGGAGGTGAGGGAGGCGCCGACTTCGGCGGTGAGGCCCTTGATGGTGCCGGACCTGTGGGCGTTGAGGGGCTGTTCCATCTTCATCGCTTCGAGTACGACGATCAGGTCGCCCTCCTGGACTTCCTGGCCCTCCTCTACGGCGATCTTGACGATCGTGCCCTGCATCGGGGAGGCGAGGGTGTCGCCCGAGGCGGCGGGGCCGGACTTCTTGGCCGCGCGGCGCTTGGGGCGGGCCCCGGCCGCCAGGCCGGTGCGGGCCAGGGACATGCCCAGGCTCGAGGGGAGGGAGACTTCCAGGCGCTTGCCGCCGACCTCGACGACGACCGTCTCACGGCCGCTCTCCTCGTCCGCCTCGGTGTCGGCGGGCGTGGTGAACGGCTTGATCTCGTTGACGAACTCCGTCTCGATCCACCGGGTGTGGACCGTGAAGGGGTCCGTGGAGCCGGTCAGTTCGGGAGCGAAGGCCGGGTCGCGCACGACCGTGCGGTGGAAGGGGATGGCGGTGGCCATGCCCTCGACGGTGAACTCGTCCAGGGCGCGGGCGGCGCGCTGGAGTGCCTCGGCGCGGGTGCGGCCGGTGACGATCAGTTTCGCGAGGAGGGAGTCCCAGGCGGGACCGATGACCGAGCCGGATTCGACGCCGGCGTCCAGGCGGACGCCGGGGCCGGTGGGCGCCTCGAAGAGGGTGACGGTGCCGGGGGCGGGCAGGAAGCCGCGGCCGGGGTCCTCGCCGTTGATGCGGAACTCGAAGGAGTGGCCGCGCAGGGCCGGGTCGTCGTAGCCGAGTTCCTCGCCGTCGGCGATGCGGAACATCTCGCGGACCAGGTCGATGCCGGCGACCTCCTCGGTCACCGGGTGCTCGACCTGGAGGCGGGTGTTGACCTCCAGGAAGGAGATCGTGCCGTCCATGCCGACCAGGAACTCCACGGTGCCGGCGCCGACGTAGCCGGCCTCCTTCAGGATCGCCTTGGAGGAGGCGTACAGCTCCTCCATCTGGGCGTCGGAGAGGAAGGGGGCGGGGGCCTCCTCGACGAGCTTCTGGTGGCGGCGCTGGAGGGAGCAGTCGCGGGTGGAGACGACGACCACGTTGCCGTGGGTGTCGGCCAGGCACTGGGTCTCCACGTGGCGGGGCTTGTCGAGGTAGCGCTCGACGAAGCATTCGCCGCGGCCGAAGGCGGCCACGGCCTCGCGCACGGCGGAGTCGTACAGCTCCGGCACCTCTTCGAGGGTCCGGGCGACCTTCAGGCCGCGCCCGCCGCCGCCGAAGGCGGCCTTGATCGCGATGGGCAGGCCGTGTTCCCTGGCGAAGGCGACGACCTCGTCCGCGCCGGAGACGGGGTCGGGGGTGCCCGCGACCAGGGGGGCGCCGGCCCGCTGGGCGATGTGGCGGGCGGCGACCTTGTCGCCGAGGTCGCGGATGGCGTGTGGGGGCGGGCCGATCCAGATCAGGCCGGCGTCCAGGACCGCCTGCGCGAACTCGGCGTTCTCCGAGAGAAATCCGTAGCCGGGGTGGATGGCGTCCGCGCCCGACTCACGCGCGGCCTTGAGGACCTTGGCGATGTCCAGATAGCTGGTCGCGGGGGTGTCACCACCCAGGGCGAACGCCTCATCAGCGGCACGGACATGCAACGCGTCCCGGTCCGGATCCGCGTAGACGGCCACGCTCGCGATCCCGGCGTCCCGGCAGGCCCGGGCCACGCGGACAGCGATTTCGCCACGATTGGCGATGAGCACCTTGCGCACGATTGAGGCTCCCTCCTTGAAACAAGCCGAGTTTAGGGACTGCCGACACGGCACTTCGACCCGTCCCCAATGGTGAGCTTGCCCACACGGAGCGTGATTCGAGGCTCGCTCGACCCCCGAAAGCCCTTGTAGTACCGCGGTACGCAGGACTCCTGGGGCAAACCCTAGCCCTCCTGTGTGGTCAAGGTCTCTGTAAGGGCGTGCCGCGGGCCACTCGGTTTCTTTGTGGAGTCCCTACTAATGGCCCAATGATTCTTTGCTCGTGCCGGAACCCTTGTGGCGAGGTTTACCCGTTAGTAGCGTTCCTCGGGTCTCGAACGTACTTGGGGTAACAGCTGTCCTGTGCGGCAGCCGTCGAAGGTGGGTGGGGGCCGGTGTCAGTGCGCAGGCCGGTGGCGTGGACCGTGGCGGTCGTGCTCTTCGCGGAGGCGGTCGGCGTCGCGGCGCTGAACTGGTTCCTGTCGATCGTCGTCGACCGTCAGGACATGTCCCTGGCCGGTCTGGACCCGGACATGATGTCCGTGTCCTCGAAGATCGGCGGGGTGGTCTTCGGGCTGTACTTCGCGCTGTGCGCCCTGGTCGCCCTGCTCGTGGCGCTGCGCGACCGCGCGCCCGCGGGGCTCGGCCGGATCCTGCTGATCAGCGCCGCCGTGGTGCACGGGCTGCTCGGAGCCTTCACCTGGGGGCTGGTCGGACCCGGCGCCTTCATCTTCATGATCGTCGTACTGGGTCTGATCGTGCTGCTGCTGATGACGTACGACGCCCGGGAGGAGCCCGCCGCCGGGCAGCGGGCCGAGGACGGCAAGGGCGATGACGGCTCCCCGGTCAGCCCTCCGCCGGCGCCCACAACTCCGTGATACCCGTCCCGAGGTCGGCGAGGAGGCGGCGCAGCAGGGGCAGGCTGAGGCCGATGACGTTCCCGTGGTCGCCGTCGATGCCGTCGATGAACGGGGCCGAGCGGCCGTCCAGGGTGAACGCCCCGGCGACGTGGAGGGGCTCCCCGGAGGCCACGTAGGCGGCGATCTCGTCGTCGGTCGGCTCGCCGAAGCGGACGACCGTGGACGCGGTCGCCGAGACGTGGCGGCCGGAGGCGGTGTCCCAGACGCAGTGACCGGTCTGCAGGGTGCCCGCCCGGCCGCGCATCGCCTTCCAGCGGGCGGTGGCCTCCTCCGCGTCCGCCGGCTTGCCGAGCGCCTGGCCGTCCAGGTCGAGCACCGAGTCGCAGCCGATCACCAGGGCGCCGTGCACCTCCGGCCTCGCGGCCACCACGGACGCCTTGGCCTCGGCCAGGGCGAGGGCCAGTTCGGCGGGGGTGGGGGCGGTGACGGCCTCCTCGTCGACACCGCTCACGAGGACCTCAGGGGCGAGCCCCGCCTGGCGCAGCAGGCCGAGCCGGGCCGGGGACTGGGAGGCGAGGACGAGTCGGCGGCGGGACTGAGCAGTCATGGGGCCAGGTTAGTCACCCGGGCGGGGCCGGCTCATCCCAGGCCGAGGACGATCATCGCGAGGACCATGGCCAGCGCCAGGAACACGCTCAGCCGCCGCAGCATGTCCTGCGTGTCGCGCAGTTCCTTGGGCGGCTCGTTCTCGGGGTCGGACCACAGCATGTCACTAGCGTGCGGCTTGGCCGGGGGGCGGGGCTTGAGTACGGGTACTTATTCGGGGCGCCGGGGTTCCGGTGACGTGCGCGGTTCCCCGCGCCCCTCGGTACTCAGCCCGGCCAGAACGTGCGGCCCCATGCCGTCGGGCCGGGGTGGGGCAGGCGGGCCGTCGCGATGCGGGACGGGTCGGACCATGCGTCGCGCGGGCGGTCGGTGGTGGACGGCTCCGCTTCCGTCGCTGCCGCGCGGGCCCTGACCACCGTCAGGGCTGCGGCCAGTTCTTCCGGGGTGGGGTTGCCCCGTACGACCTTGATGGTCACAGCGGCTCCTTACAGGGGGATGTTGCCGTGCTTCTTCGGAGGCAGGGACTCGCGCTTGGTGCGCAGCTGGCGCAGGCCGCGGACGATGTGGCGGCGGGTGTCGGACGGCATGATCACGGCGTCGACGTAGCCGCGCTCGGCCGCCGTGTAGGGGTTGAGGAGGGTGTCCTCGTACTCCTGGATCAGGCGGGCCCGGGTGGCCTCGGCGTCCTCACCGGCGTCGGCGATGGTGCGGCGGTGCAGGATGTTGACCGCGCCCTGGGCGCCCATGACGGCGATCTGGGCGGTGGGCCAGGCCAGATTGAGGTCGGCGCCCAGGTGCTTGGAGCCCATGACGTCGTAGGCGCCGCCGAAGGCCTTGCGGGTGATGACCGTGATCAGAGGGACCGTGGCCTCGGCGTAGGCGAAGATCAGCTTGGCGCCGCGGCGGATGATGCCGTCGTGCTCCTGGTCCACGCCCGGCAGGAAGCCGGGGACGTCCACGAAGGTGAGGACGGGGACGTTGAAGGCGTCGCAGGTGCGCACGAACCGGGCCGCCTTCTCGGAGGCGGTGATGTCCAGGCACCCGGCGAACTGCATCGGCTGGTTGGCGACGATGCCGACCGGGCGGCCCTCGACGCGGCCGAAGCCGGTGAGGATGTTCGGCGCGAACAGGGGCTGTGTCTCGAAGAACTCACCGTCGTCCAGGATGTGCTCGATGACGGCGTGCATGTCGTAGGGCTGGTTCGCCGAGTCCGGGACGATCGTGTCCAGCTCGGCGTCCTCGTCCGTGACCGCGAGGTCCGCCTCCTCGGGGAAGGCGGGGGGCTCGGAGAGGTTGTTGGACGGCAGGTAGGACAGGAGCTGCTTGACGTACTCGACGGCGTCCTTCTCGTCGCCGGCCATGTGGTGGGCCACGCCCGAGGTGGAGTTGTGGGTGCGGGCGCCGCCCAGCTCCTCGAAGCCGACGTCCTCGCCGGTGACCGTCTTGATGACGTCGGGGCCGGTGATGAACATGTGGCTGGTCTGGTCGACCATCACCGTGAAGTCGGTGATCGCGGGGGAGTAGACCGCGCCGCCCGCGCACGGGCCGACGACCAGGCTGATCTGCGGGATGACGCCGGAGGCGTGGGTGTTGCGGCGGAAGATCTCGCCGTAGGCGCCGAGGGAGGCGACGCCCTCCTGGATGCGGGCGCCGCCGGAGTCGTTGATGCCGATGACGGGGCAGCCGGTCTTGAGGGCGAAGTCCATCACCTTGACGATCTTCTGGCCGTAGACCTCGCCCAGCGCGCCGCCGAAGACGGTGAAGTCCTGGGAGAAGACGGCGACGGGGCGTCCGTCGACGGTGCCGTAGCCGGTGACGACGCCGTCGCCGTAGGGGCGGTTGGCGTCGAGGCCGAAGGCGGTGGAGCGGTGCCGGGCGAACTCGTCCAGCTCGACGAAGGAACCCTCGTCGAGGAGGAGGTCGATGCGTTCACGAGCCGTCAGCTTGCCCTTGGCGTGCTGCTTTTCGACGGCGCGTGCGGAACCGGCGTGCGTCGCTTCCTCGATACGGCGCCTCAGGTCCGCGAGCTTGCCCGCGGTCGTGTGGATGTCGGGCTGCTGCTCTTCCGGCTCGGACATCGGGATGCGGCTCCCTGCCTGCTCAAAAGGGGGGACGGTTACTCGTTCGTAGAGTAGTAGGGGGCCTTCCGTTCGGCAGTGCGGTGTTTCCCACACCTAGGGTGGGTTGCATGACGCCCCGAGATTCCTCCGACTCACCGAACGACGCTCCGAACAGCCGGTGGTCCGACCTGGACCGGCCGCCCCTCAGCAGCACGGCCCTGCGCCGGGGACTGGTGCGGGAGGGCGGGCTGTGGCGGCAGGTCGACGTCGTGCAGCGCACCGGCTCCACCAACTCCGACCTCGTGGCCCGGGCCGCCGAGGGCGACCTGGCGGAGGGTGTCGTCCTCGTCGCCGAGGAGCAGAGTGCCGCGCGGGGGCGGCTCGACCGGCAGTGGACGGCACCCGCCCGCTCCGGGCTGTTCTTCTCCGTGCTGCTGCGGCCCGCGGAGGTCCCCGTGCCCCGCTGGGGCTGGCTGCCGCTGCTCACCGGCGTCGCCGTGGCGACCGGGCTGTCCCGGGTGGCCGGGGTCGACACCGCCCTGAAGTGGCCCAACGACCTGCTGGTGACCGTCGGCGACGAGGAGCGCAAGGCCGGCGGCATCCTCGCCGAGCGGGCCGGGGACGACGGCGTCGTCATCGGCGTCGGCATCAACGTCTCGCTCCGCGCCGACGAGCTGCCGGTCCCGCGGGCCGGGTCGCTGGCCCTGGCCGGGGCCGTGAACACCGACCGGGACCCGCTGCTGCGCGGCGTGCTGCGGTCGCTGGAGGACTGGTACGGGCGCTGGCGCGGGGCGGGCGGCGACCCGGCGGCCAGCGGGCTCCAGGAGACGTACGCGGCGGGCTGCGCGACGCTCGGGCGCATGGTGCGCGCGGAGCTGCCGGGCGACCGGTCGCTCGTCGGGGAGGCCGTGGCCGTGGACGGCGACGGGCGGCTGGTCCTCGCGACCGGGGCGGGGGTGCAGGAGCCGGTGGGCGCCGGGGACATCGTGCACCTGCGGTTGGCGTGAGCGCGGCCCCGGGGCACCCTCGGAGTACGGGACGCACGGGAGTGAGCTGGGGCACACCTGACGTAAAGTTGGGGCCGGTCGAACCTGACCGCGGCAGATCGGAAAGGCAGCAGGCGTGACCGTCGACGACACCGGCTCCGGCGCGGACGGGGACGGCCGGGTGGACCCCGAGCCCGCCCCGGACTCCGCCGACCCCGGCGATGACCCGCTCGCGCTGCGCCTCGAAGGGCTCATCCTGGGCGCCGAGCGCCGCTACACCCCCTTCCAGGCCGCCCGCAGCGCGGGCGTCTCCATGGAACTGGCCTCCCGTTTCTGGCGGGCCATGGGCTTCGCCGACATCGGCCAGGCCAAGGCGCTCACCGAGGCCGACGTCCTCGCCCTGCGGCGCCTGGCCGGTCTGGTGGAGGCGGGACTGCTCAGCGAGGCGATGGCCGTCCAGGTCGCCCGGTCCACGGGGCAGACCACCGCCCGGTTGGCCGAGTGGCAGATCGACTCCTTCCTGGAGGGCCTGACCGAGCCCCCCGAGCCCGGGATGACGCGCACCGAGGTGACGTACCCGATCGTCGAGCTGCTCCTGCCCGAGCTTCAGGAGTTCCTCGTCTACGTCTGGCGGCGCCAGCTCGCCGCCTCGGCCGGCCGGGTCATCCAGGCCGGGGACGACGAGGAGATGGTGGACCGTCGGCTCGCCGTCGGCTTCGCGGACCTGGTCGGCTTCACGCGGCTGACCCGGCGGATGGAGGAGGAGGAGCTCGGCGAGCTGGTCGAGGCCTTCGAGACCACCTCCGCCGACCTGGTGGCCGCGCGCGGCGGACGGCTGGTCAAGACCCTCGGCGACGAGGTGCTCTACGCCGCCGACGACGCCGGTACGGCGGCCGAGATCGCCCTGCGGCTGATCGAGACGATGGCCAACGACGAGACCATGCCGGAACTGCGCGTCGGCATCGCCTTCGGCACGGTCACCACCCGGATGGGCGACGTCTTCGGCACGACCGTCAACCTGGCCTCCCGGCTCACCTCGATAGCCCCCAAGGACGCGGTCCTCGTCGACACCGCCTTCGCGGAGGAGCTGATCCGTACCCGGGACGCCCCCGCCTCGGAGGCGGCGGCAGCGGAGGAGGCCGCCGCGGCGGAGAAGGAGGGCGAGGAGCCGCCGGTGTACCGCTTCGCGCTCCAGCCGATGTGGCAGCGGCCGGTGCGCGGTCTCGGCGTGGTCGAGCCGTGGCTGCTCACGCGCCGGGACGGCGGCGGCGGGGAGTCGTAGGCCGCGGCCCCAGGTCGTCGTAGCGCGCGGCAGTCGTCCGTCAGCCGCGGAGCAGGTCCACGCAGAGGCCGATGACCGGCACGCACAGGCCGGGGTCGTCGGGTTCCGGCTCCGGATCGGACGTCGGTGGCGTGCCGCGGTCCGGTGGCGGCGCGGGACGGTCGGACCGCGACGGCTGGGGTGTCGGGGTCTCCGGGGCAGGAGCCTGGTCGCCGGTGTGTTCCCCCGGTTCCCGTCCCTCTTGCCCTTCCCTGTCTCCCTCCCCCGGACTGCGGGTGCCCGGGGTGCGCGCGGTCGTAGCGGTGGGAAGCGGGAGCGCCGGACCGCTCGCGGAGGGGCCGGGCACGAGACCGGGTATGAGGCCCGGTCCGGGGGAGCCGCTCAGGCCGCCCATGGCGGACGTCGCGGAGGGGCCGGTTCCGGACGGCTCGCCGTCGGTGCCGGTGGCGGGGGCCGTCGCCCGGTCCGGGGCCGCGGCCCGGTCCGAGGCCGTGGCCCGCCCGCCGCCCTCCACGCGCGGTTCGGCCCCGGCGCCGAAGCCGCCGCCGGGCTCGGGCAGCAGGCGTACGACGCTCAGGGTGCCCGCCGCCAGGGCGAGGCCGCCCGCGGCCAGCAGCACCTTGCGGGAGCGGGGCCTGCGGTGCCGGCCGCGGCGGCCCCACGCGTACCGCGGCTCTGTCGGTGTGCCGGTCGTCGTCATGATCCCTCCCCGGTGCGCACGCGCCCCCGCTGCGCCCTGGCGGAGCGAGGCTATGGGCTGCCGTGGGCCGGGGTACGGCGGTCGGCCGTATGTCACTCGAACGGGTAAGCGGGGTTGGTCGGGGCCGGGCGCGCCCGGCCTTCCCCCGGGCGGGCCCGCCTGCGATGATCGGGCGGTCTACTTGTTAACACGCGTTAACCGGAGGGTGTCATGAGCGAGGAGCGGTTCGGAGAGTTCGTCCTGGTGCGGCGGCACGGGGAGGGGCATGTCGCGGAGCTCGCGCTCGACCGGCCGAAGGCCATGAACGCCGTCTCGACCGCGATGGCCCGCTCCGTGGGCGCGGCCTGCGCGGCGCTGGGCGAGGACCGGGACGTACGGGTGGTGGTGCTGACCTCGACGCACGAGCGGGCGTTCTGCGTGGGGGCGGACCTGAAGGAGCGCAACTCCTTCACCGACGCCGATCTGCTGCGGCAGCGGCCGGTGACGCGCGGGGCGTACACCGCGGTGCTGGAGCTGCCGGTGCCGACGGTCGCGGCCGTGCACGGCTTCGCGCTGGGCGGCGGGTTCGAGCTGGCGCTGTCGTGCGACGTGATCGTGGCCGACCCCACGGCCGTGGTGGGGCTGCCGGAGGTGTCGGTGGGGGTGATTCCGGGCGGCGGCGGTACGCAGTTGCTGCCGCGCCGGGTGGGTGCGGCGCGCGCGGCCGAGCTGGTGTTCACGGCGCGGCGGGTGGCGGCCGACGAGGCGCGCGAGCTGGGGCTCGTGGACCAGCTGGTGGAGGAGGGACGGGACCGGGAGGAGGCCCTGGAGCTGGCCTCCCGGATGGCCGCGAACTCACCCGTGGGCCTGCGCGCGGCCAAGCGCGCGCTGCGCCTCGGGCACGGGCTGGACCTGCGGGCGGGCCTCGAGGTCGAGGACGCGGCGTGGCGGTCGGTGGCGTTCTCGGGGGACCGCGCGGAGGGCGTGGCGGCGTTCAACGAGAAGCGGGCGCCCCGGTGGCCGGGCGAGTGAGCCGACCGCACGGGGCGGAGGCAATCGCCCGGTTCGCCCCGTTTGACTAACGTTTCTCCGTGAATCTCCCTAGCCTGGAGTGATGGGTGACGACAGGCGGCTCGCGGCCGTGGTGGCGCTTGCGCAGGGGATGGCCGCCGCGCACAGCGCGCGGGAGGCGTGGCGGGCGGCGGCCGTCGGCGGGTGCCTGGCGCTGGGCGGCAGCTTCGCCGCGCTGTCGGTGTGGGAGCGGGAGCTGGGGCGGCTGCGGGTCCTCGTGAACGTCGGGCGGCGGGCCGAGGACGAGGAGGAGTTCCCGGAGGACGAGTCCTACCCGGTGCACCAGTTCGCGGAGATCACCGAGTTCCTGCACGAGCGCTGGGCGGGCGGCGGTGAGCCCGACGCCTGGGTCGAGACGGCCGCGGGGCCCGCCGCCGGGCGCCCCGGCTACGTCCACCAGCGGGTCGCCGCCCTGCGCCGCCGGGGGCGCGGCTGCTGTGTGGTCGCGCCGATCGTGCTGCACGGGCGGGCGTGGGGCGAGCTGTACGTGGCCCGGCCGGTGGGGGAGCGGGTCTTCGAGCGGGGGGACGCCGACTTCGCCACCGTACTGGCCTCCGTCGTCGCCGCCGGGATCGCGCAGACCGAGCGGCTGGAAGAGGTCAGGCGGCTCGCGTACACCGACGCGCTCACCGGGCTGGCCAACCGCCGCGCCGTGGACTCCGCGCTGGACGAGGCCGTGGAGCGGCACCGCGAGGAGGGCGTCGTCGTCAGCCTCGTCGTCTGCGACCTGAACGGCCTCAAGCGGGTGAACGACACGCACGGCCACGCCGTCGGGGACCGGCTCCTGGAGCGGTTCGGGTCGGTGCTGTCGCTGTGCGGGGCGATGCTGCCGGGGGCGCTCGCGGCGCGGCTCGGCGGGGACGAGTTCTGTCTGCTCGCGGTCGGGCCGCCCGCCGACGCCGTGGTCAAGGCGGCCGAGGAGCTGTGCCGCCGGGCGGCGGAGCTGGAGCTGGGGGACGGCGTGGCCTGCGGGGTCGCGTCCACCGAGGACCCGGTCGGGCCGGTGCGCTCCGCCCGCCGGCTGTTCCGGCTCGCGGACGCCGCCCAGTACCGCGCCAAGGCCGAGCGGGCGGCCGGGCCGGTCGTCGCGGGGCGCGAGGGGCCCGACGACCCCGTCGTACGGCTCGCGGACGAGCCCTCCCGGGAGGAGGACGGCGAGCGTCGGCGGTTCCGCGGGCGGCATTCGCCGTGACGCCGGTCCGGTAGGGGGGCGCAGACGTCCGGTAAGGGGCGCAGGCCTTCCCCATCCGTGACGCATCCCCTCGTGACATCATCGAATTCACTGCGTACGCTCCTGAATATGGATATGCACACTGTGGTGGTGGGGACGTCGGGGGTCACCGCGTCCGACGTTCTCGCCGTGGCGCGCGCGGGCGCCCGGATCGAGCTCTCCGAGGAGGCGGTGTCGGCCCTCGCCGCGGCCCGCTCCATCGTGGACGCACTGGCCGCCAAGCCGGACCCCGTGTACGGCGTGAGCACCGGCTTCGGCGCCCTGGCGACCCGGCACATCAGCCCCGACCTGCGGGCCCAGCTGCAGCGCAACATCGTCCGCTCGCACGCCGCCGGGATGGGCCCGCGCGTCGAGCGCGAGGTGGTCCGCGCGCTGATGTTCCTGCGGCTGAAGACCGTCTGCTCCGGTCACACCGGCGTCCGCCCGGAGGTCGCGCAGACCATGGCCGACGTGCTCAACGCCGGGATCACCCCGGTCGTGCACGAGTACGGCTCCCTCGGCTGCTCCGGCGACCTCGCCCCGCTGTCGCACTGCGCGCTCACCCTCATGGGCGAGGGCGACGCCGAGGGCCCCGACGGCACCGTACGGCCGGCCGGCGAGCTGCTCGCCGCGCACGGGATCACCCCGGTCGAACTGCGCGAGAAGGAGGGCCTCGCCCTCCTCAACGGCACCGACGGCATGCTCGGCATGCTGGTCATGGCCCTCGCCGACCTCGACACCCTCTACAAGTCGGCCGACATCACCGCCGCGCTGACCATGGAGGCCCTGCTCGGCACCGACCGCGTGCTCGCCCCCGAGCTGCACGCCATCCGCCCGCACCCCGGGCAGGCCGCCAGCGCCGCGAACATGGCCGCCGTGCTCAAGGGCTCCGGCCTGACCGGCCACCACCAGGACGACGCCCCCCGCGTCCAGGACGCCTACTCGGTGCGCTGTGCCCCGCAGGTCGCCGGTGCCGGACGCGACACCATGGCCCACGCCGCTCTCGTCGCCGAGCGCGAGCTGGCCGCGGCCGTCGACAACCCGGTGGTCCTCCCCGACGGGCGGGTGGAGTCCAACGGCAACTTCCACGGCGCCCCGGTCGCCTACGTCCTGGACTTCCTCGCCGTCGCCGTCGCCGACCTCGGCTCCATCGCCGAGCGCCGCACCGACCGGCTCCTGGACAAGAACCGCAGCCACGGCCTGCCGCCGTTCCTCGCCGACGACGCGGGCGTCGACTCCGGCCTGATGATCGCCCAGTACACCCAGGCCGCCCTGGTCGGCGAGCTGAAGCGGCTCGCCGTACCGGCCTCGGCGGACTCCATCCCGTCCTCCGCGATGCAGGAGGACCACGTGTCGATGGGCTGGTCGGCGGCGCGCAAGCTGCGCACGGCCGTCGACAACCTGGCGCGCGTGATCGCCGTCGAGCTGTACGCGGCCACGCGCGCGATCCAGCTCCGCGAGGGCCTGACCCCGGCGCCCGCGTCGCAGGCCGTCGTCGAGGCCGTACGGGCGGCCGGCGTGGAGGGTCCGGGGCCGGACCGCTACCTGGCGCCCGACCTCGCCGCGGCGGACGCGTTCGTGCGCGCCGGGCACCTGGTCGCGGCGGCCGAGACCGTCACGGGGCCGCTGCGCTAGCGGGCAGCGGTGACAGGTCCGAGGGGGCCCGGCGCGGTGCCGGGCCCCCTCGGACCGTCTCCGGGCCCACCGGACGGCCGGGCAGATCTTCCAGTGGACCTTCTTGCGGTCAAGAAAGCCAAAAGAACGTCAAGTTCTCTCAAAGGCCGAGGCGTTCCCGGCGGACCGAGTAGCCCACGAACCCGGCGCCGAGGCCGAGGCAGAGGGCGCCGCCGACGACGTACGGGGTGCTGTCGAAGCTGCCGGTGTCGGCCAGCCGGGTCGTGCCCTCGCCGGTGGCCGCCGTGTCCGTCGACGCGTCCGCCGAGGCGGCTCTCGCCTGGGCCGTGACCTGCGGAGACGGGGTCGCGGCGGCGGACTCGAGCACCGCTGTCTCGGGTGTCGCGTTCGCCGACGGGACGAACCACAGGGCACAGAGCAGGCCACCGGCGGCGGCGGCGGTCAGCAACGAACGGCGAGCGGATGACACGGAATATCGATCCCCTTGTGGCGCTGGCGAATTGGCCGTGTGGGCAGATGTTAGTGAAAGGCGCGGGTCACAGGAAAGTCACGGGAGCGGTCGGCCTTACGCTCCGGGCATGACCACTCCAGAGACATCACGGTTTGTACGTATTCGCGTCGAGCTGGTGCTAGAGATCGACGACGAGGAGGCCGTCACCGGGGCCGCCCTCCAGGCGCTCGCCGACGACACCGACCTGTCCGACGCGGAGCGGGCCGACTCCGAGCGCGCTGTGACGGAGGACACCGCCGAGGCCCTGGCGCATCTCGTGGACCCGTTCGACCTGGTCAGCGTGGTGCCCGGGGTCGAGCTCCAGCAGGCCTCCTGGAGCAGTGAGCAGATCGACTACGACCCCGACTCGCCCGAGTGGGACCTCGACGAGGATGATGGCGGCGAGAACGACCCGGAAGACGAGGAAATGACGGTCGGCTGACGCGGTGTGGGGAAATTCCTGACCCCGGGCGGCAACCGCCGCCCGGGGTTTCGTCGTCTCACGGTGCGCACTGACCGACACCTCCCCGCACCGCCTCCTGCCTCCGGCGGCAAACGTGGCATGCCCCACACCCGTGAGCGATGTGGAACGGGACGAACCGGTCGTAGCGTTGAAAGTTATTGACGGGGTATCTCGGGGTTTCGGGAATCGGCAACGATGGAGAAGCGTGTGATGACGGACGGTAAGCGGCGCAAGGGTCTGGCGGCCGCGTCCGCACTGCTCGGCGGTGTGCTGGTGCTCTCGGCATGTTCCAGTAGCGACGCCGACTCCTCCGGGGGCGGTGACAAGACCTCGCAGGCCGAGGTCGACGAGGCGGCGGCCAAGAAGACGTCCGAGGCACAGATCAAGATCACGCCCAAGGGCGGCTCGGACAACGCCTCCATCAACAACTCCGCCGGTGTCACCGTGAGCAAGGGCACGCTCACCGAGGTGAAGATGACCGCCTCGGACGGCACCGAGGTCAAGGGCGAGATATCCGCCGACAAGACCAGCTGGAAGCCCGGCGGCCAGCTGGAGCGCGCCACCAAGTACCAGATCACGGCGACCGCGCAGGACTCCGAGGGCCGCGCCGCCCACGAGAACGCGTCGTTCACCACGGTCTCCCCGGAGAACAGCTTCATCGGGACCTTCACCCCGGACGACGGCAAGACCGTCGGCGTCGGGATGCCCGTGTCGATCAACTTCGACAAGCAGATCACCAACAAGGCCGCCGTCCAGAAGGGCATCACGGTCAACAGCAGCAGCGGCCAGGAGGTCGCCTGCCACTGGTTCTCCACCCAGCGCATGGACTGCCGCCCCGAGAACTACTGGCAGGAGGGCTCGACCGTGACCCTCAAGCTGGCGCTCGACGGGGTCGAGGGCGCCGACGGCGTCTACGGCGTCCAGCAGAAGTCGGTCACCTTCAAGATCGGCCGCAACCAGGTCTCCTACGTCGACGCGAAGACCAAGCAGATGAAGGTCACGCAGGACGGCAAGACGGTCAAGACCATCCCGATCTCCGCCGGCTCCCCGGAGAACAAGACCTACGAAGGCCAGATGGTGATCTCCGAGAAGTTCAAGGAGACCCGGATGGACGGCTCGACCGTCGGCTTCACCGACGACGACGGCAAGGGCGAGTACGACATCAAGGACGTGCCGCACGCCATGCGCCTGAGCACCTCCGGCACCTTCATCCACGGCAACTACTGGGGCAAGGGCATCTTCGGCAGCGTCAACACCAGCCACGGCTGCGTGGGCCTCGCCGACGCCAAGGGCGCCAACGACCCGAACACGCCGGGCGCCTGGTTCTACAACAACTCGATCATCGGTGACGTGGTCGTCGTCCAGAACACCGGCGACAAGACCATCGCCCCGGACAACGGCCTCAACGGCTGGAACATGGACTGGGCCCAGTGGAAGGCGGGTTCGGCGGTCTGACGCCGACTCCCTCCGGGCCGACCGCACCGCGCACGGGCGCCCGCCACCCCTCGACGGGGCGGCGGGCGCCCGCCGTTTCCCGGGCTTCTCATCCTCCTCTTACGCGGCCCTTATCCCGCCATCACGGGCCGTGCCTAGCTTGCGCCCATGTTCTTCACCTACCTGAGGCGCGAGCTGCGCCGCCGCCGAAAGGCGGCCCTCGTCGTCGCCTCCGGACTGGCCCTGGGCATCGCGCTGGTCATCGTCGTCGACTCGGTCTCCTCCGGCATGGGCCGGGCCCAGGACAAGGTCCTGCAGTCCCTGTACGGGCTCGGCACGGACATGACGGTCACCAAGGCCGCGGAGGCGCCCTCCGGAAGCACCGCCGAACGGCCGCGCTTCCGCTTCGACGCGCAGGACGACGGCTCCGAGGAGGAGCAGAGCACCGACCGCGTCATGGTGCAGGGCTTTCAGACGCTGGCGAGTTCCACCGTCGGCAAGGTCGCCGGGCAGAGCGGTGTCGCCGACGCGGTGGGCGGCCTGAGCCTCCAAGTCGTCAAGGTCAGCGGCGAGTTCTCGCGCGGCCAGTTCAAGCAGGACGCCTCCGGCGGCGGCGCGGGCGGCACGGGGCAGGGCGGCGGCCCCGGCGGCGGCCAGTCCCCGCAGGGCCGCGTCCAGGGCGGCGGCGCCGACTTCGACGTCAACAGCTACTCCGTCTACGGCACCGACGTCACCGAGCCCGCCCTCGGCCCGCTGACCACGTCCACCATCACCAGCGGACGCACCTTCAAGGAGTCGGAGACCGACGCCAAGGTGGCCGTCGCCGACTCGGCGTACGCCAAGGAGAAGAAGCTCAAGACCGGCAGCACGGTCACCGTCAAGGACACGAAGTTCGAGATCGTCGGCATCGCCACGGCCGACAGCGGTGACGCGGCGGCCAACCTCTACGTGCCGCTGAAGCAGGCCCAGACGCTGGGCGACGCGAAGGACAAGGTCACCACGATCTACGTGAAGGCGACCGACTCGCAGCGGATCGACGGCGTCAAGTCCGCGGTCCAGAAGAACGTCCCGGGTACTACCGTCACCACCTCCGCCGACCTCGCCGACACCGTCTCCGGCTCGCTGTCCACCGCCTCCTCGCTCGCCACCGGCGTCGGCAAGTGGCTGTCGATCGTCGTCCTCGTGGCCGCCTTCCTGGTCGCCGGTCTGCTCACCTCCTCCGCCGTCTCCCGCCGGGTGCGCGAGTTCGGCACGCTCAAGGCGCTCGGCTGGCGTTCGGGCCGGGTCACCCGGCAGGTGATCGGCGAGGCCGTCGTCAACGGCCTGGTCGGCGGCGCCCTCGGCATCGCGCTCGGCCTCGCGGGTGCCTACGCCGTCACCGCCGTCAGCCCGACGCTGCAGGCCCAACTGGGCGGCGGCACGGGCGGTGGCGGGGGTGCGGGCGGGCCCGGCGGTCTCGGTGGGGGCGGCATGGGCGGCCCCGGCCGGCAGGTCGCCGCCAAGACCCTGGACATCGCGCTGACAGCACCCGTCAGCCTCACCACCATCGCCCTCGCGGTGGGCCTCGCCGTGGCCGGCGGACTGGTCGCCGGGGGCTTCGGCGGCTGGCGCGCCTCGCGACTGCGCCCGGCGGACGCCCTGCGCCGCGTCGAGTAGCGCCCCCCTTCCCCGTACTCCAGGAGTTGCACCATGTACGAACTCAGCGGCGTCACCAAGCACTACACCCGCGGCAAGGCCACCGTGCACGCCCTCGACGGCGTCGACCTGACCATCGCCGACGGCGACCGGCTCGTCATCCAGGGCCCCACCGGCGGCGGCAAGTCCACCCTGCTCCAGATGCTGGGCGCGCTCGACCGGCCCAGCGCGGGCCGGATCGTCCTCGACGGCACCGACCTCGCCACGCTCCCCGAGGCCAGGCTGACCCGGGTGCGCAGCGAGAGCATCGGCTTCGTCTTCCAGTCCTTCAACCTGATCCCGACCCTGACCGCCCAGGAGAACGTCGAGACCGCCCTGGTCCCGCTCGGCGTCAAGGCGAAGGAGCGGCGCGAGAAGGCCGCCGAGGCACTGGCCTCCGTCGGCCTCGGCGAACGCCTCGGCCACCTCCCCGGCGAGATGTCCGGCGGCCAGCAGCAGCGCGTCGCCATCGCCCGCGCCCTGGTGAAGCAGCCCAAGGTGCTCCTGGCCGACGAACCCACCGGAAACCTCGACGAGTCGACCCGCGACGAGATCATGGACGTACTCGACCGCATGTGGAAGGAGCTGGGCCTCACCTTCGTCATGGTCACCCACGACTCGGCGATCGCCCGGAAGGCCCCCCGCGTGGCCACCATCCGCAAGGGCCGCATCACCGTCAAGGAGAACGCCTCGGCGTGACGGTGTGCGGCCGGTGATGGGCCGTCAGGCGGTGTAGTTCTTCCCCGGGGGCCGTCCGGGCACCGGCTTGCCGACGAGGGCGACCGGGGTGAACAGGCTGACGTGGCCCAGATACAGGGTGAGGTGCCAGATCTCGTCCGTGTCGTAGTGCCGGGACAGCCGGGCGAACAGGTCGTCACTCACCCGGTCCCCGAACGGGTTCGGGGTGAGGACGGCCTCCGCGAGTTCCAGCGCGGCCCGCTCGGGAGCGGTGAAGCAGGGGGCGCTCTGCCAGGTCGCCACGGCCGTGATGCGCCGCTCCTCCTCGCCGGCCTTGCGCAGGGCGTCGGTCGCCGCGACGCCGTGGTAGGTGCTGCCGATCACCTGTGCGGTGCGCAGGCGCATCAGGGCGAGGGTGGCCTGCGGGACCGGGCCGTTGCGGAGTGCTTTCTGCACGGCCGCGGAGAGGGCCAGCAACTCCGGGAAGAGCCCGGTGGGATCGGGCAGGCGCGACCGTGTCCCGTCCTGCCCCGCGGTGGTGGTGGTCGTGTCCTCGGTGGCGGTCGTGGCCTTGGTGGTGGTCATGGCTGAGAGGCTCCTTCGAGTCGGTCGGACGTCGTTCCACCTCCCCGACACCGTGGCGCCCCGAAGTGTGAGCCCGCGCCCCGGACCAAGGCCCCCGGCCCGCATGTCACAGACGGCCGCGCTGTCGCGTCGTAGGGGAGTGAGGACACGCGCGCACGCGGCAGAAGGAGCATCGGAAGCAATGACCACCCGATCCGCGCCGGTAACCGGCGAGCGGCGGCAACTGATCAACGTGGCCTACCGGATGCTCGGCTCGCTGGCCGACGCGGAGGACGCCGTCCAGGAGGCGTACGCCCGCTGGTACGCGATGCCCGCAGACCGGCGGGAGGCCGTCGTGTCCCCGGGGGCCTGGCTCACGACGGTCGTCAGCCGGGTCTGCCTCAACCAGCTCCGGTCCGCCCGGACCCGCCGGGCGCACTACGTGGGTCAGTGGCTCCCCGAGCCGCTGGCCGATCCCGCGGAGCGGACCGCCGCACGCACACCCGGCATCGCCTCCGACCCGGCCGACCTGATCACCCTCGACGAGTCGGTCGGCATGGCCTTCCTGGTCGTGCTGGACTCGATGTCCCCGGCCCAGCGGGTCGCCTTCGTGCTCCACGACGTCTTCCGCTACCCGTTCCCCGAGGTGGCCGGGATCGTCGGCCGTACGCCGGCCGCCTGCCGCCGGCTCGCGTCCACGGCGCGCCGGGCGATCCGCACCGCGCAGGAGTCCGCCGCCACGTCGACGGCGCAGGACGCGGTCGTCGTACGCGATCTCAAGCGGGCCTGGGAGACCAACGACGTCGACGCGCTCATCCGGCTCCTCGACCCCGAGGTGACCGCGGTCGGCGACGGGGGCGGCGTGGTGCCCGCCCTGGAGCACCCGCTGCGGGGCAGCGAGCGGATCGTGCGCGGCCTGCTCCGCTTCGGCCCCCGGCAGTCCGGGCAGACGCTGCTCGAACGCACGGTCAACGGACGGCCCGGCCTGGTCGGCTGCCAGGACGGCGCCGTCGTGACGGTGTACTCCTTCGGCGTCTCGGACCACCGCGTCCGCCATCTGTGGGCGATGCGCAACCGTTCCTATTCAGTGAGCAGGAGTGAGTCTTGGACCCATTCCTGTGCACTGCGGACATCCCGAACGGTGTTGGGTGTCCTGGTGGCCCGCGTTCGCGCCGTGTCCGGTGGCACGGATCGTGTCCGTGGTCCGGGGATACGGGGGCGGGGTCCCTCACGCCCGGGGGTGTCCGGTCCGGTCTGGAGGGTCCGATGCCCGCGTCCATCGCTCTGGTGGGTGCGGGGCGGTGCCGTCCGACGCCGGATGGGATAGCCCTGGGCGCGTCGCCCGATCACGATGCTTGCCGCGTCGTGCCGGGTCGTCCTACGAGTACTGGTGGTCAGCGGCTTCTGCCAGTGCTGGGCCCCCCACTTGCTGGTGTACGCCGGATCCACGGCGATGACCGTGATCCCGGCCTGGTCGGCCATGGAGGTCAGGCGGGCGCGGAGCCGGCCGGTGGGCATGCCGGAGACCAGATGCCTGAACCGTTTCCTGCCGCCGTGCTTCTCGCGGGTCTTCTCCGCGGTGAAGTCGAGGTCCTCGACAGCGATCGCCTTCACGCCGTGGGAGGTGGCCCAGTGCAGGAGTCGGGTCAGGGCGTGGCGGATCTGGGCGTCGCGGTGGTCGGCGGGGCCGGTGAGGTCGTAGGAGAAGTGGCGCGGGTCCCCGACTGGGTTGCCGTGGGTGTTCAGGCGCCAGGCGGCGAGGTGGTCGGCGTTCATGTCGACCCCGATCACTCCCTGCGCCAGCGCCGCAGCCAGGGGGATGGTGCGGGTGACGGGCTTCTGCCAGGACGCGGTCACATACCAGCGGCCGCGTGTCGCGTCGTGGTGGATGCGGTAGGCGACGGCCCGGTTGGCCGCGACGCGGTCGGCCCACTCCTGCCCCAGGTGCGCGAAGCTGATTCGGCCGGAGAGGACGTACCGGCCGCGCGGAGCATTGGCCAGACGGGCGAGCGGGGCGGGGAGTCTTACGGACACCTCACCGTCCGGGGTGATGCGGATCGTCTCGTTCCCGAAGCGCTTCCCGGACTCCCCGTCCGCCTGCACAAACCAGCGTGCCGCCTGCCACCGCTCACGCCACTGGGTCTCGGTGATCCCGGCGGCGGTGAGGTGGTGGCGGGTGCGGGCCAGGCGCTTGCCACCCCGTACCACGTGCACGGTCCCGGCCTCCCAGTCCGCCCGCTCCCGTGCCAGCCGGGTCTCCAGCACATGCAGGCGCCGGGCCTTGGCATGCCACTCCCGCCGACTGCGATACCCACCCGGAGCCCCCTTCGACCCCTTCTGACCTACGGGCAGCGACAACCGGTGACGCAGGGTCCGCACTCCCGCCTCCAACGACTGGAGATGCGCACGGGCACCACGGCGGGCCAGCGCCCACTGATCATGCGACGCCTTGGTGATCGCCCCCGCCCACCGGGCCGACGACAGGGGCGTCAGCTCCCGCTTACGCACCGCCCACGCCCCGGCGTCATGCCCCAGCCCATCACGGCAACGCGTCTTCAGGTCACGGGAGGCGAGTGCGCCCAGATGCGCGCCCACCTGCCGCAGCACCTCCACATCGCAGGCGGTGAGCTGCTTGAGCCGGGTACGCACCGCCACCCCCGACGGGCCCAGTGCGACGAACGGTGCCGCGAGCTCCCGCAGACCCCCCACCCTCGCACCCCCGCTCAGCCGTGACCACCCGTACACCCCAACCAACGACCACCACCTGCCAGAAGTCACGCATTCGACATACGGACTCCCGTTCTCACTCGGACACAGCGCCCTCCGGTCTCACCCGTACTCACTCGTTCACGCCAGCTCGCACCAGACCGTCTTGCGGTCCCCGCACCGCTCCACGCCCCACCGCAGCGCCAGCGCGTCGAGGAGGGTGAGGCCGCGCCCGGACTCGTCGGTGACACCGGCCGGTCCGGTGAGGAGGGGCAGGGCGCGTGGGTCGGGGTCGGTGACCTCCACGCGCGTGTGGCCGGTGGGCAGTACGGCGACGCGGACGGTCGCGGGGGTCCCCTCGCCCACGTGGTCGATGACGTTCGTCAGCAACTCGGTCACGCACAGGCGGACGTCGTGGTCGTGGTCGTGACGGTGGAGCAGGCGGCGCACCTCCGGTACGGCCTCCGGCGTGGCGAGCAGGCTCAGTTCCCAGGTCGTCACGGCGCCGCCCGACGCAGGGCCGCGGCGAGCGCACGGGCGGTGGCGGCGTTGCAGTTGCCGAGCGAGACGAGACCGGCGGGCGGGGCGTACGCGCCGGCGAACGTCGGCAGGTCCAGGCCGAGGGAGGGGAGGGTGATGCCGTGCAGGGCGAGGGCGGCGCGGAGTTCCTCCACGCAGCGGGTCATGTCGTCCTGCGGACGGGGTGGTTGGGGCATCAACGGGCACCTTTCCGTGTGCGCTCTGTGACGAACGCCTCACACAGTGACGTTTGGCGCCCTACCGTGAAAGGGATCTCGCGTCGGCAGCCCGGAGTGCGGAAGAGGCAAGGCCATGGCACAGCGCAAGGACATCGACGGCTCGACGAGCGTCCCGACCTTCTACGGCAAGGAGTTGAGGTGGCAGCGGGAGCGGGCCGGGCTGTCGCTGGAGGCGCTGGTCGAGGGCAGCTTCTACGGCAAGTCCCACCTGAGCGACATCGAACGCGGCGAGCGGCGCATGCCGTTGGACCTGGCCCGGCACGCGGACCAGGTGCTCGGGACGGACGGGTTCTTCGAGCGGCGGTGCGAGGACGTGCGGAAGGCGCGGCGGGGGCCGCACGCCGCGTACTTCGAGAAGGTGCTGGAGGCGGAGCGGCACGCCGAGTCCATCGAGGAGTGGTGCCCCAGCACGTTCCCCGGGCTGCTCCAGACCGCCCCGTACGCGCGGGCTCTCGTACGTGCCGCCCATCCGCAGGCCGTCGACGAGTGGGTGGAGGAGAAGGTGCAGGCCCGGCTGGCCCGCGCCCGCCTCTTCGAGGACGACCACACCACCCCGGAGTACTGGGCGATCCTGCACGAGTCGCTGCTGCTCGATCCGATCGTGCCGCCGGGGGAGATGGCCGCGCAGCTCGACCGGGTCGTGGAGCTGGCCGCGCGGCGCCGGATCACTCCGCAGATCGTGCCGCGGAAGTGCGGGGCGTATCCCCTGATGGCTGCCTCCATCATGGTCATGACCTTCCCGGACGCACCGCCGCTCGTCTACACCGAGGCGTCGTACAGCGGGGACACCATCGACGATCCGGCCCTCGTGAAGCAGTACCGCAAGGCATACGATCGGCTCAGGGCCGTCGCACTGTCACCGGAGACGTCCCTGGCCCGGATCGAGGCAGCGGCAGGGGATTACCGAAATGGCAAGCAACCGGATCGACTTGAGTGACGCGCTCTGGGCGAAGAGCAGCTACAGCAACGGTGACGGCGGCGACTGCGTCGAGGTGGCAAGCGACTTCCCCGGCGCCGCCCTGTGGCGCAAGTCGACCTACAGCAACGGCGACGGCGGCAACTGCGTCGAGGTCGCCGACGGCATCCCCGGCCTGATCCCCGTCCGCGACTCCAAGGTTTCCCGCGACGGCGACGGGAACGGCCCCGTCCTCCTCCTCACCGCCCGCGCCTGGGCGCCCTTCGTCACCGCGTTGAGCCGGGGCACTCTCACGGCGTGACCGGGGCCGCACCCGCAGGTGTGCGTCGAACCGAACGGTTGGGGCGCTGGTCTCAGTCCGGGCGAGGGAACATGCGCTCCACGGCGGTCACCAGTGCGGCGCGGCGGGCGGTGACAGAGGGGTCCACGGCCTGGTCTGCGGCAGCGGCGGCGATTTCGGGCTGACCTGCCCAGGTCATGGCGATCTGGTTGATCAGGGCGAGGACGTCGACCGGGTCCCAGACCGGGTCGAGCAGCCCGATGCGCTGAGCGTCGCGAAGTTTGTCGAGCTTGCCGGCGATCGTGGCCTGGAGGAGGCTGGTGTCGTCTGCGGACTCGGTGTCGTCTGCCGACTCGGCCAGTTCCAGGCGGCCCCACGTGATCAGGCGGTAGTGGTCCGGGCGGGCCGTGAAGTGGTCGAAGAGGATGCCGGCGTAACCGGGCAGGTCGGCCGGATCCAGCTGAGTCGCCTCGATGAGTGCGGTCGTCTCGCGTTCGGCGACGTGCGCGTAAAGGGCTTCCTTGCTGCGGAAGTAGGCGTAGACACGTTCCTTGCTCGTCCTGGCCTGCTTGGCGATGCGGTCCACGCGGGCGCCGGCGATCCCGTGCCGGGCGAACTCCTCCTTGGCCGCGGCGACGATCCGCTGGCGCGTGGAGTCGGTGGACTCGCCCGAGGTGCGAGCGTCCGGGGGCTGACCAGGGCTGGTGGAGCGAGGCATGAGCCCAGGATAGGTGACCGAACCGTTCGGTTTTGCTCAGCGGTCCGGACGGGCGTAGAGTCATACCGAACAGTTTGGTTTGGTCGGTGATGGGCTGCCGACACGACACGAGGAGCGATCTCATGCAGCACCGCACCCTGGGACAGCAGGGACTGCGCGTCTCCGCGCTCGGACTGGGCGTGATGGGGATGTCCCTGGCCTACGGCCCCTCGAACGACGAGGACGGCATCTCCACCATTCACCGCGCCCACGAACTCGGAGTCGACTTCTTCGACACCGCCGAGCTGTACGGCCAAGGCACCGGCAGCAACGAGACGCTGCTCGGCAACGCGGTCAACGACTTCCGCGACGAGGTCGTCCTGGCCACCAAGTTCGGCTTCGACATGACCGGCAAGTCGTTGGGGAGCGGCGTCAACAGCCGCCCGGAGAACATCCGCGAGGTCGCCGAGAACAGCCTGCGCTACCTCCGGACCGATCGCATCGACCTCTACTACCAGCACATCTCCGACCCCGACGTACCGGCCGAGGAGGTCGCCGGCACTGTCGGTGACCTGATCGCCGAAGGCAAGGTGCGGTACTTCGGCCTGAGCAACGTCGGCCCGCAGTACATCCGCCGCGCCCACGCCGTCACCCCGGTCACAGCCCTTCAGCACGAGTACTCGATCTTCGAACGCGAGGTGGAGGACGAGATCCTGCCGGTCCTGCGGGAGTTGGGGATCGGCCTGGTGCCGTACTCGCCGCTCGGCCGCGGCTTCCTCTCCGGTGTGGTCAAGCCCGCCGACGAGTATCCCGAGGGCGACATGCGCCGCTGGGACGAGCGCTGGCAGGGCGAGAACTACGCCTACAACCTGAACGCCGCCGAGCAGCTCCGAAAGCTCGCCGCCACCAAGGGCATCACCCCCGCCCAGCTCGCCCTCGCCTGGCTGCTCGCCCAGGGCGAGGACGTCGTCCCGATCCCGGGCACCCGCAGTGCCACCCGTCTGGAGGAGAACGTCGGCGCCACCGGCGTGGAACTCACCGAGGGCGACCTTGCCCGTATCCGGGAGGTCCTCCCGCAGGGCTCCGCGGGCAGCCGCTACCCGGCCTCGCTGATGGCCGGCTTCCGCACCGACTGACAGCAGGTACTCCGAGTTCGGCGGTCCCGGGCAAGCGGCGGTGAGCTCACGTCGGCAGCGAAGTCGCCGCGTCCGTCCCCCAGCTCGCCAGCAGGCGGAGCCCGTCCGCCGACGGGGAGCCGGGTTCCGCGTGGTAGGTGATGAACGCCTGCTCGTCGTCGTCGACCAGGCGGAACGTCTCGAAGGACAGGGTCAGGTCACCGACCAGCGGGTGCCGCATCCGCTTGACGCCGTAGCTCTTCTCCTTGACGTCGTGCGTGGCCCACAGGCGGCGGAACTCCTCGCTCTTCACGGAGAGTTCCCCGACGAGCGCGGACAGCCGCGGGTCGTCCGGGTGCCGGCCCGCGTCCATGCGCAGGAAGCTGACCATGTCGTACGCCTTCTGGTCCCAGTCGATGAACAGGTCGCGGTAGTCCGGGTTCAGGAAGACCAGCCGCGCCCAGTTCCGCTCGGCGGCCGGCAGCCTGCCCCAGTCGCCGAAGAGGGCCGCGGCCATCCGGTTCCAGGCGAGGATCTCCGAACGGCGGCCCGTCACGTACGCGGGCACCGCGTCGATCGACTCCAGGAGCTGGAGCAGCGCCACCCGCACCGGCTGCCTGCCCCGGGGCGCCCCGGCCCGCCCGCGCTGCTGCTTCGGCTTCGCCAGGTGCGTCAGGTGGGCCTGCTCCGCGCCGGTCAGCCGCAGCGCGCGGGCGATGGCGTCCAGGACCTCCGCCGACACGTTCTGCCCGTTGCCCTGTTCGAGACGGGTGTAGTACGCCACCGACACCCCGGCCAGCTGCGCCAGCTCCTCGCGCCGCAGCCCCGGTACCCTGCGCTGCCGGCCGTACGACTCCAGGCCCACGTCCTCCGGCTTCAGCCGAGCCCGCCGGGTGCGCAGGAACTCGCTCAGTTCGGCCCGCCGGTCAAGCTGTCCGTCCATGCTTCCAGTATCACCGCATGTATTCCCGGTCGTACGCCTGTGAGCCTGTCCCCGTCAGTGGTACGCACGCCGGTCGTACGCAAAGCCGTGGTCTGGGTGGATCCGCAGGTCGCAGGCAGGGTGGAAGCATCACCCAGTCACGCCAAGAGAATCCCGGAGAACCCGGCATGACCACTGTCGCCGCGTACGCAGCACCCGCCGCCAAGGCGCCGCTGGAGCGCACCACCATCGAGCGGCGCGAGGTGCGTGAGCACGACGTCCTGATCGACATCAAGTTCGCCGGCATCTGCCACTCCGACATCCACCAGGTCCGCGAGGGCTGGGGCGAGGCCATCTTCCCGATGGTCCCCGGCCACGAGATCGCGGGCATCGTCTCCGCGGTCGGCCCCGGCGTGACCAGGTTCGCCGTCGGGGACCGGGTGGGCGTAGGCTGCATGGTCGACTCCTGCCGCGAGTGCGAGAACTGCAAGGCCGGCCGCGAGCAGTACTGCACGAGCGGCAACGTGATGACGTACAACGGCATCGGCAAGGACGGCGAGCCCACCTACGGCGGCTACTCCGAGAAGGTCGTCGTCGACGAGAACTTCGTCCTCGGCATCCCCGAGGGCATCTCCCTGGACGAGGCCGCGCCCCTGCTGTGCGCCGGCATCACCACGTACTCCCCGCTCAGGCGCTGGAACGCGGGCCCCGGCAAGAAGGTCGCCGTCGTCGGCCTGGGCGGCCTCGGCCACATGGCCGTCAAGCTCGCGCACGCCCTGGGCGCCGAGGTGACCGTGCTGTCGCAGTCCCTGCGCAAGAAGGACGACGGCCTGAAGCTGGGCGCCGACCACTACTACGCCACCAGCGACCCGGCCACCTTCGAGGAGCTGGCGGGCACCTTCGACCTGATCGTCTCCACGGTCTCCGCCCCGCTCGACTTCGCCGCCTACCTGGGACTGCTGAAGACGGAGGGCACGCTGGCCAACGTCGGCGCCCCCGAGGAGCCCGTCTCCCTCAACCTGTTCGCGCTGCTCGGCGGCGGCAAGTCCCTGACCGGCTCCATGATCGGCGGCATCGCCGAGACCCAGGAGATGCTGGACTTCTGCGCGGAGCACGGCATCGGCGCCGAGATCGAGCTGATCGCCGCGTCCGAGGTCAACGAGGCGTACGAGCGGGTGCTCGCCAGCGACGTGCGGTACCGCTTCGTGATCGACACCGCGACGATCTGATCCCCGGGGAAGATCTTTTCGGATTCTTCCCTCCGCCCTGTCACACAGCCGCCCCGCCCCGGGTCATACCGCCACCACATACGGCGGACGTCCGGGCGGGGCGGTCCCACATCGGTCCCCACCCCGCCTCCCGGACGCCACGGACACCGGGAGCAGCAGCCATGACCCACCCCTCGACCTCCACGACGCCCCTCCTGGTCACCGGCGGCACGGGAACCCTCGGCGGCCATGTCGTCCCGCTGCTGCGGGCGGCCGGTCAGGAGGTGCGCGTCCTCACCCGGCGCCCCCGGCCCGACGCGGACGGCATCACGTACGTCACCGGCGACCTCGGCACCGGCGAGGGCGTCGGGGCCGCCGTCGACGGCGTGCACACCGTGCTGCACCTGGCGGGCGGCCCCAAGGGCGACGACGAGGCGACCCGCACCCTGGTGCGCGCCGCGGTCGGTGCGGACGTACGGCATCTCGCGTACATCTCGGTCGTGGGCGCCGACCGCGTCCCGCTGGCCTGGCTGCGCACCAAGCTGGAGTCCGAGCGGGCGATCGCCGCCTCGGGGATCGGCTGGACGGTGCTGCGGGCGGCCCAGTTCCACGAGCTGACGCTGACGATGATCGAGAAGATGACCCGGCTGCCGGTCCTCCCGGCCCCGGGCGGGCTGCGTCTGCAACCGGTCGCCGCCCGTGAGGTCGCCGCGCGCCTGACCGAGCTGACGCTGGCCGAGCCGTCCGGCCGGGTGCCCGACATGACCGGACCCGAGGTCCTCGATCTGGCCACGCTGGCCCGTTCCTACCTCGATGCGCGCGGCGGACGCCGGCGCCCGAAGCTGCCGGTGCGCATTCCCGGGAAAGCGGGGCGCGCGTACCGTTCTGGCGAGAACCTCACCCTGGAAGACGCACTGGTCGGCAAGCTGACGTGGGCCGAATCCCTGGCGGAGAGGATGACCGCATGAGTTCTCCCGGAATTTCTGGCCGAAAGTCGGCGCGGCCGAAGAATATGCGCATGACAACTATTGCAAAGCGAATGAAAACCTTCGTCCCCGCCTCCGCAAAGGGTGCCGAAATACCGTTTCTGCATCGAATTTCGGCGAGATGCTGAATGCGGCACACAGCATGCCCGCCGGAACCCGGCGGGCATTGCTCCGTCGCGTTCGCAAGGAGATGGCAACGTGGTGCGAAGCAGGGCGAAGGCCGCGGCCGACGCCGCCGACCGGCTGCTGAAGGCCGGTCAGCTGCTGCGGAAGTCCCCGACCACCCTCGACCTGAGGGCCGTGTACCGCACGGACCAGAAAGTCAATGACAGTCCTTATCGAGAGCGGTGGGCGCATGACAAAGTCGTGCGCTCCACGCACGGCGTCAACTGCACGGGTTCCTGCTCGTGGAAGGTGTACGTCAAGGACGGTCTGATCACCTGGGAGACCCAGCAGACGGATTATCCGAGCGTCGGCCCCGACCGGCCGGAGTACGAGCCGCGCGGCTGCCCGCGCGGCGCCTCCTTTTCCTGGTACACCTACTCGCCCACCCGCGTTCGCCATCCGTTGGCCCGCGGTGTCCTCGTCGAAATGTACCGGGACGCCAAACGCCGGCACGGCGGCGACCCCGTGGCCGCCTGGGCCGAGCTGACCGGTTGCCCCGACAAGCGGCGCCGCTACCAGCGCGCCCGCGGCCACGGCGGCTTCGTCCGCGTCGACTGGGACGAGGCGCTGGAGATCGCCGCCGCCGCCCAGGTGCACACGATCGCCGAGTACGGACCCGACCGGGTCGCCGGGTTCTCCCCGATCCCCGCCATGTCCATGGCCTCGCACGCGGTCGGCGCCCGCTACCACTCCCTCATCGGCGCCCCGATGATCTCCTTCTACGACTGGTACGCCGACCTGCCGATCGCCTCCCCGCAGGTCTTCGGCGACCAGACCGACGTACCGGAGTCCGGCGACTGGTGGGACGCGGCCCACCTGATGCTGTGGGGCTCCAACGTCCCCGTCACCCGCACCCCGGACGCCCACTGGATGGCCGAGGCCCGCTACCGGGGCCAGAAGGTCGTCGTCGTCTCGCCCGACTACGCGGACGCCACCAAGTTCGCCGACGAGTGGCTGCACCCGCACCCCGGCACCGACGGGGCGCTCGCGATGGCGATGGGGCACGTGCTGCTCACCGAGTTCTTCGTACGGCGGCAGGTGCCGTACTTCACCGACTACGTGAAGCAATTCACCGACCTGCCCTTCCTCGTCGCCCTCGACGAGCACACGGAGGGCCGCTGGACGCCCGGCAAGTTCGTCACCGCCGCCGACCTCGGGCTCGGCCGGCACGCCGACGCCGGGGCGCGGGCCTGGATGCCGGTGCTGATCGACGCCGACACCGACGACGTCGTCGTCCCCAACGGCACCCTCGGCGACCGGTGGGGCAAGGGCGGCGCGGGCCGCTGGAACCTCGACCTCGGCGGGGTCGACCCGCTCCTCACCCTGCACGGGCACACGGACGGCCGCCGCGACAACGGTGTCGAGGTGGTGCTGCCCCGCTTCGACGAACCCGGCGCCACCGTCGTGCGCGGCGTGCCGGCCCGGGAGATCGGCGGCCGGCTCGTCACCACCGTCTACGACCTGCTGCTCGCCCAGTACGCCGTGGCCCGGCCCGGACTCGCCGGCCAGTGGCCCACCGGCTACGACGACGCCGAGGAACCCTGCACCCCCGCCTGGCAGGAGCGCATCACCTCCGTGCCGGCCGGCGCGGCGGTCCGCACCGCCCGGGAGTTCGCGCGCACCGCGGAGCAGACCCGGGGCCGCTGCATGATCGTCATGGGCGCCGGAACCAACCACTGGTTCCACTCCGACACCATCTACCGCTCCTTCCTCTCCCTGCTCATCCTCACCGGCTGCCAGGGCGTCAACGGCGGCGGCTGGGCGCACTACGTCGGCCAGGAGAAGGTCCGCCCGTACACCGGCTGGCAGCAGCTGTCCACGGCCGCCGACTGGGTCCGGCCCTCGCGGCAGATGGCGGGCACCCCCTACTGGTACCTGCACACCGGCCAGTGGCGGTACGAGTCCCACGCCGCCGACGCCCTCGCGTCGCCCACCGCGCCCGGCACCCTCGCCGGGCTGCACACCGCCGACCTGGTCGCCCAGTCCGCCCGGCTCGGCTGGATGCCGTCGTACCCGACCTTCGACGCCAACCCGCTCGACCTCGGCCGCCGGGCCCGGGAGAGCGGCCAGGAGCCGGGCGACTGGATCGCGGAGCAACTCGGCTCGGGCGCCGTCGACTTCGCCTGCGAGGACCCCGACGCGCCCCGCAACTGGCCGCGCGTCCTGACCGTGTGGCGGGCCAACCTGATCGGCTCCTCCGCCAAGGGAAACGAGTACTTCCTGCGCCACCTGCTCGGCGCCCGCGACGGCGCCACCGCCGACGAGGCGCCGCCCGAGCACCGGCCGCGCTCGGTGGCCTGGCGGGAGGACGCCCCCGAGGGCAAGCTCGACCTGCTGCTGAGCCTCGACTTCCGGATGACCTCCACGACGCTCTTCTCCGACCTCGTGCTGCCCGCCGCCACCTGGTACGAGAAGCACGACCTGTCCTCCACGGACATGCACCCCTTCGTGCACGCCTTCAGCCCCGCGATCAACCCGCCCTGGCAGGCCCGCACCGACTTCGAGATCTTCCACTCCCTCGCCCGCCGCTTCGGCGAACTCGCCGCCGGCCGCCTCGACACGGCCCACGACCTGGTCGCCACCGCCCTCCAGCACGACACCCCCGGCGAGACGGCCCAGCCCGGCGGCCGGGTCACCGACTGGCGCGACGGCCGCACCCCCGTCGAGCCGGGCCGCAACGCCCCTCAGATCTCTGTGGTGGAACGGGACTACACGGCCGTCGCCGACCGGCTCGCCGCCTTCGGGCCGCTGGCCGAGGAACACGGCATGACCGTCAAGGGCGTCACCGTCAACCCGCACGAGGAGGCCCGCTGGCTCGCCGCCCGCTGCGGCACCGCCCCCGCGGGGCCCGCCCACGGACGGCCCCTGCTCGACACCGACGTCAAGTTCTGCGAGGCGATCCTCGCCCTGTCCGGCACCACCAACGGCCGCCTCGCCGCCGAGGGCTTCGACCGCCTCGCCGACCGCGTCGGCCCCGGCGCCGGGCTCGCCGAGCTGGCCGCGTCGGTGGGGGAGCGGCGGGTGGTCTTCTCCGACACCCAGGAGCGGCCCGTACAGGTCGGGGCCAGCTTCGAGTGGTCCGGCAAGGAGGCGCCCGACCGGCGCTACTCGCCCTTCACCGTCAACACCGAGCACAAGAAGCCCTGGCACACCCTCACCGGCCGCCAGCACTTCTACGTCGACCACGACTGGATGGCCGAGCTGGGCGAGCAGCTCCCCGTCTACCGGCCCCCGCTGAACCTGGCCGAGCTGGGCGACGCCCCGACACCGGCCGGCGAAGGCCGCGCGGTGACCGTCCGCTACCTCACCCCGCACGCCAAGTGGTCCATCCACTCCGAGTACCAGGAGAACCTGCTGATGCAGACCCTGGCCCGCGGCGGCCCCGTCGTCTGGATGAGCCCCGCCGACGCCGCCGCGATCGGCGCCGCCGACAACGACTGGGTCGAGGCCGTCAACGCGCACGGCGTCGTGGTCGCCCGCGCGATCGTCTCGCACCGCGTCCCGGACGGCACGGTGCTGATGTACCACGTCCAGGAACGCCTGGTGAACGTCCCCAAGTCGGAGGCGAACGGCCGCCGCGGCGGCGTCCACAACTCCCTCACCAAGCTGCTCGTCAAGCCCACCCACCTCATCGGCGGCTACGGCCAGCTCTCCTTCGCCCCCAACTACTACGGCCCGACCGGCAACCAGCGCGACGCCGTCACCACCATCCGGCGCCGCTCCCAGGAGGTCACGTACTGATGCGCGTCATGGCACAGGTGGCGATGGTCATGAACCTCGACAAGTGCATCGGCTGCCACACCTGCTCGGTCACCTGCAAACAGACCTGGACCAACCGCACCGGCACCGAGTACGTCTGGTTCAACAACGTCGAGACCCGGCCCGGCCAGGGCTACCCCCGCGGCCACGAGGACCAGGACAAGTGGAAGGGCGGCTGGCACCTCAAGGGCGGACGCCTCGTCCCGCGCACCGGCGGCCGCGCCCGCCGCCTGGCCCGTCTCTTCGCCAACCCGGAACTCCCCACCCTGGACGACTACTACCAGCCCTGGACCTACGACTACGAGAACCTCACCACCGCCCCGCTCGGCGACGACATCCCCACCGCCCCGCCGCGCTCGGCGATCGACGGCCACCCCACCGCCATCACCTGGGGCCCCAACTGGGACGACGACCTCGGCGGCGGCCCCGACCAGCTCGCCGCCGACCCGCTGCTCGCCCGGATGAGCGAGCAGGTCCGCCTCGACTACGAGCGCGCGTTCATGTTCTACCTGCCCCGCATCTGCGAGCACTGCCTCAACCCGTCCTGCGTCGCCGTCTGCCCCTCCGGCGCCCTCTACAAGCGCGTCGAGGACGGGATCGTCCTGGTCGACCAGGACCGCTGCCGGGGCTGGCGGATGTGCGTCAGCGGCTGCCCGTACAAGAAGGTCTACTTCAACCACTCCACCGGCAAGGCCGAGAAGTGCACCTTCTGCTACCCGCGCATCGAGGCCGGCGACCCGACGGTCTGCTCCGAGACCTGCGTCGGCCGGCTCCGCTACCTCGGCGTCATGCTCTACGACCCCGACAAGGTCGGCGCCGCCGCCTCCGTCACCGACGAGAAGGACCTGTACGAGGCCCAGCTCGGCTGCTTCCTCGACCCCGACGACCCCGAGGTGGCCCGCGCGGCCCAGGCGTCCGGCATCCCGCACGACTGGGTCGAGGCCGCGCGCCGCTCCCCGGTGCGCGCGCTGATCACCCGCTACCGCGTCGCGCTCCCGCTGCACCCGGAGTACCGCACCATGCCGATGGTCTGGTACGTCCCGCCGCTCTCCCCGGTCGTCGACGCCCTCACCGGCACCGGTCACGACGGGGAGGACCCGGCCGCGCTGTTCGGCGCGATCGACACGCTGCGCATCCCCCTCGGCTACCTCGCCGAGCTCTTCACCGCGGGCGATCCGGGGCCCGTCGAGGCCGCCCTGTGCCGGCTGGCCGCGATGCGCTCCCACATGCGGCGCGTCAACCTCGGCGAGGAACAGGACCCGCGGATCGCCGAGGCGGTCGGCCTCGACGAGCCGGGCATCCTGGAGCTGTACCGGCTGCTCGCCCTCGCCAAGTACGACGAGCGGTACGTCATCCCGACCGCCTACACCGGCTCCGTCCCCGACCCCGGCGGCACCGGGGCGGGCTGCAGCCTGGACGGCGTGGGCGGGCCGGGGATGATGCCGGAGGGCGCGGGCGGCGGCCCCGGCCTCGGGGAGTTCGACCCCGACGCCTTCCACGCGCCACCGACCGCCGGGTCCGGCACGTCGTCCGCGCTGCGCGGCCGGGTCAACCTCCTGAACTGGAACGGCAAGGGACGCCCGAACGGCCTCTTCCCGCGCGCCCGCGGCACCGTCCGGACGGAGCCCGAGCTGTGAGCCGTAGCCGTAGCCATGGCCATGGCCATGGCCATGGCCATGGCCGGATCCGCAGCCGTACCGGGACGACCACCACGGCCCCGGTCGTCTTCCAGGCCGCCGCCCTGCTGCTGGCCTACCCGGACCGGGACTGGCCCCGCCGCCCGCACACCGTCCGCGAGACGGTCGCCGCGCTCCCCGGCCCCGAGATCCGGCTCCTGCTCTCCTTCTGCGACCGGGCGGAGCGGGAGGACCCCCTCGCCGTGGCCGCCCGCTACGTCGCCACCTTCGACCGCAGCCGCCGCCGCTGCCTCTACCTCACCTACTACACCGACGGCGACACCCGCCGCCGGGGCGCCGCACTGGCCCGCATCAAGTCCGTGTACCGCACCCACGGCTGGCTGCCCCCGGACGACGAGCTGCCCGACTTCCTGCCGCTGATGCTGGAGTTCGCCGCCCGTACCCCCGAGGCGGGCACCGCCCTGCTGACGGACCACCGCGCCGCGATCGAGGTCCTGCGCTACGCCCTGGAAGCCCACCGCAGTCCCTACGCCGCCCTCCTCCAGGCCGTCTGCCGGTGCCTGCCGGGCCAGGCACCGGCCAGCCGCGAGGAGGCCCTGCGCCTGACCCGTACCGGTCCGCCGGCCGAGGCGGTGGGTCTGGACGTCCTGGGGCCCGTCCCCGCCCAGCCCCGGCCGAACGACGAAGGAGCCCGCCGATGAGGCACCTGCACATCGCCCTGTGGGGCGTCCTGCCGTACCTGACCCTGGTGGTGCTGGTGGCGGGCACGGCCTGGCGCTACCACTACGACCGCTTCGGCTTCACCACCCGCTCCAGCCAGCTGCACGAGAGCCGGCTGCTGCGGGTGGCCGGCCCGCTCTTCCACTACGGCCTGCTGTTCGTGATCGCCGGCCACGTGGCGGGCCTCCTGGTCCCCGAGTCGCTGACCGACCGCCTCCACGTCAGCGAGCACCTCTACCACGCCAACGCCCTGATCGCGGGCGGCACGGCCGGCCTGGCCACGCTCGCGGGCCTCGCCCTCCTGCTGTACCGCCGCCTGCGCACCCCCGCGATCAGGGCCGCGACCAGCCGCAGCGACCGGATCGTCTACCCGGTGCTGATCACGGTCGTCCTCGCCGGGCTGACGGCCACCGCGTCCGGCGCGACGGCCGAGTCCGCGTACGACTACCGGCTCGGCGTCTCCGTCTGGTTCCGCAGCCTGTTCGCCCTGGACCCGGACGTGACCGCCATGGCCGACGCGCCGCTGGTGTACCGCCTGCACGCGCTCCTCGCCATGGCCCTGTTCGCCCTGTGGCCCTTCACCCGTCTGGTCCACGCCTTCACGGTGCCGCTGGGCTACCTGGTGCGGCCGTACGTCGTGTACCGCTCCCGGGGCCGCGGCGAGGTGCGGGCGGGGCAGGTGCGCTGACGCTCAGCGGGTCGCCGGGTGGCGCCGGCGCCGCAACGCCGGGTCGAGCAGCGCGGGCGTGGCGTCGAACTTCTCGTGCGCGGCGAGGTCGGTCCCCGGTGCGACGACGGCGTCGATCGCGTCGAGGACGTCGTCGGAGAGCACGGTGTCGGCGGCGGCGAGCTGGGAGCGCAGGTGGTCCAGGGTGCGGGGCCCGACCAGCGCGGCGGTGACGGCCGGGTGCGCGGTGACGAAGCCGAGCGCGAGCTGGATCAGGGTGAGCCCGGCCTCGTCGGCCACCGCGGCGAGCTTCTCGACGGCGTCGAGCCGGGCCCGGTTGGCGGGCAGCGCGGTGTCGAAGCGCTCGGGCAGGATCTCGGACCGGTGCGTGGCGACATCCCGCCCCGCGCGCACCGCGCCCGACAGCCAGCCCGAGGCCAGCGGGCTCCACACCAGTACGCCGAGCCCGTACCGCTCGGTCACGGGCAGCACGTGGCTCTCGATCCCGCGCTGGAGGAGGGAGTAGCTGGGCTGCTCGGTGACGTACCTGCTCAGCCGGTGCTCACGGGCGGCCCACTGGGCCTCGACGATGCGGTGGGCGGGGAAGGTCGAGGAACCGAAGTACCGGATCTTCCCGGCCCGCTGCAGGTCGGTGAGGGCCGACAGCGTCTCCTCGTCGCTCGTGTCCGGGTCCCACCGGTGGATCTGGTAGAGGTCGACGTGGTCGACGCCGAGGCGGCGCAGGCTGTCGTCCAGCGCGGTGACCAGCCAGCGGCGCGAGGAGCCCCGGTGGTTGGGCTCGTCGCTCATCGGCATGTTCGCCTTCGTGGCCAGCACGATGTCGTCGCGGCGTCCGGCGATCGCCTTGCCGACCATCTCCTCGGACTCGCCGCCGCTGTACATGTCGGCGGTGTCGATGAGGTTGATCCCCGCCTCCAGGGCGGCGTCGACGATGGCGGTGGCCTCGTCCTGGGTGGTGCGCCCGATGCTGCCGAAGTTCATGGCGCCGAGCGCGAGCGAGCTGACCTGCACACCGGTGCGGCCCAAGGTGCGGTACTGCATGACGGTTCCTCCGTTGGGGGCATGACTTGGTGGCGGGCTCGGTGCTCTGGCATCATGAGGAAACCAAGCGGAACGCCGTCCCGTTTACTCGTCCAACAATACGGAACGGTGTCCCGTTTATCAATCGGTGAAGGGAACGGCACGGTGAAGGACGGCGAAGCGGCGACGGGACAGGCGGCCGCCCGGCCCAAGCGCGCGGACGCCCGGCGCAACGAGAGGACCCTGCTCGACGCGGCCGCCGCGGTGTTCGTCAGATCGGGCGTGGAGGCCCCCGTACGCGACATCGCGGCCGAGGCCGGCGTCGGAACGGCCACGATCTACCGTCACTTCCCGACCCGGGCGGACCTCATCATCGGCGTCTACCGGCACCAGGTGGAGGCCTGTGCCGAGGCCGGCCCCGCCCTGCTGGCGAGCAGCCCGACCCCGTACGCCGCGCTCGGGGGCTGGATCGACCTGTTCGTCGACTTCCTGGTCACCAAGCACGGCCTCGCCGCGGTCCTCCAGTCCGACAGCGCCGGTTTCGAAACCCTCCACGCGTACTTCCTCGACCGCCTCGTCCCCGTCTGCACCGACCTCCTCGCCGCCGCGACCGACTCCGGCGAGATCGACACCGACGTACCGGCCCTGGCCCTCATGCGCGGCGTCGGCAACCTCTGCATCGGCGCGGAGACCCCCGACCCGCGCTACGACGCCCGGCAACTGGTACGCACCCTGATCGCGGGGCTGCGCGCGGCGGACTGACCCCGGCCCGGCCGCGAAGGGCGGCGAGTGGATGTGCGCGGCAGCGATTGCTGGATAAAGTCGACCCGCTACACCTGGTTGTGGGGACAACCGGTGCTGGGGGGAGGGCTGACAACCCATGAGTCGTCGCACCACGGGGCCCTTCGGGGTCTGGGCCGAGATGCAGCGGCAGCGACAGCGCCAGCAGGAGGCCGAGGCACGGCAGCACAGACAGGAGGCCCGGCAGGCGCGGGCCTACGAGCGGCGAGCCGCTCAGAGCTATCGCGAGTACAAGCAGGCCGACGCCATCCGCCGCACCGAGGAGCTGGACGCACGGGTCGCCGCGCTCCAGGACCTGCTGGCCTCGGGGTGCCGGACAGCGGTCTTCCGGCCCTCCGCGCTCATGCGCGCCGAAGAGCTGCCGTCCCTGGCCGCGGTGACCGAAGGCGTCGGGCGCCGCGAGCCCGACGCCGTGGTCGAGTACTTCTCCGCGGCCCTCTACACCTCGACGGCCTGGCCCGAGGGGTTCCCGCGCCGGGTCGCGATGACCTACGACCCCGCGGCCCGGCAGCTGGTGGTGGACTGGGAGCTGCCCGCGGGCGACGTCGTCCCGCAGTCCAAGTACGTGCGGTACCTGTACGCGGCCGACCAGTACCGGGAGACCCCCCGCCCGGTGGGACAGCGCAGGGCCCTCTACAAGGACGTCATCGCGCAGTGCGTGCTGCTCGTGCTGCACGAACTGTTCGCCGCCGACGAGTCCGGCGCCCTGGAGTCGGTGGCCCTCAACGGCTTCGTCGACGGACACGACCCCACGACGGGCAGACCGGACCGCATCTTCCTGGCCACCGTCATGGCCGAGCGCTCCTCCTTCCGTGAACTGCATCTGGCCCAGGTGGACGCGGGAAGCTGCCTGGCCGACGCGCTGCGCGGCCAGGTGTCGGCCCGCCCGGACCAGCTCGTCGCGGTCAGGCCGGGGCGCCGGCCCGAGGAGGTCGGCCACCGGGTCGCCACCCGCGGCGACGGCGAGGAACCCGATCTGTACGAGATGGATCCGATCGCCTTCGAGGGCCTCGTGGCCGAGCTGTTCGAGGCCATGGGGATGCGGGCGGTCACCACGCAGCGCTCCAACGACGGCGGGGTGGACGTCCACGCGCTGGACCCGACCCCGATCAGGGGCGGACAGATCGTCGTCCAGGTGAAGCGGTACCGCAGCACGGTGCCGCCCACCGCCGTCCGCGACCTGTACGGGACCGTGCAGGACGCCGGGGCGAACAAGGGCGTCCTCGTCACCACGTCGGGGTTCGGCCCCGGCTCGCACACCTTCGCCAACGGCAAGCCGCTGGAGCTGATCTCGGGGACCGAACTCGTCGACCTGCTGCATCGCCACGGCCTGCGCGGCCGGCTGGGGGAGGGCGGCCGCCCGGGCTCCGCCCCGCCGCCCGCCCCGGACCCGTCGGTGCCCGACGACTACAACATCCTCGGCATGTCCTGGTCCGGGAGCGTCGCCCTGGACGCGTGCGCCCTGGTGTGCCGGGGCAACCGGATCCTGAGCGACGACCACTTCGTCTTCTACAACAACCCCCGGACCCCGGACGGCTCCGTACGGACGCTGTCCGCCACCGCACCCGACAAGGCCGCGCTCTGTGCCTCGTTCGACACCCTGCCGGACGACGCCGACCGCCTCGTGCTGGTGGCCGCCGTCGACCCGGAGGCGAATCCGGACGCCGACCTGTCCGGTTTCACGGACGCGCGCATCCGCCTGCTCGACCCGGCGCTGACGGAACTCGGGCAACTCCAGGTCTCCGACGGCCGCCCGCACGAGACCGCCCTGGTCCTCGGCTCCTTCCGGCGCAGGTCCAACGGCGACTGGGACTTCGTCGTGGGCGGGAAGGGCTACTCGGGCGGCCTGGAGGAGCTGCTGCGCGACTTCGGCGTCGAGGTGGACTGACGCGTCCACGGCGAGAGCGCCGTCACGGCCGCAGGTGGCTCAGCAGTTCTTCCGCGGCGGGATACGTCTGCTCCCGGGGCAGCAGGGCTCGCGCCGCGTCGAGGTCGTCGTTCCGTACGAGGGCGTGCATCTCGTGGGCGAGCGGGGTCACGTCGCGGATGGCGACCGTCCACTCGTCGGCGTAGCGGCGCGCGGCCTCGCCGGACAGGCCGAGTTGCAGGGAACGGTGCGGCAGGGGTCGCAGGCGCAGGTCGCGCTCGGGGTCCCACTGGACGCGGGTGGCCGAGCGCTTCAGCTCGCGTTGCCAGGCGGCCCGGTCGGTGTGCATGCCAGGCACATAGCTCGACAGGCACGCGTTGCGCAGGGCCCACTCGAAGCCCGCACGGTTGATCTCGACGGCCAGGACGGTCTCCTGGCCCGCCTTGGTGGCCCATCCGCAGCGGTACATCATCCACAGGAACGACGGCTTGATCCATGTCATCCTGTCGCGCTTCCACGCCGCGGGAAAACGGCCCTCGCGGGCGGCGGGAAGGCCGATCTCCGGGGCGTACGCCTGGTAGACGGTGACGGTGGACGCCGTGTGGGCCGCCCGAATCTCGCGCTGCGGTTCTTGCATGCCGTACAGCTTCGGTTGGCGGCCTCGGCCCGGACCACCGGTTTTCGGCGGGGACGGCTGCGAACCGCCGGGGGGATCGAGCGGGCGAGGAATCGTCGGGGGGCCTCGTGTGTTGCACGCAGGGTGGGCATGGAAGGCCGGTCGCGTACGGGCCGAGCAGCCCGAGTGACCGAGCCGAGAGACATTGGAGGGCCGCGATGGCTGCGCAGACACAGAGGGCCGTGCTGGCGGGCGGATGCTTCTGGGGCATGGAGGAGCTGATCCGTCGGCTCCCGGGCGTGACCGCGACCCGGGTCGGCTACACCGGGGGTGACGTGCCGAACGCGACGTACCGCAACCACGGCACGCACGCGGAGGCCATCGAGATCCTCTTCGACCCCGAGGCGACCGACTACCGCGCGATCCTGGAGTTCTTCTTCCAGATCCACGACCCGAGCACCAAGAACCGCCAGGGCAACGACATCGGTCTCAGCTACCGCTCGGCGATCTACTACGTCGACGACGAGCAGAAGCGGATCGCCGAGGACACGATCGCGGACGTGGACGCCTCCGGACTGTGGCCCGGCAAGGTCGTCACCGAGGTGGAGCCGGTCGGCCCCTTCTGGGAGGCCGAGCCGGAGCACCAGGACTACCTCCAGCGTTACCCGGACGGGTACACCTGCCACTTCCCGCGCCCGGGGTGGCGCCTGCCCGCCCGCAGCGAGGGCTAGCGAGGGCTGAGAAGCTCACCGAGAAGCGGTCCGGCCGGTTGTGGCCGGACCGTTCGTCGTGGGGCGGTGCTCAGTGCGGCAGCGTGGCCGGGCTGCCGCCGTTCGCCTCGTACCCCGCCACCGCGAGCGCGCGGTACACCGCGAACTCCGCGGCCGGGTCGGTGGACAGCGTCCAGGGCAGGGCGCCCACGTGGCCGTCTATGACCGTCAACTGGTTCATGGCCTCGGCCCAGCGCTCGCCGCGGACCAGGAAGAACACCAGAAGGTGGCGGACGTGCGCCTGCATGGGATCGTCCGGGCGGGCCGAGTGGACCGCGTGCAGGGCGCCGTGGACGGCCTTGGTGACGACCTCGCTCTGGTAGAAGCCGCTGACCAGATTGACCTCGGGCAGGTGCTCGAAGACCGCGAACAGCGGCATCGCCGCCAGCAGAGAACCCCGCGGCGCACGGGCGGCCGCCGCCTCCGCGAAGGAGTACGCCAGCTCGCGCGAGCCGTGCCACTTCTCGCACCAGTACTGCAGGGCGGCCAGGTGCGCACCCATGTGGTTGGGGGCGCGGTCCAGGATCTTCAGCCAGAGCTGCTCGAACTCCTCGCGCGGATAGCCGAGGCCACGGGCCACCGACAGCTCGACGATGTACGGGACAGGGTCCCCGGGCGCGAGGAGGGCCGCCTCGCCGCAGGCCGCCTTCGCCTCCTCCATGATGATCCGGAAGTCGTCCGAGCCCGGCGCCGACGTCCGCCACGCCTGCTGCACCAGGAACTCGGCGTGCACCGCCGCGCCGCCCGCGTCCTTGGGCGCCTCGGCCCGCCACACCCGCAGCCACTGCCCGCCCGGCGTCTCCCCGACACCGCCGGGCCGCTGCCGCAGCTCCAGCGACGCGGCACCCGCGAAGGCCTGCACGCGCTGCCAGCGCCGCTCGCCCTCCGCCTCCGTGCCGGCGAGGAGCTGCATCGCCCCCCGGTAGTCCTGGGTGCGCTGCACCAGGTCCAGGACGTCCAGCAGGTCCTGGTCGGGCCCCGGCATCCGGATGTCCAGCTCCTCCTCGCGCGCGAAGCCGTAGTTCGCGGGGTCGGCGGCGTCCGGGTGGCCGGGCTCGACCAGGCCGACCGCGCCGCGCCGGCGCCGCGAGATTTGGAGCAGCACGAAGCCGAGCATGACCAGTGCCATCAGGACCCAGAGAATCTCCATGCCTCAAGCGAACCAGACGCCGCCGACAATTGGCCAACCCGTCCCCCGCCCTGTGGAAAACGCGCGAGGCGTTCCACACGGCTACCCTCGGTGCCCATGAGCGACAGGCACATCAGTCAGCACTTCGAGACGCTCGCGATCCACGCGGGCAACACCGCCGATCCCCTGACGGGCGCGGTCGTCCCGCCGATCTATCAGGTGTCGACCTACAAGCAGGACGGCGTCGGCGGGTTGCGGGGCGGCTACGAGTACAGCCGCAGCGCCAACCCGACCCGCACGGCGCTGGAGGAGAACCTCGCCGCCCTGGAGGGCGGCCGTCGCGGCCTCGCGTTCGCGTCCGGACTGGCGGCCGAGGACTGCCTGTTGCGTACGCTGCTGCGTCCCGGCGACCACGTGGTGATCCCGAACGACGCGTACGGCGGCACCTTCCGCCTCTTCGCCAAGGTCGCCACCCGGTGGGGCGTGGAGTGGTCGGTGGCCGACACGAGCGACGCCGCCGCCGTGCGGGCCGCCCTCACCCCGAAGACCAAGGCGGTGTGGGTGGAGACGCCCTCCAACCCGCTGCTCGGCATCACCGACATCGCGCAGGTCGCCCAGGTGGCCCGGGACGCCGGTGCCCGGCTCGTCGTCGACAACACCTTCGCCACCCCGTACCTCCAGCAGCCGCTGGCCCTCGGCGCCGACGTCGTCGTGCACTCGCTGACCAAGTACATGGGCGGGCACTCGGACGTGGTCGGCGGCGCGCTGATCGTCGGCGACCAGGAGCTGGGCGAGGAGCTGGCGTTCCACCAGAACGCGATGGGCGCGGTCGCCGGCCCCTTCGACTCCTGGCTGGTACTGCGCGGCACCAAGACCCTCGCCGTGCGCATGGACCGGCACAGCGAGAACGCGGCCAAGGTCGCCGACATGCTCTCCCGGCACGCGCGCGTGACGAGCGTGCTGTACCCGGGGCTGCCCGAGCACCCGGGGCACGAGGTCGCCGCCAAGCAGATGAAGGCGTTCGGCGGCATGGTGTCGTTCCGCGTCGAGGGCGGCGAGCAGGCCGCCGTCGAGGTGTGCAACCGCGCGAAGGTCTTCACGCTCGGCGAGTCCCTCGGCGGCGTCGAGTCGCTGATCGAGCACCCGGGCCGGATGACGCACGCCTCCGCGGCGGGCTCCGCCCTGGAGGTGCCCGCCGACCTGGTGCGGCTGTCGGTCGGCATCGAGAACGCCGACGACCTGCTGGCCGACCTCCAGCAGGCGCTGGGCTAGCGCGGCCCCGGGGGAGAGGGTTCACCAGCCCTCCCAGCCGGTCACGGGTGGGGTCGTCTCCGAGGGCGGCTCCACCCACGGCTGCACGGTCAGCGCCCACACCGTGAACGCCACGGCCGCGGCGCCCAGCAGCAGCCACATCAGGCGGCGGGCGGCGGTCCTGCGCCGCAGCATGCGGGCGCCTCGGCGGACGGCCTCCGCGCAGAGGTCGGGCGGCACGCGCGGGGGCGACTGCTCCATGATCTGGCGTGCGGCGGCCTCGCGCCGGGGGCGGTTCACCGGCACCTCCCCGGGCGCCACGCGCGCGTGCCGGTCGCCGGGTCCGTCATGGCGTCGCCGCCTTCGCGTCCGCCGTCACCGGGCGGGCGGGTGACGGCGGCGGGCGCAGCAGAGCGGCGGTCGCCCGGTCGCAGATCGTCCGTACCCGCTCCACGGGCAGGCCCAGCAGCGCGGCCGTCTGCTCCTCGGCGACGCCCTCGTACAGCCGCAGCACCAGGAGCAGGCGTTCCTGCGGGGCGAGTCCGCCCAGGGGACCCGCGGGGCGCCGGCGGGCCCGGCCGAGAACGCCGTACCGGTGCCAGGCCTCACGGGCGAAGCGGGTGGCCAGGTGCTGCCGGGCCCGGTCGTACGGGTCCTCCCCGTGCAGCCGGTCCCAGTCCGCGTACGTGTGGGCCAGGACCAGGGCCAGCAGGCGTCGCGCGCGCGGGTTGGCGTCCGGGGCCTCGGCGGTGAGCAGCGTGGCGGCGTGCAGAAGCCGCCCGGCCGCGCCCGCGACGAACGCCTCGAACTCGCGGGCCCGGCGGGCATTTCGGGACGCATGCCGTTCTCGCACCGCGCCTCCCGCCCAGACGGCGACGACCCCTGAGGTCTCATATCAGGCCAGGGGCGGGCCGCCGGTCAAGGGTTCGGTGCGAACCCCGTTCCGGAAAGCTCTGGAAACTCTGGGAAAGCTCTCCGAATGCGGCGGGAAGGGTCTTTCAGGAGCCCGAGGGCGCGTCGGTGGGCGACACGCCGGACGGGGCCATACGGGCGGACAGGGCGCCGTTGAAGCGCGCGAGGAGCGCGCAGAACGTCTCGCGCTCCTGCGGCGCCCAGTCGTGGGTCAGCTCGGCCATGAGCTGACGCCGGGAGGAGCGGACCTCCTCCAGCCGCGCCACGCCGCGCGGCGACAGCTGCAGGACCACCGCGCGTCCGTCCTCGGGGTGCGAGGTCCGCTTGACGAGTCCGGTGTCGACGAGCGGGGCCACCTGCCGGGTGACCGTCGAGGAGTCGATCCCCATGCTCGCGGCGAGCGCCTTCACGCCCATCGGGCCCTCTTTGTCGAGGCGGTTGAGCAGCAGGTAGGCGGCGCGGTCCATGGAGTTGCGCACCTGTCCGACCCCGCCGAGCCGGGTCTGTTCGGCACGTCGGGCGAAGAGCGCGACCTCGTGCTGGAGCGTCTCGAGAAGACCGGTGTCACCGGCGGTCGTCATGTCCATCGACATTTCAGGTGTTGTGGGCATGGCCGGGGGCTCACTTCGTGGAGGGCTGCTAATTGGGGGACAGGGTACGCGGCCGGGCGGCAAGGCGTACCGGCGCTGGGCAAAGCGGGTCTCGGAGGTTGGTCACAACGGCGCACGGCGCCCGTGAACTGCGATGCTGGAGGCTATGAGCTACAGCACAGCGTCCCGCGTCGCTCCCGTCACCCTCGACGACGTGCGCGGAGCCCAGAAGATGCTCTCGGGCGTGGCGCGGGTGACGGCCATGGAGGGCAGCAGGCACCTGTCCCAGCTGGTCGGCTCGCCGGTGCACTTCAAGTGCGAGAACCTCCAGCGGACGGGCTCGTTCAAGCTGCGCGGCGCCTACGTGCGAATCGCCGGGCTGCTCCCCGAGCAGCGGGCCGCGGGCGTGGTCGCGGCGAGCGCGGGCAACCACGCGCAGGGCGTCGCGCTGGCCTCGTCGCTGCTCGGTGTGCGTTCGACGGTGTTCATGCCGCAGGGGGCGCCGCTGCCGAAGATCAGCGCGACCCGGGACTACGGCGCCGAGGTGCGGCTGCACGGCCAGGTGGTGGACGAGACGCTGGCCGCCGCGCAGGAGTACGCGGAGCGGACCGGCGCGGTCTTCATCCACCCCTTCGACCACCCCGACGTCATCGCGGGCCAGGGCACCGTCGGGCTGGAGATCCTGGAGCAGTGCCCCGAGGTGCGGACCGTCGTGGTCGGCATCGGCGGGGGCGGGCTGGCGGCCGGGATCGCGGTCGCGGTGAAGGCGCTGCGGCCGGACGTGCGGATCGTCGGCGTGCAGGCTCAGGGCGCGGCCGCCTATCCGCCCTCGCTGGCCGCCGGGCGCCCGGTCGCCGTCGAGAACCCGGCGACGATGGCCGACGGGATCAAGGTGGGGCGGCCCGGCGACGTGCCGTTCGGGATCGTCGGCGAGCTGGTGGACGAGGTCCGCACGGTCTCCGAGGACGAGCTGTCCACCGCTCTGCTGCTGTGTCTGGAGCGGGCCAAACTGGTCGTGGAACCGGCCGGGGCGAGCCCGGTGGCGGCGCTGCTGAGCGCGCCGGGCTCCTTCGAGGGGCCGGTGGTGGCGGTCCTGTCCGGCGGCAACGTGGACCCGGTGCTGATGCAGGGCGTGCTGCGGCACGGCATGGCCGCGCAGGGCCGCTACCTGGCGGTCCGGCTGCGGCTGACCGACCGGCCCGGCGCCCTGGCCACGCTGCTCGGGGTGTTGTCAGTGGTCGACGCTAACGTCCTCGACGTGAGCCACGTCCGAACCCATCCGCGGCTCGGGCTCACGGAGGCGGAGGTCGAACTGCACCTGGAGACGAAGGGCCCGGAGCACTGCACCGAGGTCGGCCGCGCACTGCGGGAAGCGGGATACACCGTCATCGCCTGAGCCCGGACGGGGGCACCGGCGGCCACTTCGTCACTCGTTCGAGCAACTGCATTGTGAGACGCGATACATCGCGTTATGGTGTGTCGTAAATCGCTCGCTGAGCGCGGCGAAACGTACAAACCTAGGCTTTCCGAAGAATCCCCGACGACGTGGAGACTCATATGCCAGGCGCCATCTATGCCGAAGGCCTGGTGAAAACCTTCGGCGACGTAAGGGCTCTGGACGGCGTCGACCTCGACGTTCCCGAGGGCACGGTCCTGGGCCTGCTCGGGCCGAACGGCGCGGGCAAGACCACCGCCGTCCGCTGCCTCACGACCCTGCTGCGCCCCGACAGCGGCAAGGCGGTCGTCGCGGGCATCGACGTCCTCAGGCAGCCCAACGAGGTACGCCGCTCCATCGGCCTCTCCGGCCAGTTCGCCGCGGTCGACGAGTACCTGACCGGCCGGGAGAACCTGCAAATGGTCGGCCAGCTCTACCAGATGAAGGGCAAGGCCGCGAAGGCACGGGCCACCGAGCTGCTCGACCAGTTCCACCTCTCGGACGCCGCCGACCGCCCCACCAAGACGTACTCGGGAGGCATGCGACGCCGGCTCGACCTGGCGGCCGCCCTGGTCGTCTCCCCGCCCGTCATGTTCATGGACGAGCCCACGACCGGCCTCGACCCCCGCAACCGGCAGGAGCTGTGGGAGGTCATCAAGCAGCTGGTCGCGGGCGGTACGACCCTCCTGCTCACCACGCAGTATCTGGAAGAGGCCGACCACCTCGCCCACGACATCGCGGTCGTCGACCACGGCCGTGTCATCGCCCGGGGCACCTCCGACCAGCTCAAGGCCCGCACCGGGGGAGAGCGCGTCGAGGTCGTGGTCCACGAGCGCGGCCACATGGCGACGGCCTCCGAGGTGCTCGCCGGATTCGGCAAGGGCCCGACCACCGTCGAGGAGCACACCCGCAAGCTGACCGTCCCCGTCACCGGCGGTGCGAAGCTGCTCGCCGAGGTCATCCGCGAGCTCGACGTCCGTGGCATCGAGATCGACGACATCGGCCTGCGCCGTCCCACTCTCGACGACGTCTTCCTCTCCCTCACCGGCCACGTGGCCGAGGCGGAGGACGAGACGAACGGCTCGGCGGAGGACGCCGGCCACGAGCAGGAGAAGGAGACCGCCAAGTGAGCGCCGCCACCGACGCCGCGCCGGTCACGGCGCCCGCCAGCCCCATCGGCCAGTCCGTCAGGGACTCGCTGGTCATCGCCCGCAGAAACCTGATCCGGATGACACGGATCCCGGAGATGGTCCTGTTCGGGATCATCCAGCCGGTGATGTTCGTGGTCCTCTTCACCTACGTCTTCGGCGGCTCGATGAAGATCGGGAACACCACCGACGCGGGTGTCTACAAGGACTTCCTGATGGCGGGCATCTTCGCGCAGACCGTCACCTTCGCCACCGCGGGATCGGCGGCCGGGATCGCCGACGACATGCAGAAGGGGCTCGTCGACCGCTTCCGCTCCCTGCCGATGGCCCGCGGCGCGGTCCTCACCGGCCGCACCGTCGCCGACCTCGTGCAGACGGCCGTCACCCTGCTCATCCTCGCGATAGTCGCGCTGATCGTGGGCTGGCGCACCGGCTCCGCCGACCCGACCAGTGCCGGCGAGATCCTGGCCGGATTCGCACTGCTGCTGCTCCTGGGCTACGCCTTCACCTGGATCGGGGCGCTGATCGGTCTGTCCGTGCGCACCCCGGAGGCGGCGACCTCCGGAGGGATCATCTGGCTGTTCCCGGTGACGTTCATCTCGAACGCCTTCGTCGACTCCAGCCAGATGACGCCCTGGCTCCGGCACATCGCCGAGTGGAACCCGTTCAGTGCCACCGTGCAGGCCTGCCGCGAGCTGTTCGGCAACCCCGGCGTCGTGCAGTCCGACGCCTGGCCCATGCAGCATCCCGTCTGGGCCTCGGTGATCTGGTCCGTCCTGATCATCGCGCTCTTCCGGACACTGGCGGTGCGCAAGTACCGCTCGGCGGCCAGCTGACGACGAGCCCCCGGCGTCACGGGGACGACGGGGGCTCGTTGACGGAGGGCGGCCGGTCAGCCGTTGTACGGCTCGGCCTTGAGGATCTTCACCGAAGCCGGCTTGCCGTTGGGCAGCTCGTACTGCGCGTCATCGCCGACCTTGTGGCCGAGGACGCCGGAGCCGAGCGGAGACTGCGGAGAGTACGTCTCGATGTCCGAGCTCGCGTACTCGCGCGAGGCGAGAAGGAAGGTCAGCGTGTCGTCCTCGTCGCCGTCGAAGGCGATCGTGACGACCATGCCGGGCGCCACGACGCCGTCGGCGGCCGGGGCCTCGCCCACCTTGGCACTCTCGAGCAACTGGGTCAGCTGGCGCACGCGGAGCTCCTGCTTGCCCTGCTCCTCCTTCGCCGCGTGGTACCCGCCGTTCTCGCGCAGGTCCCCCTCCTCGCGAGCCGCGGCGATCTTGGCAGAGATCTCGGTGCGCGCAGGACCAGTAAGGTATTCAAGCTCCTCCTTGAGCTTGTTGTACGCCTCCTGGGTCAGCCAGGTGACGTTCTCGCTGGTCTGGGTCACGGGTGCTCCTCGTTGGTACTGGGAATACAAATCAACGCCCTACCCAGAAGGATGTTCCTTCACGGAAGGGCGAAACCACGAGCCTAACAATTCAGTGGCCAAAGGGGGAGGACATAAGCCACCAGATTCCTGTCACCGCAGGTCAGGCGGCAGGTATTGGCGCCAGTAGGGCTCGCCGCATCACTCCGGATGGCAGCCGAGCAGCTCGGCCGTCGTCCCGGCGGTCTTGGTCCGCAGCGTGACGACCTTGTCGATGCGGGTGTCGTCCCCGTCGAAGCGGAAGTCGGCCCGGCCCACCTCGTCGCCGTCCTCCGCCTGGGAGCGCACCGTGCAGTAGCCGGTGACGCCGGCGTCCTTGCGGACCTCCAGGTGCACCTGCACCGAGTCCTCGGCGAGTTCGAAGCCGATCACCTCGCCGCTGATCTTGTTCTGACCGACGTAGTGGTAGCCGAACCAGCCGATCAGTGCGAGCAGGAGCGCGCCGAGCACGGCACCGACGATCTTGAGCGTGCGGTCGGCCTGCTCGTCCGTGGAGCGGCCGTAGCGGCCCTGAGGAGTCCGCGTGCTCGCCGTACTCATGATCGTCCTCTCCGCGGGTGCGGGGCTTCCCGGGCCCCGGAATTATTCGGCTCCCGATTCGGTCACTATAGAAGCCTGTGATTGCGCCGCTGCACGCCGGGGCGCCGACTGACCGAGGATTGAGTCTTGACTGACCAGCTGCGACTGATGGCCGTTCACGCCCACCCCGACGACGAGTCGAGCAAGGGCGCGGCCACCATGGCGAAGTACGTGTCCGAGGGGGTGGACGTGCTGGTGGTGACCTGCACGGGCGGGGAGCGCGGCTCCATCCTCAACCCGAAGCTCCAGGGGGACGCGTACATCGAGGAGAACATCCACGAGGTGCGCAAGAAGGAGATGGACGAGGCCCGGGAGATCCTGGGCGTGGGGCAGGAGTGGCTCGGCTTCGTCGACTCCGGGCTGCCCGAGGGCGACCCGCTGCCGCCGCTGCCGGAGGGCTGCTTCGCCCTGGAGGACGTCGACAAGGCGGCCGGCGAGCTGGTGCGGAAGATCCGCTCCTTCCGGCCCCAGGTGATCACCACCTACGACGAGAACGGCGGTTACCCGCACCCCGACCACATCATGACCCACAAGATCACGATGGTGGCGTTCGAGGGCGCGGCGGACACCGAGAAGTACCCGGAGGCCGAGTACGGAACGGCGTACCAGCCGCTGAAGGTCTACTACAACCAAGGTTTCAACCGGCCCCGCACCGAGGCGCTGCACCACGCGCTGCTGGACCGCGGCCTGGAGTCGCCCTACGAGGACTGGCTCAAGCGCTGGTCGGAGTTCGAGCGCAAGGAGCGCACCCTCACCACGCACGTGCCCTGCGCGGACTTCTTCGAGATCCGCGACAAGGCGCTGATCGCGCACGCCACGCAGATCGACCCCGACGGGGGCTGGTTCCGGGTGCCGATGGAGATCCAGAAGGAGGTCTGGCCCACCGAGGAGTACGAGCTGGCCAAGTCCCTCGTGGAAACCTCCCTCCCCGAGGACGACCTCTTCGCGGGCATCCGGGACAATGCCTGACATGAGTGCAAGCGCAAGCCTGGCAATGACGCACCTCGTCACCCTCGCCGAGCTCGACGAGGACAAGGTCACCCCCGGTGTCCTCGGGTTCATCGTGTTCGCGGTGATGGCCCTGGCGGTGTGGGGACTGATGAAGTCCATGAACCGGCACATGGGCAGGGTGGACTTCAAGGAGCCGGCGGAGCAGGACGCCCCCGGCGGCCCCGAGGCGAAGCCCCAGCGGGGCTGACCCCGGACAGGCCCCAGGGCGGGCGGACCCGGCCTCAGGCCGTGACCGCCACGCCCATCACCTCCCTCGCCTGGCGGCCCGGGACCATGCCCAGGCGCCAGGCCTGCCAGCCCGCCTCCAGCTGGACACCGCGCTCCAGCAGGAGCTGGTAGGCGTCCACGTAGTCGTCCAGCTTGGGGTCGCGGGCGGGATGGCGGGCGCGGGACAGCTGGGCCAGCTCCTCCTGCGCCACCGCCGTGCCGATCTCCACCCCGCCCGGGGCGGCGTAGGGCAGCAGCGTGCAGCGCAGGAAGCGGGCCCAGTCCTCGCCGCGCCGGTCGCCGTACCCGGCGAACAGGGCGGCGGCCTCGTCGCACAGGGCAAGCGCCTGCGGCGTACGGGCGTTGCCCGCGTCCACGACCGCCAGCTCCAGGCACGTCCACGCCTCGCCGTGCCCGACGCCGATGCGCTGGAAGTCGGCGCGCGCGTCGACCAGGAGCTGGCGGGCGAAGCCCGAGTTGCGCAGGGAGCCGGTCTGGGCGGCCCGCTGGTCCCGGGTGACCCGGGCCGAGTGGTGCCGGGCGCAGGCCAGGCCGTACACGTCCCGCATCCGGGAGAACATCGTGCGGGAGCGTTCCAGTGCGCGCACCGACTGGTCCAGGGCGCCCGTCTCCTCCAGCGCCTGGCCCAGGTAGTAGATGCTCCACGCCTTGCCGCGCGCGTCTGCGTTCTCCCGGTGCCGGGTCTCCGCCCGTCGCAGCCCCTCCACCGCCGCGGACACGTCCCCGTCCACCAGCCGGGCCCGGGCCAGCTGGGTCAGCGCCCAGGCCTCGCCGCGGGCGTCCTGGGTGCGGCCGTACAGGTCCAGGGCGGCCCGCAGGTCCGACTCCGCGCCCGGCACGTCGCCCATCCGCAGATGCAGCTGGCCGAGCTGGAAGTGGGCCCACGCCTGGCCGTGCACCGACTCGCCCGCCCGGTGCAGCACCAGCGACTCGGTGAGCAGCTCCAGCGCCTCGGCCAGCCGGGCCCGGTCGCGCTGCACCGCCGCCAGCGCGTGCAGCGTCCACGCCCGGTCCGTGGCCAGCTCCGGCGGGGCCTGGAGGTCCAGCGCCTCCTGGAGCTTGGCCGCCGCGTCGGTCAGGTTGCCCTGGTGGTGCAGCGTGATCCCCAGCGAGCACAGGGCGCGCGCCGCACCGGCGTCGTGGTGGGCGTCCCGGTACAGGTCGACCACGGAGGCCAGCGTCGTACGCGCCTTGTCCAGCTCACCGAGCTGCCGGGCCGCGATACCGGTGCGCCACTGCACCGAGCGCACCAGCAGCCCCTGGTCCACGGACTGCGCCAGCTCGCTGATCTCACCCAGCCGGTACAGGTCGCCGCGCAGCAGGCAGTAGTCGCACAGCGCGCCCAGCAGGCTCAGCACCGTGCCCTGGTCGACGCCCTCCGCGTGCCGCAGTGCCGCCGTGATGAAGCTCGACTCGTCGTCCAGCCAGCGCAGCGCCTCGTCCAGGGACGTGAAGCCGTACTGGCCGAACTGGTTGGAGCGGGTCGACATGTTGCCGTCGACCAGGCGCAGCACGGAGTCGGCCAGCTCGGCGTAGTTGGCGATGAGCCGTTCCTGCGCGGCCGTCCGCTCGCCTGGCTCCTCCTCGTCGGCGAGCCGGGCACGGGCGAAGGCGCGCACCACGTCGTGCAGGCGGTAGCGGCTGCCGCGGACGTGGTCGATCAGTCCCGCCCGCGACAGCGCCGCCAGCTGCCGGGTCGCCTCCGCCTCGTCCGTGGCCAGCAGCGCGGCCGCGGCCGCGGCACCCAGCGAGGTGCGCCCCGCCAGCGCCAGCCGGCGCAGCAGCCGCCGGGCCGGCTCCGACTGGTCGGTGTAGCGCAGCCACAGCGCCCGCTCGACCGGCTCGACCGGGCCGTAGGCGGCCAGGTCCGTCGCCAGCGCGCGCGGCGAGCGCGGGCCCAGCGACGACCCGGCGATCCGCAGCGCCAGCGGCAGCCCGCCGCACAGCTGCCGGATCTCCTCGCTCGACTCGGCGTCGTACGGCCCCGACGCGTCCTCGGCGGCCGCGCCCAGCAACTCCTCCGCGCCCGCCGGGTCCAGCACCTCCACGGGCAGGTCGTACACCCGGGCCGGCAGGTCGGGCGGGAGCCGCAGCGCCTGGCGCGCGGTGACCAGCACCAGGCTGTCCGACCGCTCCGGCACCAGCGTGCGCACCTGCTCGGGGTCCGAGGCGTCGTCGAGGACGACGGTGACCGGGACGCCCGTCAGATGCTGGTGGTACAGCTCGCTGAGTCGTTTGACCTGCTGGTCCGCGGACGAGCGCTCCCGGAACAGCAGCTGCTCGCGCGGCGCCCCGAGCCGGTTCAGCAGGTGCAGCAGGGCGTCCCGGGTGCTCAGCGGCGACTCCCCGCCCTCCACGGAGCCGGCCGATCCCGGCCCGCCGGATCCGGCGGGCCCCGGTCCGGAGCCGACCGCCGCGGACCCGGCCCCGCGCAGATCGACCAGGCAGGCCCCGCGGAAGTAGTCCCGCAGCTCGTGGACGGCCCGGACCGCGAGCGTCGTACGGCCGCTGCCGGGCGCCCCGTGCAGCACCACCACCGTCGGCTTGGTCTCCGTGCTCGCGCGGGCCGCCTGCACCCACTGCCGCAGCCGCGCCATCTCCGCCCGCCGGCCCGCGAACGCGCCCTCAGGTTCGGGCAGTTGCCCGAACGACTGCTCCAGCGCGCTGCGTCCCCGGGCGGCCGCGCTCTTGTCGGCGCCCCGCAGCTTCGGCCCGGTCTTGGCCGGTCCGGTGGACGCGGCGAGCATCCGCTGCTGGTCCAGGAACGGCCGGATGCCGCGCACCTCCAGCGCGGTGAGCCACTGCAGCCGCAGCTGCTCGGGCCCGCCGGGCTGGCTGACCGCCCCGGCCCGGTGGTGGGCGGCCGGCACATGGGCCCCGACCACCTTCACCACGGTCGCCGCCGCGCCGACGACCCCGACCGTCACACCCGCGCCGACCGCGGTGCCGGTGCCGGTGCCGAGCGCCATGTCGGCCACCACCGCGGCGACCGCGGCCACGGCGGCCACCAGCAGGGGAGTGCCGGCGCCCTCACGGGCGTAGCGCTGGCGGAAGGTGAGATGCCCGGCCGCCGCCTCGTCGAGGGCGTGGGTGTAGGCCGAGTACTCCTCGCCGGCCGTCCCCGCCATCGCGTCCAGTGCCGCGCGGGCCCTGGACAGCAGTACGTTCCCGTCCGTGCGCCCGCCCGAGCGCCGTACCTCCTCCTCCACGGCTCGCCTGAGCAGCCCTTCGGCCTCCGCCCGATGACTGTCCCGCATGTCGCGCCCCCTCCGGCGGCATCGGTGTCCTGCCGGGTCGCCCCGGGCGCCCCGGTGGCCCCGGTGGCCCCAAGCGTCCAGGGGCCCTTCCGGCCCATCCCCGGGTCCTTCCCCGGTTGTGCGCGGGTCAAGTGTCCTGCGACGAGGAGACCCTGGGGAGGGGTGGTCCGCACCGGCCGGGAAAATCGACGAATTCCGCTCTTGACCCCGGTGACCGCAGCCACTAATTTGCGTGGGAAGCAGACCCATGACTACCGACAGGAGGCGACCGGCAGATGTACACCAACTCTGACCTGAGTCGCCTCGCCCGCCGCACCGTGTGGGTTTCGGGTCGGGTCGCGCACGGCTGCTGACACGCCGTTCCGCTGTGCCCCCGCGTGGCACATTCCGGGTTTCTCCCTCACTTTCACCACTTCACGGCATGCCCTTGTCGCGTGCCGATTTGCGCTCGCTCATCTCCTGCGGCGCGTCCGGACTCAGAAAGCTGCCTGAAATTGGCGAACATGATGAATCCAGCTGTCCCGAATCGACCTGTCCCGAATCCACCTGTCCCGAATCGACCCGTCTCGAATCGACCCGCCCCGAGTCGAAATGAAGGTCTGTCATGGTGACGGCACGGATCACGGTCAACGGAAAAGAAGCGCCCATCGCCCCGGCCGCCCCGCACACCACGGTGCTCGACTTCCTGCGCGAGCGCGGCCTCACCGGCACCAAGGAGGGCTGCGCGGAGGGTGAGTGCGGCGCCTGTTCGGTCCTGGTGGCCCGCCCGGGGGTGAACAAGCCCACCGACTGGGTGCCGGTCAACGCCTGCCTGGTCCCGGTCGCGGCGCTCGACGGGCAGGAGGTCGTCACCTCCGAGGGCCTCGCCACCGTCGAGGCGCCCGGCACACCGCCCGTCCTGCACCCGGTGCAGGAGGAGATGGCGGTCCGCGGCGGCTCCCAGTGCGGTTACTGCACGCCGGGATTCGTCTGCAGCATGGCGGCCGAGTACTACCGGCCCGACCGCTGCGCACACGCGGCCCAGGGCGCGGACCCGAGCGCTGCCGACAGCGCCGACAGCGCCGACAGCGCCGACCGCGGTGACGCCGAGCACGGCCCGAACGGCTTCGACCTGCACGCGCTCAGCGGCAACCTGTGCCGCTGTACCGGCTACCGGCCGATCCGCGACGCCGCCTTCGCCGTCGGCACGCCCACAGACGAGGACCCGCTGGCCCGGCGCCGTGAGCAGGACCCGCCCGCGCCGGTCGCCACCGAGTACCGCCAGGACGACAGCGCCTTCCTGCGCAGGAGCACCCTGGCCGAGACCCTGCGGCTGCTGCGCGAGCGCCCCGACGCGGTGGTCGTCGCCGGAAGCACCGACTGGGGCGTCGAGGTCAACATCCGCTCCCGCCGGGCGGACTGCGTGGTCGCCGTCGACCGGCTGTCCGAACTGCGCGACCTGCGGGTCGAGTCCGACCACGTCGAGATCGGGGCCGCGCTGACGCTCACCGAGATCGAGCGCCGCCTGGACGGCAGCGTGCCGCTGCTGGCGCAGCTGTTCCCGCAGTTCGCGTCCCGGCTGATCCGCAACGGCGCGACCCTGGGCGGCAACCTGGGGACCGGCTCGCCCATCGGCGACAGCCCGCCGGTGCTGCTCGCGCTGGAGGCGTCGCTGGTGCTCGCCGATGCCGACGGAGAGCGCGAGGTTCCGCTGGCCGACTACTTCACCGGCTACCGGCAGAGCGTGCGCCGTCCCGGCGAGCTGATCCGCGCCGTGCGCCTGCCGCTGCCGCTGTCGCCGGTCACCGCCTTCCACAAGATCGCCAAGCGGCGCTTCGACGACATCTCCAGCGTCGCCGTCGCTTTCGCGCTCGACGTCGAGGGCGGCACCGTCCGCAAGGCGCGCATCGGGCTCGGCGGCGTGGCCGCCACGCCGGTCCGCGCGCTCGCCACCGAGGCCGCCCTGGAGGGCAGGCCGTGGACCACCGAGACCGCCGAAGCCGCGGCCGAGGTGCTGCGGGGCGAGGGCACGCCGATGAGCGACCACCGGGCCAGCGCCGGCTACCGGGCCGCGATGCTCGGCCAGAGCCTGCTGAAGCTGTACGCACAGACCACCGAGGCGGTGCCGTCATGAGCCACCTGTCCGAGCGTCCCGAGAAGCCCGTCGTCGGCGTCTCCATGCCGCACGAGAGTGCCGTCCAGCACGTCACCGGCACCGCGCTGTACACCGACGACCTGGTCCAGCGCACCAAGGACGTGCTGCACGCCTATCCGGTCCAGGTCATGAAGGCCCGCGGGAGGGTCACCGCACTGCGCACCGGACCCGCCCTCGCGGTGCCCGGCGTGGTGCGGGTGCTGACCGGCGCCGACGTGCCCGGCGTCAACGACGCCGGTATGAAGCACGACGAGCCGCTCTTCCCCGACGAGGTCATGTTCCACGGCCACGCGGTCGCCTGGGTGCTCGGCGAGACGCTGGAGGCGGCCAGGATCGGCGCGGCGGCCGTCGAGGTGGACCTCGACGAACTGCCCTCCGTGATCACGCTCCTGGACGCCATCGCGGCGGACAGCTACCACGGTGCCCGTCCCGTCATGACGCACGGCGACGTCGACGCGGGCTTCGCCGACTCCGCGCACGTGTTCACCGGCGAGTTCCAGTTCTCCGGCCAGGAGCACTTCTACCTGGAGACGCACGCGGCCCTCGCCCAGGTCGACGAGAACGGGCAGGTGTTCATCCAGAGCAGCACCCAGCACCCGTCCGAGACCCAGGAGATCGTCTCGCACGTGCTCGGGGTGCCCTCCCACGAGGTGACCGTGCAGTGCCTGCGGATGGGCGGCGGCTTCGGCGGCAAGGAGATGCAGCCGCACGGGTTCGCGGCCGTCGCCGCGCTCGGCGCCAAGCTCACCGGCCGCCCGGTGCGGTTCCGGCTCAACCGCACCCAGGACCTGACCATGTCCGGCAAGCGGCACGGGTTCCACGCCACCTGGAAGATCGGCTTCGACACCGAGGGCCGCATCCAGGCACTCGACGCCACGCTCACCGCGGACGGCGGCTGGAGCCTGGACCTGTCCGAGCCGGTGCTCGCCCGGGCGCTCTGCCACATCGACAACACGTACTGGATCCCCAACGCCCGTGTCGCCGGGCGCATCGCGAAGACCAACACGGTCTCCAACACCGCCTTCCGCGGCTTCGGCGGACCGCAGGGCATGCTGGTGATCGAGGACATCCTGGGCCGCTGCGCGCCCCGGCTCGGCGTGGAGGCCAAGGAGCTGCGCGAACGCAACTTCTACCGGCCGGGCCAGGGCCAGACGACCCCGTACGGGCAGCCGGTCACCCAGCCCGAGCGGATCGCCGCCGTCTGGCAGCAGGTCCAGGACAACGGCCACGTCGCCGACCGCGAGCGCGAGATCGCCGCCTTCAACGCCGCGCACCCGCACACCAAGCGGGCCCTCGCGGTCACCGGCGTGAAGTTCGGCATCTCGTTCAACCTCACCGCCTTCAACCAGGGCGGCGCGCTGGTGCTGATCTACAAGGACGGCTCCGTCCTGATCAATCACGGCGGCACCGAGATGGGCCAGGGCCTGCACACCAAGATGCTCCAGGTGGCCGCGACCACGCTGGGCATCCCGCTGCACAAGGTGCGCCTCGCCCCGACCCGGACCGACAAGGTGCCCAACACCTCCGCCACGGCGGCCAGTTCCGGAGCCGACCTGAACGGCGGGGCGGTGAAGAACGCCTGCGAGCAACTGCGCGAACGGCTGCTGCGGGTGGCCGCGAGCCGGCTGGGCTCCAACGCCGCGGACGTGCGCATCGTCGAGGGCGTCGCACGCACCCTCGGCAGCGACCGGGAACTGGCCTGGGACGACCTCGTACGCACCGCGTACTTCCAGCGGGTCCAGCTCTCCGCGGCCGGCTACTACCGGACCGAGGGGCTGCACTGGGACGCCAAGACCTTCCAGGGGTCGCCCTTCAAGTACTTCGCCATCGGCGCCGCCGCGACCGAGGTGGAGGTGGACGGCTTCACCGGCGCGTACCGCATCCGGCGGGTGGACATCGTGCACGACGTCGGCGACAGCCTGTCCCCGCTGATCGACATCGGCCAGGTCGAGGGCGGGTTCGTGCAGGGCGCGGGCTGGCTGACCCTGGAGGACCTGCGCTGGGACACCGGTGAAGGACCGAACCGCGGCCGCCTGCTGACCCAGGCCGCCAGCACGTACAAGCTGCCGAGCTTCTCCGAGATGCCCGAGGAGTTCAACGTCACCCTCCTGGAGAACGCCACCGAAGAGGGTGCGGTGTTCGGGTCCAAGGCGGTGGGCGAGCCTCCGCTGATGCTGGCGTTCTCGGTGCGCGAGGCGCTGCGGCAGGCGGCCGCCGCGTTCGGGCCGCGGGGGACGGCCGTCGAGCTGGCCTCGCCCGCCACGCCGGAGGCGGTGTACTGGGCGATCGAGTCGGCCCGGCAGGGCGGCACCGCCGGGAACGGCCGCGTCCGCGACGAGGCGGCCGTCGGCGGCGCGGTCCGCACCGGTGTGGAAGCGCTGAGCGGTGCCTGACATGACCTGGATCGCCGCGGTCGCACGGTTGCGGGCCCGCCGGGAGCCCGGCGTGCTGGTGACCGTCGCGACCGTGCGCGGCCACGCCCCACGCGACGCCGGTGCCAAGCTCGTCGTGGGGCGGACCGGGACCTGGGGCTCGATCGGCGGTGGCAACGTCGAGGCCGTCGCCGTCGACCGGGCCCGGGAGATGATCGCCGCGGCCGCACCGGAACCGAAGATGCTGGACTTCGCCCTCAACGACAAGGTGACCAACCGGCACGGCGTGCAGTGCTGCGGCGGCACCGTCGCGGTGCTGCTCGAACCACTGCCGGTGGTCCGGGCGGTGGCGGTCTTCGGCGTCGGGCACGTCGGTCTGGAACTGGCGCGCATCCTGGCCCGCCAGGACCTCGACCTCCACCTGATCGACAGCCGCGCCGAGCTCCTGACCGAGGAGCGGCTCGGCGTGCTGGCGGACCCGGTGGCGCAGGTGCACACGCACCACACGCCGCTGCTGCCGGAGGAGGTGCTGGCCGAGCTGCCGCCCGGCACCCACGTCCTGATCATGACCCACGACCACGCCGAGGACGCCGCCCTGTGCGACGCCGCCCTGCGCACGGACCACCTCGGGTCCATCGGCCTGATCGGCTCGGCCGCCAAGTGGACGCGGTTCCGCAAGCGCCTCGCCACCGAGGGCGGCCACGACGACGCCGTCATCGACCGCATCAAGACCCCGATCGGGCTGGCCGACATCACCGGCAAGGAGCCCGCGACCATCGCCGTGAGCGTCGCGGCGGACCTGCTGCGCACCTTCGAGGCCGACGGGGACTGACCCCTGCGGGGCGGTCGTCCGCCGTTGTAGGAATCTATGAAGCGCCGGTCGCAGCCTGCCCGTACTTCATGTTTTCGGCCCCTGGCCGGGTCTCGTCGCCGAGCTGTGTACTGCTCCTACGCCTCCTCCCTCGAAGCGCCCCGGCCCGCACGCCGTACTCCCGCACGCCGCCTGCCCAAGAAGGAGCACGCATGACCACCGACACCCTCGAGACCGGCATCCGCGAGTTCGAGCGCGCCTGGATGGACAAGGCCATCGAGCTGGCCACCACCAGCGTCCGCAACGGCGGCGGCCCCTTCGGCGCCCTGATCGCCAAGGGCGGTGAGATCGTCGCCCTCGGCAACAACCAGGTGACCGCGGGCCTCGACCCCACCGCACACGCCGAGGTCAGCGCCATCCGCGCCGCCTGCAAGACACTCGACACGTTCAGTCTGGAGGGCTGCACCCTCGTCACGTCCTGCGAGCCCTGCCCGATGTGCCTCTCCTCGGCCCTGTGGGCCCGCGTCGACCGCCTCGTCTTCTCCGCCGACCGCCACGACGCCGCCGTGGCCGGCTTCGACGACCGCAAGTTCTACGACCTGTTCGAGAAGCGGCCGCAGGCGAACTGGCCCATGACCGTCGAGCACCTCGACCTGCCCCACCGCACCCAGCCGTTCGACGCCTGGATCGCCAAGACCGACCGCGTCGACTACTGACGCCGACCACTGACGTCGACCACTGACGTCGACCACTGACGTCGACCACGGGGAAAAGCCTCTCCGAGACTCCGGCCGCCCCGTCCGTACGCCCCCCCACCCGTGGCGTATGGGCGGGGCGGCGGCGCGTGCGCGAGGATGGACGCATGCCCAACCGACTTGCGCAGGCGACGTCCCCCTACCTCCTCCAGCACGCGGAGAACCCGGTCGACTGGTGGCCGTGGGAGGCCGAGGCGTTCGAAGAAGCCCGGCGGCGCGGTGTCCCCGTCCTGCTGAGCGTCGGCTACAGCGCGTGCCACTGGTGCCACGTCATGGCGCACGAGTCGTTCGAGGACGGGCCCACCGCCGAGTACCTCAACTCGCACTTCGTGAGCGTCAAGGTCGACCGCGAGGAGCGTCCCGACGTCGACGCCGTCTACATGGAGGCCGTGCAGGCGGCCACCGGGCAGGGCGGCTGGCCCATGACCGTGTTCCTCACGCCCGACGCGGAGCCCTTCTACTTCGGCACCTACTTCCCGCCCGAGCCCCGGCACGGCATGCCCTCCTTCCGCCAGGTGCTCCAGGGCGTCCAGCAGGCCTGGGCGGAACGGCGCGACGAGGTCGACGAGGTCGCCGGGAAGATCGTGCGGGACCTCGCCGGGCGGGAGATCTCCTACGGCGACGCCGAAGCGCCCGGCGAGGAGCAGCTCGGGCAGGCGCTGCTCGGGCTCACCCGGGAGTACGACGCGCAGCGCGGCGGGTTCGGCGGGGCACCGAAGTTCCCGCCGTCCATGGTGATCGAGTTCCTGCTGCGCCACCACGCCCGCACCGGCGCCGAGGGCGCGCTCCAGATGGCGGCCGACACCTGCGAGCGGATGGCGCGCGGCGGCATCTACGACCAGCTCGGCGGCGGCTTCGCCCGCTACTCCGTGGACCGCGAGTGGGTCGTGCCGCACTTCGAGAAGATGCTGTACGACAACGCGCTGCTGTGCCGCGTCTACGCCCACCTGTGGCGGGCCACCGGCTCGGACCTCGCCCGCCGGGTCGCCCTGGAGACCGCCGACTTCATGGTGCGGGAACTGCGCACCGCCGAGGGCGGGTTCGCCTCGGCGCTGGACGCCGACAGCGACGACGGCACCGGGAAGCACGTCGAGGGCGCCTACTACGTGTGGACTCCCGCCCAGCTCACCGAGGTCCTCGGGGCGGACGACGCGGAACTGGCCGCGCAGTACTTCGGCGTGACCCAGGAGGGCACCTTCGAGCACGGCGCCTCCGTGCTGCAACTGCCGCAGCAGGACGGTGTCTTCGACGCCGCGCGGATCGCTTCGGTCCGGGAGCGGCTGCTCGCCGCGCGCGACGGCCGTCCCGCCCCGGGCCGGGACGACAAGGTGGTCGCCGCCTGGAACGGCCTGGCGATCGCCGCGCTCGCCGAGACCGGCGCCTACTTCGAACGCCCCGACCTGGTCGAGGCCGCCGTCGCCGCCGCCGACCTGCTGGTGCGCCTGCACCTGGACGAGCAGGTCCGGCTCACCCGCACCAGCAAGGACGGCAGGGCCGGTGGCAACGTCGGGGTGCTCGAGGACTACGCCGACGTGGCCGAGGGCTTCCTCGCGCTGGCGTCGGTCACCGGGGAGGGCGTCTGGCTGGACTTCGCCGGCTTCCTGCTCGACCACGTCCTCGTCCGCTTCACGGACGAGTCCGGCTCGCTGTACGACACCGCGGCCGACGCCGAGCAGCTGATCCGCCGCCCGCAGGACCCCACCGACAACGCCACCCCGTCCGGCTGGAGCGCCGCCGCGGGCGCCCTGCTGTCGTACGCCGCGCACACCGGCTCCGCACCCCACCGCACCGCCGCCGAGCGCGCCCTCGGCGTGGTGAAGGCGCTCGGCCCGCGCGTCCCGCGCTTCATCGGCTGGGGGCTGGCGGCCGCCGAGGCACTGCTCGACGGCCCGCGCGAGGTAGCCGTGGTCGCGCCGACGCCGGCCGACCCCGCCGCGCGGGGGCTGCACCGTACGGCGCTGCTCGGGACCGCCCCCGGCGCGGTCGTCGCCTTCGGCACCGAGGGGAGCGACGAGTTCCCGCTGCTCGCCGACCGGCCCCTGGTGGGCGGGGCCCCGGCCGCGTACGTCTGCCGTAACTTCACCTGCGACGCCCCGACCACCGACCCGGACCGCCTGCGTGCGGTGCTGGGCGTCGCCCCGGGCAGCTGAGGCCGTCCCGGGCAGCTGAGGCGGTCCGCTCAGGCGTCGCGGGTGCCGCTCACGGCGCGCTCCACGATCGCCTCCAGCTGCTCGTGGTGCGCGCCCCGCCAGTAGGCGCGGCCGCACGAGGTGCACTGGGCGAAGACGTCGTACGACCGCTGCGTGCCGCCCTTGAGCTGCTCCGCCACCTCTTCCTTGGTGGCCGTCCTGAGCAGTCCGTTGCAGGCGGTGCACCGCGTCCAGGGGCTCAGTACGGGCCGGAACCGCTCCAGGACCTCCTGGAGCTGCTCCTCGGGGCGGGTGCTGTAGACGTAGGCGCCGGCCCACAGCTCGCGGCGGCGCAGCAGTCCGCGGTCGCGGCTGAGCAGGACCCGCTTCTCGGCCGCCGACAGCGCGGCGAGCGCCGGGTCGCCCAGGTCGGTCGACTCGTACGCCGTGTCCACGCCGAGCAGCCGCAGCCGGCGGGCCAGGGTGCCGAGGTGCACGTCGAGCAGGAACCGCAGGGGAGCGCCGGGAACCTGCTGGGGGTGCTGGACGGGCCGCACGCGCACCGACTCGCCGCCCGCCGGGATGTGGCCGGGCGGCACCTCGCGGCCGTCGACGAGCAGGGCGCCGACCTCGGTCAGCGGGACCCCGAGGGACTCGACGAGGTGGCCGAGGGTGGAGACGCCGTCGGTGGCCGCGCGGGCGGCGCCGGTGGGGCGGGCGCGCGGGACGAACAGGTGCAGCTCGGGGGCGAACTCGACGTGGATCTCGGGACCGTTCACCCGGTCAGGATGCCACGGGCCGGGCCCCGGGCCTCAGTCTTTTCGGACGCCTTCCCGGAGGGCGGGCAGCCCGTTCTCCAGGGCGTCCAGGGCGCGGTCGACCAGCTCCGCCAGGCTCTCCTCGTGGTCGTGCTCGGCCCAGTACCTGGAGACCTCCATCAGACCGCCGACCAGGGACATCGACACGATCCTGACCTCGAGTCCGTCCGGGTCGAGGCCGGTGCGGTCGGCGATGGCGCGGGCGAGCATCCGGCCGGTGGCCGACATGTTCTCCAGCATGCGCGCACGCACCGCGGGGACCTCGGCCAGCAGCTGCGTCCGCAGCCGGGTCAGCTCGCCCTCCTCACCGGCGCCGAGGCCGAGGGCCTTGCGCAGCACGTGCCGCAGGGAGTCCGGCCACGGTTCCCCCGCGGGCCGGGCGGCGAGTTCCGCGGCCATGACCGGGTCGTACTCGTCCGTGAGGACGATGTCCTCCTTGGCCGGGAAGTAGCGCAGCACGGTCGACGGCGACACCTCGGCGCGCTCGGCGATCTGCTCGACCGTCGTGGCCTCGTACCCCCGCTCACGGATCAGCCCGTAGGTCGCGGCGCGGATCGCCTCACGGGTCTTGATCTTCTTCCGCTCCCGCAGACCCGGCCGCGGGACCTCGGCGGGGGAGGGGGCAGAACGTGCGGCGGTCATACGGATCATTCTCGGCCACGCGGCGACCACGCGGCGACCGTGCGGCGGCTGCGACCGGTGGCGGCTCGGGCGGCTCAGTACGCGACCAGCGAGATCCCCACGTAGTGCGCGATGAAGGCGGCCAGCGTGAAGGAGTGGAACACCTCGTGGAAGCCGAACCAGCGCGGTGAGGGGTTGGGGCGCTTGAGGCCGTAGATCACGCCGCCCGCGCTGTAGAGCAGGCCGCCGACGATCACCAGGACGAGGACGGCGATGCCGCCGGCCCGCATGAACTCGGGCAGGTAGAAGACGGCCGCCCAGCCCATGGCCAGGTAGCAGGGGGTGTAGAGCCAGCGCGGGGCGCCGACCCAGAAGACCCGGAAGACGATGCCGGCCGCGGCGGCCGCCCAGATGCCCCACAGCAGCCACTCGCCCTTGGCGCCGGGCAGCAGCAGCATCGTGAGCGGGGTGTAGGTGCCCGCGATGATCAGGAAGATGTTGGCGTGGTCGAGGCGGCGCAGTACGCCGTCCATGCGCGGGCTCCAGTTGCCCCGGTGGTAGAGCGCGCTGACGCCGAACAGCAGGCAGGCGGTCAGGACGTAGACGCCGCAGGCTATGCGGGCCTCGGACGTCTCGGCGAGCGCGGTGAGCACCAGTCCGGCGATCAGGACGGCGGGGAACATGCCGAGGTGCAGCCAGCCGCGCAGCTTCGGCTTCGCCGGTTGGGGGAGGGAGAGCGCTACAGGCCCGCGGCCGCCGGCCGGCAGGTCCCTGGGCGCGTCGGGGACGGACGCAGTCATGGGCGCATCGTACCTACGGTTCCGTAAGTTACGTATCAGTACGGACGTATGACGAACGGCGAGTGGCCATCGTCTCACGGGGGGCCCGGCGGGGCATCCCCGGTCCGGCGGCGTGGCGATCCTCACGCCGCTCAGTTGTGACGCCCTCTGGACAGATGGGCGCTCAGGTCGGATGATCAAATGAGTGCGGTCGACACCGGATGAGCGCCCACGAGGCACACGTCACGCATCCGGGTCGCAGCCCCCACGGGGCCTCCAACAAAAAACCCCTCATTTAGGAGCAATCGTGGCGCGCGACATCGCGGCTCCCCCCGTCCCCACCAACCACCAGGAACTGATCTCGTGGGTGAACGAGATCGCCGAACTGACCCAGCCGGACGCAGTGGTCTGGTGCGACGGATCCGAGGCCGAGTACGAGCGCCTGTGCGGGGAGCTCGTCGAGAAGGGCACGTTCCGCAAACTCGACCCGATCAAGCGCCCCAACTCGTACTACGCGGCCTCCGACCCCACCGACGTCGCGCGCGTCGAGGACCGGACCTTCATCTGCTCCGCCAAGGAGGAGGACGCCGGCCCGACCAACCACTGGAAGGACCCCGCCGAGATGCGGGCCATCTTTACCGGAGAAGGAAGCGGCTTCACCGGTGACAAGGGCGAGGGCGGGCTGTTCCGCGGCTCCATGCGGGGCCGGACCATGTACGTCGTGCCCTTCTGCATGGGCCCCCTCGGCTCCCCGCTCTCCGCACTCGGCGTCGAGATCACCGACTCCGCCTACGTCGCCGCCTCCATGCGCACCATGACCCGCATGGGACAGCCGGTCCTGGACGAGCTGGGCGACGAGGGCTTCTTCGTCAAGGCCGTGCACTCCGTCGGCGCCCCGCTGGAGCCCGGCCAGGCGGACGTCCCCTGGCCCTGCAACAGCACCAAGTACATCTCGCACTTCCCCGAGGACCGCGAGATCTGGTCCTACGGCTCCGGCTACGGCGGCAACGCCCTGCTCGGCAAGAAGTGCTATGCCCTGCGCATCGCCTCCGTCATGGCCCGCGACGAGGGCTGGCTCGCCGAGCACATGCTGGTGCTGAAGCTGACCCCGCCCACGGGTGCGCCCAAGTACGTCGCCGCCGCCTTCCCGTCGGCCTGCGGCAAGACCAACCTCGCCATGCTGGAGCCCACGATCTCCGGCTGGACCGTGGAGACCATCGGCGACGACATCGCCTGGATGCGCTTCGGCGAGGACGGCCGCCTGTACGCCATCAACCCCGAGGCCGGCTTCTTCGGCGTCGCGCCCGGCACCGGTGAGCACACCAACGCCAACGCGATGAAGACCCTCTGGGGCAACTCGGTCTTCACCAACGTCGCCCTCACCGACGACGGCGACGTGTGGTGGGAGGGCATGACCGAGGAGACCCCGGCCCACCTGACCGACTGGAAGGGCAACGACTGGACGCCCGAGTCCGGTACGCCCGCCGCGCACCCCAACGCCCGCTTCACCACGCCCGCCGCGCAGTGCCCGATCATCGCGCCGGAGTGGGAGGACCCCAGGGGCGTGCCGATCTCGGCGATCCTCTTCGGCGGGCGCCGCGCCAGCGCCGTACCGCTGGTCACCGAGTCCTTCGACTGGAACCACGGCGTCTTCCTCGGCGCCAACGTGGCCTCCGAGAAGACCGCCGCCGCCGAGGGCAAGGTCGGCGAGCTGCGCCGCGACCCCTTCGCCATGCTGCCGTTCTGCGGCTACAACATGGGCGACTACATGGGGCACTGGGTCGACGTGGCCAAGGACAAGGACCAGTCCAAGCTGCCGAAGATCTACTACGTCAACTGGTTCCGCAAGGACGACGAGGGCAGGTTCGTCTGGCCCGGCTTCGGCGAGAACGGCCGCGTCCTGAAGTGGATCGTGGAGCGCCTGGAGGGCAAGGCGGACGGTGTGGAGACCCCCATCGGCGTGCTGCCGACCAAGGAGTCCCTCGACACCGAAGGACTCGACCTCGCCGACGCCGACCTGGAGTTCCTGCTCAGCGTCGACAAGGAGGTGTGGCGCGAGGAGGCGGCACTCGTCCCCGAGCACCTGAACACCTTCGGCGACCACACGCCCGCCGAGCTGTGGGACCAGTACCGGGCCCTGGTGCAGCGCCTGGGCTGACCGTCCCCGCCACCAGCTCCGTGGCCGGTCCGACTAGCCCTGACCCGCGAAGTCGTCACGAAGGCCGGTCACGTAGGGGGTCTCCCCGCGCTCCAGTAGCTCTTCGCACCCCGGAGCGCGGGGAAGCCCCGCTCGGGCCGGGTCCCCGCACAACGGCGTGCGACGGACCCGGCCCTTCGGCACGTCCGGACCTCGCTCCTCGACACGTCCGGGCCCGGCTCTTCGGCACGTCCGGACCCCGCCCTTCGGCACGTCCGGACCCCGCCCGGCATCGCGGCCGGTACGGCGGTCAGCGCCCCGAGCGGTCCTCCAGGTACCGCGTGTGCGACTCCTGCCGCCGGGCCTCGGCGTCCCGCAGCCGGTCCGTCAGCCGCTCCGCCTCCTCCCGCAGCAGCGCCAACTGCTGCTCCAGATGCCGCTCCGGCGGCTCCTGCCCTGGCGCCAGCCGCGTCCACCAGCGGGTCCGCACATACGCGTCCACCGCCTCCGGCACGTCCTGCCGCACCGCCCGCGACACCGCGTGCAGACCCTCCGGGTCGGCCGCCAGCACCTCGGCGACCCAGCCGGGCTCCAGCAGCCCGGCCAGCAGCCCGGTCAGCTCGGCCAGCCGCTCCCGGGCGTCCGGCGGCAGCTCCACGCCCGTCAGATAGCCGCGCAGCCGGCCGAAGTCCCCGCGCACCTCCTCCAGCTGGGCCGACGGGTCCGGGAAGTCGGGCGGCGCCGGCCGCTCCGGCGGGGCGAGCAGCGCACCGGCGCTGTACAGCCCCGCGACGACCACCGGCCAGTACGGTCCCGCCACGCCCGTGAACGTCAGCACCACGCCCGCCAGCCCGCAGGTACTGCCGGTCAGGTTCTTGCGGGACTCCAGAAGGCCGATGAGCCTATTGGTAGCCACGGATCTCCTCGAAGGCGCCGTCCAGGGACCCCTTCCGCGCGTCGAAGAGCCGGCCGCCGGTGAGTTCGGCGATGTGCGTCAGCTCCGCGTGGTCGGAGTCGCCGAACAGGATGGGGAACACCGGGATCTCCTGCCGCTCCTCGCTCAGCGCCTCGTAGAAGCGGTCGAAGCCGGCCGCGTCGGTGCCGGTGGTGTTCTCGCCGTCTGTCATCAGCACGATCGACGTGAACGCGTCCCGCCCGCCGCCGAGATGGCCGTACGCCTTCTCCAGCGAGGTGTAGACCGCGGTGTCGCCCTCGGCGCTCAGGCGCGCGGTGTCCCGGCGGATGCCCTCGAGGCCGGACTCGGGGTCGGCCGGGTCCACCACATGGGTCGCCACCCGCTTCACGTCCGAGCCGAACGGCATCAGCGTCACCTCCTCGCGGTCGCGGAAGTCCCCGGTGAGGGCGGTGAGCGCGGTCTTCAGCCGCGCCAGCCGCTCGCCCGCCATCGAGCCGGACGTGTCGAGGACGTACACCGTGCGGGACGGTCGGCGCAGGTCGTTCTCGTACGCGTCGAGTAGGCCGTCGGCGACGGAGCGCGAGCCGGGGGAGGGCAGTTCGCGCCGCCGGCTCGTGTCCAGGCCGGTGGCGGGCGGCACGGAGGTGAGGACCGGGCGACGGTGCGTGATGCGGGTGATCTCCCGCTGGATCTGCGGTGTGCGCAGCGCCTCGGCGAGGCGGCGGACGTCGTCGCGGGTGGCCTCGTCCGAGGACGCGAGGGTGGAGAGCGGGTAGTCGGCGGTGAGCACGCCGTCGGTGGGGCGGATGACGGTGAGGCCCGGGATGCCCAGGAGGACGGACTCGTAGTTCAGCAGCGCGTCCACGTTCCCGCGCCGCTCGTACGCCGCCGCCAGCCAGCCCGACGAACCCGAGGTCAGCTGCTGCCCGGTGAAGAACTCCCGCAGTCTGGGCGTCGCCTTCGCCACGTCGGCGTCGGTGAGCGCGGACTGGGCGCCGGAGAGCGCGGAGGCGACCGAGACGAGGGTGGCGAAGCCGGAGTTGGAGCGGGCCGGGTCGGTCATGCCGTAGGTGAGCTTCCCGTCGGCGACGGCCCGCTCGATCTGGGACCAGGTGACCGACCCGGGCTTCCAGCCCAGCCGCCGGGCGGTGGCGTCCTTGACGCCGATCGCGACGGGGCTGGTCATCACCGGTGTCTCCGAGACGATCCGCCCGGCCGCCTCGGGGCGCAGCCGCAGCGAGTCGTTGGAGGACAGCCACACGGCGTCGTACTGCCCGTCCGTCGTGCCCTTCGCCAGCATGTCCACGGCGTCGAGCGTGCCGATCGGGGTGAGCCGGACGGTGAGGCCGGTGTCCTCGCGGACCCGGTCGAGCACCGGCTTCATGTCGCTCAGTTCGCTGGAGGCGAGCACGCGCAGGGTGCCGGGCTCGGCGGTGCCCGGCGCCCCGGGGGTCGGCGCCCCGTCCGTGCCGTCCCCGTCCCCCTGCGAGGTGCAGGCGGTGAGGAGGGCGAGCGCGGTGAGGCAGACGGCGAGGGCGCGTCTCGTGCGACGGCCGTGTCTCATGCCAGGCCCCCGTCCCGGGAGGTGTCCAGGGCGCCCCGTGACCGGCTGCGCTCCAGGTACGCGTTCGCGTGCCGGAGTTCACCGGTCAGGGACTCCACGGTCGCCGCCATCGCCTCTGTCGCCTGGTCCTTGTAGGAGTCGATGGTGTCGAGGGTGCGGTAGATCTGCTGGAAGGCGGCGCGCAGGGTCTCGGCGCCCACCGCGGGGTCGGCGGCGATGCGCTGGATGTCGCCGCTCTGGGTGGCGAGCATCTCCGCGTTGCCCCGGATCAGGTCCTCCGTCGTCCCGCGCAACGCGTCGACCTGCTCGACCACCTTCTTCTGGTGGTCCAGCGCGGTGGCCAGCATCACGGAGATCCGCAGCGCCGACACGGTGGTCGTGGCCGCCCGGTCGACGCCCTTGACCAGCTCGTCGTTGGTGCGGCGTACGACGTCCATCGCGAGGTAGCCCTGGGCGCACACCGCGAGCTGGGTGAGCAGGTCCTGGTGTTTCTGCCGGACCGGGAAGAGGACGTCCGCGCGCAGGGCGTCGGCGGCCTGCGGGTCGTCCGGTTCGACCCCGGCGATGTGCTCCCGCACGGCCGTGTCGAGCGCCTCGGTGAGCACGACGTACTCCTGGAGCTTGCCCATGGCCTCCCACAGGCGGACCCGCTCGGTCTGCAACGCCGCGTTGTCGCGCCGCAGTTCGTCCTGCCCGCCGCGCAGCGAGCCGACGATCCGGTTCAGGGTGCCCTGGGCGGAGGCGTACTTGGCGACGTGGTCGCGCAGCCGGTTGCCGCCGGGCAGCCGCGACAGGAGCCTGCGGCCCTTCGAGGCGGGCAGGTCGCGCGGGTCCAGGTCCTCCACCACGCGCCGCAGCTCCACCAGGGAGCCCGCCACCCGGGTCTGGGCACCGCCGCCCTGGTCGGGCAGGCTGCGCACCGTCCGTTCCAGCATGCGGTTGGACTGCGCGGCCGCGGTGCGCATCTCGGCGGCGCCGAGGCCGGTGATCTCGCCGACCTTGCCGGCGAACTCGGGCGAGCGGGCGTCGAGCGCGGCGAGTCCGTCCACATGGGCGGCGGCCTTGCGGGCCATGTCGGCGCGGGTCGCCTCGTCGACGGGCACGAGGCCGCCGGCCCGCTCCCGCGGTACGGGGGCGACGGGCTCGGGCGGGGTGAGAGTGAGCGTGAGGTCGTGGTCGGTGCCGTTCACGTGGCCGAATCCCCCTGTGGTCCGCTGGTGTTCCGCTGCTGGTCCGGTCGGGTCCGCCGGTGGCCGGGGCGGCCGGTGGTCGCGGGCCGTCATCCGCGCGCCCTGACGGCCATCTCGCGCAGCACCTCGGACGTGGGCACCGGCGCCTGCCGGACGCCGGTCAGCCGCTGGTTGAGATACGCGGTGTGGGCCTCGGTGGCCCGGGTGAACTCGGCGGACGCGCCCTGCGGCCGGAACCCGTGCCGCACAGCCAGTCGCCGCAGCTCCGGGTCGGCGGAGAGAAGTTCGCCCAGTTCCCGGCCGGTGTCGGTGAGCGGTACGACGGTGTGGTCGCTGGTGGCGGTGGTGTCCGGGTACAGGACGACCAGGTCCGAGACGGCGTCCCCGCCCTCCCCGAGCAGCGCGGCCACCTGTGACTCGTAGGCCAGCACCAGCGGTTCGCCGACGCCGCTGGTGAAGTCACGGAACGTGGCGTCCGAACTGGACTTCTGGGCGCCCTGCACCCGGACCAGCCTGCGCAGCAGGGGCGCCGTACGGTCCAGACCGGCGTCGTCCGACACCACGCGGCCGCCGTTCGCGACGTAGGAGGCGGCGGCCAGGTAGAGCGCGCCGGAGTTGGAGGTCTCCGGGTCCGTGGTCGCGACGTACAGCGTCCCGGTCAGCTCGGTGTGCCGGCCGGCGCCCTCCAGCTGCTGCCAGGTGCGGCCCGCGCGGGCCGCGTCGAGGTAGGCGTCCATCCTGAGGGTGCCGCCCCGGCTGCGCTCCAGCGTCACGAGCCCGTTCGCCGCCAGGACCGCCGCGGTGGAGCGGTGGGCCACCACGACCAGCGGCGAGTAGAAGGGCCTGGGCAGCGGCTTTCGCACCCCGTACTTGCCGGCGAGTTCGTCGGCCGGGGCCTGGCTGGACGGGAAGGCGAGGTCGTAGCCCTCGAGGTCCAGCTCCTCCATGGCCCAGGACCCGGAGGTCTCGGCCCGCACGGTGTAGCCCCTGGCGGCGAGGGCCTTCACCACTTCGGGGTCGGCGAAGAACTGCGCCTTCTCCGACCCGATGACCATGCGCACGGTCTTCGTTGCCGCGCCCGTCTCCTCGTTGTCCCGGCCCGCGACGACGGCGGCCACCACGCCACCGATCAGCAGGACCGCGAGGACGATTCCAGCGATTCGTCTCACGCGGCGAGCGTGCTCCCGGAATCAGACGTTCCTGGCGGGTCCCGGTGAACGGGAGGTGACCGCGTCATACCGGTATGCAACGGGAACCGCCCACTCCGGCCGCCCGGCACGGAGCGGACGGCGCCGGTGCCGTCAGGCCCGGTCCTCGTCCGGGGCCGCCGGTCCGTAGTCCTGGTACCAGTGGACGTCGAACCAGCGGGCCGTGGAGAACGGATGGTCCCAGGTCGCGGGCGCGCCCCCGCCGCGGGGTCCTCCCGCTCGGCGACCGGTCCCCCGGGCGCGGCCACCGACAACGCCCCGGCGGACGGGCATGCGCCGCTCTCCGCGCGGTACTCGGGGGAGCGCGACCACGGGAACGGGGAGAACGGGAAAGCCAGGGAAGACGGAGAAGCCAGGGAAGAGGAGAAGCCAGGGAAGAGGAGAAGCCAGGGAAGACGGAGAAGCCAGGGAAGACGGGAACAGGGGGCGAACAGGGGAAACGGAGCAGGGGAAGGAGGGATTCGCGATGGCAGACGGTGATGACTTCTACACGCGGGACCGGCCGCGGGACCCCGACCCGCAGCTGAAGGAGGACCGCCCGCGCGGTGGCGGCCCGGAGGATCCGGACGGCCGCGGTACCTGGCCCGTGTGGGCGATCGTCCTCGTGATCGTCCTGGGCTTCGTCGTCCTGACGGTGCTCTTCGGCTGATCCGGCGGGCGGAGGACGGGCACGGGTGTGTGGCACCCGGTCCGCGCGTCGCTGCGGGTGCGCGCGGACCGGGGCCGTTCGAGGGGCCCGGGAGGGCTCAGCGGGACGCGAGTGGGCGCGGCTCCAGGGCCGCGGAGTGCGCGTCCATGCGCTCGGCGGTCAGGATCGCGACCGCCGTGTCGGCGCGCGAGGCCGCGACCACCAGGGCGCGGGCCGCCAGGGTGTGGGCCCGCCGGTGCAGGGCCGCCGGACGCGGCTCCTGGCGGGTGGCGGCGACCTTCAGCCGGACCGGCGCCTGACCTCCCCGCAGCCGGGTCACCTGCTCGGCGAGCCGCTCGGCGGCGGCGTCCAGGCCGGTGTCGGGTGCCAGCGCGCGCAGCTCGTCGGTGACGGCGAGCAGCGCCGCGAGGTGGCCCGCGAGCTGGATGTCCAGCTCCTCGTCCCGGGACCGGCGGGGGAAGTCCGTGGTGGTGCCGGCCATCGTGCTGTGGACCGACTTGCTGCGGATCGGCTCGTACATGGATGGCCTCCTGAGTGCTTCAGGAAGCCATCCTACATTAGATCCAATCTAAAGTTGATGGCGTTCGGGATACTCGGCCGGGATGCTCAGTGCTGGCCGTACCCGTCGAGGAAGTTCCCGATCCGGCCCACTGCCTCGCGCAGGTCCGCGGCCGTCGGCAGGGTCACCACCCGGAAGTGGTCGGGTTCGGGCCAGTTGAAGCCGGTGCCCTGGACGACCATGATCTTCTCCTGGCGCAGCAGGTCCAGGACCATCCGCCGGTCGTCCTTGATCTTGAAGACCTTGGGGTCGAGCCGCGGGAAGAGATACAGCGCGCCCTTCGGCTTCACGCAGGTCACGCCGGGAATGCTGGTCAGCGCCTCGTGGGCGGCGTCCCGCTGCTCGCGCAGCCGGCCGCCCGGCAGCACCAGCTCGTTGATGGTCTGGCGCCCGCTGAGCGCCGCGACCACGCCGTGCTGGCCCGGCATGTTGGCGCACAGGCGCATGTTCGCCAGGATCGTCAGGCCCTCGATGTAGGACTCGGCGTGCGCGCGCGGCCCGGAGATCGACATCCAGCCGACCCGGTAGCCGGCCACCCGGTACGCCTTCGACATGCCGTTGAAGGTGAGGGTGAGCAGGTCGGGGGCGATCGCGGCGGTCGGGGTGTGGGTGGCGTCGTCGTAGAGGATCTTGTCGTAAATCTCGTCCGAGCAGACCAGCAGGTTGTGCCGGCGCGCGATGTCCGTCAGCCCCCGCAGCATCGCGTCGTCGTAGACCGCGCCCGTCGGGTTGTTCGGGTTGATGATCACCAGCGCCTTGGTGCGGTCGGTGATCTTCCGCTCCACGTCCGCGAGGTCGGGCATCCAGTCGGACTGCTCGTCGCAGCGGTAGTGCACCGCAGTGCCGCCGGAGAGCGAGACGGCGGCCGTCCACAGCGGGTAGTCGGGGGCCGGGACGAGGACCTCGTCGCCGTCGTCGAGCAGGCCCTGCATCGCCATCACGATCAGCTCGGAGACGCCGTTGCCGATGAAGACGTGCTCGACGTCCGTCTCGATGCCGAGGGTCTGGTTGTGCATGACGACCGCCCGGCGCGCCGCCAGCAGGCCCTTCGCGTCGCCGTAGCCGTGCGCCGTGGAGACGTTGCGGAGGATGTCCTCCAGGATCTCCGGCGGGCACTCGAAGCCGAAGGCCGCCGGGTTCCCGGTGTTCAGCTTCAGGATGCGGTGCCCGGCCGCCTCCAGCCGCATCGCCTCCTCGAGCACCGGGCCCCGGATCTCGTAACAGACGTTGGCGAGCTTGGTCGACTGGATCACCTGCATGTCCGCGAGCTTACGACCCGGTTACGGCTTATGGGCCGTGTCTTCCACCACGTGAGACGCGCCCGTCCGGGTGGTCGCGGCCGCTCGTGACGGTCTCCGGTGGGCCGGTTCGCGCCAACTGGCGGCCGGTTACCGGCCCTTGTCCACACCCCTCTCCGTCATGAGAATGCTCATGACAATACGGCGCCGCCCGGACGACCTCCGGCCGGTGCCCTCCATAGAGGGGACCCCCACATGAACAAGCCTCTCCTTGCCGCGCTCGCCACCCTGGCCGTCACCGGGGTCGGCGTGGCACCGGCGGCCGCGTCATCCGCGGCTCCCGCGTCACCCGCGTCACCCGCGTCATCCGCGGCTCCCGCCGTCCGCGCCGTGTCCTTCGCCGGCACCGTCGCGCTCAGCAACTGCTCCGGCTCGGTCGTGCGCCTGCCCGCCTCCGAGGACGACGACCCGGCGCTGGTCATGTCCAACGGCCACTGTCTGGAGACCGGCTTCCCGGCGGCCGGCGAGGTCGTCGTGGACCAGCCCTCCAGCCGCAGCTTCGGGCTGCTCAACGCCTCCGGCACCCGCGTCGGCACCCTGCGGGCCAGCAAGATCGCCTACGCGACGATGACCGACACGGACGTCTCGCTGTACCAGCTCACCAGCACGTACGCCCAGATCCGCGGCTCCTACGGGATCAGCCCGCTCACCCTCGACGACACCCGCCCCGCGGCCGGCACCGCGATCACCGTCGTCTCGGGCTACTGGAAGCGCACCTACGCCTGCGACGTCGACGGGTTCGCGTACCGCCTGAAGGAGGGGGAGTGGACCTGGAAGGACTCGGTCCGCTACACCTCCGCCTGCCGGACCATCGGCGGCACCTCGGGATCGCCCGTCGTCGACAACGCGACCGGCGAGGTCGTCGCCGTCAACAACACGGGCAACGAGGACGGCGGGCGCTGCACCGACAACAACCCCTGCGAGGTCGCCGAGGACGGCACCGTCACGGTCCGCGAGGGTATCAACTACGGCCAGCAGACCTACCAGATCCCCGCCTGCTTCGGCCTCGACAGCAAGCTCGACCTCTCGCGCAGCGGCTGCGTCCTGCCCAAGCCCTGACGGCAGGGCATCGGGCCGGCCCGGCGGCGCCAGCCGGACCGGCCCGGGCTCAGCGCGGAACCCGGCGCACCGACCGCCCGGCCAGCACGTCGGTGCGCCGCCCGTCCTCCATCACGAAACGCCCGTCGACCAGCACGTACGGGATGCCCGTCGGCAGCACCCGCGGCTCCTCGAACGAGCTGCCCGCGGCCACCGTCGCCGGGTCGAAGAGCACCAGGTCGGCCCGGTAGCCCTCGCGGACCAGACCGCGGTCCGGCAGCCGCAGCCGGGCCGCCGGGCGCGAGGTCAGGTGCGCGACGCACTCCTCCAGCGGGAGCACGCCCAGCTCGCGCACGTAGTGGCCCAGGTAGTGCGGGAAGGTGCCGTACGCGCGCGGGTGCGGCTTGGCGCCCTGGAGGATCCCGTCCGAGCCGCCGGTGTGGACCCGGTGCCGCATGATCGCGCGGACGTTCTCCTCGTGGCCGACGTGCTGGAGGATGGTCGGCGCCAGCCGGTCGGCCAGCAGCAGGTGCCGGGCGACCGTCCACGGGCTCTCGCCGCGCAGCCGCGCCGACTCCAGCACCGTGCGGCCGACGTACTCGGCGAGCGCCGGGTCGCCCGTGCCGGAGATCTCGATCGTCTCCCACTCCATGGGCACGCCGTGGGAGCCGTCGGAGCCGATCTCCTCCATGTGGTGCCGGATGCGCTCGGCGGTGTCGTCGTCCGCCAGCCGCTTCAGGATCTGCTCCGGGCCGCCCTCGCTCGCCCAGCTCGGCAGCAGCGCCACCAGGGTGGTGCAGCCGGGGGTGTACGGGTAGGTGTCGAGGGTGATGTCGGCGCCGCCCGCGAGTGCCTCGTCGAGCAGGGTCAGCAGCTCGGGCGCCCTGCCCTTGTTCACGCCGAAGTTCATGGTGGCGTGCGCCAGGTGCAGCGGGCAGTCCGCCTCCCGGGTCAGCTCCACCATCTCCTCGTACGCCTTCAGGGCCCCCGCCCCGTACGAGCGGTGGTGCGGGCAGTAGTAGCCGCCGTACGACGCCACCACCCGGCACAGCTCGGTCAGCTCGGCGTCCTTGGCGTACATGCCGGGCGTGTACGTCAGCCCCGACGACATGCCGACCGCGCCCTGCTCCAGGCCCTCGGCGACCAGGCGCCGCATGTGCTCCAGCTCCGCCTCGGTCGCCTCCCGGTCGTCCCAGCCGACGGCGAGGGCGCGCACCGTGCCCTGCGGGATCAGGTACGCGGCGTTGACCGCGATGCCCCGGTCGAGCCGGTCCAGGTACTCGCCGACCGACCGCCAGTCGAAGTCGACGTCGTCCCCGTGGCCGTTCCACCCGGCGATCGCCCGGCGCACCTCGCCGAGGGTGCGGTCGTCGACCGGCGCGTACGACAGCCCGTCCTGGCCGATGACCTCCAGGGTGACGCCCTGGGCGGCCTTGGCGCTGTGGTCCGGGTCCCGCAGCAGCGCCAGGTCGCTGTGGGCGTGCATGTCGATGAAGCCGGGGGCCAGGACCAGGCCCTCGGCGTCCAGTTCCCGGCGCGCCTTGGGCCGCTGGCAGCCGGCGGCCGCCGCCTCCTTGACGATCGAGACGATGCGTCCGCCGTCGACCACGACGTCGGCGCGGTAGGAGTCGCCGCCGGACCCGTCCACGACGTCGGCGTCCCTGATGACCAGCTCTTCCATGCCTGACTCCTCCTGGATTCTTCGCCGGGTCCTCTAGAAGAACGTGCGGATGTAGTCGACGACCGTCCCGTCCGCCTCGGCGACCGGGATGAGCTGCCACTTGTCGAAGGAGGTGCACGGGTGGGACAGGCCCGTCCCGAGCCAGTCGCCGACCTCCAGGTCCGCCTCCCCGGTCGTGCGCACCCAGGCGTGCTGGTCGGACAGACCGGTCACCTCGATGCCGGTCGCCGGGCGCTCCGGGCCACCGTCCGAGGGGCGCACCACCTGGGCGAAGGGCAGGTGGAGGTCGTACGCCGCGTCCCGCTTGCCGGCGTTGGTGAACGCCTGCTCGGGGGAGGGGCGGGAGACGACCTGGCTCCACAGCCGGAAGGCGGGCTCCAGGGCGCCCTCCTCGGGGACCCGGTTGAAGGGGGTCAGCTCGCGGTAGTGGCCGTCGTCGTGCGAGACGTACGCGCCCGAGCGCAGCAGCTTCAGGACGGGCAGGGAGAGGTCGGGGACCTCGGCGAACACGTCGGCCACCGCGTCGAACCAGGCGCTGCCGCCCGCGCTCAGCACGATCTCGTCGAGGCCGGTCCCGGCGAACCGCCCGGCCTTGTCGAAGTCGGCGGCCAGCGCGACCAGCCGCCGCAGCCACGCGTGCACGCGCTCCGGGTCGGCGTCCGGCACCTCGCCCTCGTACCCGGCGACCCCGGCCAGCCGCAGCGTCCGGGTGCCGGCCACCGCGTCGGCGACCGCCGCGCACCCGGCCTCGGTGCGCACACCGGTCCGGGCGCCCTCACCGGCGCCCAACTCGACCACGACGTCCACCTGGCGGCGGGCCCCCGCCCCGGACAGGGCCGCGTCCATCAGCTCGACGCCGCGCACGGAGTCGACGTAGCAGACGAAGCGGAAGTCGGGGTCGGCGTCCAGCTCGGCGGAGATCCGGCGCAGGGCGGCGGCGTCGACCAGTTCGTTGGCCAGGAAGACCCGCTGGATGCCGAAGGCCCGCGCCACCCGTACCTGGTGCGGCACGGCGAGGGTGATGCCCCAGGCGCCGTGCTCGATCTGGCGGTGGAAGAGCTGCGGGGCCATGGAGGTCTTGCCGTGCGGCGCGAAGGCGAGGCCGTGCCGGGCGGAGTACGTCTCCATGAGCTTCAGGTTGTGCTCCAGGCGCTCGGCGGACAGCGCGAGGACGGGGGTGGTGAAGCCCCCGGTGAAGAGGTTGCGGCGCTGTCCGGCCAGCTCGGCGACGGTCAGGCCGTACGCGTCCGGCGGGAGGCCCTTGAAGCGGTGGTCGACGTGCTCCTCGGCCAGCCTGGCGAGAGCGTCGCGGCCGTCGGTGGGGCCGGAGTCGAGGGCCATGGAGCCTCCCTGATCTGACGCGTTGCAAAGTCTGCAACGACCATTGCGTATATCGCTTACTGCTGTCTAACATCTCGGCGAACGCGCGGTCAACGGAGCCGCCGCCCACGAGACGCGACGAGGAGCCCCCACCATCGTGACCGCCATCGGACGAACCAGCACCGCCCCCGACGTCGTGGACGTCGTCGCGCTCGGCGAGTCCATGGTCACCTTCCTGCCCTCCCGGCCCGGGCGCCTCGCCGACGTCCCCTCCTTCGACCGTGCCATCGGCGGCGCCGAGTCCAACGCGGCCTGTGTGCTCGCCGCCGCCGGACACTCCGCCCGCTGGATCGGCCGGGTCGGCGCCGACGGCTTCGGCGACCACCTCGTCGAGGCGATCGGCGCCTACGGCGTCGACGTCTCCGCCGTACGCCGCGACCCCGCCCGCCCCACCGGCATCTACTTCCGCACCGCGGGCGACCGCGCCACCGACGCGCACGAGGTGGCCTACTACCGGGCGGGCTCGGCCGCCTCCGCGATGTCCGTCGACACCATGGACCTCGACGCGATCCGCTCCGGCCGCGTCCTGCACCTGTCCGGCATCACCCCCGCGCTCTCCGCCGACTGCCTCGGCCTGACGCGCGAGCTGACCGCCCGCCGCCCCGGCAGGCCCCTCGTCTCCTTCGACGTCAACCACCGCCCGGGCCTGTGGCGCGACGTCCGTCACGGACACGGCCCCGAGGTGCTCCTGGAACTGGCCCGCGGCGCCGACCTCGTCTTCGTCGGCGACGACGAGGCACGGGACGCCTGGGGTCTCGACGGACCCGAGGCCGTCCGCGCCGCGCTGCCCGAGCCGGAACTGCTCGTCGTCAAACAGGGCGCGAGCGGCGCCACCGCCTTCCACGGCGCCGACGTCACCTCCGTGCCCGCCCTGCACGTCGACGTCGTCGCCGCCGTCGGCGCGGGCGACGCCTTCGCCGCCGGGTTCCTCTCCGCCACCCTGCGCGAGAAGCCCGTGCGCGAGCGCCTGCGCCACGGCCACCTCTGGGCCGCCGCCGCCCTCACCGTCCCCGCCGACCTCGCCGCACCCCCCGCCCGCGACCACGCCGACCGCCTGGCCGCCCTCGACGACGCCGCGTGGGGGAGACTGCGACTCGGCCCCGGCTGGACACACGCCGAGGAAGGGGCCGAGGAGGAGGTACGTACGCCATGAGTCAGACCGTCGACCGCGCGCTCAGCATCCTGCCGCTGCTCGCCGAGGGCCCCGCCGACCTGGGCCGGGTCGCCGACCGCCTGGGCGTGCACAAGTCCACGGCCCTGCGCCTGCTGCGCACCCTCCACGATCACGGCTTCGTCTACCGGCAGTCCGACCAGCGCTACCGCCTCGGCGCCCGGCTCATCTCCCTCGCCCAGGAGGCGATGGAGAACCTCGACGTCCGCGAGATCGCCCACCCCCACCTCGTACGCCTCAACGAACAGGTCGGACACACCGTCCACCTCGCCGTCCACGAGGAGGACGAGGTCCTCTACATCGACAAGGTCGAGAGCCGCTACCCGGTCCGCATGTACTCCCGGATCGGCAAGCCCGTCGCCATCACCGTCGCGGCCGTCGCCAAGCTGCTCCTCGCCGACCTCCCCGAGAACGAGCGCCGGGCCGTGGCCGAGCAGCTCGACTACCCCATGTACACGGCCCGTTCGACACCGAACGCCGACGGGTTCCTCAAGGAACTCGCCAAGGTGCGCGAACAGGGCTGGGCCACCGACCTCGGTGGCCACGAGGAGTCCATCAACTGCGTCGCCGCGCCCATCCGGGGCGCCGACGGCCGGGTGGTCGCCGCCATGTCGGTCTCCGCGCCGAACGTCGTCGTCACCGCCGACGAACTCCTCACCCTGCTCCCGCTGGTGCGCCGTACGGCGGACGCCATCAGCGGCGAGTACTCCGGCAGGACCCCAGTCAAGGAAGTCACCGCATGACCGACAAGATCGCTCTCGTCCCCGCGACCCACACCGTCCCCCCGGCGAAGTTCAGCCACGGCGTGAAGAAGGGCAACATCCTCCAGGTCGCCGGCCAGGTCGGCTTCCTGCCCCACGAGGAGGGCAAGGCCCCCACCCCGGCCGGCCCGACCCTGCGCGAGCAGACCCTCCAGACCCTCGCCAACGTCAAGGCGATCCTGGAGGAGGGCGGCGCCTCCTGGGACGACGTGATGATGCTCCGCGTCTACCTCACGAACGTGGACCACTTCGCCGAGATGAACGAGATCTACAACGCCTACTTCGCGGAGCAGGGCCTCACCCAGCCGCCCGCCGCGCGCACGACCGTCTACGTCGGTCTGCCCGCCGGCCTCCTCATCGAGATCGACGCGCTCGCCGTCCTCGGCTGACCGTCCCTTCCGCTCCACCGCCCGACTGCCTCGAACGGCACGGCGCCCCCACCCCTCGGGGCGCCGTGCCGCGCTCCTCCCTGCCCGAAAGCTCCATGTACTTATCCAGAGGACCCCCGTATGTCCTACTCGTCCCTCCCTCTTGCCGCCGCCTCCGAGGCCCCACCCCACACCGGCGGTCTGCTCACCCTGATCGACGGCACCGCCGGTCTGCTGACCGTCGCCGCCATCGGCATCGCGCTGCTGCTCTTCCTCATCATCAAGGTGCGGCTCCAGCCCTTCGTCGCGCTGCTCGCCGTCTCCATAGCCGTCGGCCTGCTCGCCGGCCTGTCGGTCACCGAACTCTTCGGCACCGTCCAGAAGTCCGACGCCGTCTCGACCATCGAGTCCGGCATGGGCGGCATCCTCGGCCACGTCGCCATCATCATCGGCCTGGGCACCATGCTCGGCGCGATCCTCGAAGTCAGCGGCGGCGCCCAGGTGCTGGCCTCGCGCCTCCTCGGCCTCTTCGGGGAGAAGCGCGCCCCGCTCGCCATGGGCCTCACGGGCCTGATCTTCGGCATCCCGGTCTTCTTCGACGTGGGCATCTTCGTCCTCGCGCCCATCGTCTACGCCGCCGCCAAGCGCTCCGGCAAGTCGATCCTGCTCTACTGCCTGCCGCTGCTGGCCGGTCTGTCGATGACCCACGCCTTCCTGCCGCCGCACCCCGGCCCGGTGGCCGCCGCCGGACTGCTGAACGTCAAGCTCGGCTGGATCATCCTCATGGGCATCGTCTGCGGCATCCCCGCCGTCCTCGCCGCCTGGGTGTTCTCCGCCTGGATCGGCCGCCGCATCTTCGTGCCCGTGCCGCAGGACATGGTCGAGGCGTCCGAGGAGGCCAAGCAGGCCGTCATCGAGGAGCAGCGCAAGGCGGGCGTCGCGCCCACCGAGACCCCGGTCGCGCTCGGCACGGTCCTCGGCATCATCGGCACCCCGCTGGTCCTGATCCTCGCCGCGACCTTCTCCTCCATCGCCCTGGACCCGTCCACCCTCCGCTCGGTGATCGAGTTCTTCGGCAACCCGTTCGTCGCCCTGACCATCGCCCTGCTGCTCGCCTACTACCTGCTCGGCATCCGGCGCGGCTGGTCCCGCAAGTCCCTGGAGACCGTCTCGACGGCCTCGCTGAAGCCGGTCGGCAACATCCTGCTGGTGGTCGGCGCGGGCGGCGTCTTCGGCGCCGTCCTCAAGGCCAGCGGCGTCGCCCAGGCCCTCTCCGACACCTTCAACGACGTCGGTCTGCCGGTGATCGTCCTCGCCTACCTGATCTCCGTGGTGCTGCGGGTCGCGCAGGGCTCGGCGACGGTGGCCATCGTGACGACGGCGGGCATCGTGGCGCCGCTGCTCGCCGAGGGCGACCACTCGCAGGCGTTCGTGGCCCTGGTCATCATGGCCATCTCGGCCGGTTCCATCTTCGCCTCGCACGTCAACGACGGCGGTTTCTGGATGGTCGCCAAGTACTTCGGCATCAGCGAGCGGGACACGCTCAAGACGTGGACCGTGCTGGAGAGCGTCCTGTCGGTCGCCGGGTTCGTGGTGGCGGCGGTGGTGAGCCTGTTCGTGTAGGCGACTCGTGCAGGCGACTCGTGTAGGCGTCTGATAACGAAGTTGGGGCTGGCTGTGTCCGGCACAGGATCGTCGACCATACTGCCCGCGTGGAGCAGCGCAGAGGATCGACGAGCCAGCCCCTGGAAGGCGCCGGATTCGACCCGGCATTCATCCCCGGGCTCACCGCACCCGTGTCCGGTGAGCCCGAGGACGTGAGACGCGACGAGGCGGAGAAGGACGCCGACGCGGACGCGGAGACCGCGGACCCCTCGGCCGTCGGCGAACCGCACGCCGAGGACGCGGAGGACGCCGAGGACGCCCAGGAACCGGAGGCCGAGGCCCCCGTGGACGGCCCCGTCTTCGAGGCGTCCGACCGCCGCGCCAGGATCGTCGCCGACCACAAGGGCGTACGTCTCTCCCTCGACGACCAGGGCTGTGAGTTCCGCTGGGACGAGGTCGGGGCCGTCGAGACGGAGACCGGCCGCTTCGGCAAGCGGTTCACGGTCACGGTGCACACGCCGGACCGCCGCTGGTACCCGATCGAGATCGAGGCCACCTCCCGAAGCCGCTTCGCCGAGTGGGAATCGGCCCTGGACGAGGTCCTGGACGCGTACTTCGAGGACGGCGAGGCGGAGGCCGAAACCGAGGCGGAGCCCGAGGAGAAGGCGGACACGGCGGACACGGCAGAGAAGGCGGACACGTCGGAGAAGGGCGCCGAGGAGGCCAAGGCCCGCGCCGAGTAAGCGTTTCGGGTGAAGATCCGTGCACGCCCTCTTGTCGCACCGGCGGCCATGGGCTTTCTTGACCCCCATGGCGGACACCACGGGCAACACCTCAGACGCAGGCGTATCGGTCGGGGCCGACCAGGCCCCCCGTAAGTCCAGTTGGCGCCACATCGGCCCCGGCATCGTCGTCGCCGCGACCGGTGTGGGCGCCGGCGACCTCGTGGCCACCCTCATCGCGGGCAGCAACTTCGGCTACACCCTGCTGTGGGCGGCGGTCATCGGCTGCCTCGTGAAGATCTCCCTCGCCGAGGCGTGCGGCCGCTGGCACCTGGCCACCGGCCGCACCCTCTTCGACGGCTGGGCGAGCATCGGCCCCTGGACCACGTGGTTCTTCGCGATCTACGCGGTGATCTGGGGCTTCGTCTACGGCGCCGCGGCGATGTCGTCCAGCGCCCTCCCCCTCCAGGCCCTCTTCCCGGACGTCATGGACCTCGAATGGTGGGGCATCGCCTGCGGCCTGGTGGGCCTGGTCTTCGTCTGGTTCAACAAGTACAACGTCTTCGAGAAGGTCATGACGGTCCTGGTGGGCGTCATGTTCGTGGTGACGGTGTACCTGGCGATCCGCGTCACGCCCAACCTGGGCGACGCCTTCGCCGGACTCCTCCCGGTCCTCCCGGACGAGAAGGACTCGGTCCTCAACACCCTGGGCCTGATCGGCGGCGTGGGCGGCACCATCACGCTGGCCGCGTACGGCTACTGGGTCAACGCCAAGGGCTGGACCAACACCGGCTGGATGAAGATCATGCGCCTGGACAACCGGGTCGCCTACGCCACGACCGGCATCTTCGTCGTCGCGATGCTCTTCGTCGGCGCCGAACTGCTGCACTCGGCGAACATCGCGATCGCGAGCGGCGACAAGGGCCTGATCCAGCTCGGCGACATCCTGGAGCAGGAGTACGGCACGGCGACCGGCAAGCTCTTCCTGATCGGGTTCTTCGCCACCAGCTTCACCTCGCTGATCGGCGTCTGGCACGGCGTGAGCCTGATGTTCGCGGACTTCCTGGCCCGCCGGCGCGGTGAACGCGAGGCGCGGGGCGACGAGTTGGCCTCGGGCCGCCGCGAACGCTCGTGGGCCTTCCGCGCCTACCTGCTGTGGCTCACCTTCCCGCCCATCGTCCTGCTCTTCCAGGACGAGCCCTTCCGCCTGATCATCATCTACGGCGTCCTGGGCGCCGCCTTCATGCCCTTCCTCGCCCTCACCCTGATGTGGCTCCTCAACTCCTCCCGCACACCGCGAGAGTGGCGCAACGGCGGCCTCAGCAACGGCATGCTCACCGTGGCCGGGCTGCTGTTCCTGGTCCTGTGCGTGAAGCAGATCTGGGACCAGCCGTGGTCGGAGTTCTTCGGGTAGGGGTACCGGAGGTGCCGCATGCCCGCACGGGCGCCCCAAGGGGCAGGACTACTGCCCTGGAATACGTGGCAGCTGCAACTCGCTTCAGGTATGCCGGACCTATGCGCGCAAAGAACGAGGAGCGGAAGGCCGACGTGGTTCGCCTTCGACCACCGTCGGACAGGAGGGAGCCCTCCCCGGGGGTCCGTCCCCCAGGGCCTGGCGGCATGGGGTTCGGCGCGGTGCGTGCCCTCCAGCGAAGTGTCGGCAACGCGGCCGTGTCCCAGGTGGTCGGGCGGCCCCGTGACGTCGTTCAACGGGCCACCGTCGCGCCCACGGGCGACGGTCCGGTGGTACACCTGGACGACGGGGACAAGAAGAACTCCCGGGAAGCGATCCTGTATATCAGCGGATCGTATGTGTACAAGATGTACACCAAGGAAGCCACTGCGAATTCGGTTCTCTCGGAGATGGAGAAGGCGGCTGGGCTGGGCGTTCCCGTGCCCGCGTGGACGTCCTACAAAGCGAATTACGACCCCCAGGACGGAACCCGGCCCAAGCAGGTGACCGTCATCCGCTCCAAGAAGGTCGACGGCACGTTCTTCCAGCTCAGTAAGGGCGGTGGTGCGAAGACCTTCATCAACGCCCTCCAGGGTATGTCCGACGTAAGTCGAATGCGGCGGATCAGGAACCAGCTCGTGGCAGCCCGTGAGGCGGGCATCTCGGATCCCCAGGGAATGATCTCCAATGATCCCCGGGAGGGCGTGATGTTCTTCCTGGACATCCACACCGGCGGTACCGGCGGCGGGCTTGACGAGCTGATCAGTGCTGTGGACAAGAAGATCGACGACTTCACTCCCTGAGCGACTTCCGGCCCGGCTCGGGAAGCCGGGGAGGCATCGGCGCAGAGCCACGTGTCCCCGGCGGAGGAGGCGTCCTACCGCAGCGCGTCCCACTGCTCGCTGAGCGCGATCCCACGCAGCTGCTCCATGGTCAGGGCGGGGGCGTCGCGGGTGGCGTCCTTGTTCTGGTCGCCGGTGTTGAAGGCGCTGATCACCACGCGGAAGCCCGCGGGCCCGGGACGCAGCGTGTCCACGGTCCACATGACCACGCCGGAGCCGGCCTTCTCGCCGGGTCCCTGCCGGGTCGCGACGCGCGTGCCGTCGGGCAGGGTCTCGCCGTCGGCGTACAACTGCCCGGCGACGTCCCCCATGCCGTACTGCACGTTGATCTGGACCAGGCTGCGGCCCCGCCCGTCGTCCACGACGACGTAGGCGTACTCCGACTCCTGCCCGCCGTGCGCGACGACGTCCAGCTTCTTGGGGAGCAGCGCGGCGAGCGTGTCGCCGACCGACTTCCCGGAGACGTCGGGCCGTTCGGTGCGGGGCGCGGCCGACCGCGACGGCTTCGGGCTCTCGGGAATGGCGTCGACCACCTCGCGCCACACCCCGGCGGTGACGAGCGTCCGCAGCCGCTCCTTCGACAGGGGAGGCGTGTCACGACTGACCGGCGCGCCCTTCTCGGCGGGGGAGTTCCACTCGGAGACGCTGATGTGCTGCCCCTCGGCGGTGACGAGGTCGGCGGTCCAGAGCTTGGTGTCCGCGCGCAGGTCCGGATACTCGTAACCCTGGTACAGCTTGAGCAGCGAGCCGTCGGGGAGCCGGGCGGAGGAGCAGTCGTCGTACGGCGTGACGTTGTGGTCGGGACACGCCATCAGCTCCCGCACCCGGGCGCTCCCCGGCTCCACCCGCGCGAAGCCCATGCCGAGGGCCGCGGCCCCGGCCCCGTCGTCGTACACGAGCTGCGCGGCGGGACCCAGCTGGTGGTCCGAGCCCCGGGCCGACTCCTTTCCGTACGTCCCCCCGGGAAGCAGGCCCTTGAGCTCGCGCAGCAGGTCGTCGCCGGAGAAGGCGGTCGCGGCGGCGGTCGGGCTGCCGCCGGAGGCGGCGGTGGACCGCGTGGGACCGGCCGGCTCGTCCGCGGGCAGGACCAGCACCCCGCCCACCCCGGCCAGCGCGACCCCGGCCACCCCGCTCACCACGGCCGCCCTGCGCCGCAGCAGGGCCCGCCGCCCCCGCACCCGCCCGGCGGTGACGAGGGCCGCCCGATCGGTCTCGAAGCCGTCACCGGCGTCGCGCAGGGCCGTGCCCAGCCGGTCCTCGAAGGGGTCCTGACGATCGTTTTCGAGCATGGTGAACCACCCTTTCCACACGTGAGTCGAAATCAGCCGCTCCGAGCGGCGAACGAGAGACGGCCCGGGCAGTGGCCGCCTAGGGTCTGGCGTACTCCGAAAGGTCCTCGCCCAGCAGTTCCCGCAGCCGGCCGAGCGCCCGCGAGCACCGGGTCCGCACCGCCGCCGAACTGACGCCGAGCACGTCGGCGGTCTGCTCGACCGAACGGTCGTCCCAGTACCGAAGGACGACGACGGCCCGGTCCTTGGCGGGCAGCCGCGCGAGCGCGTCCAGCAGCGTCAGCCGCAGGGACGCGTCCCCGTCGCCGGCGCCGGGCAGATCGGGGAACACGTCGGTCGCCCGCTCTCCGCTGCTGCGCCGCCGCTGATGGGCGAGGAAGGCGCGGGTGAGCACGGTCTGCGCGTAGGCGGCCGGGTTCTCCGCCCGCGACACCCGCCCCCACCGCACGTAGAGCCGCCCGAAGGTCTCCTGCACGAGATCCTCGGCCAGATGCGTGTCCCCGGCGGTGAGCAGACACGCGGACCGGTACAGGTGCCCGGCCCGCGCCACCGCGAACTCGGCGTACTCGTCCGCCCGCCCCTGCCTCATCTGCACACTCCCCCGAAGTCACCGCCGTGGTGCACCGCCTTCACCTCATTGATGCGGTGGACCCCGGGAAATGTTTCACACGGACTTCAGAGCAGGTGGTCGGCCTTTGCCCGCCTTGATGCGGAGGATCACGGGGCGGAGCGACTCCCGGCTGTCCGGGCGGCGGCAGCCGGGATCCCTCGTCGTACGCGGTACGGGTGAATGGGCTCGCGGTCCAGTTCGGGGCAGGTGGCCGGTCTTCTACGTTCTGTGATGGAAACTCCAGGGCCCCATGGAGGCCCTCGGGAGCGGGAGCGGGACCGGCGAAAGGCGCACCTGATGTCGGGGTTGGGGAGCGCGGTGGCGCGGACGGTGGTCTTCGGGCCGTCCGTCGGATGCTGCCTGCTGGCGGTCTCGCTGGCGCTGCGCGCGCGGTGGGCCGACGGCCGTGTGCGAACGCGACTGCTGTTGCTGGCGAGTTCGGCGATGGCCGGAGGCGCCTACCGGCTGCTGGCCGAGGCGCTGTGGGTGCACGCTTCGGACTCCGGGCAGAACGAGCGACCACTGCTGGGACCGGTGGTGGCCGTCGGAGCGCCGCTCGCGGTCGGCCTGGCGGCGGCCGGTCTGGTGGTCGCCGCCGACGCCGGCGCCGGTCGGCCCGTGCTGTTGCGCAGGGTGCTCGACGGGTTCGTCGCGGCGGGAGCCCTGTTCATGGCGGGATGGGTCCTGCTGAGCGGGGCCGGCGGCGGCTGGCGGCTGGGGGAGGGAATGGTGGGATTCCTGTGGGCCGCCGAGCTGGTCTTCCTCAGCTTTCTGCTGGCCCTGTGCCGCCTCGTGCGCAGTGACCAGCGAGCCACCCTGTGGGCGGGAGTCGTCGGACTGTCCCTCATGCTGCTCGGCGACACGATGCAGCTGTGGACGGTCGGGCCGCACCACCTCGGGGCGGGAGCCGCTCAGCTGGTCGCCGGTTGCAGGACCGCGGGCCTGCTGGTGATCGCCGTCGGACCGTGGCTGCCCGGCGGGGCCGGCGTCCTGGGCACGGCCCGGCCCGCGCTGCGCTGGGGGATGGAGGGTGCGGCGGCGTTCGTCCCCCTGACGGTCTGCACGGTCATGGCACTGGGGCACGTGCTGGCCCCCACCGACCGCGATCCGGTGCCGGTGCTGGTGGGCGGGACGGTGCTGCTGAGCCTGTGGGTGCGCCAGAAGTTCCTGCCGGGCGAGACCGCGGACCGGGGCGGCTGAGCCTCGTGAGGCCGCCCCTCCCCGCCGCCGACGCGGTGGGAAGGGGCGGCCTCACGAGGCTCGGGCCTCGGCTACGGCAGTGCGTGCACGTGCGCACCCACCGCGCTCGACCAGCCGTTGCCCGCCGTCGCGTCCCAGTTGGTGGACCAGGTCATCGCGCCCCGCAGGTCGGGGTACGTCTTGGAGGGCTTGAAGGAGCCGCAGTTGGTCGCCTTGGTGAGGCAGTCCAGGGCGGCGTTGACCACCGACGGGGAGACGTAGCCGCCGCCCGCCGCGCGGGTCGAGGCCGGCAGGCCGAGGCCCACCTGGGACGGGGCGAGGCCGCCCTCGAGCTGGATGCAGGCCAGGGCGGTGAGGAAGTCGACCGTGCCCTGGGCGTACACCTTGCCGTCGCAGCCGAGCATCGTGCCGCTGTTGTAGTACTGCATGTTGACGACCGTGAGGATGTCCTTCACGTTCAGCGCGGTCTGGAAGTAGCCGCCCTGCGTCGACTGCATGTCGATGGTCTGCGGGGCCATCGTGAGGATCATGTCCGGGCCCGCCTTCGCCGACAGGGCGCGCAGGGCCTGGGTCATGTAGGTCGGGTTGAGGCCGTTCTCCAGGTCGATGTCGACGCCGTCGAAGCCGTACTCCTGCATCACCGAGTACACGGAGTTCGCGAAGTTCGTCGCGGAGGCGGAGCTGTTCACCGAGACGGTGCCCTTCTCGCCGCCCACCGAGACGATGACCTTCTTGCCCGCGGCCTGCTTGGCCCGCACGTCCGCCTTGAACTGGTCGACCGTGTAGCCGCCGAGCCCGGCCGAGTCGAGGTTGAAGGTCACGGCGCCCGGCGTCGTGGTCGCGTCGGCGAAGGCCACCGCGATGATGTCGTACGCGGACGGCACGTCGGAGATCTTCTGGACCGTCGCCCCGTTGTTGAAGTTCTGCCAGTAGCCGGTCACCGCGTGCTTGGGCAGGTCGCCCTGGTTGCCGCCGTCGTCCGGGGCCGTGGTGCGAGCCGTGACCGCCGCCGACTTCGTGGACTCACCGGCCGCGTTCGTCGCCGTGACCTGGAAGGAGTACGAGGTCGAGGCCGCGAGGCCGGTCACCGTCGCCGACGTGCCGGTCACCGCGGTCACCTTCGTGCCGTCGCGGTAGACGTTGTAGCCGGTGGCGCCGGACACCGTGTTCCAGGCGAGGGAGGCCGAGTTCGGGGTCGTGCCGGAGACGCTCAGGCCGGCCGGGGCCGACGGGACCGTGGGGTCGGGGTCCCCGTCGCCGCCGCCACCGCCGTCGGGGCCGAAGACGGACAGGTCGTCGACGTAGTACGCCGCCTGCCCGTACCAGCCGTGCGTGTACACGGACACGGAGGTCGTCGAGGAGCCGGTGCTGAAGGTGGTCTTCAGCTGCTTCCACGCCGTCGAGTCCGGGGTCCAGGTCGACACGTCCGTCGTGCCCGTGCCCGTCACGCCCAGGTAGGAGTACCCGCCCTGAACCCAGGCGCTCAGCGTGTACGTCGAGTTGGGCTTCACCGCGACGCTCTGCGAGCAGCGGGCGTTGTCCTGCCCCGCCGGGGTGGCCTTCAGCGCTGCGGAGCCCGCGTGCGCCGGGGAGGCGACCGTCGTGCCGCTGTTCGCCGAGCAGGTCCAGTTGCTCAGACCCGACTCGAAACCGGCGTTCTTGGCGTTGTTGACGTCGGCGGCCGAGGCCGGGCCGACGGCCGTGAACGCGAGTGCCAGGGCGGCGGTGACGGCGCCCGTCAAGGAGCCGAGACGTCTTCCGCGGCCGCGTCTGCGTACGGGGTCCACTGCTGCCTCCGGGGGTGGGGTGGGGCGGAATGGGGGACGGTGGCCACCGCTGACGTACAAGGTGGTCCAGACCAATTGAAGGTGTCAAGAGGTAGGTACGGACCAAGTTGGCGGCCGGGTCGCACCGTCCGAAAAGCGGTGGCTCACCCTCGGAAATGCTCAACCTGCCCTGTTTTGGCGCGTCTTGTGCAACACAAGTTGTTCCACAGGCTGGAGAAACGCTGTTCTCCGGTCACAGACGCGTGGATACAGTGCTCAGGTAGTCACGCAGTGAAGTCATCCGGGTGTGCCGGAGTAACACCGGCGGGCCGACGGGCATGGGAGACGGGGAGCCGCGCGTGCCAACTGCCATTGCCGTGACCAGTGCCGACCTGGCACTGCCGCCACAGGACGAACGCACCCTGCCCGCGGCCGTGCTCCAGGACGTCGACCGGCGCCCCCTGGAGCACGTCCTGGCCGAGTTGCAGACGCTGGTCGACCAGCACGGGCACGTGATCGTGGTGTGCTCCCAGGCCGTCCCCGCGAGCGTGGAGCGCCGCCTGCACACCGTCCGCGCCCTCCTGGAGACCGACCGCATCGCCCTGTTCCGGCCGCCCCTGCCGCCGCTCGGCATCGCGGTGCTGGCCCGCCAGTTGCGCCAGCTGGCCTCCTGCGACCTCAGCCCCGGTGTCCTCGCCTCCGCCGGCCGGCTGCTCACCCACTACATCCACGCCGGTGCCCTGCTCGGCTCCGTCGCCCGGCTCGACCACGTCCCCGTGGGTCTGAAGGCGCACGCCAGGTCCTGGGTGCCCGGCAGCCAGTTCGGCGTCGTGGCCCACCCCGTGCCGCAACTGGTGAAGGTCGGCCCCGAAGCCGTTCTCGCCGGACCCGAGTTCGGCACCTGGCTGCTGGTCGCCAAGGGGCAGCACCCGTCCGACTGGGTCACCGGCACCCTCGCCCCGTCCTGGCACGTCCAGGGGCTGCGCGAGACGGCCCTGCCCGCCGAGTCCGCCGCCTGGTGGGGGACGGGGCGGCTGACCGAGTTCTGCGCGTACCTCCCCGACCTCTCGGTCCTCTACCAACTCGTCACGTCCGTACGGCGGAGCACCTGCCACTGGTGCGGCATCGACGTCATCGGCGACCGCTGCGTGTTCTGCTCCGCGACACCACCGGTCTACGACGACGGCGGCGCCGACGGCGGCCGGGACCGCGCGCTCGGCCACCGCCGCGATCCCGCCCTCGGCCGCCGTCGTGAGAGACGAGCCCTGACTGGGTAGGTCCGTAGCGCCCCGCCCGCGTCCGCCCGCCCTCGCCCACGCCGTCCGTCCACGCCGTCCGTCCACGCCGTCCGTCCACGCCGTCCGTCCACCCCGTCCGTCCGACCGGACGTCCGACCCCCCCAATGAGGTTGCACGGCCCATGAACTCCCGTCAGCGCCGCGGCATCATCCTGCTGATCCTGTCGGTCCTCTGCGCCCTCGGCGCCTTCGCCGGTGTGCTGTCCGTCGTCAACGACGTGAAGTCCAAGGTCGGCCCCGAGGTGACCGCGTACCGGGTGAAGTCCGACATCGAGCCCTACACCGAGCTCGGCGCGACGCAGTTCGAGAAGGTCGAGATGCCCGAGCGCTGGCTGTCCGAGAACGCCGTCACCGACCTGTCCCAGGTCCGCGGAAAGATAGCCGTGACCACGCTGAAGGCGGGCTCGCTGCTCCAGACGGACATGATCGTCGAGACGCCCGCCCTGCGGCCCGGGCAGCAGGAGGTCGCCATCATGATCGACGCGGCGACCGGCGTCGCCGGGAAGATCACCCCGGGTTCCACCGTCAACGTGTACGCCACCTTCGAGGGCCCGCGCGAGGGCGACCCCGACCAGTCGAAGATCATCGTGACCGGCGCCAAGGTCATCGACGTGGGTGAACTCACCTCGCTCGAACCCGACGAGGACAGCCGCGACCGCGAGCCCACCGACGCCGTCCCCATCACCTTCGCCCTGTCCACCATCGACGCCCAGCGCATCACCTACGCCGAGTCGTTCGCCCGGCGCGTCCGGCTCGCGCTGGTGGCCCCCGGCAGCGACACCGCGGTCCCCGACAAGGACCGTACGTACGAACTCGCGAAGGACAAGTGAGAGCCGTATGGCCACGAGGATCCTCCCGGCAGTCGGCGACCCGGACGCCGTACGGTCCCTCACGACCCTGCTCAGCCAGCTGCCGGACGCCGAACCGGTCGCCCCGGTCACCGACTCCACCCAGCTGGTCGACACCCTCGCCCGCCTCGCCGCCGAGTCGGTCGACGAACTGCCCGAGGTCGTCGTCGTCCACGAGCGCATCGGACCGGTCCCGGCCCTCGAACTGATCCGCGAGGTCGCCCTCCGCTTCCCGGCCGTCGGCGTCATCCTCGTCACCTCCGACCCCGGCCCCGGCCTCTTCCAGGCCGCCATGGACCACGGCGCCCGCGGCCTGGTCGCCCTCCCGCTCGGCTACGAGGAACTCGCCAGCCGCGTCCAGGCGGTGGCCCAGTGGTCGGTGGGCGTACGCCGGCACCTCGGCAGCGCCGTCGACGTGTTCACCGGAACCGGCGGCACCGTCGTCACCGTCAGCGGCGCCAAGGGCGGTGTGGGCGCCACCCTGACCGCGGTCCAACTCGCCCTGGCCGCTCAGGCGTCCGGCCGGTCCACCGCCCTGCTCGACATGGACCTCCAGACCGGCGACGTCGCCTCCTACCTGGACGTCCAGTTCCGCCGCTCCGTGGCCGACCTGGCCGCCATCACCGACCTCTCGCCGCGCGTCCTGGCCGACGCCGTCTTCCGCCACGACAGCGGCCTGGCCCTGCTGCTCGCCCCCGGCGAGGGCGAACGCGGCGAGGAGGTCACCGACCGCGCCGCCCGCCAGATCGTCGCCGCCCTGCGCGCCCGGTACGAGGTCGTCGTCGTCGACTGCGGGGCCCAGCTCGGCGGGGCGGGCGCGGCCGCCGTGGAGACGGCCGACACGGCGCTGCTGGTCACCACCCCGGACGTGGTCGCCGTACGGGGCGCCAAGCGCGCGGTGCGGATGTGGGAGCGGCTGCAGATCCGCAAGGCGCAGGAGACGACCGTGGTCGTCAATCGGCACACCCGGGGCACGGAGATCCAGCCCCCGCTGATCCAGAAGATCACCGGCACGGCGATCGCCGCCACCACGGTCCCGGCGAACTTCAAGGAACTCCAGGGCGCCGTGGACGCGGGCCGGGTCCACGAACTGGACGGCAGGAGCACCGTGAAACAGGCCCTGTGGACCCTCGCGGGCGAACTGGGCCTGGCCGGCGTGTCCGACGGGGGCCGGAAGGGACACGGCCGCTTCCGCGGGGAGCGGGGCGACCGGAGCGACCGGGGCGCGTCCGGCTTCCGGCGCCGGAAGGACGGTGCCGGATGAGCGGGTTACGCGGGCGGGACCGCGCCCGGGACAGCGGTCAGGTCACCATCGAGTTCCTCGGCATGACGCCGGTGATCATCGCGACGCTGGTGGTGCTGTGGCAGCTCGTGCTCGTGGGATACACGTACACGCTCGCGGGGAATGCTGCGGACGAGGCGGTACGGGCGGCGACCGCGGCCGAGCGCGGGGCCCGGCAGGGCGCCTGCCAGGAGGCGGGCCTGGACAAGCTGCCTGGTGCGTGGGAGGGAGGTGCCGGTGTGGACTGCGGCACCGCGGGCGGTTACGTCACCGCCGACGTGCGCATCGAGGTGCCCCTCCTCTTCCCGGGCACCCTCAGCGTCCCGTTCACCGTGCACGGCCACGCGGGGGCCGTGGAAGAGGAGGGCGACTGAGATGCCGTACTCCCGCCGGAAGGAGCCGACCGGGATGCCGCACCGCCGCGGGGCGCGAGCCGGGGACCGCGGCCAGGTGGCCATCGAGTACCTCGGCTTCCTCCCGATCCTGGTCCTCGTCGGCATGGCCGTCGTACAGCTCGGCCTGATCGCGTACACCGCCCAGCAGGCCGGTACGGCGGCCCGCGCGGGGGCCCGCAGCGCCTCGCTCCGGGAGAGCGCGGAGACGGCGTGCGCGTCGGCCGTCAGCAGCTGGCTGGCCGACGGCACGCGCTGCCCGGCGTCGTACGGCGGCGACGAGGTGACGGTCACCGCGACCGTCGACATCCCCTCGATCGTCCCCGGCTGGGACTTCGACCCCGCCACCAGGACCGCCACCATGCCGCTGGACCACTGACCGAGGAGCGAAGGACGCATGAGCCTGCGCGCACGCATCCACTCCCCCGAGGAGCACGGCAGCCGGGGCGAGGACGGACACCTGGTCGCCTCCTACCGGGCCAAACTCCTGGAGGAGATCGACCTCGCCGAGATGAGCGCCCTCGCGACGGCCGAGCGCCGGGCCCGCCTGGAGCGGGTCCTCGGACACATCATCAGCCGCGAGGGCCCGGTCCTCTCGACGGTCGAACGGTCGCAGCTGATCCGCCGGGTCGTCGACGAGGCGCTCGGCCTCGGCATCCTGGAACCGCTCCTCGAGGACGCCTCGATCACGGAGATCATGGTCAACGGCCCCGACGCGATCTTCGTCGAACGCGCGGGCCGCGTCGAGAAGTTGCCGATCCGCTTCGCCTCCCACGACCAGCTGATGCAGACCATCGAGCGCATCGTCTCGACGGTCAACCGCCGCGTGGACGAGTCGAACCCGATGGTCGACGCCCGCCTCCCCTCCGGCGAGCGCGTCAACGTCATCATCCCGCCGCTCTCACTCACCGGCGCCACCCTCACCATCCGCCGCTTCCCGCGCTCCTTCACCCTCCAGGAGCTGATCGGCCTCGGCTCGCTCGACGAGAACATGCTCTACCTGCTGGCCGGTCTCGTGCAGGCCCGCTTCAACATCATCGTCTCGGGCGCGACGGGCACCGGGAAGACCACCCTCCTCAACGCCCTCTCCGGCCTCATCCCCGAGTCCGACCGCATCATCACCATCGAGGACTCGGCCGAACTCCAGCTCCAGCAGGCGCACGTCATCCGCCTGGAGTCCCGTCCGCCGAACGTCGAGGGCCAGGGCCGCATCACCATCCGCGACCTGGTCCGCAACTCGCTGCGCATGCGCCCCGACCGCATCGTCGTCGGCGAGGTGCGCGGCGGTGAGTCCCTGGACATGCTCCAGGCCATGTCCACGGGCCACGACGGCTCGCTGGCCACCGTCCACGCCAACAGCGCCGAGGACGCCCTGATGCGGCTGCAGACCCTGGCCTCGATGTCGGACGTGGAAATCCCCTTCGTCGCCCTGCACGACCAGATCAACAGCTCCGTCGACGTCCTGATCCAGCTCACCCGCTTCGCCGACGGCGCCCGCCGCATCACCGAGATCGCCCTGCTGGCCAGCCACGGCGGCGAGCCGTACCGGCTGGCCACGGTCGCCCGTTTCAACGCCCGTCCGATGAGCGGCGACGGCCGCGTCATCGGCGCGTACGAGTACCACCCGCTCCCGCACCGCACCGCCGAACGCCTCTACATGGCGGGTCAGCCCGTCCCGCAGGTCTTCGGCGTGGCCCACACACCGGACCAGCTCACCACCCGAGAAGCCAGGTAGGACCGCCCGATGGAACCGGAACTCGACACGCTCGTCACGCTCACCACCGGCATCACGCTGCTGACCTGCGTCCTGGCGGTCGTCGGCCTGCACTCCTACGCCGCAGGCAAGGCCCAGCGCGCGGCCCTGGTCGACCGCCTCACCGCGACCGGCCAGGCACCGGCGGCCGGGCGCCGACGCCGCTTCCCGACCCTGGACCGCCGCCTGCGCCGCACCAAGCTCGGCCGGAACCTGGAACGGCGCCTGTCGGCCACCGGCCTGGACGTGACCCCCGGCGAGTTCTTCGCGTACATGCTGGCGACGGTCGCGGGCCTGTGGCTGATCGGCCAGGCCGCGCTGGCCCCCTTCTTCGGCCCCCTGGCAGGCCTGCTCGGCATCGGCGCAGCGGTCCAGTTCCTCAACTGGCAGCGCCAGAAACGCATCGAGAAGTTCATCAACCAGCTCCCCGAACTCGCCCGCATCCTCGCCAACGCCACCCAGGCCGGACTCGCCCTGCGCACCGCCATCGGCATGGCCGCGGAGGAGCTGGAGGCCCCGGCCGGCGAGGAACTCGGCAAGGTCGCCGACCAACTCGCCATCGGCGCCTCGATGGACGACGCCCTCGGTGAACTCGCCGGCCGCCTCCCCTCCCGGGAACTGGTGGTCCTGGTCACCACCCTCGTGCTCTCCAACCGCGCCGGCGGCCAGGTGGTCGGCGCGCTGCGCAACCTGACGGAGACCCTGGAGGAACGCAAGGAGACCCGGCGCGAGGTCCGCACCCAGCTCTCCCAGGTCACGATGACGTCGTACGCCGTCCCCGTCCTGGGCATCGGCTCGTTGCTCCTGATGAACGGGGTGAAGGACGGCGCCCTGGAACGCATGACGGGCTCCCCGGCCGGCCAGGCCGCCGTGATCACCGCCTTCGCGCTCTACGCCGTCGGCTTCGTCCTCATCCGCCGCCTGTCCCGCATCGACGTCTGAGAGGGGGGAGACAAGGACATGGGTCCGGAACTGCCCGGCATACTCCTCGCCCTCCTCATGGCACTGGCCGTCTGGGGCGTCTTCGCCGGCATCCGCATGTACCGGGCGGAGGCGAAACTCCCCGACGACCTCGCCCTCGCCCTGGAGGTCGGCGCCACCCGCACCGGCGCGGCGCACTCCCTCATCGACCGCATGGGCATGCGCTACGCCCCCGCGGTACTGCGCCTCATGGGCCCGGCCCTGGTCGCCCGGTACCGCCGCAGGATCGACCTGGCCGGCAACCCGGGCGGCCTCACCATCGACCGCTACGCCGCCCGCCGCGCGGTCTACGGCTTCCTGGGCGCGCTCGGCTTCCTGGTCTTCCTCCTCCGCGGCCAGTACCTGGTGGCCCTTCTCCTCCTGGCCTTCGGCGCGTTCTGGACGGAGGTGGGCATCTGGTCCGCGATCCGCATCCGCAAGGACGTCATCGAGCGCACGCTCCCCGACTTCCTGGACGTCCTCGCGGTCGTGGTCAGCGCGGGCCTGGGCTTCCGCCAGGCCCTGGACCGGGTGTCCACGCGCTACGAGGGTCCCTGGGCCGACGAACTGCGCATCACACTCCGCCAGATGGACCTCGGCATGAGCCGCCGGGAGGCCTTCACGGAGCTGCGCCGGCGCAACGACTCCGAGCAGGTGGCGATGTTCGTGACGGCACTCCAGCAGGGTGAGGAACTGGGCGCCCCCATCGTCGACACCCTGGTCTCGCTGGCCAAGGACATGCGCCGCACGGACGCCCAGAACGCCCGCCGCAAGGCCGCCCGCGCGGTCCCCAAGGCCACGCTGATGATCACGACGTTCATGGTCCCGGCCACGATGATCCTCCTCGGCGCCGGCCTGATCCTGGGCTCGGGGACGGACTTCGGAACGATCACGGGCGAGTAGGGGAGTGCGACTGCACATGAACAGGAGACGACAACTACCGGCATCCAACGACCCATTGGCCTCACTTCGCCGCAATACCTTTCGCATTTGCAATCCATTGTGGGACAGTCGTTACCTGGTACTCCCGACAGGTCGAGGTCCCAACCGAGCGCAAGGGAGGTGGAGATCGTGGACGCCCTGACGTCCGGCACGACCGGCCAACAGATCGCCGCCGCCCACCCGCACGAGGAACACGGCTTCGCCAAACCTGGAGGGGAACACCATGACCAACTGGCTGCACACCGTCGCCGCATACCTGCACACCCACACCCCCACCCGCAACGACAAGGGCCAGACGGCGGTGGAGTACCTGGGCATCATCGCGGTGGTGGTGGCCATCGTGCTGGCGATCACGGGGACGGACATCGGGCAGACGATTTACAACGCCATCAAAGACAAGATCACCGAGGTCACCGGCGGTTGACGTCGCCGCGTGTATGTGACGACGCCGGACAGGCTTTCCCTATCTACATCACGGTGGTAGGGGGCCTGCTCCTTCTCGCGCTCGCGTATTTCGCGGTCGGCCAGGCTGCGGGAACTCGTAACCAGGCGCAGACGGCAGCAGACGCTGCGGCGCTCGCGGCGGCTCTCGAAACCCGGGACAGCCTCGCGGACCAGTGGCTCGACAACGTCCGAGACCCGGCCTCTTGGCAGGACATCTTCGAAGGGAAGACGGCGTTTCCCAACGCTTGTTGGCGCGCCCAGGAACTGGCGGCGCGCAACGACGCGAGGGTGGACTGCGAACCGGATGGCCTCCTGGGCTACAGAGTCTCCGCCGAGACCAATGACACCGTCGGCGACACCATCGTGCCGGGCACAGAGGATCAGAAGGCGACGGAGAGTGCGACGGCCGTCATCGAAGCCCGCTGCTCGCCCAAGCCGCCCGCCGAGGATACCGAAGGCGACGCGCTGCCGAGCCTTGCCTGTAAGGGCGGCGAGGACTGGGACCTGACTCCGGACGATCTCTCGAACCTGCCGAAGCCCGAGGATCTGTTCGACGTTCATCTGGCTGATAGTTGACAAGCGAACGACGAGGACGAAGGAAGCGAGTCATGAGCATTCGGTTCACAACAAGGGCACGAGGAGGGCTGCCCGCATGGCCCGTTGCCATCGTGCTGGCCTTCGGCCTGGTGGCTTGTGGTGGTGGAGGCGGAAGCGATGACGACAAGCCGGAGTCGTCGACGGCCGCTTCCAAGAGCAGCGAGTCGAAGCCGGACGCTCAGGAAAGCGATTCGGGCGAGGCGCTGGCCGAGGTGAAAGGACCCAGTGGCCTGTTCCTGAAGATCACCGCCGCAGAGCGGGATGCGGGAGGTTTCATCACGATCAGTGGCGACCTGAGGAACGATGGTGAGAAGACGGTCAATGTCCCCGCTCAGCTGAGTGGGAACGAGACCGAGATCATCCGGAACGGCAGCTCTCTCGGTGGTGCCACGTTGGTGGATTCCAAGGGCAAGAAGCGCTATTACGTGCTGCGTGACACGGACGGGCGGCCACTCACGACCACCAACTTCCCTGCCTTGAAGGCGGGCGAGTCCCTCCCGGTATTCATGCAGTTCCCCGCACCCCCCGCCGACACGGCCGAGGTGACGCTCCAGCTGCCGATGTTCACGACCGGCACCGTCGAGATCTCCGGGTGAGGCACAACATGACCTCACCCCCGCGCCTGCTGGCCGCAGTCACCCTCATGCTCGCCACGACCGTCTACGGCACCACCACCGCCCACGCCGACGACGACCCCAACGACCCCCCGGGCACGGAACCCTCCGCCTCCGCCCCCGTCGAGGTGGACCCCAACGACCCCGACCTGAAGCTCCCGGACGGGGCCACCCTCGCGCAGGCGAAGGTGCTGGACATCAAGTCGGTGGTGGAAGAGCAGAGCGGCGACGAACGCCGCGAGGACACCAACACCAGCGTGACGCTCGCGCTCCAGGCCGAGGTGCTGTTCGGCAAGGACAGCTCGAAGCTCGGCGCGGAGGCGAAGTCCCGCATCAGAGGCATCGCCGACGAGATCAGGACCCAGAACGCCACAAGGGTCCGCGTCTTCGGCTTCACCGACGACCTCGGCTCCTCCGCCCACGGCGACGTACTCTCCAAGCGCCGCGCCAACGCCGTACACGACGTCCTGTCCCAGACCCTCAACGACGCCGGCATCACCTACGAGGTCCGCGGCTACGGCGAGCAGTACCCCATCGCCGACAACTCGACGGAGGCCGGCCGCAAGAAGAACCGCAGGGTCGAGGTCTCCTTCCCCCGCACGGAGCCCTGACGCCCCATGAGGCACCGAATGCGCACCCGCCCAGGTCCCACCCGAACCGCCCTGATGGCCCTCGCGGCGCTGACGGCTCTCACGACGACCGCGTGCGGCAGCACCGACGAGGCGGACGACGCGCCACCCCGGACCCCCCGGGACCGCCCCACGACCTCCCGCCCCGCACCGGCGCCCCCCTCCTCGGCACCACCGGACGGCACCGACGTCAGCGCCTGCACCGACGGCAACTGCGAGATCACGGTGACCGAGCCCGTGACCATCCACTTCCGGGGACCAGGCGACGACGGGCGGGCAACGCTCTCGGTGACGACCGTCGGCCCGAACGAGATCGAGTACGAGGTGAAGTCCGGCAACACCCGGTCCAGGGGCGGCGCTGGCGGCCCGGGCCAAGGCTGCCTCACCTACCTCCGCGATCGCGGCAGCGGCAACTCCTGCGGCACCCTCGACAGCACCCGCCCGAGCCCGCGGCCCGACGCCGTGGTGATCCAGGCGACGACGGGCGCGGACGGCACGGCGCTCCTCCACATCGTCTCGCCCTGAGGAAGTTCCCCTCGCGTACGTCACCCCGTGGTGACGTCGATCAGCAGGCTCTTCCGTGCGGCCGCGAACAGGCGGGACTGCTCGGCCAGCCGCTGCGAGGTCGCCTCGGTGTCGACCAGCAGTTGGTACACGTAGCCTGCCTTCCCGGCGACGAAGACCTCCAGGCGCTTGCGCGGTTCGCTCTGCTTCTCCCAGTGGTAGTCGATCTCCAGCCAGAGAGCGTCCCGACCGTTCTGGCGCGTCTTGTGCGTGGTGACCTCCACATCGGCCATCGACGACTCGGAGGTGTCGCGATACCAGTCCAGCTGCCCCGCGGAGGCCGCCCGAGCGGTTGAGCCGTAGGTCCTGTCCCGCTTGACGGTCAGGTCGTACACGCCGTCCGGGGAACCCCAAGAGCTCTGCAGCTCACTGGCGGGCTTCTTGCCCCATCCGTCCGGTCGACCGAAGCAGACGGTCAGGGCGGAAACCTCGACCCGCCGCCACCCCTTGGGAAGAGACGACGAGCAGGACGAGGCCGAAGCCGAAGCCGAAGCCGAAGCCGAAGGCACCATCGAAGAGGGCGCCGCAGAGGAAGCCGCACCCGAAGCCGTATCCGAAGCCGCACCCGTTTCCGTAGCCGCATCCGAAGCCGCATCGGAAACCGAAGACGACGCGGCTGGGGCTGCATCGGAAGACGAGCCGGAGTTCGCCACGCTCCGACCGATCGGCGAAGAGTTCCCGACCAGAGGTATCCCGAAGACCGCCAGGAGGAGCCCCGCGACGGCCGTGATCGCCGAGACCACGGCCGCCACCTCCCCCATCCGCCGCCCTGGCGAGGCGCCGCTACCCGAACCGCTCAAATCTCCTACCGAGCCTCTCTGTCACCGATCGGGCTCACTACCGTCGGGTACACCCGCATCCCCTGTCCTCGGCCGAGCGTGCAGACTTCCTTGACGATCGGCGCACCACCGCCGGAACTGACCGGCCGAGCGCTCCCGCGGGGCCGGACCGCGGCGGACAATGCCGGGAGACGAGCGACCGCGGTGGGGGCAGCGATGGAGCAGACCGGAACGGGGGAGGCTGCGGTGTTCCTCTCCACGGACAGCGTGAGCGGCCCGGAGGGGTTCGGCTGGTGGGGTGACATGGTCAGCCGGGCGGTGATGCCGGTGTCGATGGCCAGCGAACACGCAGACCGCTTCAAGGGCGAGGTCACCATGCTGGAACTGGCGGACACCGACTTCTCGGCCTTCTCGTTCTCCCCGATGTCGGCGCGCCGGACCCCGGACCACATCCGCGCGTCCGACCCGGAGAACTACTACCTCTTCCTCGTCCACGGCAGCCCGATCGGCCTGGAGCAGCGCCGCAACAACGCCCTCCTCCGCGCGGGAGACGTGGCCCTGTTCGACACCTCACAGCCGCTGGCCTGCGAGTTCCAGGATCAGGGCCGCCCCTCGCGGGTGAGCGTGCTGCGGCTGCCCCGAGCCGCCCTGCCGTTGCCCGGCGACAAGACGGACCGCCTGGTGGCCACGCCGCTGCCAGCCCGCACCGGTTCGGGCGCGCTGCTCACCGCCTACCTGGCCGGATTACGGGAGAACGCCGCGCACTGCGGTCCGACGGAGCTGCGCCGCCTGGGAACCACGGCCCTGGAACTCGCGGTCACCTTTCTCGCCGCCCGCCTCGACACACCTCCGGCGCTACCGGTCGAGAGCCGCAGGCGGGTACTCCTCGCCCGTATAAGCGCCTACATCGACCACAACCTGCACGATCCGGACCTGGGCCCGGCGGCGACGGCCGCCCATCACCACATCTCGACACGCCTGCTGCACGTCCTCTTCGAGGAGGAGCCGGAAACGGTCAGCGCCACGATCCGCCGCCGCAGACTCGAACACACCCGGACCGACCTCGGCGACCCCCGCCTACGGCACCGCACGATCGGCGAGATAGCTGCCCGATGGGGTTTCCGCCACCCCGCCGCCTTCAGCCGCACCTTCCGCGAGGCATACGGCATCTCCCCGACCGAAGCCCGGACTGCACTCCACGACAAACACCCCTGCACTCCCCGCTGAGGACCGGGACGTCGATCCGCGTCACAGTGAAGCGGGCCGGCGGGCGACACGGCATCGAGCGAAGGAGCAGCCGACGCGTGGGTGTGTGTGGGGGAGCATGAGAACGCTTGACGTACTGAGGCTGATGGGACGCAGAGAAGCGCTGCGGTGTTTGGCGGTGGGCGCCACGGCGGCCGCGGTCGGCGCGTGCAGCGGCCATGGTTCCGGTGGCGGCCCCGTGGGGCGGGCGCTCCGGGACTACGCCGTCGGCGACTGGGCGGCCACGATGACCGGGGGCCACGAGGGGACCTTCACGATCACCTCCGACGGCAGGTGGTCGGAGACGGTCCTGGGCCTTTCGGGCCGGTGGAAGCTGGACTCCAGCGGCCTCACCGTCATCTCTGACGGTGTGGACAGCGAAGACCTCGTGGACAAGCCGTATCTCGTGCCAGACGTGCCGAGCCAGGCGTCAGCCGCGTTGTCGAAGAGCTACACCACGGTCGGCGGATGGGGCAGTGACCACGACGGCGACGTCATCGTGCGCACCGAAAGGGGCACAGTGGTCCTGACCTTCCCGCGCAAGGGCTCGGGCGGTGTGGATGACCACGTCGTGAGACTGACGAAGATGCCTCAGCCAACGCACGAGGCCCCCTGATACGGCGCACCGCCCCGCGGCCGCGTACTCACCGACGCGTTCCCCCCTCGACCTCGACCCAGGACCCCACTCGCAGCCCCCACCCGGCCATGGCCCCTGCTTCGGCCTCCAGCACGTGCCGCGCCCGCAACCGGGGCAGCCCCAGCCTGCCCGGCCGCATCGTGCGCACGGCGATGACGGCGAGCCTCCGGTCGAGGTAGGCCACGTCGATGGCCATCCGCATCCGGAACGTGTGCACACTGTTGGCGGGGCTCAGCAGCATCGCCCCGTCGACCGAGTCGCGCCCCAACAGCCCTTTGGCACGCGCACGGTAAGAGCTCGCGATCTCCAGCGGAACGCACACACCGTCGCCGCCCTGCCCGACCACGACCAGAGTGCCCGCCCCGTCCCGCCACTGCCGTCCCATTCAGATGCCCTCCGTGCAAAACTGCTTCGCTGAAGAGAAGCCCCGTCCCACCCAGGAGCCGACAGTGAGTGCCCGTCGCCCCACCCTCCTCGCAGTGCTCGCGCTGACCGCCGCGGTGGCCTTGACGCTGTCCGCGTGCGGCAGCGACGACAGTTCCGGCGACAACGACAAGATCGCGGGTGCAGACACGAGTAGTACCTCACCTTCGGCCTCGCCGACTGCCTCCGAGCCGGCGAAGGCCGGTAGGCCGAAGATCGAATTGCCCGCCGATCTCTCCTACACGTTCGAGTGGCCCAAGACGGGCGACAAGGACAAGGACGCGATCCTTGCGGATGGCGAGCAGGCCATCAAGGCCGTGGACTTGGCAATCGTCAACCAGGACGCACTGGACAAGGCCTATCTCTTCTACTACGAGGGTGAAGCTGCCGCCGGCACGGAGAAGTTCATCCAGAACTATGTTGATCAAGAGGCGGGAATCACGGGAAGCTACCGTTTCTACGCCCCCGATGTGGCGGTCGACGAGGACGGCACCGCTTCCTTCACGTACTGCGAGGACCAGGGCAAGGCGTACGTGAAGCACCTCAAGACCAACAAGGTCAGGAAAACCGAGGTGACTGCAAAGAGCTACGTCATCTACCACACGTCACTGAAGAAGAACGGTGAAGGCGTGTGGGAGATCCAGAAGATCGCCTCGCAGAGTGGGAGCGCCAAGTGCCGGCCCTGACGCATGCGGAGCAGGCGCCGTCCGTCATGTCACGGTGAGCCGGTGCGGCAAAAGAGGTACCTCGTGAGGAGCCGGACGGTGACCGACAACTCGCCCGTGGCCACCGCGTGGTCACGAGGCTTCACCCTGGTGTCCTTCGGCTCTGGTGGATAGCGTGGCTTCGCTGAAGAGAAGCCTCGTCCCACCCAGGAGCCGACAGTGCACCGCCGCCGCCCCACTCTCATCGCAGGGCTCACGCTGACCGCCGTCGCGGCCTTGACGCTGTCCGCGTGCGGCAGCGACGACGACAGCCCGGGCAAGGGCAAGGGGGAGGGCGAGATCGCGGGTGCGGACACGGGGAACAAGCCGTCAGCCCCGCCAAGCCCCTCCTCCTCGTCCACTGCGGCAGCCGGCCGACCGAAGGTGGAGCTTCCGCCGGACCTGAAGTTGACCTTCGAGGGGGCAGAGACCGGAGACCCGGTCAAGGACGCAGTTCTCGCCGACAACGCGGAGCGGATGCGTGCCGTCGACGCTGCCATCGCCGGTACGGACCCTGAGGGCAGGGCGCTCGGCTTCTACAACACGGGGAAGGCCCTGGAAGCAGCAGTGTCGTGGGTCGGACAGTTCGAAAGGGCCAACGCCACTGTGACCGGTCAGGTTCGGTTCTTCGATCGGGATGTGACGCTCAAGGGCACAACTTCAGCTGTTCTGACGTTCTGCGCGGACGAGAGCAAGGGGTTCAGCAAGAACAAGAAGACCGGCGAGGTGGCCAAGACGCCCGTCACCAAGAACAGCTACGTCCAGTACAACACCAGGCTCGACAAGAACGCTGACGGCGTCTGGCAGACCTCGCAGATCATCTCCACGAGGGGGGCGGCCCAGTGTCGGCCGTAGCGACAGGCGCCGGACGGACCCGGCCGCCCTGCGACTGACGGACCGCGCCGAGAGGTCCAGTGGTGTCAGGCGGCCGAGCCACCGCGTGGACCCCGGCATGGCCACGGGCTTCACTCTGGTGTCCCACGGTCTCGCTGGATAGCGTGGCTTCGCTGAAGAGAAGCCTCGTCCCATTCAGGAGTTGACCGTGAATCGCCGCCGACCCACCCTGTTCGCAGCGCTCACGCTGACCGCGGCCGCGGCCTTGACGCTGTCCGCGTGCGGAAGCGACGACGACAGTGCCGCAAAAGACAGCGACAAGATCGCGGGCGCAGACACCGGCAGCGCGACCGGTTCGGCGTCACCGACCGCGTCCGAGTCGGCCGAGCCCGGCCGACCGGAGATCGAACTGCCTGATGATCTCTCCTACACCTTCGACTGGCCCAAGACCGGGGACAAGGAAAGGGACGCCGTTCTCGCCGACGGGGAGCAGTCCATCAAGGCCGTGGACCTGGCGATCGTCAATCAGGACCCACTCGACAAGGCCTACCTCTACTACTACGAGGGCGAAGCTGCCGCCAGTACGCAGGAGTTCATCCAGGCGTACGTCAAAGAGAACGCGCGAGTGACCGGTGCGTACCGCTTCTACGACGCGGTGGTCAACGTGCGCGGAAAAGACAGCGCCTCGCTCGTGTACTGCGAGGATCAAGGCAAGGCCTACGACATGTACCTGAAACCGAAGAAGGTCAACAAAACGCCCGTTACCAAGAACAGTTACGTGCTGTACAACACCCAATTGAGCAAGAACGACAAGGGCGTCTGGGTTGTGCAGAACATGTTGTCCCAAAGGGGGAGCGACAAGTGTCAGCCCTGAATTCAGCCACGCGTGCCCTGATTGTGCCCGTCGTGATAGCTGCCGTCTTCGTGGGTGCGACAGGCACTGCCGTCGCTGACAACAAGATCGGGGGTGGTGCTCAGTCGCCCAGCACGGACGCGCACGGTGAGTCCGACGGGAGCGGTACGGTCTCGGCGACCGCCGGGGCGGTTGTCTTCGAGCGTTCCAAGAACGGCTCGGGGGCGTCGGTGGGGCCGGTGGCCGCTGCGACGAACTGGACGCCGCCCGCGTGCTACTACGCGCCGAAGTACACCCCGGAGCAGCTGCAGAAGGTCAAGGAGCCCGTCTGGGAGGCCGAGTCGACGGGCTATCAGTGGGATGCCGACCAGCGCGACAGGTACGTGAACGGGAAGCCGTACAAGGACTTCAACAAGGAGAAGGCCGGCAAGGGCTATTGGTGGGACTCCTACGTCACGCCCGGCCGGGAGGGTGACCCCGGGGCGCTCGACTGCAAGGAGGAGACCTTCTGGGTGGACACCGGTGACGATCCGCCGGCGGACATCCCGCAGTCGATCACGCCCGAGGTCCTCGCCCAGCTGGCCTACGCGGAGATCCGCGTCCCCACCACGGAGGTGGAACTGAGGCCCGCGGGGGCGACGAAGGTGAACCTTCCGACCTGGGCATGGCTCGACGCGACTGACTTCAAACCCGTGTCGGTGACGGCTTCCGTGCCCCTGCTGCACGTCGAGGCGACGACGACGGCGGAGCCGGTGTCGGTGAAGATCGATCCGGGTACGGCGGACGCTCAGGCCTACCCTGCATCCGGTGTGTGCGAGGTCGTGAACGGCCGCATCGGTGAGCCCTACGCCAAGGGGAAGGCGGACGAGACGCCGCCCTGTGGAGTCAAGTACCTGCGTTCGTCAGGCGACGGGTCGTACCAGCTGAAGGCCACGGTCACCTGGAAGATCCATTGGACCGGCACCGGTGTGGCCGGCGAGCAGCCGCTGCCCGACGGCAACTTCGGCGGGGAGCAGGACGTCGTCGTCCAGGAGATCCAGGCCGTCAACCGCTGAGCGGGTTCGCCAGTTCTCGGGGCAGGAGTTGAAGGGCGCCAGGAAGGGCGGATGGTGTCGCCTGTCTCCGTCATCGGCGCGATCTCCTCATCGCTCACGGACGACAGCCATGCACGCAGGCCAAGTAGGAGAGCGCGCAAGCTCAGCGAGAACGCTGAAGGCGTTTGGCAGACGACCGACATCGCGGCGAACCGGGGGAGTAAAGACTGCCAGTCCTGAGTAGGTCATTGAGGGGTGTGACCGGGTTCGCCGGCCCGGCGGCGGTGATGCGGCCGGCCTCGTAATGGTGTTGAACGGAGGCCTCGGCCGAGGGTAGGAAGGCCGCATGACTGGACTCGGTGCCGTATTCCGCCCTCAGCTCGCCCCCGAGCGGCTCCGTGCCGTGGCTCGTGTCGCCGATGAGGTGGGGCTCGAGGAGTTGTGGCTGTGGGAGGACTGTTTCCGGGAGGGCGGGATCTCCACGGCCGCCGCCGCCCTCGCGTGGACCGAGCGGGTGCGGGTCGGGGTCGGGCTGTTGCCCGTGCCGTTGCGGAACGTCGCCCTCACCGCGATGGAGGCCGCCACGCTGCACCGGATGTTCCCCGGCCGCGCCGTCCTCGGCGTGGGACACGGGGTGCAGGACTGGATGGGGCAGGTCGGCGCGCGGGCCGAGTCGCCCCTGACGTTGCTGCGGGAGCACCTCGTGGCCCTGCGCGCGTTGTTGGGGGGAGGGCGGGTGACCTCGACGGGGCGCTACGTCCGACTCGACGACGTCGCGCTGGACTGGCCGCCGGAGCAGCCCGTCGAGGTGCTCGCCGGTGCCACCGGGCCGCGCTCGCTGCGGCTGGCCGGTGAGGCCGCCGACGGCACCGTGCTCACCGCGAACACTCCGCCCGACGGGGTGCGACGCGCCCGGCGGCTCATCGACGAAGGACGGTCGGCGAGCGGGCGGACGGAAGCGCACCGGGTCGTCGTGTATCTCCTGGCCGCCACCGGATCCGGCGCCCGTGACCGGCTTCGGGCCGAACTGGTCGCCGAAGGCGTCGGGGCGGTGCCGGATCTCGGGGCCGCCGGAGACGCGGAGGCCGTTGCCGACGCCGTGCGGCGCCTGGCCGAGGCCGGGGCCGACACCGTGATCCTCCAGCCGACCGGGGACGAGCCCGATCCGGAGGGCTTCGTCCGGTTCGCCGCCGAGCGGGTCCGGCCGTTGGTGGACTAGCGGTGGCCGACGGTGGCCCTTTGACGGCGAAGACTGCACGGCACGGTACGCGATCCAACGGGGGATCAGCCGTCTCACGCGGGGCCGGCTCTCGTCGCGGTGTGTCCGGGTTGCACCTTCCGTAGCGGCATGTGGTCCGGTGGACGTACGTCCCGATATCGCGAGGAAGGGTCCCTGCTCATGCGTTCGTCCTTCATGCCGCCCCGCCAGGTCAAGATCGGTGACGCGGCGGCCTTCGTGGGCAGCACGCCACGGGCGATTCGCCACTACCACGAGATCGGCCTGCTTCCCGAGCCCGAGCGGGGCAGCGACGACCGCCGCCGCTACGGGTACGAGGACATGATCCGCCTGCTGTGGATCCGCAAGATGGCCGACGCCGGGATCGCCCTGGACGACATCCGTGACGCCTTCGCCACCGGCACGCCTTCCAGCGGTGCGGACAGCGCAGAAGGCGTCGCGGGCATTCTGGAGCGGTTGGAGGAATCCCTCGCCGAGCAGGAGGCGGAACTGCGGCGGCAACGGACCGCCGTGCGGCGGATGCGCACCGAAGGCAGCCGGATGGGCCTGCTCTCCGACTTCGTCACCGAACGCCTGAGGAGTCTGCCCGAGGGCTCCCTGCGGCAGGCGGACCTGGACAGTCTGCTGGTCACCGAGCGGATCCTCGGCCCGCTCGGCGCGGCCGTCCAGGCCACCCGCTTCGTCGTCCTGGCCACGCATCCGACCCTGCGCGAGGAGTCCGACCGCATCGACGACGCCGAGGAGGCACTCGACGACAGTGTCGCCGTCGATGATCCGCGGGTGGCCCGAGTGGCCGGCGAACGGCGCGCCTTCGAAAGCGCCCTGGAGGCCGCCATCGAGGAGTCCGGCCTGGGTGAGGACGACGACGCCCTCTTCGACGCCTGGGACACCTTGCACCCTGCCACCGACGGTGACGGTGACGGTGACGGTAAGGCTCACTCCATGAGCGCGTTCGAGGCCGTCGGCAGGATGCCCTACGACTTCTCCCCGGCCCGCCTGCGCTGTATGGAACTGGCCGAAGAACCATCCGCGGAACGATCCGCAAGACAATCAGCCCAATGAATCACCGATACCCAGAGCCATTGAGCGGAGCCTTCTTCATGACGTCCCCTCCCCACCCCAGCACCTTCGACCGCCTCGTGGCCGAAGGCGCCGCCGTCCCCACCGAAGGGTGGGACTTCTCCTGGTTCGAGGGGCGGGCCACCGAGGCACGGCCCTCCTGGGGGTACGCGCGGTCCATGGCCGGGCGGCTGGCCGGGGCCACCGCCGTACTGGACGTGCAGACCGGGGGAGGGGAGGTGCTGGACTTCGCCCTCGAAGCCGCCGGACCCGGCCGGGCCCCGCTCGTCGCCGCCACCGAGGGCTGGGCGCCCAACGTCGCCGAGGCCACCCGGCTGCTGCGACCGCGCGGTGTCCCGGTGGTGGCCTCGGCCGACGACGCGCCGCTGCCCTTCGCGGACGGCGCCTTCGACCTGGTCGTGAGCCGGCATCCCGTCGAGCCGCACTGGGACGAGGTGGCCCGCGTGCTCATGCCCGGCGGCACCTACTTCGCGCAGCACGTCGGGCCTGCCAGCGTCTTCGAACTCGTCGAGTACTTCCTCGGGCCGCTGCCCGAGGACAGCCACCGGCACCGTGACCCCGAGCGTGAGCGCGCCGACGCCGAGGCGGCCGGGCTGGAGGTCGTCGGGCTGCGGGCGGAGCGGCTGCGGATGGAGTTCCTCGACATCGGTGCCGTGGTCCACTTTCTGCGCAAGGTGGTGTGGATGGTCCCCGGGTTCACCGTCGAGGCGTACCGGGACCGGTTGCGCGACCTGCACGAACGCATGGAGGCCGACGGGCCCTTCGTCGCCCACAGCTCCCGTCATCTCTTCGACGTGCGCAAGCCGGACGCCACGAGCCGACCCCGCACGCAGGCCTGACACCCACCTGACGGTCCCGGGCCAGGGACCGCGTCCTCACGCGTGCGCCCCCACTCCTCACGCGTGCGCCCCCACCGTCACCTCCCCGATCACCAGCTCCGCCGCGGCCTCCAGTACGGCCCCCACCCGTTCCGTGCAGTCCGCCAGCTCGCGTTCCTGCCGTGCCGTCAGGCGGGCCAGCGGTTCGACCGTGACCGTCGTACGGCGGCCCCGGCGGCGCTGGTGCCAGACGCCCGCCGCGACCCCGTCGACCAGGAGCACGGGGAAGTTGCCCGCCTGCCCGCCCGCCAGCGCCCGCCGGTAGGCGGCCCCCGGGAAGAGCAGTTCCCGCGGCTGCGCGGCGACGACGTACGCGTCGAAGTACGGCAGCAACCGCACCCCGCGCAGCAGTTCGTCCCGTTCCGGGGCGTCGGGGAAGTCGGTGTCGCCCGCCGTCACCCACGCCGGGGCGCCCTCGAAGCGGACCTCCTCGATCTCGCCCGCGGCGGCCAGCTCGGCGTACTGGGCCCTCGCCCAGCCGGGTGGCGCGGCCAGCCAGCGGGCGAAGTGCTGGGGAGTCGCCGGTCCGTACGCGTACAGGTATCGGCGTACGAGGAGCCGTGACGCCTCCTCGGGCGGCAGCGGGGTGAAGTGGGGCGGCCGGGTGTACGTCACCCTGCGGCCGCGGTTCGGGCCGAAGGACAGGGCGCCGCACTGGCCGGCCCGGTGCAGGACCTGGCGCCAGCGGGGCCACATGGTCTGGAAGGCGGGCATGACCAGGTCGCCGGCCCACGGGCCGGTGCGGGCGACGACCTCCTCGCCGAGTTCGTCGATGGTCAGGAAGGCGCCGTCGAGCGCGTCTGCGATCGCGGCCACGACCTGCCCGGCCTGCTCCTCGGTGAGGCGTACGTCGGTGGGGAAGGCGGCCGTGCCGGCCGGGGTCGCGGGGAGCGCGGCGCACCACAGCGGCAGATCGCGGGCCGGAAGCAGATGCACCGTCCCGCGCGGGCCGTGCGTCTTCACCAGCGTGGGCACTGGCACTGGCACTGGCGCGGGCGCGGGTGGCGCGAGCGGAGCGGTGGGCCACAGGGCGTCGCGTACGTCCGTACGGGTCACGCCGTCGGCCCGCAGGCCGACCGACAGCTCGGCCGCGGACAGTACCTGGGCGTGGACGCCGAGCATCGCGGCGGCCACGTCCGCGACGGGCGTGCCCGTTCGGGCGCGCCTGGCCAGGAACTGCCGTTGCAGGCGCCGTGCGCTCGCTGCCGCCCAAGTGATCGTCGTCGTCTCCGTCATGAGGCGACGCTAGGTGGGAAGTAGGACGGATCCCGTCCTCGGCGTTCCTCGGCCGTCCTCGGCCGTCCTCGGCCGTCCTCGGTCTCCCGCGGCCTTCCTCGGTCGTCCGGGGACGGATCTTCCGGGCTTAGGGGGCGCACCTTCGCAAACATCCGCGTGCGCGGAGGGAGGATACGCAATCGCCCACCGATCCTCACAGGGTTTCCACATCGTTATTCATCGATGTCCTCTTCGAGTCGAAAACGGCCCGCCCGGTCGCGTAAATTCGAAGCCAGGTAATTCGCGTGAGCAAAGCTGCGCGCGTGGCACCGCGCAGTGGAGGGGGCTGCGCGGTGCCGGATCAGCCGCAGGATCAACCGGCGGACCGGTCGCCGGGCCGACCGCCGGACCCGCCCGGGTCGAGCCGGCCGCGCCGGTCGTGTCACCCGGTCGGGGGAAGCGGACTCCCGCGCCATCGCGTCGGCCGTCGCCCCGCCGCGCCACTCCAGTCTCACGCGCATCACCGCCCGCCCGGAGGTGTGCGGTGATTTGGCCACCGTTCAGGCCGGAATAAGGGCTTCCGTGGTCATCCGGGCGTCGCCGGGCGACTTCGGAGAGTAGTTGTGGCACGCCGATGCGCGCAGCATCACTTACGAAGGGTTATGGTGGAAACCCCCCCCTCGGGCCGGTCCGTCTCCCCCCCACGGACCGGCCCGTTTTTTCTGCCCGTCCGGGCGGCGCCTGCGAGCGGTACGCCCGTAACGAGGAGTTCACCGGTGCGCCGTCCTGTGTCGTGGCATGGCGGCGCTTGTTCGAGGGCATAAGCCAAGCAGGTCGACGCCCGAACCACGGGTGTCGGATCTCAGCGGACGGCACGGAGCCGTCCGCCCGGGAGGCCCTTTGCACCAGCCCCACCGTGCGGTCACGGCACGGAAGACGCGGCGGAGGACCGGTCCCCGGTCCGCGCCAGTGCAGGGCGGCCCCAGACCGGTCGGCTCGTTCCCGCCCTCCCGGCGCGGCTCGTTCCCGCCCTCCCGGCCCTGCGTCCACTCCGTCGCTCCCCGACCTCTTCCGAGGGGGTACGTCCTTCCGTGGTGACCAGCACAAAGCGCCACAAGCCAGATAGGCGCACCTACGTTCTCGACACCAGCGTCCTGCTGGCCGACCCGAACGCCCTGAACCGCTTCGACGAGCACGAGGTCGTGCTCCCCATCGTCGTGGTGACGGAGTTGGAGGCCAAACGGCACCATCCCGAACTCGGCTACTTCGCCCGGCAGGCCCTGCGCCTGCTCGACGAGTTCCGGGTGCGGCACGGTCGCCTCGACGCCCCCATCCCGATCGGGGACCTCGGCGGCACCGTCCGCGTCGAGCTCAACCACTCGGACCCCAGCGTGTTGCCCACCGGCTACCGCCTGGGAGACAACGACTCCCGCATCCTCGCGGTCGCCCGCAACCTCCAGGCGGAGGGATTCGACGTCACGGTCGTCTCGAAGGACCTCCCGCTGAGGATCAAGGCGTCCTCCGTCGGACTCCTGGCCGAGGAGTACCGCGCCGAGCTGGCCATTACGGACGCCTCCGGCTGGACCGGAATGTCCGAACTCACCCTGCCGGGCGAGCAGGTGGACGTGCTCTTCGAGGAGGGCCGGGTCTACGTCCCCGAGGCGGCCGACCTGCCCGTGCACACCGGTCTGACCATCCAGTCGGAGCGCGGCAAGGCCCTCGGCCGCGTCACGCCCGACGGCAACGTCCGGCTGGTGCGCGGCGACCGGGAGGCGTTCGGCATCAAGGGCCGCAGTGCCGAGCAGCGGATCGCGCTCGACCTGCTCCTCGACCCGGACGTGGGCATCGTGTCCATGGGTGGCCGGGCCGGCACCGGCAAGTCGGCGCTCGCCCTGTGCGCGGGCCTCGAAGCGGTCCTGGAGCGCCGGCAGCACCAGAAGGTGATGGTCTTCCGTCCGCTGTACGCGGTGGGCGGACAGGAGCTCGGCTACCTGCCCGGCTCCGAGGCCGAGAAGATGAGCCCGTGGGCGCAGGCGGTCTTCGACACGCTGTCGGCCGTCACCAGCCGGGAGGTCATCGAGGAGGTGACCGCGCGCGGGATGCTGGAGGTGCTGCCACTCACCCACATCCGGGGGCGCTCGCTGCACGACGCGTTCGTGATCGTGGACGAGGCGCAGTCGCTGGAGCGGAACGTCCTGCTGACCGTGCTGTCCCGGATCGGGGCCAACTCACGGGTCGTACTCACCCATGACGTGGCACAACGGGACAATCTCCGGGTGGGCCGATACGACGGAGTGGTCGCCGTCGTCGAGAAGCTGAAGGGGCATCCGCTCTTCGCGCACGTCACGCTGACGCGCTCGGAGAGGTCCCAGATCGCGGCACTTGTGACCGAAATGCTGGAGGACGGTCACATCTGACCCGTCCGAGAACTCCGACCCGACAAGGGTCGGTTACCCGTCAGTTCGGCGCCGTCCGGAAAGGCCCAGAGCCTAGCCGGGCGGCGCCTCGGTGTGTGCGGTTTTCCGTGAATCCCCTGGGCCAAACGGGATGTGAGCTTTCACACGCAACACAGAATTGCCTCACCCCGCCGGGTTACGGCAGAGTCTCATTCCTGTCAGGCCCCGCATACGACTCAGCCGTACCCCCAGCGGTACGGCGCCCCAGAAGCACCAGATCCAACTCCATAGCAGCGTCGTATGCCGCCCGAAGCACCACGCGGCGCTCCCCGCTGGGGAGTTGTCCACCGGGCCCGTGCCTCCCGTGACCCGTAGTTGGGGAGGCCAGTGCCAGGGGCACGATTGCGTCCGCGAGGGTCACCGAAGCGGGCGATGCTGGAAGGAAACCGTGTGAGCCGGATCTCGGTCCGGGGATTCGCAGTGGCCTCGGCCACGGCGGTCACCGCCGTCGGAAGCGTCGTCGGAGTTGCCTCGGGCAGCGTCGCGCAGAACAACGACGACGCGGAGGCGACGGCAGCAGGCACGACGCTGCTTGCCGACATCCCCATGGGTGAGCAGGCGCAGGTGCAGACCGCGTCCCTGACGCAGCAGGCCGATGTGCAGGCCATCGCGGCGGACGCGAGCGCCAAGAAGGACGCCGAGGAGGCGGCCCGCAAGGCAGCCGCCAAGACCGCCGTGGACAAGCAGGAGAAGGCCAAGAAGGCGGCCCAGGCGGCGAAGCAGCGCGAGGCGGCGAAGGATGCGGCCAGCCGCGACGCCCAGCGCGACGCCAGCAGCTTCACCGTCCAGAGCTCCTACAGCACCAGCCAGATCCAGGCGATGGCGCGCCAGATGGTGCCCAGCGGCCAGTTCCAGTGCTTCAGCAACATCGTGAACCACGAGTCCAGCTGGAACTACCAGGCCGTCAACGCCTCCTCCGGCGCCTACGGCCTCTTCCAGGCACTCCCGGCGGGCAAGTACGCCTCCGCGGGCGCCGACTGGCGGACCAACCCGGCCACCCAGATCAAGTGGGGCCTCAGCTACATGGACAACCGCTACGGCAGCCCGTGCGACGCCTGGGCCTTCTGGCAGGCCAACCACTGGTACTGAGCCCGCAGTCCGCCCGCCTTCCCCGGCGCCGCGGTCCCCGCTCAACCTCGCGCAGCCCCTCACCGTCTTATGGTGAGGGGCTTTCGCGCTCCCGCCATGTACGGTCGGACCGGAACGACTCCAGGGGGGAGTGGTGGGGAAGGACGGGGGAAGAGGACGGATCATGTCACGAGTGCCAGGGTGGCTCGGCCGGCTCGGCGCCGGACTGACGCGGGCGAGCGAACGGTTGGAGCAGCGCCGCGAGGAAGCGCGGCGGGACGACACCGACGACGGACCCGGGTCCGCCTCCGAGTACGCGCGGCGTCCCCTGGACGACACGGCTGACGACACGGCGCGGGGCGCGGCCGGGGGCTCCGCCGGCGAACACCCCGCCGCCCACCGCCCGGTCGCGCCCGCCCACCGCCCCGATCCGGCGCAGGCCGTGCCCTGGGGGGTACGGGTGGCCGCGGAGGCGGGGTGGCGGCTGCTGGTGCTCGCGGGCACCGTGTGGGTGCTGATGCGGGTCATCAGCGCCGTACAGCTGGTGGTGCTGGCGTTCGTGGCCGCGTTGCTGATCACCGCGCTGCTCCAGCCGGCCGTGGCCTGGCTGCGCCGGCACGGGGTGCCGCGGGGGCCGGCCACCGCCCTGACCGCGATCCTCGGGTTCGTGGTGATGGGCCTGATCGGCTGGTTCGTCACCTGGCAGGTCATGGAGAACATCGACAACCTCTCCGACCAGGTCCAGGACGGCATCGACGAGCTGCGCAACTGGCTGCTGAACAGCCCGTTCCACGTCACCGACAAGCAGATCAACGAGATCGCGAAGAACCTGCGCGACGCGGTGGGCGCGAACACCGACCAGATCACGTCGGCCGGACTCGAAGGCGTCACGGTCGTCGTCGAGGCGCTCACCGGCATCCTGCTGGCCGCCTTCTCGACGCTGTTCCTGCTCTACGACGGCAAGCGGATCTGGCAGTGGTCGCTGAAGCTGGTGCCCGCGGCAGCCCGGCCGGGCGTGGCCGGGGCCGGCCCGCGCGCCTGGCGGACGCTGACCGCCTACGTGCGCGGCACGGTGATAGTCGCGCTGATCGACGCCATCTTCATCGGCCTCGGCATCTACTTCCTGGACGTGCCGATGGCCGTCCCGCTGGCCGTGTTCATCTTCCTGTTCGCCTTCATCCCACTGGTCGGCGCCGTGGTGTCGGGCGCGCTCGCGGTCGTGGTGGCGCTGGTGACGCAGGGCGTGTTCGCGGCGGTCATGACGCTCGTCGTGGTGCTGGCGGTGCAGCAGATCGAGGGCCACATCCTGCAGCCGTTCATCCTCGGACGCGCGGTGCGGGTCCATCCGCTCGCGGTGGTCCTCTCGGTGGCCGCCGGCGGCATGGTGGCCGGCATCGGCGGCGCCGTGGTCGCCGTGCCGCTGGTGGCGGTGACCAACACCGTCGTGGGCTACCTGCGGGCGTACTCCCGCGAGGCCGCCCTGCGGCAGACGCCGAGACCGCACGGAGCCACCTCGACCGACGCCGCCCCGGCCGTCGACCGGGCGCCGGGGCCGCAGAAGACCCCGGGCCCCCCGGCGGACGGCCCCCCGGCGGACGGCCCGCCGTCGGACACCTCGCCGTCGGACACCTCCCAGGCGTAGCGGCGCGCCGCAGCCCGGGCACCGGCACGCGAACGGGCCCCGCCCACCTCTCGGTGAGCGGGGCCCGTGCCGTGTGTGCCGCGCCGGGACGGATCCCGTGCGGGACTACTCGGCGGCGAGGACCGCCTCGGCGTCCAGCGTGACGCCGACGGCCTCGACCACGGCGGCGATCTTGAACGCCTCCTGGATCGTCTCGCGGTCCACACCGGCCTTGCGGAGCACCTGCTCGTGCGAGTCCAGGCACATGCCGCAGCCGTTGATGGCGGACACCGCGAAGGACCACAGCTCGAAGTCGACCTTGTCGACGCCCGGGTTGCCGATGACGTTCATCCGCAGACCGGCGCGCAGGGTGCCGTACTCGTGGTCCGACAGCAGGTGCCGGGTGCGGTAGAAGACGTTGTTCATCGCCATCACGGCGGCGGCCGACTTGGCGGCCGTGTACGCCTCGGGCGTGAGGTTCGCCTTCGCCTCCGGCTCCAGCTCGCGCAGCACGATGGGGGAGCGCGAGGCGATGGCGGTCGCCAGCACGGTGCCCCACAGCTGCTGCGCCGGGAGGCCGGAGTTGCCGATGACCGAACCCAGGTTGAGCTTCAGGTCCTTGGCGTAGTCCGGGACGGCGGACTTCAGGGAGTCGAGGGACATGTCAGCTCACTCTCCCGAGAGCAGCGCGACCGGGTCCAGGGTCTCGTCGCCCTTGCTCCAGTTGCACGGGCAGAGCTCGTCGGTCTGCAGGGCGTCGAGGACCCGCAGGACCTCCTTGGGGTTGCGGCCGACGGAGCCGGCGGTGACCATCGTGAACTGGATCTCGTTGTTCTGGTCCACGATGAAGACCGCGCGCTGCGCGAAGCCGTCCTCGCCCTCGATGCCGAGGTCACGCATGAGCTCGTGCTTCGAGTCGGCGAGCATCGGGAAGGGCAGGTCGGTCAGGTCCGGGTGGTCCTTGCGCCAGGCGTGGTGCACGAACTCGGAGTCGCCGGAGAAGCCGAGGATCTGGGCGTCACGGTCGGCGAACTCGTCGTTCAGCTTGCCGAAGGCGGCGATCTCGGTCGGGCACACGAAGGTGAAGTCCTTGGGCCAGGCGAAGACGACCTTCCACTGACCCTCGTAGGTCTTGTGGTTGATCTGCTGGAACTCCTTGCCCTTCTCCAGCGAGACACAGGCGGTCAGGTCGAACTCGGGGAACTTGTCACCGACAGTGAGCACGTGCTCTCCAAAAGCGCAGCGAAGAAACACCCATTTTGCGAGTGTTTCCCATGGGTTGGACGTTAGTGATGTTGGCACAGAGTGCATTGATTAGTGAAATAGCTACACTCGGTCGAGTTGATCGGAGGTAGCTATTAGTGTCCAGTAAGAAGAGACAGCCCAGCCTCGCTCAGCTGCGGGCTTTCGACGCGGTCGCCGAGCACCTGCATTTCCGTGACGCCGCCGCCGCGATCGGCATGAGCCAGCCGGCGCTCTCGGGCGCCGTTTCCGCCCTGGAGGAGGCACTGGGTGTCACCCTCCTGGAGCGTACGACGCGCAAGGTGCTGCTCTCCCCGGCCGGCGAACGGCTCGCGGTGCGGACCAAGGCGGTACTGGCGGAGGTCGGCGCGCTCATCGAGGAGGCGGAAGCGGTACGGGCGCCCTTCACCGGCGCGCTGCGGCTCGGCGTCATCCCCACCGTCGCGCCGTACCTGCTGCCGACGGTGCTGCGGCTGGTGCACGACCGCTACCCCGACCTCGACCTCCAGGTCCACGAGGAGCAGACCGCCAGCCTCCTGGACGGGCTCACCATCGGCCGCCTCGACCTGCTGCTGCTCGCGGTCCCCCTCGGCGTCCCCGGCGTCACCGAACTCCCCCTCTTCGACGAGGACTTCGTCCTGGTCACACCGCTCGACCACCGGCTCGGCGGCCGGGAGGGCCTCGAACGCTCGGTGCTGCGCGAGCTGAAGCTGCTGCTGCTCGACGAGGGGCACTGCCTGCGCGACCAGGCGCTCGACATCTGCCGGGAGGCGGGCCGCGCGGGAGTCCCGGCGACGACCACGGCCGCCGGACTGGCCACGCTGGTGCAGCTGGTGGCGGGCGGCCTCGGGGTGACGCTGCTGCCGCGCACCGCGGTCCGTGTGGAGACCTCCCGCTCCAGCCAGCTCCTCACCGCGTCGTTCACCGACCCGGCCCCCACCCGCCGCGTCGCCCTCGCCATGCGCACGGGCGCCGCCCGCTCGGCGGAGTACGACGAGCTGGCGGCGGCCCTGCGGGAGGCCATGGCGGACCTGCCGGTGCGGACGGTGCACGGCTGAGGGGCCTACTCCGTGCGCAGCCCCTCCGGCCGCATCAGCCGCAGCAGCGGCGGCAGGCTGCACAGCGTCACCACCAGGACGACCGCGGCGCCGATGCCGGTCATGGACAGGACGCCGGTCCAGTCGACGCTGACCGGGGTGTTCGTCATCTTCAGCAGCACCGTGCCCAGGGTCAGGCCCACCACCGAGGCGAGCAGCAGGCCGAGCACGATGGGAATCGCCGTCTGCCAGAGCACCGAGAGGCTGAGCGTGCGGCGCCGGGTGCCGAAGGCGACCAGGGCCGACAGCAGCTTCTTGCGCTCGCGCAGCTGCTCCAGCTGCGAGACCAGCAGACTGGCGCCGATCAGCGCCAGCACACACGCCGCCCCCACGAACAGGCCGGTGCGGATGGCGTCGAACCGGTCGGTCCGCTCGGTCGCCGCCCAGGTCACGGCGTCCGCCAGCGGGTCCACGGCCGCCGTGGTGTTCCGCACCAGGTCGTGCACGTCCGGCACCGACTCGTCCAGCTGGAGATAGGCGTGTCCGTCCAGCGTCGGTGCGAGCGCGGACGGCAGCGCCCCCGGCGTGATGAGGAAGCCGCCCCGGTCGGTCCCGGCCACCAGTCCCGGAAGCGCCTTCGCCGTCTTGATGCCCTGCGGAACCGTCCAGGGGACCGCCTGGCGCTGCGGACCGCCCTCGTAGGTCGGGTCCGAGTACAGCTTCCGGCCGGGGGCGGCCAGCTTCGTCATGTCCTCCCCGGTGTCCCAATCGGCACCGTGCACGGCGAACACGTCGCCGTCCGCGCACGAGGACAGCTTGGAGATCTCCCGCAGCGACGCGCAGTCGCCCACGGTGAGCATCGTGCCGTGCTCCGGGTCCTGGGGGCGGTCGCCCACGTAGCCCTCGGAGAAGGCGTAGACCGCCTTCACCCCCTTGGTTTCGCGGAACTTCTCGGCCGCCGGGGCCACCGGGACCCCGCTCGACAGCTGTGCCTCCATCTGCGCCCTCGACACGTCCTGCCCGGTGGACTTGGTGTAGTCGTCGTCCACGCCGGCGAACAGCATCTGCAGCGCGATCGCCCCGGCCACGGCCACCGCGATGCCGTTGACCATCCGGGCCGCCGTCCCGCTGCTCAGCTGGAGCCTGCGCACGGCCAGTTGCCAGGCCACGCCGCCGGAGCCGAGGCGGGCGACGACACTCTCCACGACCCACGGCAGCAGCGCGGTCACGCCCACCAGGAGCAGGACGACACCACCGGTCACCAGGTACTGGTTGAAGTCGCCGTTCTCGCGGCCGTTGCCGATCATCGGGTAGAGCATCGCCAGTCCGGCCAGCGGCAGGATCAGCCGCCACCACAGCTGGCGCCGGGCCGGCCGGCTCGCGCGCACCACGCCGAGGGGTTCGATGACCACCCCGCGCAGCGCGAACAGCGTCACCAGCACCGCCGCAGCCGGCACCGCCACCGCCACCAGCAGGGCCAGCACCGGCGAGGGGTTGAGATAGCTGGGGAACACGCTGATGCGGAACACCTCGGCGCTGCCCGCGAGTTGCCGTCCGACCATGAAGAACGCGGCGCCGAAGAACAGCCCGAGGACCGCGCCGGCCAGGGCCTCACCGGCCGCGATGCGCCGGGTCATGCGGCTGTCCGAGCCCACCAGGCGCAGCGCCGCGAGCCGTCGGTCCCGTCGCTCGCCGCCGAACCGCACGGCGGCGGCGATGAACACCGCGACCGGCATCAGCAGCACCACGAAGACGACGAGGACCAGCAGGAGCAGCACCGGGTCGGAGCGCTCCTCCCCGGGCTCCGGGTCGCCGAACCGGTCGATGCGCTCGACCCGGCCCTGGGAGATCTGCTCGGCGAGACCCTCCGCGCCCCGGTAGTAGGCGAGTTCGGCCGAGCCGATCAGTCCGTCCTCCGCGATCGTGCCGACGATCCGGTCCGGCAGCCGCTCGCGCAGCAGCGCGCCGGAGTCCGAGTCCAGCAGCTCCTTCAGGGCGGGGGAGACCACCATCTCGCCCACCGCCGGGAACTTCTCCACGCCAGGCGGCAGCGGTGCCCGCGGTCCCTCGGGCTCCAGGGCCCGGCCCCGGAGGTCGTCCTCGCGGAAGTAGTCGTCGACCCGGGCGATCACGAGCGTGTCGTTCGCCTTCGGCATCGGGTCGGAGGCGTAGGTGATGTCGGAGCGCGCCGCCTCCCGCTCGTGCCGGACGGAGAGGGCGTTCGGGATCGCCGTCGTCAGCAGCAGCAGCGCCACGCCGAGCCCGACGCCGACGGCCGTCAGCACGGCCCGGGTCCAGCCCTCGCGGCCGCCGGTGAAGGCGAAGCGGACGCCCAGCATCAGGTCGGCGGCCCACTGACGCACGTTCATACGACCCGCTCCATGTCCCGGGACTTGCCGTCGCGTACGACGATCTCGCGGTCGGAGTAGGCGGCCACCCGTGCCTCGTGCGTGACCAGCACGACGGCGGCGTTGGTGGAGCGGGCGGCGTCCGTGAGCAGCTCCATCACGCGCTCGCCGTTGAGGGAGTCCAGCGCGCCGGTCGGCTCGTCCGCGAAGAGCACCCGCGGGTTGGTGACCAGCGAGCGGGCCACCGCGACCCGCTGCCCCTGGCCGCCCGAGACCTCGCCGGGCCGCTTCTTCCTGAGGTCGTCGACCTCCAGCCGCTCCATCCAGCTCAGCGCGGCCCGCTCGGCCTCCTTGCGGGCGGTGCCGTTCAGCCGCAGCGGAAGGGCGACGTTCTCGACACAGGTCAGCTCCGGCACCAGCTGGCCGAACTGGAACACGAACCCGAAGTCCGAGCGGCGCAGCGCACTGCGCTGGGCGTCGGACATCGCCGACAGCTCCTGCCCGTTGTACGTGATCGTCCCCGAGTCGGGCGGCACGATGCCGGCGAGGCAGTGCAGCAGCGTCGACTTGCCGGACCCGGAGGGGCCCATGACGGCGACGACCTCGCCGGGGTGGATGGAGAACTCGGCGCCGTCGAGGGCGAGGGTGGGGCCGTAGGCCTTGCGGAGCTGGTCCGCCGAGAGCAGGGAGCCTGCGGGGGGAGTCATCGGGTTACCGCCTCACGGAGCTTGTCGAGGCGCGCGGCGGTCAGTTCCAGCCAGCGCAGGTCGGCCTCGAGATGGAACAGGGCGTGGTCGCAGATGAGCTGGTCGGCGAGATCGCCCTTGCGCTTGCGGTCGGTGAGGATGCGCATGCTGCGCAGGTGCTCCGAACGCTGGGTGTCGAGGATGTCGGCGGCGTCGCGGTGGGTGAGCAGCGCGAGGACGACCTTGGTGTACAGCGTCGACTGGAGGTACGGCTCGGGCTTCTCCGGCGTGGCGAGCCACCGCTGTACGTCGGTGATCCCCTCGTCGGTGATCGCGTACCGCTTGCGCTCGGGACCGCCGCCCGCCTCGATGCCGTCGACCACGACGAGGCCGTTCTTCAGCAGGCGGGACATCGTCGAGTAGACCTGGCCGTAGTGCAGCGGCCGGTCGTGACCGAACTTCTCGTCGAAGGCGCGCTTGAGGTCGTAACCGTGGCGCGGCCCGGACTCCAGGAGCCCCAGGAGGGTGTGACCGATGGACATGCGGAGCACTCTACACACGGTGTATACGCCCCATGTATACGCACGGTGCAGAGATCGTGGCGGCGGGTACGGGCCGGCCGCCGGAGCGCAGGTCGGAGCCGATTGTCACGGTTCCGCTACGACGGAGGGCCCGCCTCCGCCCCGGACGGTCAGGACGGTGGCGCGGCCCCCGGGCGGCCGCCCCCGGGCGGACGGCCCCGGCGTGGCAGCGGCCCGGTGTCGCCGGGCAGCCGGCCGGCCTCGGCCAGTGCCCTGCGGAGCAGGAACTCGATCTGGGCGTTGGCCGAGCGCAGTTCGTCGCCCGCCCAGCGGGCCAGCGCCTCGTACACCTGCGGGTCCAGCCGCAGCAGCACCTGCTTGCGCTGCTGCGGCCGACGCCGCGGAGCCGGGCCCTCGGGAGTCCCGGAATCCTCGGGCGGGGTCGTCACTGGTAAAGCGTCCCCGTGTTCAGGACCGGCTGGGCGGCGCGGTCCCCGCAGAGCACGACCATCAGGTTGGACACCATCGCCGCCTTGCGTTCGTCGTCCAGTTCCACGATGTCCTGCTCGCTGATCCGGGCGAGCGCGGCCTCGACCATGCCGACCGCGCCGTCCACGATCTGCCGCCGCGCGGCGACCACCGCACCGGCCTGCTGCCGCTGGAGCATCGCCGAGGCGATCTCCGGCGCGTACGCGAGGTGCGTGAAGCGGGACTCGATGATCTGCACGCCGGCCGCCTCCACGCGCGCGTGCAGCTCGACGGCGAGCTTCTCGGTGATCTCCTCGGCGTTGCCGCGCAGTGAGAGGCCGTCCTCGTCGTGGGCGTCGTAGGGGTACTCGATGGCGATGTGCCGCACGGCCGCCTCGGTCTGGGTGGAGACGAACTCGACGTAGTCGTCCACCTCGAAGGTGGCCTGCGCGGTGTCCTCCACCCGCCACACCACGACCGCCGCCAGCTCGATCGGGTTGCCGTAGGCGTCGTTGACCTTCAGGACGGCCGTCTCGTGGTTGCGCACCCGCGTCGAGATCTTGGTGCGGGAGGTGAAGGGGTTGACCCAGCGCAGGCCGTCCTGGCGGATGGTGCCCCGGTACCGCCCGAAGAGCTGCACCACGCGGGCCTCGCCCGGCGCCACCATGTTCAGGCCGCACATCGCGAGGAAGGCGGCCAGGGCGATCAGGATGCCGCCGATGATCAGTACGGCCTTGCCGCCGGTCGAGTCGACGGCCGTGGCGCCGGCGATCAGACCGGCGCCGACGAGCAGCCCGACCAGTCCGAGCAGCAGCGCGAAACCGCCGCCGATGCTGTGTGCCTGGTTCTCGCGCACCCGCGGCGCCGGCATCTCGGGCACATCGGCGGTGACCTGTGGGGCATCGTGCGTGGACATGGGTGGTCCCCCGTTCTCTCTTTGCTTGCTAAGTGATATCACTTTACCCGCAAATGACAACCCTGCACCCCTCTCGTACGTCGGTTCCTGTGGAACGGGTGCTGATTCTCACGTCCGTACAAGGCCGGATCGGTTGCCGTTTGTCACATCTCCCGGTGTTAGCTTTCTGAGCTGACCTGAGCGACGAACCTGTGTGACGCGTGAGCGAGGCGTGTCCACAGATGACCGAAGCGGAGCGGATCGGACCCATGGGACGAGCGGAAGAGAGAAAAGCGCGACAGCGCGGTGGACGCCGCGCGGCGCCGAAACGCCGCCGTTCGTCCGGCGCGGGCGGGGCCGCGGGCGGGAAGAGCCGGATACGCCGGCTGTTCACCTGGAAGAAGATCCTCGGCACGTTCTTCGGCCTCTGCCTGCTCGGCATGGGCGCCTTCATCGTGCTGTACATGATGATCGACATCCCCGAGGGCAACCCCGAGGCCGAGCTGCAGAGCAACGTCTACAAGTACAGCGACGGCAGCGTCATGGCCCGCACCGGGGACCGCAACCGCGAGATCGTCGACCTCGCCAAGATCCCCAAGGACGTCCAGCGCACCTTCGTCGCCGCCGAGAACAAGACCTTCTACAACGACGCCGGCGTCGACCTCAAGGGCACCGCGCGAGGCGTGCTCAACACCCTCTCGGGCAAGGGCGCGCAGGGCGGTTCGACGATCACCCAGCAGTACGTCAAGAACTACTACCTGACCCAGGAACAGACGGTCTCGCGCAAGCTCAAGGAACTGGTCATCTCCCTCAAGCTGGACCGGGAGAAGTCCAAGGACTACATCCTCGCCGGCTACATCAACACCAGCTACTACGGCCGGGGCGCCTACGGCATCCAGGCCGCCGCACAGGCCTACTACCGCGTCGACGCCGAGGACCTGACGGTCGAACAGGGCGCGTACCTCTCCGCGCTGCTCCAGGCGCCGAACCAGTACGACTGGGCGATCGCCAGCGAGACCGGCAAGAAGCTCGTCCAGCAGCGCTGGAACTACGTCCTGGACAACATGGTCGAGCAGAAGTGGCTGAGCGCGGGCGACCGCCAGGGCATGAAGTTCCCGGAGCCCAAGGAGCCCAAGGCCGCCGCCGGCAAGGAGGGCCAGGTCGGCTACCTGGTGGACGCGGCCGACTTCGCGCTCAAGAAGCAGCTCGTCGCCCAGGGCGCCGCCGAGGACATGGAGCAGGCCAAGGCCCTGGTGGACCTCGGCGGCTACACCGTCACCCTCAACATCGACAAGAAGAAGCAGGCCGCGCTGGAGGAGGCGGTCAAGAAGCAGCTCACGAACAAGCTGGACCCCGACGAGCGCAAGGTCGACGCCGACGTCCAGGCCGGAGCCGCCTCCGTCGACCCGAAGACCGGCTCCGTCGTGGCGATGTACGGCGGCGTGAACTACCTGAAGCACTACACCAACAACGCCACCCGCGACGACTACCAGCCCGCCTCCACCTTCAAGCCGGTCATCCTCGCCGCCGCCGTGGACCACGACGCCGAGACCCAGGACGGCGTGCCGATCACGGCCAACACCCTCTACGACGGCGACAGCGAGCGCCCCGTGATGGACGGCGACAAGGAGGTCGGCTTCGCGCCGCCCAACGAGGACGACCACGACTACGGCGAGATCGACGTCCAGGAGGCGATGAACAAGTCCGTCAACTCCGTCTTCGCCCAGATGGGCATCGACGTCGGCATGCCCGAGGTCATGAAGGTCGCCGCCGACCTCGGCATGGACACCGAGGGCGAGCAGGCCGTGCCCGCGCAGACCCTGGGCAGTATGGGCGCCAGCCCGCTGGAGATGGCAGGCGTCTACGCCACCTTCGACAACCACGGCAAGAAGGTCACCCCGGCGATCGTGAAGTCGGTCGAGCACAAGGACCGCAAGGTCGAGATGCCCGACCCCATCGGCGAGCAGGTCATCAGCCGGGAGGCCGCCGACACGGTGACCTCGGTGCTCACCGGCGTGGTCAACGACGGTACGGCCAAGACCTCCGTGCGGGAGAACCCGCTGCGCGACGGCCAGAAGGTGGCCGGCAAGACCGGTACGTCCGACAACAACAAGTCCGCCTGGTTCAGCGGCTTCACCCCCGGCCTCGTCACCTCCGTCGGCCTGTTCGGCGAGGACGACGAGCCGCCGCACAAGCAGGTCCCGATGTACAAGGCGGCCGGCGTCGACTACCGCGTCAACGGTGGTGGCCCGCCGGCGGAGATCTGGGCCGCGTACACCTTCGGTGTCATGGACGAGGTCACCGAGTTCGATCTGGAGACCAAGCAGGGCGCCGCGGTGCGGCCGAGCAAGTCGCCGACGGCCCCCGAGTCGCCGACGAACTCGCCGACCCATGAGGAGACCTCCGAGGCACCGCCGCCGTCCAACGACCCGACGACCGAGGCGCCGCCGTCCAACGAGCCGACGACCGAGGAGCCGCCCGAGTCGCCGACGAACTCGCCGTCGAACAGCCCGTCCACCGAACCACCGCCGGACGGCGGCGGGTCCACCGAGTCGGGGGACCCGGAGCTCCCCGGCGTGGACTGGGGGCAGTAGACCGTCCGCGGTCGCCGACACGCGCGAAGGGGCGCCCGGTGCTCACCGGGCGCCCCTTCGCGTGACGCCGCTTCCCAGCCGCGGGCCGGCCGCGACTCAGCCGCGGTTCAGCTCGAACCACACCACCTTGCCGGTGCTCAGCCGCGTCGCGCCCCAGCGCCGGGCCAGCCGGTTCACCAGGTACAGCCCGCGACCGCCCTCGTCGGTCGCCCGCGCCTGCCGCAGCCGAGGCAGCTGCGGCACGTCGTCGCCGACCTCGCAGCGCAGCACGTCCGTGCGCAGCAGCCGCAGGGTGACCGGCTTGGAGGCGTACCGCACCGCGTTGGTCACGACCTCGCTGACCAGCAGCTCCACGGCGTCCGTGAGGTCCTCCATGCCCCAGCGGGCGAGCGCCCGCCGGGCGAGGCGCCGGGCCTTGCCGGGAGCCGCGTCCTCGGGCTCCAGGAACCAGTACGCCACGTCGCTGGGCGCGATGCCGTCGAAACGGGCGGCGAGCAGCGCGATGTCGTCGTCCCGGTCGCCCGGGCCGAGCATGTCGAGCACCTCGTCGCACAGGGCTTCCAGGGGCGGCGGATGGTCGGGCCCGGTCAGCTGCGCGGTCGCCGCCAGGCGCTCCCGCAGCTGCTCTATGCCGGTCCACACGTCCCGCAGCCGGGACTCGACCAGCCCGTCGGTGTAGAGGAGCAGGGTCGCGCCGGCCGGGGCGTCCAGCTCCACGGCCTCGAAGTCCACGCCGCCCACCCCGATCGGGGCACCGGCCGGCACCCGCAGCACCTCGGCGTGGCCGTCCATGTGCAGCAGCACCGGCGGCGGGTGGCCGGCGTTGGCGACGGTGATGCGGTGCGAGACCGGGTCGTACACCGCGTACAGGCAGGTCGCCATGCGGTCGGAGCCGAGCCGCTGGGCCTGCTCGTCCAGGTGGTGGAGCACCTCCTGCGGCGGCAGGTCGAGCCCGGCCAGGGTCTGCGCCGTGGTCCGCAGCTGGCCCATGATGGCCGCCGACGTCATGGAGTGGCCCATCACGTCCCCGACGACCAGCGCGACCCGGCTGCCCGGCAGCGGGATGGCGTCGTACCAGTCGCCGCCCACCCGCGCGGTCTCGGCGGCCGGGAGGTAGCGGGAGGCCAGCCGTACGCCGGTGCAGCGCGGCAGGTTCTCCGGGAGCATCGTGCGCTGCAACTCGTCGGCGATGTACGCCTCGCGCCCGTACAGCACCGCCTTGTCGATGCCCAGCGCGCTGTGCGTGGCGAGCTGCGCGGCCACCAGCAGGTCGTCGGCCTCGAAGGCGACGCGCTCCGGTCCGCGCAGGAACAGCGCGGCGCCGATCACCCGGCGTCGGCCGCGCAGCGGCGCGAGGATCGCCCTGCGGCCGTCGGGCAGGGCGAAGTCGCGTTCGTCGCCGAGCAGTTCGGGCAGCGCGGCGCGGGCGGCCGGGGTGTCCGTGAAGACCGGGCGCACCCCGCGCAGCACCTCGGCCAGCGCGCTGCCCGGCCGCACCTCGCACAGCTCGGCGCCGACGGTCTCCAGCTCGGAGGGCTCCGGCTGGGCCGCGGGCGCGAAGCCGCCCTCGGTGTCCCGCTCGGCCGGTATGCGGTCGGTGCGCCGCAGCCGCAGGACCAGGGGGCCGGTGGGCCGCTCGTCGCCGACCGGCAGCGGCTCGCGCAGATAGACGAGGATGGCGTCCGCGAACGTGGGCACGGTGGCCCGGCACAGCCCCATCACGATCTCGTCCAGGTCCATGCCCCGGGCGATCCGCCGGGTCGCGGCGCCCACGAAGCGCAGCCGGTCGCCGTCCCGCCGCATGGGCGTGGGCTGTCCGGGCGCGGTGGGCTGCCCGGTACGCCGCTCCGGCTCCGGCGGCGCGCCGCGGCGGTCCGTGGCGCCGGCCGGCACCTCGGGCAACGGCCGCACCAGAGCGGCCTGCCCGCCACCGGACACGCCGTCCGAGGGCGCGCCCGGCTGCCCGCCGTCCGGCTGTACGGGGACGCCCTCGGACCCGGGCCGGGAACGGTGCGTGTCGGGCTCCGCCGCCTGCTCGGCGCCCGGCTGGGAGTGCTCGAAGGCCCCCGGGGAGTCCGCGCCCGCGGTGGGCGGCGTCTCCCCGGCGCGCCCCTGGGCCGGTAACGCGGACCCGGAGGCCCGTGGCGGCACGGAGGCAGGCAGGAGCGCCCCGCGGGGGTCCGTGGGGTCGGCGCCCGTCGAGGGGCGGTCGAAGGAGGTCGGGTGCTCCGTCACGCGTGTCGAATCCATCCGTCCGGGACTGCGCGCGGCGCGTGCAGTTCGTCCCGCAGAAATCCCGATACCCGCATTCCGTGCCCAAGGAACGGGGTTCCCGCGTGGTCAGAGGCTGTTCCTGTGTCACCGGCGGGCCGTCTGCGGCCCGCCCGCGTGTTGCCCTCGTACCCCTCGCTCACGTCCTGCCGCCCCTCGGTGACGATCGGTCAAGCACAGCGCACGCTCCGCCGGTTGCCGTTGCCGCGCTCATTGCGGAGGACGATCCTACGTTTCTTGCCGGGGGGCACATCAAGGGTCTCATGAGGAGACGTGCGCGGGCGTGCGATCCCAGTCCCCCGGCAGCGACGGTACCGGCCACGCCGGATCGGGCCGCCAGTGCTCCCAGCCGTCGGTGAACGGGGACCCCCAGGCGCGGATCTCCGCCACCGCCGAACGCCCCGCCCGGCGTACCCGCTCGGCCGACGCGGGGTCCATCAGGCCGTCCCGCAGGGCCTGCGCGAACTCGTCCTCGTCCCGCCAGTGCCAGGTGCGGTCCGGGTGGACGGAGATGTCCAGGAAATGGTCCTCCGAGTCGACCCCGCCCTCCCAACGGGTCAGTGGCTGCTCCAGGTTCACGTACCAGTTCTTGAACTGCCACCCCGGATCCCAGAAAAGCCACACCGACCAGGCCTCGCCGGGCCGCGCCAGCTTCAGCACCCCCGTGCCGAACCACCGGTCGCGCTGCACGGCGCGCGGCTTGGTGTAGCGCGTGGCCAGCGGTTCCAGGTGCACGGGGGTGCCGTCGGCCAGGACCGGCTTCACGCACTCGGTGCCGGGCGCCAGCCACACGGCGAGCAGGTCGGCGTCGTCCCGCACGACGGTGACGGGGCGTGCGATGTGGACGTGCGGGCCGCCGTTCTCCCGGTACCGCCACAGGATGTGGCTGCCGGGCGTCCAGCGTTCCACCGGGCCCGGCGGGCCCTCCGCTCCCGTCCCCGCCGCCGCGCTCACCGCTTCTCCGTCTGTCATGGAGAGATATTAGGTGCCATGGCCAATCGGCGCGCCGAAGATCGCGAGAGCGTGCGCCGGCGTACGCCCCCGTGATCGCCCGCACCCGTCACGGGCGGGTCATCCGCAGCACGTCCAGGGCCTCGTCCAGCTGCTCCCTCGTGAGGTCACCGCGTTCGACGTACCCGCTCTCCAGGACGACCTGACGGATCGTCTTCCGCTCGGCCAGCGCCTTCTTGGCGACCTTGGCGGCCTCCTCGTACCCGATGTACTTGTTGAGCGGCGTGACCACGGAGGGCGAGGACTCGGCGTACTCGCGGGCCCGCTCGGGGTGCGCCACGACCCCGTCCACGGTGCGGTCGGCGAGCAGCCGGGAGACGTTGGCGAGCAGCCGTACGGACTCCAGCACGTTCTTGGCGATGACCGGCAGCATGACGTTCAGCTCGAAGTTGCCGGCCGCGCCCGCCGCGGCGACCGTGGCGTCGTTGCCCGTGACCTGGGCGGCGACCATGAGGACCGCCTCGGGGATCACCGGGTTGACCTTGCCGGGCATGATGGACGACCCGGGCTGGAGGTCGGGCAGCGAGATCTCCGCGAGCCCGGTGCGCGGCCCGGACGCCATCCAGCGCAGGTCGTTGGCGATCTTCGTCAGTCCGACGCCGATGGTCCGCAGCTGCCCGCTGGTCTCGACGATGCCGTCCCGGGCGCCCTGCGCCTCGAAGTGGTCGCGCGCCTCGGTCAGCGGCAGCCCCGTCGCGCGGGCCACCTCCTCGATGACGGCGGCGGAGAAGCCGGGCGGGGTGTTGATGCCGGTGCCGACCGCGGTGCCGCCCAGGGGCAGCTCGGCGAGCCGGGGGAGCGAGGCCCGGAGCCGCTCGATGCCGTACCGCACCTGGGCCGCGTAGCCGCCGAACTCCTGCCCCAGGGTGACGGGCGTGGCGTCCATGAGGTGCGTACGCCCGGACTTCACCACGTCGGCGAACTCCGCCGCCTTGCGCTCCAGGGCTTCGGCGAGGTGGTCGAGGGCCGGGATCAGGTCGCGGGTGACGGCGGCGGTGGCGGCGATGTGGATCGAGGAGGGGAAGACGTCGTTGGACGACTGGGAGGCGTTGACGTGGTCGTTGGGATGCACGTCGCGGCCGAGGCGCTCACTCGCCAGGGTGGCGACGACCTCGTTGGTGTTCATGTTGGACGAGGTACCGGACCCGGTCTGGAACACGTCGACCGGGAAGTGCTCGTCCCACTTCCCCTCGGCCACCTCACCGGCCGCCTCCTGGATCGCACCGGCGACGTCCTCGTCGAGCACCCCCAGCTCGGCGTTGACCTTCGCCGCCGCGCCCTTGATCCGCGCGAGTGCCTCGATGTGCGCGCGCTCGATGCGCTGCCCGGAGACGGGGAAGTTCTCGACGGCGCGCTGTGTCTGGGCGCGCCACTTGGCGTCCGCGGGGACGCGGACCTCGCCCATGGAGTCGTGCTCGATGCGGTATTCGCTCATACCGGGTACAGCGTGCCGGGCGACGCGGATGTTCCGGGACCGGGCCGAACGGGTGCCGGGTCACGCCGTGGCCCGGCACCCGTTGGGGGTCAGCCTTCCTGCAGGCTCACGTCGTCCAGGACGAAGCCGGTCTGGAGGCTGCCGTCCTCGCTGCCGGTGAAGCTCAGGGCCACCTGCCGGCCGGCGTGGGCGCCGAGGTCGACCGTGCGCTGCACATAGCCGTCGCGGGCGTCCGCGTTGGACAGGGTGGCGAGCGTGGTGCCGTCGGCCTTCACCGTGAAGGTGTCGTACGCCGTCGTCCCCGACTCGTCGGTGTCGATGTGGAGCCAGTACGTCAGCCGGGTGCATCCGGCCGGCACGGTCACCGTCTGGCCGACCGACTCGGTGTGCGTGGAACCGTAACCGGCGAGCCACGCGAAGCGGCTCCCGGTGTGCGCCGACTGGCCCGAGTGGGCGCCGATGGTGCCGGTGTCCCCGGTCCACGGCGAGCTGCCGCTCTCGAAGCCGCCGTTGGCGACGGGGTCGGTGTCGCAGCCGCCGCCGTCGCCGCCGGTGTCCACGGCGCGCTGCCAGATGGTGTACGCGATGCCGTCCGACGCCCGGTCCAGGCCGGTGGTGTTGATGTTGTTCAGGTTGTCGCACGACCGGTGGTAGCACGGGTCGTACGAGGCTCCGGCGGTGCCGCCCCACTTGGCGGCCTGCGCGGAGGTCTTGCGGGCACCGGCACCCATCGCGTAGCCGGAGGTCGGGATGCCGTACTGCTCGAAGGAGTAGTCGTCGCTGCGCCCGGCGCCCTCGGTGTTCTCCTCGGGCTGCAGGCCCAGCGAGTCCCAGTACGCCTTCATCGGCGCGGCGGCGGCAGAGGTGACGTGGTTGACGAAGTAGCCGCCGTTGGTGGAGGCGACCATGTCGAAGTTGTAGTACGCCCTGATCGCGGACCGCTGCGCCGAGGAGAGCGAGCGGACGTAGAAGTCGGAGCCGTTGAGGCCCTGTTCCTCGTCGGTCCACCAGGCGAAGCGGACCCGGCTCTTCATCGTCGGGTTCTGCTGCGCCAGGGTCAGGGCGTTCTCCAGGAGAGCCGCCGAGCCCGAGCCGTTGTCGTTCATTCCGGGGCCCGCCGAGACGCTGTCGAGGTGGGCGCCGAACATGTACACGTTGCCCGCGTCGCCGTGCGGCCACTCGGCGATCAGATTGGGGCCGGCGCCGCTGCTGCAACCGGAGGTGCACGGCTGCTCGGTGACGGTGTAACCGGCGGCCTGCAGCTTGCCCTTCACGTAGGCGACGGAGTCGCGGTACCCCTGGCCGGTCGAGCGGCGGGTGCCGCCGTTGCGTCCGGCTATGGAGTTCAGCTCGGTCAGGTGCGCCTTCACCTTCGTCACGTCGACGTCGGGCGACTGGGCGGTGGGCGACGGGGCGGTGGGCGCGGAGTCGGCGGCGACGGCGGGGAGTGTGCCGAGGCCGAGCACGACGGCGAGGGACAGGCTCGCCACGGCGGATCTTCGTTTCACCTTGGTCCTCCAGAAGTGGCTGAGGGGTGGCCACGCAGGGCATGTACGCATCGCATGGCGTGTACATGTCGGAGCGGCGAAAGACTCACAGTGGGAGCCGGGGCAGTCAATGGAACGGACGCCCGGGACGGCAGGTTGTCCGAAAGAAGAACCTTGTGTTCGTTATTCGGACACAAGGCGAAAGACGAAAGGCCGGCCCGGACGGAGCCGGACCGGCCTGCTGCTGAGCGGAGGAGCGAGGCGGGTTACGCCAGCCCCGGCCCCCGTACCGGAATCGTCGTGAACGTCGGCGCGGGCGCCGGGTCCTGGAAGAAGTCGTTGCCCTTGTCGTCCACCACGATGAACGCCGGGAAGTCCTCGACCTCGATCTTCCAGACCGCCTCCATGCCGAGCTCCTCGTACTCGACGACCTCGACCTTCTTGATGCAGTCCTGCGCGAGCCGGGCCGCGGGGCCGCCGATCGAGCCGAGGTAGAAGCCGCCGTGCGCGTCGCACGCGTCGGTGACCTGCTTGCTCCGGTTGCCCTTGGCCAGCATCACCCTGGAGCCGCCCGCCGCCTGGAACTGCTCCACGTAGGAGTCCATGCGCCCGGCGGTCGTCGGCCCGAAGGACCCGGACGCGTACCCCTCCGGCGTCTTCGCGGGACCGGCGTAGTACACCGGGTGGTCCTTCAGATACTGCGGCATCTCCTCGCCCGCGTCCAGCCGCTCCTTGATCTTGGCGTGCGCGATGTCGCGGGCCACGACCAGCGGACCGGTCAGGGACAGCCGGGTCTTGACCGGGTGCCTGGTCAGCTCGGCGAGGATGTCGTCCATGGGCTGGTTGAGGTCGACCTTGACGACGTCGCCGTCCGCGTCGAGGTGCTCGTCCGTCGTCTCCGGCAGGAAGCGGGCCGGGTCGGTCTCCAGCTGCTCCAGGAAGACGCCCTCGGCGGTGATCTTCGCGACGGCCTGCCGGTCGGCCGAGCAGGACACGGCGATGGCGACCGGGCAGGACGCCCCGTGCCGGGGCAGCCGCACCACGCGCACGTCGTGGCAGAAGTACTTGCCGCCGAACTGGGCGCCGATGCCGATCTTCTGCGTCAGCTCGAAGACCTTCTCCTCCAGCTCCTTGTCCCGGAAGCCGTGCCCGAGCGCCGAGCCCTCGGCCGGGATCTCGTCCAGGTAGTGCGCGGAGGCGTACTTCGCGGTCTTCAGCGCGTACTCGGCCGAGGTGCCTCCGACGACGATCGCCAGGTGGTACGGCGGGCACGCGGCCGTACCGAGCGAGCGGATCTTCTCCTCCAGGAACTTCATCATGGAGGACTCGTTCAGGACGGCCTTCGTCTCCTGGTAGAGGAACGACTTGTTGGCCGAGCCGCCGCCCTTCGCCATGAACAGGAACTTGTAGGCGCCGCCGTCGGTCGCGTACAGCTCGATCTGGGCGGGGAGGTTCGAGCCGGTGTTCTTCTCCTCCCACATGGTGAGCGGAGCCATCTGCGAGTAGCGCAGGTTCAGGTTCTTGTACGCGTCGTAGATGCCCCGGCTCAGGGCCTCCTCGTCGCCGCCCGCGGTGAGCACGTTCTGGCCGCGCTTGCCCATGACGATGGCCGTGCCGGTGTCCTGGCACATGGGCAGCACGCCCGCCGCCGCGATGTTCGCGTTCTTCAGCAGGTCCAGGGCGACGAACTTGTCGTTGCCGGACGCCTCCGGGTCGTCGATGATGCGGCGCAGCTGCGCCAGGTGTGCCGGGCGCAGGTAGTGCTGGATGTCGTGGATGGCCTCCTCGGCCAGCTTGCGCAGGGCCTCCGGCTCCACCTTGAGGAAGGTCCGCCCGTCGGCCTCGAAGGTGGAGACACCCTCGGCGGTCACCAGCCGGTACGGAGTGGTGTCCTCGCCCTGGGGGAGCAGATCGGTGTACGCGAACTCAGGCATCTCGCCCATTCCTCACTCGACATCACGCGCGGCTGGATTCCTCAGCAACGACGGCTGGCCTCCGTTGGCAGCGCCAACCAGCGTAAAACCTGCCGACGGCGCCGAGCTTGTGAGGTAAGGCTCAGTGGATCCGGCCCCGGTCCCGGTCCGCGACAAGGTTGTCCACAGGGCTAGTCGCGATCTATCGCGTTTCGGTACGCTACTGCCGTGGACCTTCAGAAGCACGCCCCAGCCGCCCCGCGCACCTCCGAGCTGCGCGCCTCGGACGCCGACCGCGACCGTGTCGCCGACATGCTGCGCGAGGCCCTCGCCGAGGGACGGCTCACCGCCGACGAGCACGCCGAGCGCGTCGAGGGCGTGCTGGCCGCCAAGACCGTGGGCGAGCTGGACGTCTTCGTGCGAGACCTGCCCGCCGCCCACCACGGCCGGGACACCACCGCCCCGGCTCCCCACCACCCCACCGCCGGCGCCATCCCGGCCGAACCCGACGAGAACGTGGTGGCGGTCTTCAGCAGCGCCGTCCGCAAGGGCCGCTGGCGGGCGAACCGCCGCATCCACGCCTACGCGGTCTTCGGCAGCGTCGAGATCGACCTCAGTGAGGCGGTCTTCGAGTACCAGCAGGTCGTCATCAAGGCGTTCTCCGTCTTCGGCAGCGTCGAGGTGCGCGTCCCGGAGAACGTGTCGGTGCGCGGCGCGGGCGGCAGCGTGCTCGGCAGCTTCGAGGTCCACACCCTCGACTCCAGCGAGGCCGAAGCCCCCGTCATCTACATAGACGGCTGGGCCGTACTGGGCAGCGTGGAGGCCCGTCCCAAGCGCGGCAAGGTCGTCGCCGACATCCTCGACCGGGTGCACCGACGGGTCGAGAAGGGTTTGCGCAAGCACGTGTAGCGCGGCACCGGCAGCGGTTGCGAACCCAGTGCATAGGCGCGCGTACAACGGGTAAGCCTTGACGCATCGTCTCTCGCTAGCGAAGCCGTCGTCAGGAGTAGACCCGTGCTGCAACCGCCGCATTCGTCCCTGCAGGTAGCTGCCGTTCCGGCCCAGCGGGTGCCCGTGCGGGACAGGGACCAAGACGCTCCCTGGCACACCGAGGCGGTGTGCCGGCGCGACGAGGCCGGACTGTTCTTCGCCCCCTCCAAGGAACCGACCGCCGCCCGGCTCTCCCGCGAAGAGGCCGCCAAGCGCGTCTGCGCGCGCTGTCCGGTCATGGTCGAGTGCCGCGAGCACGCCCTCCTGCAACCCGAGCCCTACGGCGTCTGGGGCGGCCTCACCGCCGCCGAACGCCGCGTGGTCCTGGCCCGACGCCGCCGTCGCGAAGTGGAACTCAAGAACGCCGCCCGCACGACGGGCCGCATAGCGGCGGCAGGCTAGAACCCCAGCCACACGAAAGGGCACCCTCTCCGCACAGAGGGTGCCCTTTCTGCGGCTTCGCCGCGTGGGCGCGAGCGGCGGCGACTTCCTGGCGCCGGGGCTCGCGGTCAACCCGGGGGCGCGGGGCTGTGTCCGATCTGCGGCTTCGCCGCGTGGGCGCGAGCGGCGGCGACTTCCTGACGCCGGGGCTCGCGGCCAACCCGGGGGCGCGGGGCTGTGTCCGATCTGCGGCTTCGCCGCGTGGGCGCGAGCGGCGGCGACTTCCTGACGCCGGGGC